>CAVWCN010000006.1:0-178110 GCA_963753475.1 uncultured Acidobacteriota bacterium
CCGGAGGCAGCAAGGAAAGCCTCGGAAAGCCTCGGATCGACCGTCGGACCGCCGGCATGGATCGTTTCGAACATGAGCTCCATGCCGCGCTTTTTTGCGCCACCACCACGGGCGACCCAGCAGCTTGTGCGCGGCGGAAAGCATGAGGATGGAGGCCGCGCCTTCACAGCGAACAGGAGGCGTGAGTTGAGGATGAAAAATACGGGGAACGATCGGGAGTGTCGGCGCGGCGGCAGATTCCAGCAAGGTCAGGAAGCCCGCGGAGAGACGTTTAAGGTCTTGATGCAGCCGCGGCGCAATCCAAAAGCGGGTGCGCGAAGTCGCGCCACTGAATTTGCGAAGGACTTCAAGGGCAATCGCGTCACCTGATATCAGCATATTGAAGAGCACATGCATGCTCCTTCGGGATACTCGTCCGCGAAATGAGGCCTGAAAACTGGATGGATTGGTCCAAGGTGTCCGGCTACGGCAAGGGGAAGGAATCTTCCGGCCAGGTGCGGCTGCTGAAGGATCTCGACAGCAGCATCACCAGGGTCTGAACGTGATTCTGGTGGAGGAACATATCGGGATACGGGGCTGACGATCGGCTTTCTGTTGTAGATCTGCAGCAGAAAATACAAAAAACGCTGCGCGTGGCGGCGCTCCTCGACAAACCGTCGCGGCGGCTGAAGAATGTGAAGGGCGACTGCGTCGGCTTCGCCATTCCAGGGAACAATTGGTCGTCGGATACGGACTAGGATTACTGCGAGCGATTTTCGCAATCTGAAGGATGTTTGCGTGCTGAGCCTGCCCGCCGCACAAGCGTGAAGATTGTGAATCGATGTGGCGAGCGTTTCGTTCAGAAGGATCGCCGCACTTTTTGCGCATCAGTGCGCATTGTTGCGGCCGCCGGGTTTGCTGTGGAGAGGCGATGCCGGCCTCCGGAGTATCGCGCCGTGAGCGCACCTCTCGATCCCGCCTGGATACGCCCGCGTTCATCGACCACACCTTGCTGAAGCCGGAGGCGACCCGCAGCGACGTCCGCCGTGTTTGGGAGGAAGCACTGAATGCTCGGTTCGCGTCGGTATGCGTGATCCCTGGAATGTTGCAGAAGGCCCTCAAGGTGTTAAGAGGAGCCAAGAGCCGCGTCTGCACCGTGGCGGGGATTTCCACTCGGCGCGACTCTTATTCAAGTGAAAATCCATGAGGCGGAGGCATGCAATCGCTGCTGAGGCACGAGAGGGATGGACATGGTGATCAACGTTGGCGCGCTGAAGAAATCGGGCCAGCATGAGGCGGTCGAAAACGACATTCGCGGCGTCGTGGAAGCGTGTCATCGCGGCGGCGCGATCTGCAAAGTGATCCTCAAATGCGCGTTGCTGACCACTGACGAAAAAGTGAGCGCCGCGCAAGCGGCGAAAAATGCCGGCTCCGATTTCGTCAAGACGTCCACCGGCTTCGGGCCCGCCGGCGCGACCGTGGACGACGTGCGGCTGCTGCGCTCGGTGGCAGGCGCAGAGATGGGTGTCAAGGCCGCGGGCGGCATCCGCACCTTCGAAGACCTGAAAAAGATGGTCGAAGCAGGTGCCAACCGCATCGGGGCGAGCGCCAGCGTGAAGATCGTTGAAGAAGCGCAGGCCGCCTGTCGCGAACGCAGCTAGGCGGCCAAACGCTCCATGGAAGTCGTCGAGGCTAAGTCCGGCCCATAACGACCGTATGCGGGCTCTGCGGAATGGGATGGGGAGTGACGTTCTTGAAACCAGCCTGTCCGTACATGTCCGCAAGCTGTCGGAACGTGTAGGCGTCCCCGGCAACGGTCGTGGCCAGCATTGTCATGCTGAAAGAAGCGGGCATGGGCGGCGAGACGCGATCCTCGTTGGGAACAAACTCCAGCGTCGCTGCGCATCCACCCGGCTTGATCGAACTGCGCACCTTCTTCAGGAGTCCGACGCAGGTTTCCACGTCGAAGTGATGGAGAAAATTCGTCAACAGGACCACGTCATACGGTCCGCCAAAGTCGACGTCAAAAGCGCTGCCCGGCAGCATGTCGTAGCGGTCCTGAACGCCGGCCTTGCGCGCGTTCTCCAGCGCCACTCTCAGGACCGGCGCCCAGTCCAACCCTGTCACGCGTGCCTGGGGATTCTGTTTCGCGACCTCGATGCCGAAAAGGCCGTGCCCCGCGGCGATGTCCAGTACCTTCATTGCTCCCGTGCGGCCTTCGAGCGCGATTTTTCCGAGTGGGCCCGTCAATGGCGCCATCATCGGCGCCATGCTCTGGGCGAACAGCACCCAGATGGGGTTTTCAGGCTCCACGCTGCCCTCTCCCGGGAGAACAGTCCGCCCGTTTCGAACGATGTCGGAGAGGTGCTCGTACGGTTTGCGCATCTCAGGGTTCGACAGGAACTGCGCCATCGAAGCCAGGCAACTTGGTGATGTGGGATCGAGGAATGCTGCGCTCGAAGGGGTGTGCTGGTATCGTCCGTCCACCTTCTGCAGAAGACCGATGACGACGAGGTAGTCGCATAAAATGCGCGTCCCGCGTTCGGAGGCGCGGGCGTGGCGAGCGATCGACGCTACGTCGCCCGGTCCCTGTCCCACAGCGCGAAAGACGTCCAACTCGATTGCCGCCTTCAACGCGGCCGTGCGCTGAAACGCCTGCAGATTCTCGAAGACGACCGTGGGCGTCAACGGGGCGCTGGTCGCCTGATCGGTTGGCATGGCGATTCTCCTGTGTCCGGAATTTCGCTTCGACGATCGAGAGAGTATAAACTGTTTTCTTCAGCCGCCACCCGGAAAAACGATTGATCGCTCGCATTGGAGCTCCGCCGTCAACTCTGCAAGAGGCAATTCCTTCCGGGCGTTGGAGCCCCGGTCGAGGCAGCTCTGCGAGGGCGTCGTCCAGGCGTCACGGCAATGGGGCCATGGCGGTTTCGCTCCTGCGTCCTTGCCACGCCGTCCTGACGCCACTGGCTGATATAATATTTCAACCTGCAAGATTTAAAGAAGCCGAGCAATTCTGATTTGGTTTCAGAATTCTGCGGTTTGGCCTGGGGGCGGCTCGGAGCGGTCGCGCGCCTCGACGGTATCGCGGCGGCTGTGGATTCACGTGGACTCGACTGAACTCAATTCGAAGCCGGAAATTTCCGCCGAGACGGTGGCGATCCTGACTGAGATCAGCCAGGAGATCAACACGTCTCTGGATCTCGATGAGGTGCTGAGCAGGGCGGCGACGCAGATCAAGCGCCTGATCGACTACGAGATTTTTGCGGTCCTGCTGCCGGAGGAAAATTCGAATCAGCTCTATTTCAGGTTTGCGATCGGGCACCGTCCTGAAGTCGTCAAGAGCTGGCGCGTTCCCATGGGCGACGGGATCATTGGCGCGGCGATCACCACGGGACATGCCGTCCGCGTGGGGGACGTTCGCGAGGATCCGCGCTATCTGAATGCGATCGATTCGGTCCGCTCCGAACTCGCCGTGCCCCTGATTGCGCGCGGACGCGTCGTGGGCGTGCTCGACATCGAGAGCAGCCGCCTCGATTACTTTACTCCCGATCAACAAAACATCCTGACGCTGGTCGCCAGCCGCATCGGCACAGCCGTGGAGAATGCGCGCCTCTTCGAGAACACACGGCGGCAGGCCGAAACGCTGCTGCTGCTCAACGAAGTGGCTCGCGAGGCGAGTTCGACTCTCCAGGTCGAGGAGGTGCTCCGGCGCGCCGCCGAGCTCACGAAGCGCCTGATCGATTACCAGATTTTCAGCATTCTTCTCTACGATCCGGTGGACAAGGTGTTTCGTCATCGCGTGAACGTGAAATTCGGGCAGAGCATGCTGGAGAAGTTCGCCGTCTCGCCCCATGAGGGAATCGTGGGCGCCGCCGCGACGCTGCGCAGGGCGATTGCGGTGCCCGACGTCCGCCTCGACCCGAGATACATCATGCTCAACAAGGAAACGCGCTCGGAGCTTTCCGTGCCGATGATCTACAAGGACCGCGTCATAGGGGTGATGGATCTCGAGAGCCCGCAAACGAACTACTTCACGCCGGAGCACGTACAGGTGCTCTCGATTCTCGCTTCGCACCTTGCCGTTTCGATTGAGAACGCCAACCTCTACGAACAGGTACGCCGTGATGAGACGCGCATGGAGCGTGACTTGAACGCGGCGCGCCGAATCCAGGGAGCGTTGTTGCCTCGCCTGCCGGGTCCCGAATTTGGCCTGGAAATCGCCGCGCGCGTGGTTTCGTCGCGCGAATTGAGTGGCGATCTTTACGACTTCATTCGCTACGGACCGCAGGAACTGGGGATCGCCGTCGGCGACGTCAGCGGGAAGGGAAGCGCCGCGGCGCTCTATGGCGCGGTGGGAATCGGGACGCTGCGCAGCCTCGGCGTGCAGAAGCCGCGGCCGGCAAACATGCTGCGCGCGGTGAACGGGTTTCTAGGCGACCGCTTGATCGCGGGGCGTTTCATGACGCTTTGCTTCGCGACCTGGCACCGCGGCAGGCGTCGCCTGCGCATCGCCAACGCCGGCCAAGAACAGCCGTTTTTGTTGCACAACGGACGCTGCGAGAAGCTAAGGGTCGCCGGTTTTCCTCTGGGAATTTTTGAGGATGCAAGCTACGACGAGCGGACATTCATCTTGAATTCCGGCGACATCGTCGTGTTTCATTCCGACGGCATCGGCGACACTCAGAACGCCGCCGGCGAATTCTTCGGGCACGAGCGCCTGGGCCAACTCATTGTTGACAAGCAGCACGCGTCACCGGACCAGATCGCCGACCATATCCTTGAGGAAGTGCACAACTTCTCCGGCGGCCAGCATCCCTTCGACGATCGCACGCTGGTGGTGCTGAAGATCAAGTAGCTTTCCGGCCCGCTCAAGCACTGCTCTTCTTTGCATATCTCCGGCGTCGGACGGGCTTCCTCGTTATCGCTAGCGTTCGCTCCAGCGCAGTTTGTTGCGGAGAATTTCGAAGTATGTCTTGTCGGAGGGCCGGACCAGCTTCACTTTGTTCTCGGATTTGGTGACTGTAATTCGACGGTTTAGACCCAGTTGAGTGCCGGTCTGGCCGTCGAGAGTGAGATATGCGGGTTCGTCTGCTGCAGAAAAATCCACGCCCACTTCCGAAGCGCCCGGAACCACCAGCGGGCGATTGGTCAGCATGTGCGGGCAGATCGGCGTAACCACGAGCACATCCAGGTCGGGATGAACGATCGGACCGCCCGCGGCCAGTGAGTACGCTGTGGAGCCGGTGGGGGTTGCGACAATAAGCCCGTCGGCGCGATAGCGGCCCACATGGTTCCTGTCCACGTACACGTCAAAGTCGAGCATGCGGGCCATGGCCTGCTTGTTGACCACCGCGTCATTCAGGGCCAGGTGAGGATCGGTCGCCTGGCCATCATGCAAAACCGTCGCCTGCAGCATCATCCGGTCGCTCGTGCGATAGTTTCCGGCGATGACTTGTTCCAGCACCGGATAGAGCTCGCCGAGCGTCACGCTGGTGAGGAATCCGAGGCCACCAAGATTCACTCCCAGGATGGGAACGCTGTGACCTCCCAGCGCCCTCGCTGCCGACAGCAGAGTACCGTCGCCGCCAAGCACCACGAGGAGGTCGACTTTATCGGCGAGCGATTCGCGGGGCGTGCCTTCGATACCTGCATCAATGCAGTCGCGAGTCTCATCGTCGACGAGCGTTCTGATCTTGTGCTCGCGAAGCCACGCGAGCAATGCGGGCACCACGGCGCACACGATTTCTTTCATTGGCTTGCTGACGATGCCCACAGTCTTGATCATGGTGGCGATGCCGAATTCTACTTTATTGGCGCTTCCGGGCGTGGAGAAAATATTCCTGGTTGCCTTCTGCGCCCGGCAATCGGCTGGGCCGCACACCGAGAATCTCGAGTCCGCATTGCACTGCCGCCGCGGTGACGCGGCCGATTGCTTTTTCCTGTAGAGCCGCGTCGCGAACGATTCCCCCTTTGCCCACTTCGCGCTTTTCGAGTTCGAACTGCGGCTTCACCAGAATCAGAAAATCAGCGTCAGGAGCGGCGATCGGCGCGACGGCGGGCAGCACTTTTCCCGCGGAGATGAACGATACGTCCATGGTAACGAATGCAGGCGGCTCGGCGACGTCGCCGGCCGCCAGATATCGAGCATTGCGTTCCACCGGGACGACGCGAGGATCTCGCCGCAGTTTCCAGTCCAGCTGATCGATCGTGACGTCGACGGCGTAGACCTTGTGCGCACCGTTTTGCAGAAGACAATCCGTGAATCCGCCGGTGGAGCTGCCCACATCGAGGCAGATTTTGCCTCCCGGTGAAATCTGGAAATCCTGGAGAGCACCTTCGAGCTTGAGCCCGCCGCGCCCGACGTAACCAGCGTTTTCTCCGACAATTTCAATTTTCGAGCAGCGTGCAACCTGGCTTCCGGCCTTGGCAGCGGGCTGCCCGTCCACGCGAACCTGACCCGCAAGAAGGAGCGCCTGCGCTTTCGCGCGCGACGGTGCGAGGCCGCGTTCAACGAGCAACAGATCGAGCCGCGCTTTCTCCTGCTTCGTTTTTTTCTGCTCGCGAGGGGGTCGGGTGTCTCTCTTCATGGGGAAAGCCGCGAATCGAACGGCGGCTAGGAGCGGCGCGTGACGAGATACCTGGCGAGCTCCCTCAAATGGTCCGCGCGTTCGCCGTAAAAGGCGAGTTCGCCGAGCGCCTTCCCTTCGAGTTCCTGGGCGATGGCATGCGATTTTTCGAGCCCGAACAAGCCGGGATAGGTCGCCTTCTGCTGCGCCTGGTCTTTGCCGGCCGTCTTCCCGAGTGCCGCTGAGGATTCCTCGACATCGAGAATATCGTCGACCACCTGAAACGCCCAGCCAATGTTTTCGCCGAAACGGCCGAGGCGCGCGGCCTCATCGTCGCTGGCGCCGCCTGCAATCGCGCCCGCGAGCACCGATGAACGAATCAGAGCCGCTGTCTTGGAGCGATGAATGTATTCAAGATCGGCTGCGTTCGCGCGTTTGTGTTCCGCTTCGAGATCGGCCACTTGTCCGCCCACCATGCCATTCACGGTTCCAGCGGCCGCGGCGATTTCAGCAACGAGGCCAACGCGCCGCGCGGGATCGACGGGAGCGTTCGCCAGCGTTTCGAAGGCGAGCGTCAGGAGGGCGTCGCCGGCCAGAATGGCGAGCGCCTCGCCAAACACTTTGTGACAAGTGGGCTTACCGCGGCGAAGGTCGTCATTGTCGAGCGCGGGCAAATCGTCGTGGATGAGGGAATACGTGTGGATGCACTCGAGGGCGCAGCCGACTTCCACGGCGCCGGCAACATCCTCCGTAAACATCCGCGCAGATTCAATGCACAGGACGGGCCGCAGGCGCTTGCCCCCCGCAAACACGCTGTAGCGCATGGCGTGATGAATCGAAGAGGGCTGCGTATTTTCCGGCGGCAGGATCCGTTCGAGCGCCGTATCGACGAGCGCCCGATCCGCTTCGAAAAAATTGGGGAGAGTCATGCGTGAGGGCGCCGCAACATGATTGTGCCGGGCGAAGAGAATCGCGGGCTAGGAGCCTTCCTCTTCCGCTGCGAATGGCTCCGCCGAGATTTTGCCGTCGGCCTTCTTCAGCAGGATTTCAACTTTCGCTTCCGCCTCTTCGAGTTTTTTCTGGCATTCACGCGAAAGCTTCACGCCTTCCTCGAACAGGTTCATGGCCTCATCGAGAGAAAGGTCGGCGCTTTCGAGGCGCTTGACGACTTCCTCGAGCCGCGCGAGCGATTTCTCAAACTCGCCCTTGCGTTGCGGCTCGGCGGCTTTGTTTGGCGCTGAATTCAACGAAACCTCGCTTTTCGCGGCTGGAGCCGCATTCTAGCGCACGTGGAAGAAGAGCAACAACCGCATTGTGCAAGCCGGCAGGAACTAAAGGTCGCGACGGCCTTCCATCGCCTTCAGCATGGTGACCTCGTCGGCGTACTCCAGGTCGGAACCGACCGGAATGCCCATGGCGATGCGCGTCACGCGCACGCCGAGCGGCTTGATCAGCTTCGACAGGTAGACCGCGGTCGCTTCACCTTCCGCCGTCGGGTTCGTGGCGACGATGATTTCCTCCACGGCGCCGCCCTTCAGGCGCTCGATCAGGCTCTTGATTTTCAATTGGTCCGGACCGATCCCCTGCAATGGCGAAAGTGCGCCACCAAGGACGTGATAGAGCCCGCTGAACTGGCGCGTTTTTTCGACGGCCTGAATATTCGTGGCATCCTCCACCACACAGATCAGCTTCCTGTCGCGCGAAGAACTCGCGCAGAAAATGCACGGATCCTGGTCCGTGATGTTATTGCACACCGAACACTCGCGAATCTTTTCCTTCGCTTCGCGAATCGCATCGGCCAACGCGAGCGCCTGACCGCGGTCGTCGCGGAGCAGATGAAAAGCGAGCCGCTGGGCCGTTTTCTGACCAATGCCGGGAAGATGCTTTAGTTCGTCGATCAAACGGGCGATGGAGGGCGCAAAGTCGGGCATGGGGTGAGCGTATCAGGAAAATCGCGAAATCGAAAATGGCGGGCTGGGAATCAAGCCAGGGATAAACGCCGACGAGTTGAAATATGATTCGAAACTTCAGATCGGCTAACCGAACGACGGAACCTCGGAGCGCTAATGCGGACGGGAAGAAACGGGCTTCAGAGCGCGCGACGGCTTCAGAATAGCCCCGGGATTTTCAGGCCGGGGATTCCGGCGATGCCGCCGGTAAGATCCTTCACTTGCTTGGAGAGCTCTTCGTCCACCCGGCGCGATGCTTCGTTCACTGCGGCGAGAACGAGTTCCTGCAGCATTTCCTGATCCTTGCTCTTGAAGGTTTCGGGCTCGATGCGGACTTCCACGAGAACCTTTTGCCCGTTCATTTTCACGGACACCATGCCGCCACCGGCCGACGCTTCGACCACAATTCCGTCGATCTGCTTTTCGAGCTTCTCCTGCACCTGACGGAACTGCGAAAGCATTTGCTGCAGCGCTTTGACTTCCATACGTTAGTCCTCGCTCGGAGGCTTCACGTTCGAAATCTGGCCTCCAAAACGTTCCAGCATCGCCCGGACGATCGGATCTTCTTCGAATCGAGCGCGCAATTCCGAAGTGCGGTTCGATGATCCTCGTCCGGCTTCCAGTCTAACACAGACGCGGAGCGGCTGCCCGATCACGTCGTTGAGCACTGTGCGCAATCGTTCCATCGGGTCGCGCGCCTGCAACATTTCCGCTAACGCTCGGCTTTCGGTGGGGAAAAACAGGCGCAGCTCGCCGCTTTCAACCTCCCAGCGCGTGGCCGCCTCGATCATCGACCATAAAAATTTCTGTCCCTTGAGAGCCGTCTTGATTGCGTCGATCTGCGCCGCCCCGAGACCGCTTGCAGCATCTTCCGCGGCCCGCGCCACAATCCGCGGAGGCGACGCCGGAACCGGCGTTGCCACCGGCGGAGAAGCAGGCGACGCAGCAGCGACCGCCGACGAAGCGAAACTCTGCTTCACGTTTGCCGGCGTCTGCGCCGCGGGAGCCGGGAAACTCTGCCGCGAATTTCCCGGCAGCTGCGGGCTGCTTGCCGGCGCCGACGACGCAGCGGCGGCGGACATCATGCGTGGCGGCGCACTTGGGGGATCGCCGGCGCGCCCGGAGCCACGGCCGCCGTGCAAATCCGCGAGGATCACTTCTAACGGCGCTAGGCGCTGTGCGTTCACAAGTTTCAGCAAAGCCAATTCCAGATGCAGCCGGGGATCGGGCTTGCGCCGCAAGTCTTCGTCGGCAACGAGCAGAATATTGAAAAAGCGCGTGAGGTCCTCTTCACCGAACTTGGCAGCCTGCTCCGCGAGCCGGGGGCGCTCGCCGGGCGGCGCGGCAAGCAGGTCGGATTCAGCGCCGCACACTCGCGCGACAAGCAAGTTACGGACGTGACGGATGGCCTCGCGGCAGAAATGCTGCAGATTTTGCCCCTCGGCGATCAGGCGATGAACGAGCTTCAGAGCGTGCTCGGCCGACTGCGTTTCGATGGCCTCGATCAGCTCATCGAGCACGCTTTCCGCAACTACGCCGAGCAACTCGCGTACCTGCGCATCGGTGATCTTGTCGCCGCTGTACGCGATGGCCTGCTCGAGTAACGAGAGCCCGTCCCGCAGGCTGCCTTCGGCGGCGCGCGCCAGAACAGCCACGGCTCCGGAATCGATCGAAAGATTTTCGAGCTTCGTGATGCGTTCGATTTCGCCGGCGATTTCCTTGAAGGTCAGCGAGCGAAACTGGAAAAGCTGCGCGCGCGATTTGATCGTGTCGGCGAGGTCCTCGGGCTGCGTCGTAGCCAGGATGAAAATCACGTGCTCGGGCGGCTCTTCGAGGGTCTTCAGCAGCGCATTCGAAGCCTCGTCT
This sequence comes from uncultured Acidobacteriota bacterium, assembly GCA_963753475.1. Classification (GTDB taxonomy): domain Bacteria; phylum Acidobacteriota; class Terriglobia; order Acidiferrales; family UBA7541; genus Palsa-295. Next base: position 10,364 of record CAVWCN010000006.1, read on the forward strand.
GTGAGCTGGTGCGCTTCGTCGAGAATCACCACCTTATAGCGGCTGCCGGCGGGCGCATACCGGACCATCTCGCGCAACTCGCGAATCTGGTCGATGCCGCGGTTGGAGGCCGCGTCGATTTCGAGGACGTCCAGCGAGGTGCCCTCCGCAATGGCGCGGCAGGAATCGCAGGTGTTGTCGGGCTCTGCTGTGGGACCCTTCACGCAATTCAAAGCTTTCGCGAGTATGCGCGCGGTCGTCGTCTTTCCCACGCCGCGCACGCCGGAGAAAATGTATGCGTGCGCCACGCGGTTCGACTGGATCGCGTTGGCCAGCGTTCGCGTGACGTGTTCCTGCCCGACAATCTCGCGGAAGGTCTGCGGCCGATATTTTCGTGCGATGACTTTGTAGCTCATTCGAATGCGGCAATCGCTCCTGTCGCGCAGCCCCTCCCGTCAGGGCGTTGGGAGGAACTTCGGGTACTCCGCGGCACACAAAGCTGACCCGTTACCGTTGCTCCCTTCCGGGCCTGGCGGGGTTCACGGGACTTCGTTGCACAGAGCCCGAAGTTCCATCGACTCGTCGCACGCGCAAGGAAATTTTCGCGCGGGACCGCTTCGCGAGTCTAGCACAGCACTCCTTGCCGCGGATAGCAGCCCCGTGCGGTCGTCGATCATCGCGTCGCCCGCTTTGCTCGCGCTCAGGAGTCTGTTGCATTGACACGTTCAACACATTCCCCGCAACGCTTCTGCCGCGTCATGAGACGGCACGTAAGCTTGAGAGTGAAACTGGGCGGAGGCAATCATGGTCAGCAAAGCGAGTCTTCTGTTTTGTCTTTTCGGAATTCTAGGCGCTGGCGGTGCGTGGGCGCAGCAGACGATCTCGACGGGAACCCGCGCCACAGTCAAGTGTGGTGACGACGCCTACGTATCCGTCACGGAGGACGAGGAGCAAGCGATCCCATTGCAACTCGTGGAGAAAGCGGCCTGCGGAGAAAAAGTCACCGTCCTTTATGATCCACAGGGTTATACCGTCAAGGTGCGTACGACGATGGGAAACGTAGGCTACGTGGCCCGGTACGAAATCGTGATCGATTCTTCGGTCAAGCAATCCGCTACGGCCGCTGCCTCCGAAACGAACAACACGACCGAGAACGCCCCACGAGCGTCCAGGGAGCCGAGCCCGGAGACACAACAAAAGGAGCCTTCCAAACCGTACGTCTACATAAGCGACAGCGCGTCGTGGACGGCCTCCGGAGGCTTCAGCAGGTCCAGCAGCGTCGCGGAGGGCGCCTTGTACGGCGGGTACAATCCGGAAATGGTGGACATCTATCAGGATTTCACCTCCGACTGCTCCGCGATGACTGTGACGCAGGAAAAGTCGAAGGCGGATTTCGCGGTTCTGTTCGACAAGGGGACGAGCAAGAAGGGAATCACGGGCCTCGGCGGGCTCGTTAAGGTTAACAAGGTGACGGTGCTTTCGCGGAGCGGGGCGACTGTGCTATCCCAAACGGCGCATTCCGCCGACGCAGCCGTGGCGATGGCTTGCACCGCCGTCGGCCAAGCGGGAACGACTCGCCCCGGCGGCGGAACTGACAGTACCAAAGCGCCCAGATAACGCGGCTTCGTCCTCGATTCTCCAACGATCATTGGCCTGCGCCCGTCGTCCCCGTGCCCGAGGCTGTGCCCGTTCGGCACCGGATGACGCCGTTTCCCGCCGGGCAGTGTTGCGATTCAGAAAAGCCCTCGAAATTCGGTGCAACATTCCAGCAGAAAGGAGTATCTTATCGACCGGGTGCTTCCTCCGCACCCGCACCGCACGCCAGCGGCAAGCCCCACGAAACGGGGACACCCGGAGCAATGCTCGGGCTTGTCCCGCGTCACTCCGGAAAATGTCCTGAGCGAACATCCAGCATTCGATCGGGGCGCAGTTCCACACCAATGAGAATAGCTGGCCGTCTGAGAGCGGCCCGGGCTTGGGCGTTTGCGCTTGCGAACGCTGAGCCCCCAAGGAGGAAGGGCATGAAGCAGGCTTCCGTTCTGGCTGTAGCGGCGCTGGTGGCCGTTTTTTTCACTCCGGCAGTTCGCGCTCAGGATACGAATACGAGCGTCATTCCGGGGACGCAAATGCGGCTTACGCTGCTGAACGGCTTGAGTACTCGAGTCGCGCACGATGGCGATCCTTTCACCGCAGTGGTTGCTGAGCCGGTGTTTTCGGGCAACCATCTCGTGCTTCCAGCAGGCGCCAAGATCCACGGCACGGTGATGAGCGTGGAGCGTCCCAGGTGGTTTTCCATGTTCCGGGGCGGCGCGTCCATGAACATCAATTTCAGGTCCGTGGAGATTGAGAGTCGCATCTTCCCGGCACGCATGAGCATTCTCTCCATTTACACCGGCTCGACGGATATGGGCAACCGCCGCAAAGACCTGCAAACGGTCGAGGGCGTTGTAGTCGAGCAAAAGCAGAACATCAAGAACGACGTTGAGGACGTAGCGATCGGCACGGCAGGCGGCTCGACTCTCGGGCTCGTCTTCAGCCGCGTGCTGCGCGGCACGGTGATCGGCTTGGTCGGCGGCAGCGCGTACGTCGTGGCCCGCAAAGGCAAGGAGGTCGATCTACCGGCACAGACGGGCATGATCGTTCGCCTGGACTCGCAGCTTTCGCTACCCGAGTCCCTTTTGCGCAGTGCGTCCTACGCGCCCGTAGGAAATACAGCCAGCGGAAACTGATCGGAACTGAAACCGTCCGCTGTCAAAGGTTGGGGTGAGGCGACACGCGCCGAAAGCGCGGGGATGAAGCGCGCGGCCCGTTCGGTCGGGCCGCGCGCCTTGGTGGTGTCCGAAGGAAACCGAATCGAAGCGCCGGTTAAATAAGGACTGGATTCTCGCCGATCGAACAGCGGTCACCGGACGACGCGCAAGAATGAAGCGCAGCCAGCGGCAAGCTTGCTAGCCGGCAGTCTTGGCCATAGCCGCCGGCGGATTGACGGTTCGCTTCAAGAAACGGTACAGGCTGGTGCGCCCGATACCGAGGATCTGGGCCGCGCGGACGCGATTCCCATGGCAGGAATCCAGTACGCGTTGGATATGAATTCGCCGCACTTCAGCCATGGGAAGCGGCCGCCAGTTTTCCTCGAGACCCTGCGCGCGGCCGTGCGGCTTTTGCAGGTGCTGGGGCAGGTCCGAAACGTCGATGAATTCGGCGCTCGCGGTGATGGCTGCGCTGGAGATTACGTTTTCGAGTTCGCGAACGTTTCCCGGCCAGTCGTGCTGCAACAGCACGATCTGAGCGCGGCGCGAGAGCCCACGAAATGTTTTCCCGTACATCTGCCCGTACTTCTTCAAGAAGTGCTGCACCAGAACCGGAACGTCCTCGGGCCGCTCCGACAGTCCCGGGACACGAATCTCGATACTGCTGAGACGGTAGAAGAGATCCTCGCGGAACCGGTTGGCCTCGACTTCGGCGCGCAGATCGCGGTTTGTAGCGGCGATGATCCGCACATCCACCTTGCGCACTTCCGGCGAGCCGACGCGCTGGATCTCGCGATTCTGAACGACCCGCAGGAGCTTGGCCTGCATCTGGAGCGACGTTTCGCCAATTTCGTCGAGAAAGACGGTCCCTTTGTTGGCGTATTCGAAGAGGCCGGGCCGAGTGTCACTGGCGCCCGTAAATGAGCCGCGGACGTGTCCGAACAGCTGGCTTTCGAGGAGCGTATCCACCAGAGCGGAGCAGTTGCAGACAGCGAAGCGTTCCTGAGCTACGGGGCTCAGCTGATGCAGCGCCCGCGCGACAAGTTCCTTTCCCGAACCTGTGGGTCCCGTGATGAGGACGTTCGTATAGTGTCGTGCGATCTTTTTGGCCAGATCAAGAACGTCGAACATCGCCGGGCTTTTGCCAACGATTCCATGGAATTTCAAGTTTTCGAAGAGCTTTTCCTCGAGCTCGCGAATCTCGCCTCTCTTGCCGAATACCTCCGCGAGTTCGTCCAGCGTTCTCTCCAGGCGAACAAAATCGATGGGCTTACAAAGATAGTCGTAGGCGCCTTTTTTGATGGCATCGATCGCCGAGTCCACCGTGTAATATCCGGTCGCCAGGATCACGTAGGCTCCCGGATCGGATTGCAGCGTCTTTTCGAGGAATGTCAAACCGTCCATTCCGGGCATCTTTAAACCCGCAAGAACGACGCGGCAGGCGCCCAGGCGGACTTTCTGCAGGGCCTCCTGCGGGTTCGTCGTTCCCAGAAGCGAGTACCCGGACCTTTCCAGGCGGCTCACGACCAATTCGACCTGTGCGGGATCGTCGTCCAGAACGCATATCGAGACATTCTTTCGCGCAGCTTCGAAGGCCGGCCGTTCGATAGTTGCCGTCGACGTCATGTAAGTCCCCTCTGACTACGCCACAGGCACGCCTCTTGCCAGCCTGTTCGGTGAGCACAACAGCGCTCTGCCTACGAGTCAGACGCAACGTTGCTTACGTGCAGGCTTTCGTTACACTTCCGGAGCGGCGAATCGGGTGTGGGCGCGCGCGGTTTGATTCAAATCTGCGGGGATGTACGGCGGCGGAGCATTCCGAAACGGCACGGAAGCGTCCCAGAATGAAATGTTGCAGCGAATTCGTCTTTGAGGAACTTCGATCGATGGGCAGCGCCCAGCCCTTGTTGCACTTTCCTGGCACGGGCCGAGCCTGAAAGGGCTGACCGGCTTCGGGCGGGGATTGGCCGGAACCGGCGCTCAGGCCACGCGAATCGAATTCTGCCAGCGCGCGAACTCTTCCTTATGCGTTTCGCGCCGGCGCAACGGCGAGAGGAGAACGCGTGATTTCCCGTCCGAGTTTCGCTGCTCGATGCGGGCGGCGCGGTAGGCGATCGGGAAGTTGTCGCCGCCGCGATGAAGCCGCCGGAGGAAGATTATGGCTCCCGGCTGGAGCGAGCACCGCAGGTGAACCTCTTCGTTATCGTCACCCCGCCATCGCAGCGCCGTTTTCTCGACAAAGAAATTGTCCGCCGCATCCCATCCCGATGCTTCAACGCCGCAACTGCTCAGCATTTCCGACTGGCCGTCCATGTTCTTACCTCACGTCAGGTTGGCATTGCAGCGGGCATGCCAAACGGCCCTTCAATAGGTCCTTTTATTGGAGCCACTTGGCGTGTTTCACCGGTGTGTCGGAACGGTCGGCGTGTTCCCTTGAATGACTCCTGTGCGGATTTGAACCAACGACATGAACCAGCGAGATTCTGGCGCGCACGTCATCCCCAGGACGATCCTGGATAGAGAGCGGCCAGCGAAATGCGAAAGATGTGTTCGAACAGCTTATTGTAAACGACCCATGCCAGGAGCAGCCCCACCATCCCCAGCCCGTACGTTCGACTCCAGTCCAGGAATCGTAACGCGGCGTCTTTGCCCATCAGCAGAGTGATGCCTGTATGTCCGTCCAGCGGCGGCACAGGCAACAGATTGAAAGTGCCCAGCACCAGGTTGAGGACGAACAGAACGCTTAGGAATGTCGCGATAAGCTCTGCCGTACCCGGGGCGGCAGCCTCGGTGATGTGAGTGAAGGAAGCGGATTGGGGCATTCGGAAAAAATGGGCCGCAATCCCGATACGGATCGAAATAGCCGCGAACAGAACGAGCGAAAAGTTGGCGGCCGGGCCGGCCAAAGCCATCCACGCCGCCCGTCGCGGATGACGCCGCTGCCAGTCCGGGTCGTAGGGCGCGCTCGCCCAGCCCATCATCCAGTGCGCATAGATGAACGAAACGATCGGGACGATTACCATGCCCAGGGGCTCCCGTCGAATGTGCGGGATCGGATTCAGCGTTACTTGTCCGCCCTCGAACGCGGTCGGATCGCCGCCGACCTTCGCAGCCAGGGCGTGCGCCCCTTCATGGCAGGTTGTGGAAAACAAGAACGCGATATACCAGATCACGCCGTCGAACAGGAGTTGGGAATTCATTGGCGCTGCATAGAGTAAGATTTGCGGCGCAGGCTTGCAAGAGCGCCCTTTCCGACAGAGCGCCCTTTCCGCACAAATTAATTCTTCAGCGCACGATATTTTACGGAAATTGACGGAAATTGACGGAAATTGACTTGACACGTTTTTTGCGCGCGACTAATCTCCGGTCAAAAGCGGCAGCGAGGTGCCAGCACCGCTGCAACCGGCATCAAGGAGGTGGGGAATGCCGAGGCGCAAAGTGACCGCGATCAAGAAGTCCAAAGCTCCCGATCAGGAATTCGAGCTGCTTCTTCGGCGCGCCGCCGCGAGGCTAAAAAGGGCACCAAAACTCAGAAGGAAAGTTTCGGCCGCCTGAGAGCCCGCCCGCCGAAATCGCAATCACGCCGCAGCCACGGGAACTCCGTGTCCGGCATCAGGAGGACCGCCTCGGAGAGCGAAGGAAGTGGCTCCGGGGCCTGGACTCGAACCAGGATTCTAGGCTCCAAAGGCCCATGTGCTACCAATTGCACCACCCCGGAGTAGAGCGCGCGTCAGCAGAATCTCAGATCTTAGCGGATAACCGGCCTCGTCGCCACGCTCATTTCTGCCGGCGGCTCCGAAACCGGCTCCGAAGCCGATTGACGAATCCCCGCGTCCCGGCGTAGTGTCAGCATCCCGTACCCAAGATTCAAACCGAGCGGAGATGAACCTTGAAAACCAAGACCGCTGTGCGCCGCCGTGTGACGATTTCCCCGATCGCTCGAACTTTCGTCATCCTCGTGGCTGTAGCTGCACGGACCGCAGGCCAGCCGCATGCTGCTGTGCAAAATCGGGAAGCGCGCGCGGCGGGGAAACGTTCTTCGGCGACGGCCTTACCGCCCGCAACTGCTCCGGCAGAACCGCATGCCTCCGCCGACCGACAAACGCGCGACCAGGAGGGTTTTCAGATTGCCGACCTGGAGAAAATCGTCCGCGTCGCCGACCCACAGATTTCGCCGGACGACAAGTCGGTGGTTGTCGTGGTCTCGCGCGTGAACATGAAGAAGGATCGCTTCGATAGTGACTTGGTGCTCGTCGACCTGGCTTCCGGCGCGCAGCGCACGCTGACGACGCGCAAGGGCGCCAGCTCTCCGCGCTGGTCGCCGAGCGGCGACCGTCTGGCGTTTCTCGCAACCGCGGCCGATCCGGAGGGCGCCACGGAAGACAAGAACGACGAAGACCCGCAGCCGCAGATTTTCATCCTCCCTATGAACGGCGGAGATGCGCGGCAGATCACGCACGGCCCGGACGGTGTGGAACAATTTGCGTGGCGCCCCGACGGCAAAATGATCGCGTTCGTCACGCCCGACCCCAGGGACAAGAAGGCCATCAAAGAGCATCACGACGCGTTCGAAGTGGGCGACACGGACGATCTGGAAACGGCTGCGGCAAAGTCGTCGCACGTCTGGACGGTGCCGGCGGATGGTGGAGACGCGAAGCGCATCACCGCCGGCGCCTGGAGCCTTCCGGTCGTGTTTCCACCGTCCCCGCCGTCTTCTCCGCTTTCATGGTCGCCCGACGGGAAATCGCTGTTGATCACCCGTCAGGAGACGCCCGAGCCCGGCGACGGTGACGAGACGACCCTTCAGGTCCTCGATGTCGCCACGGGTCACATGCGCAAATTGACCTCGCACGAAAAATTCGAGAGCGCCGGAGTTTATTCGCCGGACGGCTCGCGCGTTGCCTACTGGTATTACCTGAACGGGGATCCCAACAATCAGAACGAAATCTTCGTTGCTTCGGTCAACGAAAGCGCGAGCGCTAACTCCGGCGGCGACGACGTGACGCGTGGGATCGACCGGAACGTTCAGCGCGCGATTTGGATGCCGGATGGCAAGTCGCTGCTCGTCGGCGGCCACGACGGGACGCGCACGTCCATGTGGCTCCAGCCGCTCGGGGGCGCAGCGAAAAAGCTGGATTTGGGGGATATCGATCCTTCATGGTCCTTCTGGGTTGACGCGACGGTCGGCCCCAAGGGCGACGTCGCCTTTACGGGAAGCGCGCCCGGCCACCCGACAGAGCTGTACTACCTCTCCTCGGCCAGCGCAGCACCTCGCCTCTTGACCCACTACAACGATTGGATCTCCACGATTCACCTCGGGGATCCGCAGAGCGTCGAATGGCAGGGCCCCAACGGATTTCGGGAGGACGGCGTTCTTGTCCCTCCGCCCGATTTTTCGAAGGACAAGAAATATCCGCTCGTGCTGCTGATTCACGGCGGGCCTCAAGCCAGCTCTACCATGAGCTTCAGCCCGCTCCCGCAGATTCTCGCGTCGCCGGGATACCTCGTCTTCGAGCCGAATTATCGCGGCAGCGACAATCTCGGCAACGCCTATCAGCGCGCCATCGATCGCGATGCGGGCGACGGGCCCGGGCGCGACGTCATGGCCGGCCTCGCCGCCGTGGAAAAAATGGGAATTGTCGATACGGACAAGATCGCGGTTTCTGGATGGTCTTACGGCGGATACATGACGTCGTGGATGATCGGCCACTATCAAATCTGGAAGGCGGCCGTTTCAGGCGCGGCGGTCAACGACTTGACCGTCGAGGCCACGATCTCCGACGGCAACCGCATCGACTACTACTCGATGGGCGGCTCGCCATGGGTAGGCGACAACTGGAAAATTTACCGTGAGCAATCGCCGATTACATATGCGACGCAGATTCACACGCCGACATTGATCCTGTGCGACACCGGGGATTTTCGGGTGCCGATTCCTCAGTCGTTTGAGATGTATCACGCGCTGAAGGACAACGGGGTCACGACGAAGTTCATCGCGTATCCTGTCGGCGGGCATTTTCCCGGCGATCCAGTCCGGGCGAGCGACGTCTTCACGCGTTGGGTGAACTGGATCAACCAGTATCTTAAGTGAGCCGCAACAGAATGGATAAGCGATGAAGGTCGGCGGATGAAGATGAACAGGACCGCGATACTCGTAACCATCGTTCTGGCAGCCGCGCTCGCGGTCCGAACATCTCTAGCCAGGCTTGTTGACACAGCTTCTGCAAACGCCGCTGCGGCCGTCGCGCTCGCCGCTCAGGCAGCCGAGCCCATTTCCATTGGAGGCGAGCCGGTCGTTGTTCTGACGCGTCCCCGATCGCTTGAGGCAAACAAGCCGCAATTCCTCGAAGCGGTCGTGCTTCCCGGAGTGGGCATGAATTTGTTTCAAATCAAAGCGTATCTGCCGGGCAAGGGCGATATAGACCTCCTGACCACGATGGATTTAACCGCCGCGAAGACGTTTCTCGAGACCGGCAACGACGAGTTCGGCAACAACGCCTTCAAACTGGGCGCCGCCATGCTGCTGCCGTATGCGAATCGGATTCGAGGCAAGCTTTCGCCGGATGGGAAAACGATTGCCGCACTCATTGACGGTCACCATCTCTCTCTTCCGGCGAATTGGCGTGGGCCGCAGCCCGGCGCCGAAGCCGTCGCGATGGACGGGCTGATCCTGACGTCGAAGTTTCAGAACGCGAAGGCGCACAACGGCCCTCAGGAGTCGACGGTTTTTGCGTTGCTGCGGGGCGGAAATTTCGGCAGGCACTGGCTTTCGGAAACGAACGTGAACATCGGCATGACGCTGAAGAACGACTCGCTCGATGTCTACGTCATCGCCAAGAACGTCGGCGCGCAGGAAGACCCGATGGCCATCGGCTTCCATCCCTACTTCCAGATTCCCAGCGGCGACCGGAAGCAGGTGCGCTTGCACGTCCCCGCTGACACGCGCGCGCTCGTGAACAATTACAACGATGTATTTCCCACAGGACGACTCGTGCCGGTGAAAGGTACTGCGTACGATTTCACAGCCCCGGAGGGCAGGGCGCTCGGCGATCTCTTCGTGGACGACTGCTTCACCAATCTCGACTACGATCCGGACCACAGTGCCACGATCGAACTCACTGATCCCGCCGCGAAATATGGACTGCGCGTTCGCGCTTTATCGCCGCACATCAAAGCCATTCAGATCTATGCGCCCCCCGACAAGGATTTCGTCGCCATCGAGCCTCAATTCAATCTTGCCGATCCGTACAGGGGAATCTGGCACGGGCAGGACACGGGTGTCGTGCTTCTTCAGCCGGGGAAATCGACCATGTGGCACGTGCGCATCGAGCTTTTCAAGTCGCGATAGACCGCGCAGTCATCCAACTGCTATCGACGCGTACCTTTCCGGGCCGGGGCTTGTCCGGGGAGGAGCCGAAGGGCGTCTGGCTTGCACTGGTCGAGGCGAATATGCCTCGTGGGCCCCCTTGATCCGCGCAAACCGCCTATAGCGCCTCTTGCGCCATTTTGCCGTCCACCAATCTCCAGATGCCGAGCGGGTTCGCGTTCTTCAATTCGGCGGGAAGCGCCGAGTCGGGAAGGTTCTGGTAGCATACGGGCCGCGCAAAACGGTAGATCGCCTGCGTGCCTACGGAAGTGGTTCGCCCATCGGTGCTTGCTGGATAGGGCCCGCCGTGGACCATCGCATGACAGACCTCGACGCCCGTCGGAAACCCGTTGAACAGAATGCGCCCGACCTTATTTTCCAGGATGGAGATCAGCTCGGAGAATTCCCGCAAATCTTCTTCCGTGCCGTGAATCGTTGCCGTCAAGTGCCCCTCGAGATTGCGCGCTGCTTCCAGAATGTGCTCTTTGCTTGCATAGCGGATCAGCAGGGTCGAAGGGCCGAAATGCTCCCCGGAAAGTTCAGGTTCGGCCAGAAACGATGAGACTTCCGTCTCATAGAGCGTCGCGCTCGCAGAGTAGGGATTCGTTGCGCTGCGTTGCGCGCCTTCTGCGATCACGTTCAAGCCCCGGCGCTGCTTGCGGTTTCGCGCCTCCTTGTCGTAATCGCCGCTGATGCCTTTCGTGAGCAGAGCGAATTCCGGCGCTTGCGCCACCTTGCTCTTCAACTCACCGAGGAATGGCTCGGACGTCTTTCCTTCGGAAAAGAAGATCAGTCCGGGCTTGGTGCAGAATTGCCCGGCGCCCAGTGTGAACGAGCCATACAGATCTTCCGCAATCTTCGCGCCGCGCGTTTGCATCGCGCCCGGCAGCAGAAAAACCGGATTTGTGCTGCCAAGCTCTCCATAAAACGGAATCGGCTCCGGACGCGCCGCAGCCAGATTCATCAGCGCCCTTCCTGCGCCGGTCGAACCTGTGAACCCTCCGGCCTTGAGGAGTGGATGTTGCACGAGCTGCGTGCCAACCGACGTCCCCGCGCCGAAGATCAGCGAGAAGACGCCTTCGTGCAATCCGCGCGCTCGTACCGCGGCGCGTACCGCCTCCCCAACGATCTGGCTTGTCCCCGGATGCGCCGAGTGCGCCTTCACGATCACGGGATTGCCAGCGGCGAACGCGGACGCCGTATCGCCGCCCGCCACCGAAAACGCCAGGGGGAAATTGCTCGCCGAGAAAACGACCACCGGTCCCAACGGCCGCCACATCGAGCGAATGTCGGGCTTCGGCAGCGGCTTTCGGCTCGGATCGGCGCGGTCGATGCGCGCGTTCACCCACGAGCCTTCCTGTAGCACCTGGGCGAACAGCCGCAATTGATTGCACGTCCGCGCGGTCTCCGCCTGCAAACGTGGCTTGGATAAGGCCGTTTCCAAATGCGCGCGCTCGACAAGCGGCTCGACCACCGCCTCGATATTTCGCGCGATGTCGTTCAGAAACTCGGCCTTTGCCGTGCCCGAGAGCTCGCGAAACGAAACGAACGCCTCGGCGGCCAGCCTCGCTGCCAGGTCCACTTCCTCCGGCGTGGCCGCTTGAAATTCCGGATCGAGCGCTTCTCCGGTCGCTGGGTTATATGCTCGAAATGTCGTATTGCCCTTCGCGCCTTCGCGAAACCCGATAAATGATCTCCCTGTAGCTGCCATAGTCTCTCCGATTTCCGCCGATGTGGCGTCTCTTTCGCTTGTCCGCTTCTCTGAATGTGATGGCGTCAAGCCGATCGCGTCGCGGCTCGCAATTCCGTGCTCGCCGATTTGGGCCGGCTTCGCATCGCATCGCCGATCAGCTTCCGTGTCGTTTCGAGCTCCTCTCCGGCTATTTCCAGCTTCGGTGCTCGCACGCGCCCACTTCCGACTCCGAGTTCTTCCTGAACCAGCTTGATCAGTTGAACGAATTTCGGAACCGTGTCCAACCTGAGCAGAGGAAGAAACCAGCGGTAAAGCTCGAAAGCCTGCGCCGATTTTCCCTCCGTTGCGTAATTGAACAAATCAACCGATTCGCGCGGGAGAGCGTTCGCCAGGCCCGCAATCCAGCCCGTCGCGCCAACGCCGATCGCTTCGACAATCGCGTCGTCGACGCCGACAAAAACCTCCAGCCGGTCGCCAACCAGGGCGCGAATCGCGCTCACGCGGCGCACGTCCGCGCTCGACTCCTTCACCGCATGAAAACTTGGATGCTCGGACGCAAGCTCTCGAATCTGTTCGGGCAGAAAATCCGTGCCGTAGGAAATCGGGTTGTTGTACAGCATGCACGAAAGCTTTGTGGCCTTGAAAACGCTCGCCACGTGCGCTTTCATCTCGCGCCAGTCGCCTTTGTAGACGTAGGGCGGAAGCACCATCAACGCATCGCAGCCGGTCTCGGCCGCGGCTTTCGCCAGCGACACGGACTCCGCCGTCGTAAGCGAGGAAATCGATGCCACCACAGGCGCATGCCCTCGCAACGCGCTCACGAGATTCCGCAGGATCCCGGCTTTCTCATCGAACGAAAGCGTTGCTCCTTCGCCCAGCGAACCAAGCGCCACAACGCCGGTGCACCCGTTTTCCACGAGCCACCGCGCGTGATCCGCCATGAACCCGTGATCGACGTTGCCCTTCTCGTCAAAACACGTTGTGATTGCCGGAATAACGCCCTTCCACTTCATGATTTTGCCTCCAGGTCCATCAAGCACGTTCACTCTGATTCGCCCCGCTTGCCCCCGCGCACGAAACAGCCGCAAGGCTGCCGCATTCGACAGCGAATACTGGCGGACGCACGGAATCGATCTTCCAGCCGAAGAGGGCTTCCGCTGCGGAGCCGCATACGCGCCCCTGACACGCTCCCATTCCGCAACGTGTCTGCAGCTTCGCCGCGCGCCACGAATCAAAGCGGTTCACGAGTCCGAACGGAACGTCCTCGCAGCGGCAGAGCAGCGTTTCCGGCTGTGGCAGAGACTTTAGTTCTCGCCGCAACTGAAACGCAGACTTCATCGCCGCCGCAAAACGTGTGCAGCCCGCCCGTTCTGAAAAGAGATGCCTTGCCGCCTTTTCGTTTCCTGTCGCGACATATCCCGCGATGCGCCCTTCGACCAGGGACTTCTCCAGGCCGCCGATTCCTGTGGTCTCGCCGGCGCAGTGGATGCGTGGAACTGACGTTCGCTGAAATTCGTCGACGGCGACGAATCCGTTTTCGATCGCGCAGCCCGCAAAGCTGGCCAACTCCAGATTCGGCACAAGATGAAAGCCGCACGCCAGGTAGTCGCAGGCGAGTTCGCGAATCTTCCCTTTTCTCAAGACGCGAACGCTTTCCAGCTCTTCGCGCCCGAGAGCAGCAACGGGCCACGCGCTTGTCCAGTAGGGAACTCCCCGCAGCGCCCATCCGAACCGCAGCGCGTCCTTCAACTTTCCCGGCGCGCGCGTCGTTGTCATCGCAAAGCGAGCCAGGTTCTTCCATTCCGCCTGCTCGCAGATCGCGACGATCTTCGCGCCCTGCTTGCGCGCGTACGCGGCGACGGCGAGCAGCAGCGGCCCCGTGCCGGCGATCACAATACGCTTTCCCTCGACCGAAACCCCCGCTTTCAGCAGCGCCTGCAGCCCGCCCGCCCCAAAACTTCCGCGCTGCGTCCACCCGGGAAAGGGCAGAAATAGCTCGCGCGCGCCGGTGGCAAGAATCAATTCGCGATAGCAGACTTCCAGATGGCCGCCATCCAGTTCCGCCGCCAGCCTCCCGTTTTCCAGATGAAATACCTTCGCGCCTGAATTCACCTGCACGGGAGAATGACGCAAGCGACGAAGCCACTTTGCAGCTTCGGAGTCGGAACCCTTGGCGCCTTCGCCCCGCCAGATCTGACCGCCGGCGGCCGAATTATCGTCGATAAGGGCCACGCTGCGCTCCGATTCTGAAGCCGCCACCGCTGCGGCAATTCCGGCCGGCCCGCCGCCGATTACCACCACTTCAAAGTGCAGCTGCGCAGCTTTCGTTCCGTTTCCGCTCGCGTCTCTTGATTTGCCGGTGGCAGCAGCCGCCGCCGCTCCGGAATCGGCTCGAATTTCCATGCCGGGCCTGCACAACACCTGGCATCCGCGTTGATGGGCTTCGCCGTCAATTTCGCACCGGCATTCGAAGCAAGTCCCCATTCCGCAGAAAGGGGCGCGCGGTTCTCCGGAGACTGACGTTCGCGAGAATCCACCTGACAAAATCACTGCCGCGGCGGCGCTGGTTCCTTCGGGAACCTGAATGTTCGTGCCGTCCACGCGGATTGCAATCATGCTAGGCCTGTGCGCCTGTCATCTGCCGCGAGGGCAGATACGCCTCCAGCGGAATTGCAGGCTTGCGGCCGAGAATCTGGTCGGCGACCAGCCGTCCCGTGGCAAGCGACATCGTGATGCCGAGGCCTTCGTGTCCGGTCGCCAGCAGCACCGTGGGATCCTCCGCGCATGGCCCGATGAGCGGCAATTTGTCCGGCGTCGCGGCGCGAAAGCCCGTCCACGTGCGTATGCAGCAGGTGGAGCGCAGCGCTGGGATGTACTCGAACGCCCGTTCCAGCATGCGGCCAACGATGTTGGCGTCGACTCCGGTGTCCGGCACATCATGCTGCCGCGACGATCCGATCAGGACTTGCCCCGTCTTCCGCGGCTGAACGTTGAAGGCCACCGAATCGGCCGTCAACGAAGCCGCGCTCTTCAGATAGCCAAGCTCAACCAGTTGGTGCCGAATCATTCCCGGATAGCGATCCGTGATTACAAGATGGCCTTTTCGCGGCTTTACGCTCACGCCCGGCGTCAGCGCCGGCGCAAAGTGCCCCGTGGCATTGACGACGCGATCGGCGGTCATCGTCGAGCCGTCGGCGAGAGCGGCGCTCCCATTCCCCAGCCCCGCGATTGCTTTGCCGAGATGCAGCGTGGCGCCGCGTTCGCGAGCGCGATCCAGAAGATGCGCCGCCGCGCACGGCGGATAGACGACGGAATCTCCCGCAATGAGCAGTCCTCCCGCAAGCGGCCTTCGCAGCCGCGGCTCTGCATCCGCCAGGTCGCGCGAATCGAGAATGCTCGCAGCCACGCCCCGCTGTGTGTAATACGTGAACTTCCGTCGCACCTCGCCCATTTCCTCTTCATCGGCGGCGACCCAGATCGTCCCGCAGCGTTCGAATTCCACTTCGGCGGGAAGTTCGGGCGCGAGTTCGTCCCACAATGTTTCCGAATAACGTGTCAGCGCAAATTGAGGCTCGGAATCGTCCATCACTACGATGTGTCCCATTCCCGCCGATGTGGCGCCGCAGCCGATAAAGCCCCGATCGACCACGGAAACGCGCACGCCTTCGCGAGCAAGTTCGTACGCGCACGCCGCACCGACAATACCCGCGCCCGCGACAATTACATCGGCGACGGGCTTCATTACGGTATTCCGAAGCGAAAGGGGTCGAGCGGATCCACGATGATGTTCGCGTCAGAGGTGATGAACGCGGATCCCTTGATGCTGGGCAGGAGGTACCCGTTGTTCACTCGAATCGTCCCTTCAAAAATGCTGCCGACGATGCTTTCCTGCCGCCAGGTCTGTCCTGGTTTCAGTTTGCCGTCCGCATAGAGGCAAGCCAGCTTGGCGCTCGTCCCCGTGCCGCAGGGAGACCGGTCGTACGCCTTCCCGGGGCAGAGCACGAAGCCCTTGCTGTTCACTCCCGGAATTTTCGACGCGCCATACAGCTCGATGTGGTCGATTTCGGCGCCGTCCGCTCCCGTGATCCGCTCGCGCTGCAAAGCAAGGCGAACCGCCCAGGCAAAATCAGTCAGCTTCTCGATGTTCGGGGAGGAAAGCTCGAGCGGATGTTCGTTGACCAGGAAAAACCAGTTTCCGCCCCATGCCACGTCGCCGCTCACTTTTCCATAGCCCGGCACATCAACCGCAACGTTCGAAGCGGACCGGTACGAAGGGACGTTGTCCACCGTCACTTCCGCGTCGTTATGCAGCGTTGCGGTAACGACGCCAACCGGAGTCTCGATGCGGTGCTCGCCGGGTTTGATTTTCCCCAGGTAGCCCAGCGTCACCATCAGCCCGATCGTTCCGTGCACGCACATTCCCAGGTAGCCGACGTTGTTGAAATACAGCACGCCCGCAGCGCACGCCGGATCGCTCGGCTCGAACAGCGCGCCTCCGACCATCACTTCCGATCCCCTTGGCTCGTTCACCAGCACCTTGCGAAGGGAATCGTAATCCCGACGGAACCATTCCAGGCGCTCCGCCATCGATCCCGTCGGCGGGGCCGGCGTGCCGGACACGATGATCCTCGTCGGCTCTCCACCCGTGTGGGAGTCAACAACGCGGAGCCGTTCAAAATGATCGGGCATACGCGATAATAACCAGCGTTTTTAAAAAGCCGGCGGACGCGAGTCTCGCCGAAGAATTCGAGCTAAGTCCGACAATCAATCAGAGAAGCTCCGGAAGAACAAAGTAATCAAGTAACGCGCGGTCTTTGAGGGCCGCGCCGTGAATACATTATACACTCTTGGCCCGTCCTGCAACCCCCTTCGCTTCGATCGCTTCGATCCTGCTGCCTCACCAAAAAGTCTTGCATATTTTATCCGGTGAACTATAGTTCGCCCGATTTGGCTATTTCTATTATCTTTATCTCCTTTTCGAGGGGGCATGCATGCGCGTCGTTCTCACTAAAACGTCCTTCGGTGTAGATGTCTGGCTCGCACGTTTTTGTCGACTTCTTCTGGGCTTTGCCGTCTTTACCGCGCCCGGGTTCGCGCAACGAAGGTTTGGGCCGCCGCACGAACATACATTCCGCTTTCGCTTCGTCGGACCCGTGCGAGGCAATCGCGTCGCCTCCGTCGCCGGGGTGCCCGGTGATCCGAGCACATATTACGCCGGAGCCGCCTCGGGTGGCGTATGGAAATCGACCGACGGCGGCAATCGCTGGCTCCCGATCTTCGATAAAGAACCGGCGCAAGCGATCGGCGCCCTCGCCGTCGCCCCGTCAGACCACAACGTCGTTTGGGTCGGCACCGGAGAAGCCTGGGCGATCCGCGACAGCGATGTCATGGGCGACGGCGTTTACAGATCGAGCGACGCGGGCAAGACGTGGACGCACATGGGGCTCGACCACACGGGCCGCATCGGTCGCATCCTCGTGAACCCCGAGGACGAGAACGAAGTTTTTGTCTGCGCGCTGGGCCGCACCACCGGTCCGCAGCAGGAGCGCGGCGTGTACCGCTCGATGGATGGCGGCGAGCACTGGGATCGCGTTCTCTTCGCCGACGAGCGCACCGGTTGCTCCGGTCTGGCCATGGACCCGGAAAATCCGCGCACACTGTTTGCCGGAATGTGGCAAGTCGAAATGCACACCTATGCCGAACTCAGCGGCGGCCCTGGCAGCGGAGTATACGTCTCGCACGACGGCGGCACGAAGTGGGCGCGCATTGAAGGGCACGGTTTGCCGAAGCCACCCGTCGGCAAGATCGACGTAGCCATCGCGCCTACCAATTCGAATCGCGTGTACGCGCTGATCGAAACGAAAGACCAGGGCTCGGTTTGGCGCTCGGACGACGGCGGCGAAAACTGGCACGTTGTGAATCACAACCGCATGCTCATCGGTCGCGCCGGGTACTACATTCGCATCGCCGTTTCGCCGGCCAGCGACAACGAGGTCTACATCTCGAACAGCTCGTTTTTCGAATCGCTCGATGGCGGCGAAAACTTTCGCGAGGTTCCCTGGGGCGGCGACAATCACGACATCTGGATCGATCCCACGAACCCTGATCGCTTCGTGGTCACCGACGACGGCGGCCTGAACATCACCACGGTTCACGGCCGCGGATTCAATCGCGTCTCGCTGCCCATCGGCCAGATGTACCACGTCGCGGTCGACAACCAGACTCCCTACGATTTCTACACGAACATGCAGGACGACGGGAACATGCGCGGCCCCAGCACGTCCGTGGCTGGCTTCGGATACGGGACGTCTCCCGAAGCGGACTGGGACCACGATATGGGCGGCTGCGAATCGGGCTTCACCCTTCCCGACCTGTCCAATCCCGACATCGTCTGGGCCACCTGCTACGGCGACGAGGTGACGCGATGGGACGCGAAGGTGAAGAGCGCCCGCTCCGTCAGTCCCTGGTTCCACACCCTCGATTCGCCGCCCGACAAGGCCAAATATCGTTGCCACTGGACGCCGCCGCTGGCCATCGATCCGTTCGATCCCAACACGGTGTATTACGGCTGCCAGGTCATCTTCAAGACGTCCGACGCCGGTCAAACCTGGAAAGTGATCAGTCCCGATCTTTCGACCCACGATCCGAGCCGCATTATTTCTTCCGGCGGTCTCGTCGGCGACAACCTCGGCCAGTTCTACGGCGAAGTGGTTTTCGCGATTGCGCCTTCGCAAATCCAGAAAGGCTTGATCTGGGCCGGAACCAACGACGGCCAGATCTGGTACACGAAAGGCGGCGGCGGCCACTGGAACAACGTCTCGAAGAAGGTCAGCGGAATGCCCGCCTGGGGCACGGTGACGAGCATCGAGCCGTCGCACTTCGATGCGGGCACCGCCTACGTCAGCCTCGATTTCCACTTGATGGACAATCGTGATCCCTTCATCTACAAAACCACCGACTTCGGCCAGTCCTGGCAGTTGATCAGCGGAGGAATACCGAAGAGCGAGCTCTCCTATGTCCGAATCATCGCCGAAGATCCGAATTGCAAGGGCTTGCTCTTCGCCGGGACGGGCAACGCCCTTTATTACTCGCTCGACGACGGCGCCAACTGGACCATGTTCGATGCGGGCCTGCCTCACACCGTCGTTTCGTGGGCCGTCGTGCAGAAGCATTTCCATGATTTGGTCGTTTCCACTTACGGACGCGGAATCTACATCCTCGACGACATTTCGCCGCTCGAGCAAATGGCCAAAGAAAAGTCGGAAGCTCCCGTGCGCTTGTTCGCGCCGCGCGAGAGCTACCGCTTTCTTCACGGAGGCGGCGCCTTCGTGACGTACTGGCTCAAATCGGAGCCGAAAGACAAACACGTCAAAATCGAAATCCTGGATTCGCATGGAACGGAAGTCCGCAGGCTCGAAGGCCCGGCGAAGGAAGGGTTCGACCGGGCGGAGTGGAATTTCCATTACGACGCCCCGGCGTTCGCGGCTCTCCGCACAGCCGCTCCGGGAAACCCCCACATTTGGGAAGAGGCACGGTTCCGCGGCGCCGAATCGCGTCCCGTCACGCACTGGGGAATCGAGGAGGCGGAAGTGGGGCCGTTCGCCGTGCCTGGAGAATACACGATCAAACTCACGGTCGACGGGCAAAGCTACACGCAGCCGCTGACCGTGCTCAAAGACCCGCACGCGCCCGGAACGCAGGCCGACCTCGAAGCCACTTTCAAAGCGCAGCTCCGCATCCGCGACGATCTCAACTCGACGTCGAACATGATCAACCACATCGAGTGGACGCGAAAGCAGCTCGGCGTGGTCCAGGACATGCTGAAATCGCAGCAGGCCAAAGCGAAGGCCGAAGGCAAGCCCGAGAACAGCGCATCGGCCGCGCTGCTCAAATCGGTCGATGACCTGACGAAGAAGCTCGAGTCGGTGGAATACCAGCTGATCTCGCGCTCCAACCTGAACAGCGACGACAAGTATTACGTCGAAGCCTACAAGGTCTACATGAATCTGATTTGGCTCAACGGCGAAATCGGAACGGGCGCTGGCGACGTTGCAGGCGGCGCCGATTGGGCTCCTACCGACGAGGATTTGTCCGAGCTTGATTCCGTCGAGAAGGATCTCGCCGCGGCGAAATCCGCCTACGGCACTCTCTACGAGAAGGAGTTGCCGGCATTCAATCGTTCGCTCGGCGAGCGTGGAATCAGTCCGATGGTGATGAACGCTCCATCCGCGCCCGATGAAGGTGACGCAGCGGAATAACGACCCGGGAGCGCCATTTTCCCGATCGGCGCTCCTGAGGAAGTCTTAAAGAACGCGCACCCTTCCGGGTTTTATGGGTCCGTTCTTGGTCCTATCGCGCGCTGGATTTGCAGCACAATTGCGCGTGGATCATTTTCGGACCAGTTGAGGAAGCGTCCGCCTCGCCTTGCATCCAAAATCGCGCGGACGGCTTCATACCTTCGTTCTCGTGCCGCCACGCGACCTCACCGTCGGTGCGTTTCTGGCCCTGCTCGCTGCAGTTGCCGTGCTGCGGCTCGTCGAGATCCGCGTCTCGCGCCGGCACCAGCGGCACATGGTTGCTCGCGGCGCCGTCCGCATAACGAATCAGCACTTCAGTCTGATGGTTTCGGTTCACGTCGCCGTACTCGCTGGCGCGGCGCTCGAGGTGCTCCTCCTGAAGCGCCCCTTTTTCTTTGCGCTCGCCGTGCCGATGTTCGCCCTCTTCCTCGCGGCGAATCTCGTGCGCTTGTGGGTGATTCGCACGCTCGGCGATCACTGGAGCATACAAGTCATGGATTCGACGCGGCTCGGCGTGGTCACCGATGGACCCTTTCGCTACGTTCGACATCCCAACTACGCAGCCGTTTTCGTCGAGATGATCGCGCTCCCGCTGATCCACACGGCATGGATTACCGCCATCGCGGGAAGCTGCCTGCATCTGTGGGCCATTCGAAAGCGGCTGGAAGCGGAAGAACCGCCGTTGCTCGCCGATCCCGAGTATCGCGCCGCGATGGCTGCGAAGCCGCGATTCGTGCCGGGCCTCTTCTAAAATGAAACGACCGCAAGTAACAGCGACGCGTTCTGCCCCGCGTGCGGCAAGTCTCCCCGCTGGTCATCAAGCGCAGCCGAGGACTAGAACCGTTGGGGGCCCTGCCGTTCGCGCCTTTCGAACGGTGCTGGCCTTTCCCGTGGCGCTGTTCGGTCTGCTCGCGCTCCATGCCGCTCCGGCGGCGGAGACCTCGTACACGTTTGGCGCGCCGCGCAGTTCGGTCGAGATCACTGTCTACAAGGAAGGGCTCTTCAGCGCATTCGGTCACAACCACCTCATCGCGGCGAAGGATTTCTCCGGTGCGGTGCAGTTCGATCCCGGCAAAATCGAGAGTTCATCTGTGACGCTCCGCCTGGTTGCCAAATCGCTGACCGCGATCGATCCTGGCGAATCCGCAGGCGACCGGCAGCAAGTCCAGGCGGCGATGCTCGGCGAACAGGTTCTCGACACGGCGCGCTATCCCGAAATCTCGTTCCACTCGACCAGCGTAACGCACGTTCAGCGGCAGGGAAGCGGCTGGCGCGTGACGCTGGCCGGAGTGTTGCAGCTTCACGGAACGCAAAAGCCGGTCACGTTTCCGCTGGGCGTTCGCCTCGCAAACGGAGAACTGATTGCGGAAGGCGAAGTGTTCCTCCTGCAGAGCAACTACGGCATCACGCCAATCAAAGTGGCTGGGGGAGCGGTCAAAGTGAAGGACCGCTTGCGCATTCGCTTCGAAATCCACGCTCGCCGGCAGTGAATCGCGACTGATCTGTCTGACTCCCCGCGATGCGGCATGGCATAATCCAGCCGTGCCAAGAATCCGGAGCTTTCCCGCGAAATCCTTTGCGCTGGTTGCCGGTGTACTCGCGGGGTTCTGCATGTCTGCCTCGCCAAAGCAGGCGAACGTGTCCGCGGCTTCGGCGGCCCGGGCGCCAAAGTGGACACTCACCTGGAGCGACGAGTTCAACGGTCCGAATGGCGCGCCTCCGGACCCTGCGAAATGGGTTGCGGAGACCGGCGCGAACGGTTGGGGCAACCACGAACTCGAATACTACACGTCGAGGCGCCGGAACGTTCGTCAGGAAAACGGCGACCTGGTCATCGAGGCGTTCAAGGAGAGCTTCACCGGACCGAAGGGCGTTCGCAGCAACTATACCTCCGCGCGACTGGATACTGCCGGGCGATTCAGCCAGAAATATGGCCGCTTTGAGGCGCGAATCAAGCTCCCGACGGGACGCGGCTTGTGGCCTGCATTCTGGCTCCTCGGCGATAACTTCAAGACCGCCGGGTGGCCTCGTTGCGGCGAAATCGACATCATGGAGAACATCGGCTCGGAGCCCCGAATCAACCACGGCAGCATGCACGGTCCCGGATACTCCGGCTCCAACGCCTTGACCGGAATCTATACGCTTCCCAGCGGCCGCTTCAGTGACGCCTTTCATATTTTCGCCGTCGAATGGGAGCCGGCCAGGGTCCGCTTCTATGTTGACGGCAATCTCTACGAGACTCGAACCCCGTCCGACATTCCGGGGAAGCAGTGGGTCTTCGACCACCCTTTTCTCGTCATCCTGAACGTGGCCGTCGGCGGCAACATGCCGGGTTTTCCCGGCGCTTCGACGGTTTTGCCGCAGCGCATGCTCGTCGACTACGTCAGGGTGTACTCGCGCGAGTAGCACTCTGTGGTGGGGCTTTGTCGGCGCCGCCAACGGCGATTCCGTTCCTTGCCAGTTCTGGGCCACTCCTCAGGGCGCCGCGGCAGGCTGCAAGAAACAATTCTTATCATCGTCGGCCCAACTTCCATGCGGCGCGATCCTTCCGCAACCGCTACGAGCCTGAGTTGCCCCAGATGTCGCCGAGGGTGAAGCCGGTGGGGAACGGATCGCTTGAGTCGAGCACATAGGTGCTGAAGCCGGTGATCCATGCGCGGCCGCTGATGGTGGGCACGACGGCGGCGCGCGAGGCGACGCGCGTTTCGCGGATGAGCCGCCCGGTGAACGCGGTGCCCAGGACGCCTTCGTGCACGAAGTCGCGGCCGAGAGCCAGTCGACCCTTCGCGTGCAGCGCGGCCATTTTTGCGCACGTTCCGGTGCCGCAGGGGGAGCGGTCGAGCGCGCCCGTCCAGGACGAAGGCTGGTCCCAGTCGAGTTTGCCGGTCGAAACGATCACGGCGTTTCTGCGATCGACGCCGGGAGTTGGCGAGGGAGCGGAAAGCTGCGCGATCGTAACGCCAGCAATTTCGGGATTCTCCGGATGCGCGACGGGCAGCTGTTCCTGCGCCGCGGCTTTGATCATTTCGCCGATGCGCGCGATATCGCGTCCTTCGTCGGGCGTGAGCTTCAATCCGAATGGCGCGGAATCGGCAATCACGTAAAACATCCCTCCGTAGGCGACGTCAACTTTCACGGTGCCGAGATTGCGGACTTCAATCGGCGCATCGAGATGCGCGGCGAAGGCGGGAACGTTCTCGAACGTGACGCGGACGACCTTGTCGTTCTCGATCTCTGCTTCCACTTCGACCAGCCCGGCGGGCGTATCGAGCTTCAACTTCATCACGGGGCCGCGAACAGGAATGATGCCCGTCTCGAGCAGCACGGTGACGACGCAGATCGTGTTGGTGCCCGACATGGGCGGGTATTCCACCTGCTCCATGATGACAAAGCCGGCGTCGGCCTCGGGGATGGTCGGCGGCAGGATCAGATTGCAGTTCGAGGCGGGGTAGCCGCGGGGCTCGCGCAGCATCAGCTTGCGCAGATCGTCTTGATGCGACGCGAGATAGGTCATCTTCTCGAACATCGTCTTGCCGGGCACATCCGGCACGCCGCCTATGATGACGCGCCCCGGCTCCCCGCACGCGTGCGCATCGACTGCCGTAATGGTCTTCACGAATTTCAGTGTTTGCTCCCGATCTGGCTTCGGAGCGGGGATCATACCATTCGTGTCCGCAGAAACATGCAAAAGTGTGCCGGGAAATTTTGGCGCTTTTGTTGATGCACATGGACTTACGGCGAAAATATCTCGGCATGTGTACCGAGATATTTCTGGTTTGCGGGTCGCCGCCAAGCGCTGTTCGGATTCGGTGAATTCAGTTCGCGAGGAGCTCGAAAGTGTATCGATTAAATTCGACAGTTTTGTTGATGGGGAAGGAGTTACCGCGTTTTTTGTTCGACACGTGTATCGATTTAATTGCCACCAGAGCGCCGCTTGCCAGCGTGAGGGACTGGCAACTGCGGCTGCGCTCGGACTTGCAAAGACGACCGTGGGACCAGCGTGGTGTGGGGATCGAAGGGTCGCGAGGGGCTGTCGAGCTGTGAATTTCAGCGCGCATGAAACGACCGACGCTAGCGCATGTTTGCCCTGCGGGCCTGTAACCCCTTGAAAACACACAGGCGGTTTTTGAGTTTGGTCACTACATCAGCCATTCTCGGCCCTCCGGCGGAGTGGGCGGGTCCAGTTCCGCGATGCCCAAAGCCCGCAGCACCTCGCTCGCATGTTGGCTGCCACGGGTGACGCACATCTTGCGGCGTTGACCGAGTTCGACCTCCACGCAGCGGACCATCTCGAGCGCCTGCCAGGCAAACGGCGAGGACAAGCTGCTGCCCGCCGTGCGCAGGCTCTTCTCCAGGGCGCGATCCAGCAACAGGGCCAAAGCGGCCACGAACACATGAGCCTCGACGCGCGCGTCCTTGCGATGGTAGACCGGGCGCAACTCCAGCAGGCCTTTCAGATGGGAAAAGCCACGCTCCACTTCGTTCAGTTCCTTGTAGGCTCCCACCGCTTCTACCGCCGACAGATTTCGCTCTTCGGTCTGAATGACGTATTTGCCCTCCAGAGCTTTCTCCCGCGCCAGGTTGACCGGGTGATCGAAGAAGCGAAATTTCCCTTCGCGCAGTTCCCAGTCGAAATACCGGTGACCATGGTTGCGCCGCAGTTGAGCCGCGGCCGCCGCCCCGATCTTCTCCGGCTCTTTCAACGCGCCTTTCTCCACCTGGGTCTGCAGGGATTGCAATTCTTTGCGGGCCCGCTCCATCGATAGCTCCCGCAGGCCACGCTCGTACAGTTCCCGCTCGTCGCTGTGAACCACGAACACGCGCACGCCCGCTTCTTTGCCGGGCACCTCGACCACCCGGGTCTTCGGCACGACCTTCTTCTCCTCAGCCGTGATCCCCGCCGGGCATTCCTGCCAATCCTTACGCACCGCCGCCTGCTGGATATACGCGAACGTATCTTTGCGATTGCGCCGTTGCAGCCCCACCAAATAGCCTTGCTGTAAGTTTCGGAACTTCTCGACATTGCCGATGGTCATCATGCCGCGGTCGCCCACGAACACGACCCGGTTCAAATCAAATCTGGTGTTCAGATCCTTGACCACTTCCAGGACCGTGGTTTGGTCCAGACGATTGCCGGCGAACACATGATGCGCGATAGGCCAACCCTCCATCATCACCACGCCGATGATGATCTGCCGGTTGCGCGGTCTTCCGTCGCGACTGTATCCAAAACGGCCCAACTCGGCTGGACCGGCTCCCTCGAAGTACGTGGAAGTGATGTCATAGAACGCCAGGTCAGGCTTGAGGCTGAACAGATTCCGCAGTTCCAGATAGACTTCCTTTTCGACTCGCTTCTTCTCGGCCAGCAGGTCGTCCAGCGTTTGATACCAGAGCTTCAGTTGATTGAAATCGACTTTGACCCGGCGCGATGGCTTCCACACCGGCATCCAGCGGCTGCCCTGTGCCGTGCATACGTAGAAATCTTCCAGCCATTGGGCCAAGGCATGCTCGCTGCCGGGACGAGTGAGGCGATTGGCCAGCAAAGGAAAGACTCGTTCCGACAGGGGTTGGCCGTGTCGCCGCGAGTTCCCACCCCGATCCAGAATCGCAGGCAGGGACAGTTTTTCAAACAGGCGTCGGGCCACCAAGACCGGTCCCCAGGTGGAGGCCCGCGGGGTGGAGACCTCGGACAGGGGAATCCAACGCGGCGGGGACGATTCGTCCTGCAAGAGTTGGACGAGCTTGTCGAGATGAGGTGCCAGGAGATCCTTGCGTCCGAGATGGGCAATGATTCGCTGCCGGACCTTGTTTCCGTCGCGGAAGGATTCCACGAGCCGCAGGTACTCGTGGTGGCCGTTGGGCGCCTTGACAGAACGAAGGAACAATGCGGGCCTCCTAAGACACTACAGATATACGACTATTATTCTTTAAATCAAGGGGAAAATGAGGAACACGAGCAGATTCCTTGGCACTACATTTTCAATCCCACGGCGGATGCACCGCTGTGTTTTCAATGAGTTAGCCGGAATCGAGCCCTCTGCGAGGGCAAACATGCGCTAGCACGAGAGCGTGGAGACGAACCAGATGACGAACGTACCTGTGACAAATGTACCTGGTTGCCAGAGTCGTTTGTCTCTACGCTTCGCCACTGGCAATGTGTGGCGTCAAGGAGATATCGGTGGAGCTGGCTTCCAAGCATCGGGGATCGAAAGGCGCACCTTCGCACCGGGCGCAAGGGGTGCGGCACCCCGAATACAGATGGCAAGCGTAGGCGACGTGTTGTGCGAAAGTGATCGTGCTCGGCCCTTGTCGAGAATCAACGTTCGAGAATGGGCCCATCTTGATGCTCGCCTGCGGACTTCACAAAAACAACCACACACAGGCTGCCGCACCCCCCCGTACCATTGCGCGCAGATGATTTGTGGTTGTAGAGTTCGGGTGGTTATGAATCCCCAGATTCGGCCGAGGAGAATCCGAAGAAGCAAGCGGCTCGTACTCTCGGTGCGCGTGCATGTGGTTGGTCAGGACGCGTTCCGGGAATCCTTCAGCGAGTTCACGCGCATGCTCTCGGTAAACGCTCACGGCGGATCGCTGTCCCTGGCGGCCAGGGTCGAGGAAGGGCGGAGGATTCTGGTTGTGAACCGAAGCACTGGCGAAGAGCAAGAATGCCGGGTCGCCGACGTGGGCTCCCTGAAAGACAGCAAATGGACAGTAGGGATCGAGTTCACGCAACCCGTGGGAAGCTTCTGGAGAATCCACTTTCCGGTATGTATTCCTGGCCGGCCGTCGAACGCAGCGTGACTTTCAACTTTCTTTTCGGTTCCTTTCAGTTCCGGTTTTCAATAAGCACTTCGAGCAAACCCGTAGCCATCCAGCGCTGCGCTTGATCGCCGCCGCGCCAGCGCTTCACGATACCCCCTCCTGCTATGCGGAAGCGAAAGCGGACCTGGAGAAGACAGACAACGGATGCCGGGCTGAAGTCCCGGCGCTACGTTTAAACCTCGGGCCAAACCAAGATAGCGGGCAAGTGGGCTGCGCCACAGGCGGGGCGAATCACGCGACCGTTGAGCGCGGCTTAGGGCTGGTTTCTGTCGTCGGCGGGGATGAGCAGCCACCAGCGGGGACGTGATACAAGAGGATCGATCGGCCGACGCGAGCGACGGGTTTGCAAGACCGGAGCCATGAGTAACCGTAATAAGGAGGATTGGTGTCGCCTCGCATAAGCCGGGTGAGACTGATGGCGATCCATCCCGTCGCCGGATGAAACGGTACCAGTTCAACGAAATGAGGCAAATTCTGCTGAGTGAGATCCGCGGGTCCGAGATAGGCGATGGAGAACGAGGCGATGTGGCGAGCGCGCAGCGCGTCGGAAAGGCGAAACAGGTCCTGCCCCCAATCGAGGTCGGGGCCGACGTCGATACGCTCGGGTGAGCTCCCAGCCAACGGATTGAAATACGACAAATAGTCAGGATGAGCTGCAACGCATGAAACGACCTGCCAAAGCAGGAGCGCAGAAACCAACGCGCGGCCCAGAAACTTCGGTTTCGCAAGATTCCAGAGTTTGATTGCTCCGAAGGCGGCCACAATGGCGAGCAGCGGGTAGATCGGAAGGATGAGCCGGACGCCAAGATCGATTCCGCTCGGCATCGCAGAGAGCAACAGGGCGACTGCCATTGCGGCGGCCGCCAGCACGCGCCAGTCGGCGCCACGAAGTCCCACGATGGCAAGCGAAAAAAGACCGATGGCGCTCAAGATGAGGAACGGCAAGGGGGTTTTGATCGCCAAAACGACAGGATAAAAATACCACCAACCTCCTTGCCGGGCCTGACCGAAGAGGTACGAAGCGCTTCCACTGGAATTGTGCAGGCGCTGGTAGTTGATCCCTCTAATGAGTTCGGGCGCGGGGATGGGCACGCGCTCGGCCGCAAAGTAGGCGACGTCGTGTAAGGCTCCGTTTGCGCCTGCGATGCGGTCTATCACCGCGTGCGGACGCTCCGCTTTGTCGGTTCTGTGATACGAAAACCTGTACCCGCCCCACACGACCAGGAGCGCAAGCATCCCGCTCAGGGTCAGGGCTGTGGCTCCGCTACGCCGTTGGGCCGAGAGGCGCGGCCTTCGGCGCTTCGAAGCCAAGTAGCAGGCCAGCATGGCCATTCCGCAAACGGGCAGAAACAGCAGGGCGCTAAACTTTGAAAGAACTGATAGCGCAACGGCGAACCCCAACAGGCAGCCGCGAGCATAGGTAGGGCGCTGGAGCCAGTACGTCAGCGCCAGCGACGCGGCAATGAAGGTCGCTGTAAGCACGATGTCCGTTGTTGCCAAGCCTGCGTTTCCAAGCACGGGAGGAAGGGTGGAGAACAGTAAGACGGCGCATAGCCCGCCGAATTCGCCGAGAGCTTCGCGACCCCAGCTCCAGACCACGACGGTCGCCAGAATGAAGAAAGGCAGAACCCCAAACCTGGCCAAAGCGAGGTTTCGGGAGTACTGGCCACGCGCATGGAAGATCTCGTTGCCGACCTTGTTCCAGTCGTTGGAGTCGGCGGGTAGCCGAAGGCCTTCAAGATAGGGGCCGAGGGCGACAGCGATGCGGGCAAGCGGCGGGTGAGTGTCGTCCAGACGGTATGTGCCGCGATCGAGCCATTCCATACCGCCGGCTTCGGTCGCGGGCTCGTCGGAGGTCCCGCTGAAAACGTGGTAGGTGGAGACAATCTCGACAGAGGCAACAGCGATCAGCACGACAACCGCAAGCATTACAAGGCCCGAGCGATGTCCCGTTCTCGAGAATGCGATCGACAGGACGCGATGACCTGTCAGAGCCTCGAGATGAGAATCGCGAGCCGACGACGCTGGGACGTCGTTCATGGTGCGATCCAAAAAACTGCTTATCGATTACGCTGAGGAGGATTCGGTCCGTAGCGGAGCTGAAACGACTGGGGCTTGTTTCAAACAGCGACGCGTTCGAACCTGAGCGCCGCAAGCGCATGCGTAGGTGTGCTTGTAGTCGAGACCCTCCTCCCCTTCCATTTCCCCGTGTACACCCATATGCGTTGCACGTCAATAACACGAAGACCGTAGAAAGTGCAGCTTGATCACAGAATATTTCACTTTTCCCCGGTACGAGTATTTCAGTATTTCTGTCTTCTCAGATGATGAGGCACGTCAATCGCTCCTACGGGGACTTGGATCTTTGGGGTGGCCGTTCATTCCACTGCGTGCCGGGCCCAGTTACAATCGCGCCTCCGGCGCTGACGGCAGGCAACGGATGCCGGGAGCGGCTGGCGGTCTGAGACCCGCCCCTACGGAAGACCGACAGGCGAGAGGCACGCGGCAGGGAGTGATGCTGCGCTAAAGGACTAGCCGGGGGTTTCTTCTTCGGAGAAGTCGCGCTCGGGGGCGCCGTTGAACTCGGGCCGGCGCGAGAGCCACAGGTAAACGGGCAGGCCGATGAGCACGATGATGAGGCCGGGCCAGGTGGTTTCGCGTTCGTACATGAAGAGCATGACCATGATGGCGGTGGCGCCGAGAATGTAGAGAGTTGGGAGCCAGGGATAGCCGAAGGCGCGGTAGGGACGCTCGGCGTCGGGTTTCTTGATGCGCAGGCGGAAGACGGCGGCGATGGTCAAGATGTAGAAGATCAGCTCGGCGGAAATGATGTAGCTGAGCAGGTTGCTGTAGAGATTGCCGTAGGTGTGCGTGGCGGGATCGTAGGTGCGCGGCAGAACGAGAAAAGCCGCCCACAGGCCTTGGATCAGGAGCGAGGGGCCGGGAACGCGGGCTTTGTTGAGGCGCCCGGCGACGCTGAAGAAGAAGCCATCGCGGGCCATGGCGTAATAGGTGCGCGCGCCGGCGAGCGTGAGCGCGTTCACGCAGCCGACTGTCGAGATGATGATGGCGATGGCCATCAGTGCGGCGCCCATCGTCGGAAAGATGGCGTTGAGCATGGTGGTGGCCACGCGGTCGGAAGGAGCGTGTTGGATAGCCGAAAGCGGAAGCGTGACGAGATAGGCCACGTTCGCAAGCAGATAGAGCGCGATGACGAGGATCGTGCCGATCGCCAGCGAGAGCGGAAGCGTCCGGCGTGGATCCTTCACTTCGCCGGCGGTGAAGGTGATGTCGTGCCAGGCGTCGGCGGCGAAGAGCGAGCCGGTTTGCGCGAGGCAGACCGCAGCGAACAAACCAAAGACAGTGGCGGCCGTGAGCCCGGGCGCAAGCTGCGATACGCCGTGGGCGGTCCAGGCGTGCGTGAAATTGGCGCGGACGGCGCCCATGTTCCAGCCGACGGTCAAGCCGAGAAGAATCAGACCGAGCAGAGCGGCCGTCTTGGCCACGGTGAAAACGTTCTGAACGATCTTGCCGTACTCGAGGCCGCGGCTATTGGTCCACGTGAGGACGGCAATGAGAATGATCGCCATCGCTTGCGCGGTGGAGAGAGAGAAAGCGTAATGGGCCGAGATGTGGAAGGGAGCGATGAGATAGTGGTCTTCCGAGACCCAGGGGAAGAGCACGCCGGAAAATCGCGCGAATGCGATGGCGACGGCCGCGATGGTGCCGGTTTGGATGACGGTGACGAGGGTCCAGCCGTAGAGAAATCCCCAGAGCGGCGAGAACGCTTCGCGCAGGAAGATGTACATTCCGCCGGCATGCGGCATCATGGCGGCGAGTTCGCCGTAGGAGAGCGCGGCGGCGACGGTGAGGAACCCCGCAAAGGCCCAGGCGACAAGCAGCCAGCCCGCGCTGCCGATCTGGCGCGACATTTCGGCGGAGACAATAAAAATGCCGGAGCCGATCATCACGCCGACGACGACCATCACGGAGTCGAAAAGGCCAAGGCCGCGCGCGAAGGTACGAGAGCCGGGACCTTTGGAATCTTGCGGTGAGGGTTGCGTGGTTTGCGAGTGAGTTTGAGGGTTCATCGTGTCGACGCGCGGCGCGCGGGAGAGCCAATGTAGCGTAACAAGAGTCAAGGCGCCAGCGACTCGGAAGAAGGAGTTGCGGCGACGCCTTCGTATAATATATCCAGAGCGCCGACGCAAGACCTTTCCGAGCAGGCTTTGGAGGTGTGGGAGACGCTCCTGTTCCGTCGGTTGACGCGTGGCCTATACTCCGGCACATGAAAACCAAGCGAAATCGGCGCCGAATCCGAAAAATCGGGGCGGTCGCAATCTTCGCGCTCGGTTCCGTGGTCCTGCTCGGCTGGCATTTCTATGCTTACGGGCAGGACAAAACGCAGTTTCCCGACGGTTTTGACGCCGTGCAGGCGGCGCCAAAAAGTCACAAGGTGATTTTTGAGAATGCATTCGTCCGCGTGCTCGAAGTGACGGTGCCACCTGCGGGCACGACGGAACCAATGCATCATCACCGTCGGCCGAGTTTCTTCCTGGACTGGGATACCGGAGGGTGCACACTGCATGTTCGTTATCACCGGGGCGACGGTACGGTTGTGGATCAGCCGAGCCGCTGCGAGCCTGTCCATCCTGGCGTTTGGAGCGTGCGGTGGATGAAGCCGGAGCCGATGCACGCGATCGAGGTGGTGGAGAACCCCGGGGCTGCCGCGTATCAAGCGGGAAAGCCACCGCTTCTGCGAATTGAGATCAAGGGGCATCCGTAGGAACGATCTGGGGCGGGGAGCAGTTTCGTTCGTCGTGACGAACTCAAGCTGTTCTCAAGAGGCGCCTTGCAAGGAGACGGGCGGGTCTGAGACCCGCCCCTACGGAACAGAAGCTTCGCACGGAAGCGTATCGGGGCGCCATATCGATATTTCTTGGCAGTTAGGGCCCGAGGCCAGGCAACGAGTCCAAAAAATAGCGCAACTTGTGTAAACGTTTGCTGGTAGAATCCGTTCGCTTGCTGCAAAGGGCTGCCGTCCGGGCAAGCCGCGATAGAGAAGAGAGTGAGCCGGCCGCGGCGTTAGCGGCCGAATCGGACCGCGATGAGCGGTCAAAAGGACGCCGCGACGCTCGGTTGCTACCTACCGTAGCGCGCGGCTGAAGAGATAGATGCCAACCACTCTTGGGCTGCTGGCAGCGCCACGCCTGGTACGATTAGCTCCCGTCGATCTGGTCATCATCGTCTTCTATTTTGCGTTCGTGCTGGCGATCGGCTTTTACCTGAAGCGCTACGCGAAAACCGGCGAAGACTTTTTCCTGGCGGGCCGCGAAATGACCGCCTGGGTGGCGGGGTTGGCGTTCGTTTCCGCCAACCTGGGCTCGCTGGAACTGATGGGCTGGGCCGGCTCGGCGTACCAGTACGGCATCCTGGCCGCGCACTGGTATTGGATCGGCGCCATTCCCGCCATGGTGTTTCTGGGCCTCGTGATGATGCCGTTCTATTACATCTCCAAGACCCACTCGGTTCCCGGGCTACCTGCAAATGCGCTACGGCCGGAAGCCAGCGGGCTGAGCGC
The DNA here is from genome assembly GCA_963753475.1 of uncultured Acidobacteriota bacterium. GTDB lineage: Bacteria > Acidobacteriota > Terriglobia > Acidiferrales > UBA7541 > Palsa-295. Next base: position 42,852 of record CAVWCN010000006.1, read on the forward strand.
GATTACCTTCGCCTTCATGACCATCCTGATGTCGGGCGTCAACATGTACGCGATGGCCGTGGTGATGAAGGTGGTGCTGGGCTGGAACATCAACTTCAGCATCTGGGTGTCGTCGCTGACCGTCGGCGTTTACGTTGCCGCCGGCGGGCTGTTTTCCGCGATCTTCAATGAGGTGCTGCAATTCTTCCTGATCTGGTTCGGCGCGCTGCTGATTCCGATTCTGGGCATGGTCGAAACGGGTGGCTGGAGCGGCATGGTGGCGCGCATCCACCAGAATTTCCCGGGGCAGGACTTACACGCACCTGTGGGCGCCGACTGGGCACTTTGCCGCGTAACCCGATGGGCATCCACTGGATCGGCATTGTGTTCGGTCTGGGCGCGGTGCAGTCCATGGGCTACTGGACCACCGACTTCCTGGTCGTGCAGCGCGTGCTTTCCGCCAAGGATATTCGCTCGGCCAAGATGGCGCCGATCATCGGCTCGTTTTTCAAGATGGCCGTGCCGTTGATCGTGATTCTGCCGGGATTGCTCGGGCTGGCGGTGCTGCCGTTCCATCTGGTTCCGGCAAGCGCTGCTGGCGCGGGGCAGCACAGTTACAACGAAGTGCTGCCGCTGATGCTGGCGCGCTATTGCGGTCCGGGTCTGCTGGGCCTGGGCATCACCGCGCTCATCGCCGGATTCATGTCGGGCATGGCGGGGAACGTCAGCGCGTTCGCCACCGTGTGGACGTACGACATTTACCGCCCGTTCATCCGCAAGGACGGCGCCCGACGCGCACTACGTCTCCATGGGCCGCTGGTGCACGATCATCGGCTTGTTCATCAGCATCGGCACGGCTTACCTCGTCATGCGTTCGCCAGCATCATGGATTACGTCCAGGCGCTCTTCAGCTTCTTCATCGCGCCGCTGTTCGGCACGGTGCTGCTCGGGATGCTGTGGAAGCGCGTGACGCAGCGCGGCGGGTTTCTGGGGCTTGCTTGGCGGGCGTGGTTCGTCGGCGTGCGATGTTCCTGCTGATGAAGGTCGATCCGGCGCGCTGGGTGCACGTGTTCGCGCTTTCGCCGCACGCCAAAGGGCTGGCGCAGGACATGTTCCAGGCGCTGTGGTCGTGCGTGACGTGCGTGGTCGTGACGGTGCTCGTAACCCTGGTGACCACGCCGAGACCGGAGCAGGAGCTGCGAGGCCTGGTTTATAGTCGCTTACCGACGTGCCGCGCGAAGAGCACGGGAGCTTGCTTGCAGCGGCCGCTGTTTTGGGGTATGGTGGCCCTGGTGATTCTGGTGCTGCTGCAAATTATTTTCTGGTGATCATCCATGACCGAAGACCATCACATCATTCCGGTCTGGTTTTTCGTGGGATTCATGCTTCTCGTTTACGGGTTGCTGATTTTGGGCAGCGGAATCGCGGAGTGGCCGCATCCGCCGCATACCGTCCTCGCGAATCTGCACGCTCCGGTGTGGTGGGGCGGGCTGCTGACGGTGCTGGGCGGATTCTACTGCTACCATTTTTGGCCGCGGCGCGGCTGAAAAAGCTGCGGGCACTAATCGCGCGGTCTGCGCGGTCGGCGCCGGTTGCGAGCGGCTTCTGCACTTGCTGCCGCGCGGCCCCGATGCGGCGTCCGGCCACGCAACGTTTCCTTCCGGCCCCACCGATTTGTGCTGCCGGGCCGTCGTTTGAGAAGATGAAGCCTTCCGCACGCCGCGGGAGGTGACCATGCCGCTCATCACCAACATTCTGTTTCCGGTAGACTTCTCTCCTTCGTGCGTGGCCATGGCTCCTTACGTAAAGAGAGCCGCGACTTTGACCGGCGCCAAGGTATCGCTGATCCACGTTTACGACCCGGCGAGTTACAACGGCTTCGAAATGTATCAGCGGACGATGCAGGAGATCGCCGTGGAACATCAGGCGGTTGCGCGTCAGAAGCTGGATCGCTTTCTGCAAGATGAGTTCCCGGTTTCTGAATGTCCGCGGGTCCTTACCGACGGCGATGCGGCGACGCGCATTGCCGAGGCGGCCAGACGCGGATTCGATCTGATTGTGATGCCGACCCACGCGGGCACTTTCCGGCGGATGCTGCTCGGGTCGACGACGGCCAAGGTGCTGAATGATGCGGATTGCCCAGTATTGACGAGTATGCATGCGGAGACGATTGCCCCGCGCCCGCTAAATCACAAGGAGTGGTTGTGTTCGATTGGGCTTGATACGGATTCGGAGAGAGTGCTGCGTTTCGCCAAGCAGGCAGCAAGGGAAGTTCACGCCAACTGTTCGCTGATGCACGCTATCCAGACCCACGACCCCGGCCTGCCGGTGCAGATCGACCTCGAGGAAGAACTGCATTCGGCCGAGAGGAAGGAAGCGCGCGAACGCATCGCCGAACTGCAGAAGAAGGCCGGAACCGACGTTCCCGTTCATATTGTGGTTGGTTCGGTGAAGGCAGCTTTGCTTGAGGCTGTGCGACGCTTCGACGCCGACGCGCTGATCATCGGCAGAAGTCCGCAGCTGGGCGCTGATGGACGTCTGCGCGATTTGACCTATGCCATCGTTCGGGATTCGCCGTTTCCGGTGCTCAGTGTCTGAGTGGTCTTCGCAGGCGGCATCGGGGTTACAGCAAAGCGCGGGGTGAGTCCCCCGGTCACACCGGACTCGGAGGGCGGAATGGATGGCATCACCCTTCGGCTCGACGCCCTACATTTCAGCTTCGGATAAACGGAAGTATTCGATCGAGGATTGCGTTTGGTGAGCTGGTGAAGTCCACGCTAAACTTTTCGCATGACTTTGATCACGTGCAGTGCGCTGCTGTTCGATATGGACGGCGTTCTGACCGATTCGATGCCCGCGGTGGCGCGTGTGTGGTCGGGCTGGGCGGTCGAGCATGGGTTCGATCCGGAAGAGGTGGTGCGGGCGGCGCACGGGCGCCCGAGCCTGTTGACGGTGCGCGATTATCTTCCGAATGCGGATCATCTTGCGGAGAACAAGGAAGTGGAGCGGCGCGAACTCGAAGACACGGAGGGAATCGTACCGTTGCCAGGAGCGATGGAACTGCTGGAGGCGTTGCCGCGCGGGCGGTGGGCGATCGTCACTTCGTGCACGCGGCCGCTCGCAGAGGTGCGGTTGCGAGCGGCAGGATTGCCGTGGCCGGGAACATTCATTACATCGAGCGACATCAAGAATGGGAAGCCCGCGCCCGATCCGTATCGAACGGCAGCGGAGCGGCTGGGGTTTCCGGCGACGGAATGCATCGTCGTGGAGGATGCGCCGGCGGGTGTCGTCTCGGGCAAAGCGGCGGGAGCGCGGGTGATCGGAATTGCGGCGGTGTTTGGCGAAGAGGAATTGCGCGAGAAGGGCGCGTACTGGATCGTCGAGAATTGCGCGGCGATATCGGTGGTGGAAAGTCCAGTGGATGGGACGGGGAAGCTGACGCTGCGATTGAAACCACTGGACGGTTATGAAGAGGGCCTCTAAAAAAGAGAGAAAGGAACTGAGAGCGTTGAAAAGGCTGCGCGATTCCGAGATCGGTTTGTCGGATGTGCCGGAAGTGCGCGATTGGAGCCATGGTGTGATTGGTAAGTTTTACCGGCCGATCAAGAAGTCCCTGACGATTCGGCTCGATGCCGACGTTCTCGCGTGGCTCAAGGCCCAGGGCCGAGGTTATCAAACGCGAATTAATAAGCTTCTGCGCGCGGCGATGGAGAGCCAATCGCGACGGAGAGCATGAACTCCGGCAGCGCCTGGAGTTGAGCGTCACAGACGGCCGCAACGGAAGCACGACGCCACCGATGAGGCAGAACCAGATGAAATAGGCCGGCCAAGATGGCCACGAATGCCCCAATCGTATTCTCAAGCAGGTCCTCGGCACGGGCAAGAAATCAATATTATTTGTCGTCCCGTTTTTCAGGTTTCGCCGTTCAGATAATCCTTATACGGCTTTGGCGTTGTGGAAGGTTTCTTTCAGCGCCGGATATAGCTTTCGGTACTCCTCGTAGCGGCGGTTCATGATTTCGACGCGCGCCGGATCCGGTTCGACGCGCTGCGCCACTTTCACGGCGGTTTCGCAGGCGCTCTCGACGGACGGCCACACGCCGACCCCCACTCCCGCAAGCAGACCCGCGCCGTAGGCTGCGCCTTCTTCGGCTTCCAGAATTTCGACGGGCATGCCGTAGACGTCAGCCTGAATCTGGCGCCAGAGTTTTCCGCGCGCGCCGCCGCCGCCGAGGCGGATCGATTCGATCGGGAGTTCCAGTTCGCGAAAGACGGTGAGCGTGTCGCGCAGGCTGAAGGCGACGCCTTCGAGGATTGCGCGAACGACGTGGCCGCGGGTGTGCTGGGCGGTCAGGCCGACGAGGGCGCCGCGTGCGTCTGGATCGAGATGCGGCGTGCGCTCGCCCATCAGATACGGCAGCCAGAGCAGGCCATCGGCGCCGGCATTCGTCTTGGCGGCTTCGGCGGTGAGTTGATCGTAGGAGACACGATTGCCATCAGGGCCCGCGCAGAATTCGTCGCGAAACCAGCGGAGCGAAAACCCGGCGGACTGGGTGACGCCCATGACGTGCCAGCGTCCGGGAACGGCGTGGCAAAAGGTGTGGATGCGGCCGTGGGGATCCATGGTGGGCGCGGAGGTCGCCGCGAAAACGACGCCGGAAGTCCCGATCGTTGCGCTCACGGCACCCGCCCGGACGATGCCCATTCCAACGGCGCCGGCGGCCTGATCTCCCGCACCGGCTACGACCGGCGTGCCAACGCGGAGGCCGGTCGCGCTCGCACCTTCGTCGGAAACTCGCCCACTGACATCGGGCGACTCGAAAATTTCGGGCAATATTTCGGGGTTGATGCCGGAAATATCCGCCATGGGAGCGGACCAGCGGCGATGGGCGACGTCGAAAAGGAGCGTGCCGGAGGCGTCGGCCACGTCGCAGGCACGGGCGCCGGTCATTCGGAAGCGCGCGTAGTCTTTCGGGAGAAGAAGCGTTCGCACGCGGGACCAAATCGCGGGCTCATGCTGCTGCACCCACCAGATTTTGGTCAACGTGAAATTCGTGAGGGCGGGATTGGCGGTCAATTCGATCAGGCGTCGCGCGCCGATTTTCTCCGTGATCGCGCGGCCTTGCGCTTCGGTGCGCTGGTCGCACCAGATGATGGCGGGGCGCAGCACTTCGCCGGCTGCGTCGAGGAGCACCATGCCGTGCATCTGGCCGGTCAACCCGACTCCGTCGATTTCGTCCGCAGAAACGCCGGCGAGCTGCAAACATTCTTTGATGGCCGCGCATGTGGCGCGCCACCAGTCGCGCGGGTCCTGTTCGGCCCAGCCGATTTGCGGAGCGGAAATGGCGGCGTGCTCGCTGGTGGCCGATGCAGCGACTTTGCCGGTTTCGTCGAGCAGCACGGCGCGCGTTCCGCCGGTTCCGACGTCAATTCCGAGGAGTTTCTTGGGCATCCGAATCACCGTGCGATCAGGTTTGTGCCGTGCCTCAAAATGGCCGCGAGCATTATCGCATTGGTGTAAAGAGCGGACCCGGCCGAAAGGAACCGTGCGGCGCGTTTGCTTGCGCGCGGTTCAATTTGTTAGAGTTCTAAAGCTTCGCAATCCGGAGAGGTGTCCGAGCGGTTTAAGGAGCACGCTTGGAAAGCGTGTGTTGGGGAAACCCAACCGTGGGTTCGAATCCCACCCTCTCCGCCATATCTTTAGCACCCATACAGAAGTACTATTGCCACACATGCTACAGGATGCTACATTTCTTACTGCAATTGCAGGGCCTTGCACGGGCTTGCAGCAAGGAAAACTAAATGGCCATTCAAACTGTCTATTACAGGCAAAAGATCGAGGGAACAGGCTGGCGGTATCGACCGCTCACTGTGGGGCGCCGGCCTGAAGCGGCTAAGACTGGCCCCTATTTTGTTCGGGTACGCGACAGCGCTGGAAAGTATCAGTGGATTAGGCACAATACGGAGCAGGCTGCTGAGAAGGCTGCAAAGGCTGCCCCAGTTGCTCGAAAAGCACAACAGCTGGGTTTGACCGTTGATGACCTGACGAGCGAAGCGAACAGCAATCGTATTTCGATCAAGACCGCAATCGAAAACTATTTGCAAGACCGCCGTTTCGGCCGGCCGCGATCTATAGCCGCTTATGAGAACGCGTTTGATCAACTCCTGGAGAACCTACCCAGAGCTGTCAGGTTCATCGATCAGTTGGCGACATCTCGCGCTTTGAACTCCTATGTCGAGTTCTTACGCGAGCAAGAGTACAGCAACAAAACCATCACCATTCGAATGGGTTTTGTTTTCTCTCTCCTAAAGGCGAACGGTGTCGAGAAGCCGTCGAAGTTAATCAAACTCCCGAAGGTTCAGCAGGTCCGAACCAAGGCGTACAACCCCGACGAACTATCCAAACTGTTCGCGGCGATGACGCCCGAGGAATATCTTCGGTATCTCTTCTTTGTCCGTACTGGGTGCCGCGAGCAGGAAGTCCAATATGCGACTTGGAAAGACCTCGACCTGAAGAGACTGCGTTTCATCGTGACCGGCGAGGGCAAGGCGGACGTTGGTTTCGTTCCGAAGAACCACGAGGAACGGCAGGTCCCGCTCACCACTGAACTGGGTTCGCTGCTAGCCGGTCACAAGAAGCACGCAGTGTCCGACCGCTGGGTTTTCACAAACGAGGACGGCAAACCCGAGGGTCACTTCCTCCGCAAGTTCAAGGTGATCGCCAAACGCGCCGGGCTGAATTGCGGGCAATGCAAAACGACGATTCGGGAAGGCCGATACGATAACCGCCATGAAGTTGAAATGACGTGCGAAAGCCGGCCAGTTTGCGAAGAACACTACCTGCACCGTCTTCGTAAGACCGCGGCGACGAATTGGCTGCGTTCTAGCTTCGATCTGATGAAGATCAGAAGCTGGCTCGGTCACAAATCGCTCGAGGTCACACAGATTTACCTCGACGCGGAAATGCATGACCCGGAAGAGCAACGCAAACTCGACGGCGCTGGCAAGTTCTAAATTGAGAGGGAGCGGCCGTCTTTACGAGCGGGCAAAGTCGAGAAGTGACTTCACATCGTTTTCGTTTTCGTCGAGCGTGCGGAGCGCCGCGAGATACCTGCTGCGGGCATCACCTTGCGCGACCAGGTCTTTACCGGCTCCCCAAGTGAATTCGGCCCGGCCGTACTTTACGGCGACGACGTCGGCGATCATTCGCGCGTGGCGGCCGTTTCCATTTGCGAACGGATGAATTCTTGTCAGTTGGTGATGAAAACGGAGCAGCGCTTCGTCGGTCGGGAACGTCTTGTTTTCGAGCCAGTATCGCGTGTTGCCAAGGAGCTGGGGAATTCGCTGGACGATCTCTCTCGGATCGCATCCAATGTTTCGCTCCGTTTGACGATACGTGCCGGCCCACTTCCAGACATTGTCGAACATCCGGTGATGCAGGTCTCGGACATACAGTTCATCCAAGGGGTCGAGGGATTTCATCGTCCGACCATCAAACGCCCACTCGCGGGCCGACAATATGTTGAGCGCTTCGTATTCATTGAGCTCGCCGATGGTGCTGATTCGGGGAATAAGTTGTTCGGCCTCTTCGGGCCGAATCGGCGTATTCCCGTCCGCGTCCTTGTGACTGAGGATGAAGTTCATCGGGTCTTGCTGCGGTTCAAGCGGCGCTGCGCCTCATCCTCGGTCAGTTGGGTGGCGCTCTCGGGCTTCTGGTCTTCGAGCGCCATCGTATGAACGACGCTTTTGACATCACGAGCGACTCGCTCGCGAGTGGGTTCTTCGGCGAGTTCCGCGAACGAGCCGGACTTCGGCACGAGTACGTAAACCAGCTCGCACCCCATGGCTCCGGCAACTCGCCGAAGGGCACGGAGCGTGATGCGGTCTTCGGCTTCGGCCTGTTCGAACTGTTGGATGGCCTGTCCCGATGCTCGCATTTTCTTGCCGACTTGGCGCTGGCTGAGGCCGAGCGCCTCGCGCACTGAGGCGATCCACCCGCCAGAAGGACGAGGTGGTAAGCTGCGCCCGAGCTCAAGGTTTCGGTCTAATTGCGAGACTCGTAACTGTCGGAATTCACGTTTCATAAGACTCCCTGTCAAGTCATAGCTTGACAGAAACACGATAAATGTCAAGTAATAGCTTGTCTCTTTTGATCACAAAGACAAGCTATACATTGACACTCTATTATGAAGTGACAAGCTATAGCTTGAGGTTAGATCCACTTAAACAGCGCTCCCTGGGCCGCGATGTCTTTTGGGTCGAGGAAATCGCTTAAACCCACACCTACCAACCAGAATTTTTGGTTGGGGCCGAGAGCGACGCGCTCACGGAGTCTCAGAGCAATGTTCGCTAACTCTTCGCAGGACGCAGGCGGAAAGGCGGGCGTGTAGCTGCGAGTGAGTATCTTGAATTCGCTGGTCTTGAGTTTCAAAACGACGGTGCGGGCGATTCGGGATTCCTTGCGCGAGGCGGCCCATGTGTGCTCTGCAAGTTTGCGGATCATCGGCTCCGTCTCGGTCAAAGGCACGTCCTCTTCAAAGGTGTCCTCCGACGAAATAGATTGCGTCGGGCGGTCGGCTACTACTTCGCTTTCGTCGATGCCACGCGCCAATTGGTACAGACGCACACCGTAGCGACCGAAGCGGCCTTCGAGGGCCGGCACATCCATCCGCCGTAAATCTGCGATCGTTTGTATGTCGAGGCTCTTCAGTTTTTCCCCAGTGACTTTCCCCACTCCGGGCAGACGACCGACTCGCAGCGGCAACAAGAACGAATCGACTTCTTCCGGTTGAATGACAAAGAGTCCGTCCGGCTTTTTCCAATCGGAAGCGATCTTCGCCAGAAATTTGTTCGGCGCTACACCCGCCGAGGCAGTCAGGTTCAATTCCAAACGAATTTGCTCGCGGATCGTGCGTGCCACCTGGGTCGCAGTGGGCAAGCCCGTCTTGTTCTCGGATACATCGAGATAGGCTTCGTCGAGCGATAAGGGCTCGATCAGGTCCGTGTGGCGCGCGAAGATTTCGCGTACACGTCGGGAGACCGCCCGATAGCGTGGAAGGTCCGGTGGCAGAAACACCGCGTTGGGGCAAAGGCGTTCGGCCCCGACCGCGGGCATTGCCGAACGCACGCCAAACTTTCGTGCTTCATAGGACGCGGCGCACACAACCGAGCGACGGCCGCGCCACGCGACAATCACCGGCTTGCCGCGCAGTTGCGGATCGTCCCGCTGCTCCACCGATGCATAAAACGCGTCCATGTCGATGTGAACGATCTTGCGTACGCGCATTCAGTAACCATCTTATTCCGAAGGTCCAGGCCCGCAACGTCCCAGAAAACAAAAGTCGCGGACGCGGTTTGACGTTTCGATTGAAACGTCTCTAGGCGTTTTGCCTTGCTTGAAACGTCAGGAAGAGTGTAGGCGCTTATATATTTCCTTTACGAAACGCGATACCCCCAGGGTCACAGGATATCCATAGTCGTTCGTGTACGTTTTGCCGTACACAAGAAAAACGACCTTACGCGCGCGGGTAAAACCAACATAAAAAAGTCTGCGGTCTTCTGACAGCACAGGGGGTGATGGTTCGTCGTTTGTTCCTGTCTTGCGGTTCCAAGGTCGCCTCGGAAGTATACCCTCGATGAGACCGGGCAAAATCACTGCATCAAACTGCCGGCCCTTGCTGCTGTGGAGAGTCGTGAGCACGACGCGTTGCTTCACGCGGCCATCGTGTGCAAAGTCGCGGAGTGAATGATCGGCTAACGATTTCTCGAGCTGGCAGTCCGCGATTAGGGCACGGAATGTTTCATGGTCGTCCGAGTATTCGGGGACCGCTTCAAGCGTCTGGGAAATGAAAAGAGCATCGTCCATCTCTTCGAGCCAAGCGCGTAAGGGCATGTCTGCGGATCTTTTGACAAAAACGGCCTCATAGACCGTGCGCCGCAAGCGAAGATCCGGCTCGGAGTCGGTCATTCCGGCGGTCAGGGCTAGGGTGTGATAGAACCGAACGATGTCTTCGAACTGGACGTCGTTGAATTCGGTCCCGCCGAGACTAATTCCTGCACAATCTTGTAGCCATCGAACGATTGGCGCGCGCGGGTAGTCCGAGTCGCGCTCCGCAACAAACGGTATTTGAGCATCCCTGAGCGCCGCTTGAATTAAGTTGAGCAAGGTTCCTTTCTGACGGTACAGAATCGCAATTTCCTCCAACGCTATGCCCCTTGCTTGTAGCTCGGGCCACGCTTGCAGCACGATCGCCTTCGCGTGACCTTCGAGTGACTCGCCACCATTCAAGAAGAAGACCTCGCTTTCGTCGAGGCGTGAGGGGTTGGGCTCGTAATTTCGGGGCTCCTCGGGTGCAAGAGCTGCCTGGGACGCTGCGATGAGGCGCTTACCGCTTCGATAATTAAGCCGGAGGGAGATCGATGTGAAGTCGGGCCTCCGCCCCAAATCGATCAAGTATTCAGGACTGGCTCCGGTGAAATCATAGATGGTTTGGTCCGGGTCGCCGACGGCAAACACTTTCATGTCAGTCTTGTCGAGAAGTGTGGTGACGATTGCGTGGAGAGGTCGTCCGAGGTCTTGATACTCATCAACGATTAGCCAAGGGAACCTCGCTGCGATCAGCGGGGCAACCCACTCGTGATTTCGTACGAAGTCGAGGGCATAAGAAACCATTGCGTCGAAGTCCACGAGCTTGGACGCTTCAAGTAATTCGGTGTATCGCCGAAGGATATCCACATCCTCGTCGCCGAAACCGGAGATGTCTTCCGCACAGTCGATCCGACGGCGAATGCGCGTGAGCCGCGTGGCGACCCAACTCGAGGCCTCGCTGCTCCCCGCTTGTTCGATTGCCTTTTGGAGAAGGATGCTGGCTTGCTTCTCGGCGGCGACACGAATACCGTCGCCGAATTGCGGAGAGACGAGAGGCCCAAAGGGTCGCAAGACGCAGTTGAGACAAAAACCGTGGACCGTGCCCAAAAACACCCGGCGGCCGGGATAGATCCCGAATTCGGCTAAGCGAGTGCGAAATTCACGGACGGTGTCGTTGTTGTAAGTGATACACGCCAGACCGCGCGGCGGGCGAATCTCTTCGGATAGCAGATGGGCAATCTTGATGACGACGGTTTCGGTTTTTCCCGATCCGGGCCCCGCCGACACTACAGTGTTGCCTTCCGCCCTAACCGCTTCCTTCTGCTCAGGATTTAGGCGCTCGAATTCCTGCCGAAGGTCCAGGAAATCTGATCCTGATCCTGAACCGAATCTGCCCTTCTTGCCGGAAGCCGATTCGCAAGCAAAGCGGGCCACGGCTACGGTAAGTAAGTTGATCGAGATTCCGTCTTCCGCTGCGGAACAGCCTGCACGCCAGGGGGCTGAATTTCCCATCGATTCGGCGGCGAAAAGTCTCGATGCCAACCCTCTCGATCGGTCCATGGATCGCCTCCTGGCCGCCATGGGACTTCTCGACGATGCTCTTCCGCTGTTTGCGGCAACGCGAAGTCTGCCAAGAGCGGGTGTGTTGTTGGCTATCCCAACGCTCGTTGCCAGTGGCCTGCTTTCGACGGCCGAGAAAATTTACGGCAGCCTCGGCCCAGCCTTTTACGGACTGCGAACAACTCTGGTGGCCTATGTTCTGTTGGCGCTTCTGAGGATTCCTCGGCCTGAAGCTCTCAAAGAATATCCGCCTGGAGAACTGGGTCGCATTGTCGGTCTGGATCGCATGCCCGAAGTGAAGACTTTGCGCCGAAAACTCGCACGTCTCGCTTCTCTGAAGGGCAGCTATCCACTCGGTCGTGAGATCGCTCGGCAACGCATCGCCGAACGTGGAAAGGTGCTGGGGTTCCTCTATATTGACGGCCATGTTCGGGCCTACCACGGCAAACACACGATTCCCAAGGCCTATGTGACGCGCATGCATCTCGCCGCACCCGCAAGCACCGATTATTGGGTCAACGATCAGCGCGGCGATCCCTTGTTCGTGGTCACTGCCGATGCCAACGCCGGAATGACCCGAATGCTCGCGCCCGTGTTACGCGAAGTGCGCGAACTCCTGGGGCCGAGCCGGCACTCCACCGTTGTCTTTGACCGCGGCGGCTGGAGTCCCAAACTGTTTCAGGATCTGCTGGCCATGGGCTTTGACCTCTTGACCTATCGCAAGGGGCGTACCCGCCACATCGCTGAAAAGAGGTTCACTTGGCACCAGGCCAGGTTGGACGGTCGACAGGTGCGCTACCGTCTCCATGACCAACCCGTTCGCTTTCTGAAGGGAAAGCTGCGACTCCGTCAGGTGACTCGCCTGACGGAGACTGGTCATCAAACGCCGATCGTGACGAGCCGCTGGGACCTGCGGGCCATCGTTGTGGCTCACCGCATGTTCGAGCGTTGGCGCCAGGAGAATTTCTTCAAGTACCTGCGGGAGGAATATCTAATTGATGCGCTCGTGGATTATCAGGTCGAACCCGACGACCCCAACCGTTCTGTCCCCAACCCGATTCGAAAAGCCGTCGAGAAAGAGATCCACACTGCTCGGGTTCATCTCAAGAAACTACGTCAGAGCTATGGGGCAACAACAATCGATTATTTTCATGGAGGTAGTCGAACCATGGCTGGCTTCGAGATCAAGGAAAAGAAGATCCGAGCAGCCCTTGACAAGGCCATCGATCGCATCAAGAAACTCAAGGTCCGGCGTGCATCTCTTCCTGCTCGCGTGCCGCTCGTAGATGCCCGAAAAGGCCAGGAGTTGGTGAAACTATCAACCGAACGCAAACATCTGACCAACATTTTGAAAATGATCGCGTACCAGATGGAGAGTGATCTGGTTGAGTTGGTTCGCCCCCACTACAAACGAGTGGAAGATGAAGGACGGACTCTCATTCAGTCGGCGCTGCAGGATACGGCGGACATCGAGCCTACGGTTGACCAACTTCGAATAACGCTGGCCCCTCTCAGTTCGCCACATCGCTCACGAGTCCTCGTGGCTCTTTGCGAGGTGCTAAACAGGACAAACACGCTGTTCCCGGGTACTCAGCTTCGCATGCGTTATTCGGTCGCGCCCTCTCATCCGGAGCCAAAAAGCGGACAGATTTCCGACTAACCATGTCAGGAGTTCTGAAGTTATAGAAAACAAAGCATCAGGCCCCGAAAAGTGTGGAAGTTGATTGGATAAGTTCGTCGGCTCCCCTCGGCCGAGTAGACTTGGTTGCTGTAATCGACCAAGGCTCGGAAAGAAAGGAGCCGAGCGATGAGAATCATCGGATGTGATTTTCACACACGTTTTCAGCAAATTGCAATGCTCGATACGGAAACCGGCGAGGTCATTGCGCGTCGTTTGGAACATGAGAACGGTGAGGCCGGGAGTTTTACGCCGCACTTCCCGGCCCGGCTCGGGTGGGGATGGAGGCCACGTTGAATGCCCAGTGGTTCGAAAGAATGCTCGCGGAATATCATCACGAGCTATGGGTTGGGGATGCGGCGGCGATTCGCGCGGCTGCGGTGCGGAAGCAAAAGACCGACGCGCGTGATGCTCTGCATATTCTCGACCTGCTCGTGCGGGACAAGTTTCCGCGGATCTGGATCCCCTCATCGGAGGATCGTGACCTGCGGCAGATGCTACGTCATCGCCACAAGCTGGTTCGCTTTCGCACCTCGGTTCAAAACCAGTTGCACGGGCTGGCGATGAGTCAGGGCCTTTGCCGCAAAGCCAAGCTCTGGACGAAGGCGGGACGCAGGGAACTGGAAAATCTGCCGCTGGATCCCTGGGCCAGTCGCCGACGAACGGAGCTACTCAAGTTGCTCGATCAGCTCGACCCGCAGATCGAGGCGTTAAATGAGGTAGTGATCCAGGAGGCGGAGAAGCGTCCCGCGGCTGTGCGGTTGATGACACAGCAGGGCGTCGGGCCGGTAACCGCGCTCGCTTTTGTGCTCACCATCGGGCCGGTGGAGCGTTTTCCCTCGAGCAAGAAGGTGGTGAGTTATCTGGGATTGAATCCCCGTGAGGATAGCAGTGGAGGTCGGCAACGGCTGGGTTCCATCAGCAAACAAGGGAACTCGATGATGCGCCATTTGCTGAGCGAAGCTGCTCAGACGGCCGTGAAGTTCGATCCGGAATTGCGACGAGATTACATGCGGTTAAAGTTCCGTCGCGGCATCAGCGGGGTGGCCAAGGTGGCCATCGCGCGCAAGTTGGCGGTGCGGCTGTACTGGAAGCTGCGCGAAGCAGCTCAGCCCAACACTGCCGCTCGCATGCAGGGTAGCCCGGCTAGCCTGATGGTGGAGGAAACTCCATCGATAAGTTGATTGAGCGCCCTGCCTCCCTTCGTAGCGGAAGAGGGGAGTTCGGAGAAAGAATCATGATCTGAAAGTGAAGACCGAATACATGGTTGGTGGAGTTAGTTAAATTCCCCGTAGGATTCTGAGGAGCGAGCCTTGGTCGAGAGCGACAAAGGAATCCTGAGTAGGAACGAAGCTTGCGCTTCGTCCGAACACGATGGTAGCGAGCCGTCCGCGGCGTCAAGGGTCTTCGATAAACGCCCCGCTTCGCGGGGCGCCCTTGACCCCGCTCCCGGCTCGGGTGGAGAGGTGTGCGCGAAAAGGCCGAAAAGCACTCTTGACAACGCCGACGAACTTATACATGGGCTAGCTTGCTGCCAGTGGCTTTCAGGCATATCTGACAAGAGATCCATCGGCTCGCTCCGGCCGGGGCAGGCCGCCCTCCATGTGTAACGTCTTTTTAACACTGGCGTGACAGAGCGTTCAACCGCAGCGCTTAGTGTCCCTGTCGTTCTTCGTGTGCGGAGACGGATTGAAGCTATACCGCGCGCGCCCGGCGGGTCTGCAAGCGTCGTCCTTCGCAGCGGCGAATCTGCACCGAGGGTGTGCAACGGGCGTGCCGGTTTTCCGGGGTCTCGTTCTGCTGGTGAAGCGCCAGTGATTCGCAGTCAAATCGGAGGACGAACGAATTCGAGTATGGAGAGGCGCGCTTGATTGCTTCCGATCACTGCCGCGACCCAAGTTGTGAATTCACTATTTGACCCATCGCAACCCAAATCTCAAGGAGGAAATGAATGCGAGTACTTGCGACATGGATCTTTGCCCTAGGGCTCGCCGCAGTTCCGGTCATAGCGGCGAATGGCAGGGCAGGGGACAACGATTCGTCGGCTGCGAAAGCCAGAGCGGACAAGGATGCTACCGCCAAGAGCAAGCCGGCCGATGCGCCAGCTGACGCTTCGAAAGCGGATCCGGCAAAACCCGACGCCTCGAAAGCGGCCGCAGGAAAAGCAGAGCCCGCGGGAATGGAAGGCGAGCTGCAGCAGCTTCGCGAATTGCTGGAGACCCAGGCCAAGCAACTCCAGCAGCAAAACGAGCAGCTCCAAGAACAGCAAAAAAGGATGGAGTCATTGCAGGAGCAGTTGAACGCGTCTGACGCATCGCGCGGCACGCCGGCCAGCAGCGAAGCGAGCGTGCCCGCGGTGCCGAGTGCTTCAGAAGCGAGCAGCACTGCGCCAGCGAGCCAGCCGGCGGCTGCAGTCCCTGGTGGGACATCGTCTTCGCTGAATCCCTCCCGCTTGGCTTTGCCCAGCGGAACGCCGGCGGTTCTCGATCCGGCCGTTCGGGCTGCCTCCGCGCAATCGAAGGAGCCCAAGCTGGGTCCCATAGCCTTTCAGGACTTCAAAATCGGCGCGACGTTCTACGGTAACTTCACCCACTACACCGATGCCGGCTACGCTCCGGCGTTTCAAGACTTGCCCACAACCCAGCTGGGACCGGGAAACAGCTGGCCTCAACGAGTTCGAAGTTACCCGGGCCTACATCAACCTCTTTTACACGCCAAACGAGCACGTCACCCTGCGCATCACGCCCGACGTCTATCGCGGGGCTGACAGCAGCCTCGAGTTTCGTCTGAAATACGCTTTCGTCGACTTCCAGAAAATCTTTGGCGATGGCGCATTCAAGAACGACAAGCTCACCTTCGGTCAAACGCAGCAACCCCTGACCGACTGGGAAGAGGGCTTGAGCGGGTACCGATACGCGTATCTGACGCCGTGGAACTACCTGAGCTTGAGCTCGACTTACGTTGGCGCCAAGCTCCATGGTCCCATCGAAATGAATGGAAAAGAGTACCTGGACTACGACATCGGCGTCTTCACCACCGCCAGCTTCCACTCGACCGAAACGAACGACAAGAAGCAGGGCATGGGTCGCCTGACGTTCTATCCATTCGGTACAACCGCCGACCGCACCGGCCTAGGCTTCACGGTGTTCGAGAATTACGGGTACAACACGAAGCCTCCGTCGCAGGTCAGCACTCCGCTCAATCGCCTGTCTCTCCTTGCGCACTACCAGACCCACGACAACGCGTACCAGATCGCCTTCGAGTATCAGCTCGGACGCAACGCGCTGAGCACGGGCAATATGTTCGGTGGCGTCGGGCCGGCAGCAGGCGACCCCTTCAGCACGGCGGGAGCCGTTCTTAGCGGAACCCACACACGGCAGCAAGGCTTCGACGTTTACGGCCACGCGCGCTTGGGCCACTCGCCGTTCTCGCTATGGGGCCTCTATCAGATACTTCCAACCGAACACGAACTTCCAGCCCCTTCGGTCGGCTTAACGGATAACCCGTTGGATTTTGAGCGGACGGTTGGTGGTATCGCCTACAAAGTCACCGATCACTTCGACTTCGCTGTCGGCGACCAAAACTTCCACTGGCGGCATCCGCAGGGGTAGTCACCGGACCGAGACACCAACGGGATCGTCGATCTGGACGCAGTTCAACTACTAGCAATCAGTGTTGAACGGAGGGGAGCGGCGGCGCTCCCCTTCGTCCGCCCTCTCCGCAGAAGCAACTCGCTGCTTGCTTCGCGCGAACCGGCGTGGCAGACCGGATTGTTTCTTTCTGCTCCGCAACCCAGCGCGAATTCATCGACTCGCTCTCGTTTCGGATTGGCGGCGAGGACCCGGTTCCGCGGGGCGTCTCAACTGAGGCCGTTGGGAAACGCGGGCTGCCATCCATCGAAAGGAATACAACACGACTGTCGCGGCAATTGCGATTGCGTGGGTTCTCGCGTGGCCCGGCGTGACGGGCGCCATTGTCGGCGCGCGAAGGAAAGCTCTCATCCCTCCACGTTAGTGCTGCGTTTTCCGGGCCCGCCTAGACCGCGCCGGCTGTTACGGACTTTGCCGTGGAGCGCGCGCTTTCGACCTGATCGAGTCCTTCGACCAAATCCCGCACGAGGTCTTCCGGATTTTCGCATCCGGGAGACAGGCGGATCAGCGTGTCGGAAAGCCCCAGCTCGGCGCGCGCTTCGGCGGGAATCGAGGCGTGCGTCATCGGTCGCGGGATGGCAAACGAGAGCCTTCACTCCGCCGAGGCTTTCGCCGAGCGTGAAATAGCGTCGCGAAGAAACGAGTGCGACGACTTCTTCGATCGTGCCGTCCAGCTCGAAGGAAACCATGCCGCCGAATCCGGTCATCTGACGACGGGCGACGTCGTGGCCGGGATGATCGCTTCAAACCCGGGAAGTACACGCGACGAACGAGCGGATGACCGTTGAGCGCGTCGGCAATGGCAGCCGCGTTTTCCGCATGGCGCTCCATTCTCAGTTCGAGCGTCTTCAGTCCGCGCAGAGTGAGCCAGCAGTCGAACGGCGAGGGAACAGCGCCCGTCGCGTTCTGCAGGAACTTGATCGGCTCGAATACGGCCGCATCTTTCGCCAGGGCCGCGCCCTGGATCGTATCGGAGTGGCCCGCGAGGTATTTCGTCACGCTATGGACCACGATGTCCGCGCCCAATTCGAACGGCTGCTGAAAATAGGGCGTTGCGAACGTGTTGTCGACCACGACGAGCGCGCCGCGCGCGTGCGCCAGCCTGCTGATCGCTTCGATATCGTGATCGAGCAGCCGCGGATTCGTGGGCGCTCTCGATCCAGACCAGGCGCGTGCGCGATGAAATCGCCGCGTCGAGCGCCGATTCATCGGAGGTGTCGATCTGGCGAACGACGACGCCAATCGGCTGAAACACTTTGTTGAGAATGCGGTACGTGCCGCCGTAGACGTCGAGGCGGAATCACGATTTCATCGCCGGGGCGCAGATACGCTTGCAGCACGGCGTTCTCCGCCGCCAGGCCGGAAGCGAACAGCGGCGGCGTAGTTCACGCCTTCCAGTTCGGCGAGCACGGTTTCCAGCCGCTGGCGCGTGGGATTATTCGTGCGCGAATACGAAAAGCCCTTGTCGTGCGCCGGGCGCGTCCTGTTCGTACGTGGAAGTCTGAAAAATCGGCGCGATCAGCGCGCCGGTTTCCGGTTCGGATGGCTGTGCCTGCGTGAATCGTCTTGGTCGCAAACTTCATATCAGTGCTCCTTTCGCGTGCGATCGAACTGCGCTCGAGTTCCGTTGAATATCCCCACATCAGCATTTCGTTGTGCCACTCTCGAATTTCGCATTTCGAAAATTCGGAATCGTTGCCTTAAGGCGCCACGGCCAGATTCGCAACCGAATCTGTCCAAGTGCTGCCGGGAATCGTGCCGGCTATGCGGCTGACGCTGCGCCTTTTCGTTCAGACTGCGCACCACGAGCGGCAGATCCCACCGCGCTGCAGCTTCCAGCGCCGCGCGTTGCACCAGGTCGCATCCGTTGTCCGCCAGTTCCAGCGCATGTTCGAACGTAAGGAAGGGAACGGGCAGGGCATTCCGGTCGCGATGGGGATCGTTGGTGAAATACCCGGGCACATCCTTGATCAGTTCGCAGCGATTGGCGCCCAGTCCGGCCGCGAGAAGCACGGCGGTCAGGTCGGAGCCCCCGCGTCCCAGGGAAATGACGGACTGCAATCCATCGGTGGCCAGGAATCCGGGAACGACGGCCACCTCGCACTGGGCGAGGATTTCGCCGAGCCGTTTTGCCGTCGAGGCGCACGTTGGCCGCGCCTCGGCCACGCCACCGTTACGCGGGGCGATCAGGCCGGCCTGATGAACGTTCACGCCGATCGCGTGAAATCCAGAGCCTGGAGGTGAAGCGCCAGGAGCGCAAC
Source organism: uncultured Acidobacteriota bacterium (assembly GCA_963753475.1). Classification (GTDB taxonomy): domain Bacteria; phylum Acidobacteriota; class Terriglobia; order Acidiferrales; family UBA7541; genus Palsa-295. The sequence continues at coordinate 61,848 of CAVWCN010000006.1, forward strand.
GGAGCGCAACTCGCCCGTGGACCACAGCAAATCGAGCACCTGCTTGCGAGGCGAAGACACGATTTTCTTCGCGGCCTGCTCGAGATCGTCCGTAGCGCCCTTCTGCGCCGAGACAACCACGACGAGACGCTCGTCGGAAGCCGCAAGAAGGCGATTGCGAACGAATGCAGCCGCTCGCCGATACGCCTGCGGGCCCGTCAGAATCGAGCCGCCAATTTTGATGACGGCCAGGGCCTCTCGTTCACCTGCCAAATCGTCCGTGTACGAAGACATCCGGATCCTCCGGAATGAAGATAGCCCTCGACGCAGGCACCCCGGCCTGGAGGGCAACGCGGCACATGCAGCGCAACATCGCGCCGCAAGCGACGTTCGCAGTGGCAACAAAGCCACCGCTTTTCGTATTCAGTTTGGGAGTTGAATCTTCAATCGATCCCGCTTCGCGGGACCAGTTGAGGATCTTATCTCTCCCCACTGGGCAGGAGTTAGCACCTTGGCACTCGGGCCTGGTTGCTGTGGCTTCGTCGGGCCTGTTCCCTCAGCCACTCTGGATAAGCGCTGCCGGTTAGGCAGCGGAAAAAGACTAGCAAATTGGGACACTAAGTCAAGTGAAAAGGCGAAAAGCGGGAACCGGCTTGTGGAAGCACACGAGGGGAGAGTTTCTAAAATGTGGACGCGGACGCCGGCGCGAGCAGAGCGCGGAGCGGCGCGGAAATCAAAAGGATCGCGTCAGACGAACGATTTCGAAGACCGACGAACCGAAAGCCTCAGCTCTCCGCTCTTTCGCCGGCGGAACCTGCAGACGCGCCGCTCTTGATGCGCATTCCATAGAACGACCTGTACACGAAATAAAACGAGATGAAGAAGAATGCGGCGGCAAGAACGCGCGTCAGCACCGGATTCTTGAGCGTGAGCTCCACAGCCAATTCGACCGCGAGCAAGCCGAAGAGCGTGGTGAACTTGATCACGGGATTTAGCGCGACCGAGGACGTATCCTTGAATGGGTCGCCCACCGTGTCGCCGATGACAGTGGCTGCGTGCAACTCCGTACCTTTCTGCTTCAGCTCGACTTCGACGATTTTTTTCGCGTTGTCCCAGGCCGCGCCGGCATCGGCCATGAAGATGGCCTGATACAGTCCGAAGATGGCGATCGAGATCAAATATCCGATGAAAAAGAAGGGCTCGACAAACGAGAAGGCGAGCGTGGCGAAAAACACAGCGATGAAGATATTGAGCATTCCCTTTTGCGCGTACTGGGTGCAGATAGCGACGACCTTCTTGCTGTCGGCAACCGACGCCTTCTCGATGCCTTCCAGCTTGATGTGCGCCTTGATGAATTCGACGGCGCGATAGGCGCCCGTGGTCACCGCCTGAGTCGATGCGCCTGTGAACCAATAGATCATGGCGCCGCCCGTCACCAGACCGAGGAAGAAAGGTGCGTGCAGCAGCGAAAGCTTGTCGACATTCTGCGTGATCCCGTTGGTGAGCGCCATGATGATGGAGAAAATCATGGTCGTCGCGCCCACCACCGCCGTCCCGATGAGCACCGGCTTGGCCGTCGCTTTGAACGTGTTGCCCGCGCCGTCGTTGGCTTCGAGCAAATCCTTGGCGAGATCGAAGCGCACGTCCATGTTGAAGTCCCGCTTGATCTCCTGCTGGATGCCCGGGATTTGTTCGATCAGCGAAAGCTCGTAGACCGATTGCGCGTTGTCGGTAACGGGCCCGTAGGAATCGACCGCGATCGTCACCGGTCCCATGCCCAGGAACCCGAAAGCGACCAGGCCAAAGGCGAAGACGGGAGCCGCGATCATCACCGCGCCGAGCCCTGCGGTGCTGACCAGGTAGCCGACCGTCATCAAAATCACCATGGCCAGGCCCAGGTAGTAGGCCGAAAAATTACCGGCCACGAAGCCCGAAAGAATACCCAGCGACGCGCCGCCTTCCTGCGCCGAGTGCACGACTTCGCGAACATGCCTCGATTCCGTCGACGTGAAAACCTTGACGAGTTCCGGAATCACCGCCCCGGCCAGCGTGCCGCAGGAAATGATCGTGGCCAGCTTCCACCATTGCGAGCTGTCGCCGCCCAAATCCGGGATGATGAAATAGGAGATCACATAGGTGAGCGCGATCGAAACGAAAGAAGTGATCCAGACCAGAGACGTAAGGGGCGCCTCGAAATTCATCTTCGCGACGTTGCCGTACTTCGCTTTGGCGATCGCCTCGTTGATGAAATACGCCGCGGCGGCCGAAACGAGCATCGCCACGCGCATGACGAAAATCCAGACAAGAAGTTGTACCTGCACGGCCGGGCTCGACACGCCCAGCAGGATGAAGGCGATCAGCGCGACGCCGGTAACGCCGTACGTCTCGAAACCGTCGGCGCTGGGCCCGACCGAGTCTCCCGCGTTGTCGCCCGTGCAATCGGCGATGACACCGGGATTGCGCGCGTCGTCCTCCTTGATCTTGAAGACGATTTTCATCAGGTCGGAACCGATGTCCGCGATTTTCGTGAAGATTCCGCCCGCGATACGCAGCGCCGCGGCGCCCAGCGATTCGCCGATCGCGAACCCGATGAAGCACGGCCCGGCGTAGTCGCCCGGAATGAAGAGCAAAATGATCAGCATCATCAGCAGCTCCACGCTGATCAGCATCATGCCGATACTCATGCCCGCCGAAATGGGAATGCGGTAGATGGGATAGGGCTTTCCGGGAAGACTGGCGAACGCGGTGCGCGAATTGGCGAACGTGTTCACGCGAATCCCAAACCACGCCACGCCGTAGCTGCCCGCCATACCCAGAACGCTGAAGGCCAGGATGATGGGAACGCGCACCGGCCCGTAGTGCAGCAGCACGCCGAAATAGAGCAGGATGATGGCCGCAATGAACGCCCAGAGCAAAAGCAGGAATTTGCCCTGATTGATCAGGTACGTTTTGCACGTCTCATAAATCAGGTCGGAAATCTCCCGCATGGATTGATGCACCGGCAGGTTTTTCAGGCGCTGATAAATCACCAGCCCGAAAATGAGTCCCAGAACGCAAAAACCGATTCCGAACAGCAGCAGCGTGTGTCCATCGATGCCCAGGAATTTCACCTGGGAAAGATCGGGAAGTTTCAGGCTGGCTTCGCCGGTTGGCGCGCCCGGCGCGGCGCCTTGAGGAGAAGGTTCCTGTGCGCGAAGCAGGGTCGAGGTCAGCAGCATCAGCATGGCGCTGCCGGCTCCAGTCCGGGCAATTCGCCCGAAGAGCGAGCGGCTCTTTTCAAACGCGGTCAACATCAGGAACCTCCCTTAAAACTTCTCCAGAACCGCTTTTCTTTGCGCACCCGTATCGTGAGGGCAAGCTGCTTCTTCATAAGTCAGCGTGCATCGGTTGGGGAATGGCCTGCCGGCGCAGGCGCAAAGAAATCCTGACCCAGAATCGAAGTTTGTAACAGGATTTTACGGCGTCGTCAAGCGAGGACGTCTACTCCCCGATCCGTCGATAACATATCGCCAAAGTCCGGTTCGGTTGAGGCAGTCTCGGGGCACATCGCAAAAATGGGCCTGAGCAGCGGTCGCAATGAAATCAACACCCGCCAAATTCCTCACCCGCTGGGTGAGAGATCCCCTTATGATTCCAACCCATGACCAAGCCCAAAGAGCGAAGGCCTTCACCGACCGAATCGCCGCTGCTGTTCGAAGTCGATCCGCATCCGATCGAAGAAACACTGACCGCTTTCGGAGGAATCCCGCTGGTGGTGCAAACCTTTCGCTCGCTGGGACTGCCGCAGAGCGTCCGCGAGCAGGTGGAAGTGAGAGAACGAGAGCGCGGCTACGACGAAGCGACCCAGGTGGAGAGCTTCGTGATTCTGAACGCTGCCGGGGGCGAGTGCGTGGACGACTTTGAACGGCTGCGCCAGGACCCGGGTCTAGCCGAACTCGTAGGGCACGATTTGCCTTCGCCGCCAGCGGCGCGGCAGTTTTTGTACGCCTTTCACGAAGAGAAGAAGATTGAGCAGGCCAAACAACAACGTTTGCCGGACGAGATTGCCTATATTCCGGAAGAAACGGCACCGCTGGAAGGATTGGGCAGGGTGAACCGCGATCTGGTGCAGCGTGTGGGGCAGCGCTCGGCAGACCAACGCATCGCCACGGTGGATCAGGACGCCACGATCATCGAAAGCCGGAATAAGGAGGCGCTGGCTACCTACGAAGGGCCGCGCGGGTATCAGCCGATGTTGGCGGTGTGGGCCGAGATGGGATTGGTGTTGGCGGATCAATTTCGGGATGGGAATGTGCCGGCGCAAATGGAGCCGCTGGAAGTGGCCCGGCGATCCTTTGCGGCCCTGCCGAGCACGGTGCAGGAATATTACTATCGGGGAGATTCGGCCTGTCACGAAAGCGAACTGGTGAACTGGTTGCGGAATGAGAAGCGGGAAGGAGGGCCGGAGGGCCGCATTGGCTTTGCCATCAGCGCACGGATGAGCGAGGCCTTGCACGCGGCCATCCAGGCGGTTGCCGAAGAGAAGTGGAAGGCGTATGGCGAGGAGCATCCGACCGAGATCCGAGAGTGCGCCGAGGTGCCCTTCGTGCCCGGGGAGAAGGTGGAGAAGAAGGATATAAAGCCACTGCGCTACGTGGCGATCCGCATTCGCAAGAAGCAAGGGGGTCTGTTTGAAGACGGGAGTGCGGTGCGGCATTTTGCGGTGCTGTCGAACCGCTGGGAGTTGGAAGCGGGACGGTTGATCGAGTGGCACCGGGAGAAGGCGGGCACGATCGAGTTGGTGCACGACATCCTCAAGAATGATTTGGCGGGCGGGGTGTTGCCGTCGAAATATTTTGGGGCGAATGCGGCCTGGCTGCGATTGGCGGTGATCTCGCACAACGTGCTGACGGCGATGAAACGGCTGGCGCTGCCGGCGGAATTGTTGACGGCGCGGCCGAAGCGGTTGCGGTTTCTGCTCTTCAACATGCCGGGACGTTTAGCGCACCACGCGCGAAGAATGCTGTTGCGGTTGGCCGCGGTGGCGGAGTGGATCGAGATGTACCGGGAGGGATTGCGGCAGCTGGCGCTGGTGACGTGAGTGCGGTTGCACCAAAGTAGTGCAGTTATCGACGGATTATAGAACCCTACCGTGGACCCGTCTTCGTAACTTCTTATTTTTCAAGCGCGGGAATTTTTGCCTGCCGCTCTCTTCCGAAAAAGGTTGGAAGTGCAGAAAAAGTGGGCGCCGCGAAGATGCCGCGGCACAGATTTTGCCGCCAGCGTACCCTAACGATGGATTGGGGTCTACTGTGAGGACGTCTACTGCTGTCCTAATTCCGAAACGCAGGCAAAGCTGAATGTCGCGTCCAGGCAACACCGAGGAGGATCAGCAGCGGAAAGCCGGGGAAAAACCAAGCATAACCATCGCGAAGGATGAAGAGATGTATGAGCATCGCGCCAGCCATCGTGCAGGCTAACAATCCAGCGGCAATCGCTGAGGTTCTCGGAATCAACAGCAAGACGGCACAGACCACCTCAAGACCGCCGGTAAAATAACGAAACCACTGGCCGATTCCAATTCTCGCAAACAATTCCACCCAGTAGACGACATGCACGCTAAACTTGGTCGCTCCGAAAAGCAGGAAGAGCGCGGCTAGGAACGCTTGCAGAACCCAAAGCGTGAGGTTCCAAACGCGATTCCATGCGACCGTCACGAGCGACCCCTTTGGTCGCCACATTGTCTCACCGTACTCGGATCCTGGCTAAATCAAATTGGGATACCACCCGTCTGCTGGTAATGGTGTCATTGGCCAAATGACCCCCCACCCGTCCGCTCGCACGTTCTGGTCCGGGCAGGCCCCACGGGAGCACCAGGAGAGCGCCCGCCCGCGCTTTGCCGTTCAAGCCCTGGAGATCAGGGGCCTTTTCGCGTCAGCGGCACTTCGAAAAACATCAGCGGGGTCTTCTCCGGAAGGAGTGCAACGTCCGGGACGTAAAGGCTGGAGGTCGTAGCCGCCGCCAGGTCATGGTTCATGTTAAAAAACAAGAATCCGTGAACGCCTCCCAGAGGTGGGATGACGTCCGAATCGAGGGTGAACGGCCGTAGCTGAGCGATGATGGCGTCGACCTTCTTGTCCTTCCCGGGAAGAGGCAGGCCAACGGGAAATCTGCGCGCGGACGGCGCCGATGGGCCCCCCGGATGGCGGATGAAGTTGGCCACTTGCGCGATCGACAGCCATTCGAGGTCCTGATGTCTGCCGCTTCCAAAATGCACTTCCAGCTGAACTGTTTCGAGATTGACCTTGATCGGATGTGGGGTGTCGTTTTTGAAAAAGACGTCGACGGGCAAGATTCCAACGGGGACCGGGTTCGCGGACTTGCCGAACTTTTCCTTCGCGCGGTGCGAATCGGCGTAGGGATCCACCGAAATGGTCAACCCTGCGTGGCTGTCCTGAGGCATTGCGGATGCCGGACCGGCCGAGGCGCTCGCCGGCGCCGAACCGGACTGTGCGAACACACCGCTGCACGCGAGCAGGAAAGCCACTGCGCAGGCGAGTGAACGGCTCATGGTCTGTCTCTGCGATGCACGCGCTCCTGAGGAAGTTGCGTGTGCCTTTTCCGCCGGAGAACTATAATACGCGGTTCGCGCGAAAGAAAAGCGGCTTGCTGCCGGCAGGCGCCTTTCGGCTTCGCGCGGCATTCCTTTTCATGTATTTCTTCTACCGTGGGTTGACGGCTCTGAGCATGCTCGTGCTGGCGCCCTACTACGCATTTCGTGGATGGCGCCGCGGAGAGGCGCGCGCGTGGAGAGAACGCTTCGGGGCGCTGCCGCGGAAGATTGTCTCCGATCGCATGGGCGACAAGGACGATTCGCCGATCTGGATTCACGCCGTTTCGGTGGGCGAAGTGCTCGCGGCAAAACCTCTCGCAGAGGGACTGAAGCGCCGGATGCCGAAGCGTCCGGTTTACGTTTCCACAACCACCGAGACGGGACAGAGGCTCGCTCGCGAACGGCTGCAATGCGCCGACGCGGTGTTCTATTTTCCGCTCGATTGGGTATTCTCCGTGCGGAGAGCTTTGCGCCAGATGCGGCCGGCGCTGGTCGTCATCATGGAAACGGAAATCTGGCCGAATTTTTTGCGCGAGGCGCGCAAGCTGGGAATTGGGGTGGTGTTCGCAAACGCGCGAATCTCGGAGCGTTCTTTTGCACGATACAACCGCTGGAAATTTCTGACGCTGGAGTTTTATACCGAAGTGATGCGGGACCCTGAGTTGTTTCTTGCGCAGACCCCCGAGGACGCCGAGCGCCTGATGGCCATGGGAGCGCCGGAGGAGCGCGTCGAAGTGGCTGGCAATCTGAAATACGATGGCGAGCCGCCACCGATGACTGCTTTGGGGTCATGGTTGGCGGGCCAAATCGCCGCGCAGGAACGCTGGCCAGTGCTCGTTGCCGGAAGCGTTGTCGCCCAGGAAGAGGAAGCCGTGCTCGCTGCGTACGACATCGTGCAGCGCCGGTTCCGGCGGGCGCTCCTTGTCCTCGCACCCCGAAAACCAGACCGCTTCGCAGCCGCCGCTGATGTTGTCGAAGCGGGGGGCTGGCGCCTGGTTCGGCGCAGCCGCATCGATCTAAGCGCCCCCCTGGCCCAGGATGCGGACGTTCTGCTCCTCGATTCCATTGGCGAGCTTGCGGGCTTGTATTCGCTCGCGGACGCGGTTTTCGTCGGAGGCTCGCTGGTTCCCGCCGGCGGGCACAATATTCTCGAGCCGGCGTGGTTTGGACGAGTGCCGGTGTTCGGCGGCTCGATGGAAAATTTTCGCGAAATGGTCGACCGTTTTTTGAGCGCGCACGCCGCTGTCCAGGTGCATAGCGGGCCGGAACTGGGCGAAGTCTGGCTGCAGCTCATCGAAGGTGCTTCGTTGCGCGAACGCATGGGGCAGGCCGCGCGTGAACTGTGGGAGCGGAATCGCGGTGCCACACGGCGCTGTCTCGACCGAATTGCGGCCGTTCTCGAAAACGACAGGCGGACCGTGTGAGGATCGGACAGCCGCTCCTCTGGCCGCTGAGCATTCCCTATGCCGCCATGTCGCGGTTCCGCGCAGCGGCCTACCAGTCCCGCATACTGCGTTCGAAACGGCTCGATGCGGTGGTGATCAGCGTTGGCAACCTGACGGTGGGCGGCACCGGTAAAACGCCATTGGTGCTCTGGATCGCCGAACGCTTGCTGGCTGAGGGCCAGCGAACGGGAATTCTGACGCGCGGCTACCGGGGCCAGGCAACCAACTTAACGAGGCCGGGGACTGGCGGCGCTGACTCGACGAGCGATGAAGTGCAGCTATTGAAAGCGCGGCTTGGGCTGCAAGTCGCCTTTGGCATAGGCGCGGACCGCTTCGCCAGCGGGCGGGATTTGGTTCGAGATGGGGTGAATTGGCTCGTTCTAGACGATGGATTCCAGCATCTTCAGCTCGCGCGCGACGTGAATATCCTTCTGATCGATGCGACGGATCCGTTTGGCGGGGGTCGCGTGCTTCCGGCGGGACGATTGCGCGAGCCCCGCTCCGGGCTGGCGCGCGCGGACATCATCATCATCACGCGTAGCGATCACGCGCCTGCCGTCGAATCCCTGATTCGGCGCTATTCGAAGGCCCCTGTGTTTTATGCGCAGACAAAGTTGGAGGGCGTCCGGAGCTTCTACGACGGGCAATGGGGAGGCCATCTCGCGCCGGAGGAGGGTCGGCGTTTATTCGCCTTCTGCGGCATCGCGAATCCGTCTGCATTCGTAGCCGATTTGCGCCGCTGGGGATTTGAAGTCGCTGGCCACAAATTTTTCCCCGACCACCATCGTTACGAGGCGGCTGATGAAGATGCAATCGCGAAAGAGGCCGTCGCGGCGGGAGCGACAGGATTGGTCTGCACGGAAAAGGACATCTATAAATTGAATCAGCTCCTTTACCGGCGTCCTCATTTGTTCTGCTGCGTGATTTCGATGCAAATCAGTCAGGAATCGGAATTCTGGCGAACAGCGATGAGCGTTGCGGCATCCAGCTGGCATGCGGACGAGAGGAAACTCCCCTTTCCCGGCCGTTAGCGGACCGTTCGCTTCGTTGCCGCGCGGAAGAGGCATGTGATACGTTTCGAGCGCCGCGGCGCTGGAACCGCTACTGGAGAAGGATTGACGCCTGAACGAAAGAACGCGAAGCGCCCGTCAGCCGGCCGACCGGCCGGCGGCACGGCCGATGGAACGATCGACTTGGCGCGCCTGCTCGACATCGTCGCCGCGTTTTCGCGGCAGACGATCTGCGTGGTCGGCGATCTGGTGCTCGACGAATTCGTCTCGGGCCAGATTTCTCGGGTATCGCGCGAAGCTCCCGTGCTGATCCTGCGGCATCGCCGCACGGAAACCTATCCCGGCGGCGCGGCCAACGCGGCGAACAACATCGCCGACCTGGGCGCGCGCGTCATCCCGGTCGGCGCCGTGGGCGAGGATGAAGGCGGGGAAAGACTGATCGAATTGTTTCGGCGGAAGGGCGTTGCTGTGAACGGCATTTTCCGCACGCGCGAGCGTCCCACGACCACAAAGACCCGCTATCTTGCCGGCTGGACCCACACGACCGAACAGCAAGTCCTCCGCGTCGACAAGGAGCCCGAAGCCACTTTGCCGGAGAAAATCGAGAGTGCGATTGAGAGGAAGGCCCGAGACGTCGCTTCGCGCGCGGATGCGGTATTGATTTCCGACTACGGGATGGGTGCCGCACCACCGTCGCTCGCGCGCAAGATCAAGTCGAAGCGGCTGACGCTCGATTCCCGTTATCGCCTGCTGGAATTTCGCAACGCCGGCGTCACCGCCGCGACGCCGAACGAATCGGAAATCGAGGCCGCCTATCATTCGCAGATCGGCGCGGATCTGGAGAGACTAGGGGAGCTTGGCACCCGCGCTCTCCGGGAACTGGGCGCGAAGGCGCTCGTCGTGACCCGCGGCAAAGACGGCCTGTCCGTCTTCGAACGCAAAGCCGAAAAGCCTCGTTTCGCGTCGCCTCGCCACATTCCGATCCACGGGTCAGACACGCCGGTGGACGTGACGGGCGCGGGAGACACGGTGATCGCCGTCTTTACGCTGGCGCTCGCGGCCGGAGCGTCTTATTTCGAAGCGGCGCATCTGGCGAACTATGCGGGCGGAATCGTCGTGATGAAGCGCCGCACGGCCACCGTTACGCGCGCCGAACTGGAATCCGTTCTTGCGCGCGAAGCCGCTCATGCCTGAGGCAGTATGGACACGCGGCAGAAAATTCTCTCTCGAGCCGGCTTGCACGACGTCCTGGCCGAACATCGCCGTCTCGGCCGCAAGATCGTGCTCGCCAACGGCGTGTTCGACGTGCTGCACGTCGGCCACGTCCGCTATTTGCAGGCTGCGCGTTCCGAGGGCGATGTTCTCGTTGTCGGCATCAACTCCGACGCGAGCACCCGCGCCAACAAGGGTGCGGGCCGTCCCATCATGACGGAACGCGCGCGGGCCGCCGTTGTTGCCGCCCTGGCTGCCGTGGATTACGTCGTCATTTTCGACGATCTGGACGTGAACGGGCTCCTTCGCGAAATTCACCCGCACGTCCATGCCAAGGGCACGGACTATTCCGCCGATACCGTTCCTGAGCGGGAACTCGCGCGCATGCTCGGCATCCGCATCGCGATCTGCGGCGATCCCAAGGACCATTCGACGCGCGACATCCTCAGCCGCATCCGCCGGCAGGGCCATGGTTGAGCCGAAGTTTTTGCTCGTCCGGCTCGGTTCCATGGGCGACATCATCCACGCGCTGCCTGCGGCGGCCGCATTGCGCGACACGTTTCCGGCCGCGCAAATCGACTGGGCGGTCGAGCCGCGTTGGGCGCGCCTGCTGAAAGACAATCCCGGCCTCAATCGCGTGATTGCCGCCAACCGGACGAGCCCCGCTGGAATGCGTTCCACCTGGAAGGCGATTCGCGCGTCGCGCTACACCTGCGTGGTCGATTTTCAAGCGCTCTACAAATCCGCGCTGCTGGCGTTCGCTTCGGGCGCGCCCCGCCGCATCGGATTCAGCAGCTGCTACGCGCGCGAAGGGCTTGCCTCCATTCTCTACACGGAACGCCTGAATCCGCGCGGCCCGCACAAAGTGGACCACAATCTGACGCTGGTGCGCGCTGCCGGCGCGAACAAGCCGGCCGCGCCGCGTTTTCCGCTCGCCGTCGATCAGGAAGATCGGGACGCCGTCTCGCGCGAGCTGTCAAAAAATGCCATCGGGGAATTCTTCGTCCTGAATCCGGGCGGAGGATGGGCATCAAAATGTTGGCCCGCTGAACGCTATGGCGAGTTGCATAGCAAACTCACCGGCCGCTTCGGCTGGCGCGGCGTCGTCAGTTTCGGCCCCGGCGAAGAAAATCTGGCGCGGGACGTCGTTCGTGCCGCTGGCGATCCGCCGCCGGTCGCGATCCCGCTGGCGCTGGGTCCGCTGATGGCGCTGCTGCGCCGCGCGAAATTCATCGTCTCCGCCGACACCGGTCCGTTGCACCTGGCTTCTGCTCTTGAGACGCCCGTAATCGGTCTCTACGGTCCCACCGATCCCTCGCGCAACGGACCGTACTCCTGCGCGGACATCGTCGTTCGCAATGCGCACGCCAGCGTTACCACGTACCGCCGCGACGCATCCTATTCTGCCGCCATGCTGTCGATCACGGTCGATCAAGTCTTCGAAGCAGTGGAGCGCCGCCTGGAGTCCCGCGCGTGAGTCGGGCGAGCCCGGTGAGTCAACGCAAGTTCTGGATGCGCTGGCGCGTTCGCGCGGGATACTTCGTCGCCGCCGCCTACTGGCTGCTCGCTTCGCCTACGCTTCGCTCGATTGTCTACGGCGCAGTCGTCGCTGCCGCCGGTCTCGCCATCCGCGCTGCCGCCTCGGGCTACCTGCGCAAAGACCGCGAGCTCGCCACGTCCGGCCCTTACGCATGGTCGCGCAATCCGCTTTATTTCGGCAGCGCATTCCTCGCGGCGGGCTTTATCGTCGCGGGACATTCCTGGATCGCCGGTGCGCTTGTCGCGGTCTATTTTGGCGTTTTCTATTACGCCGTCATGCGCAACGAGGAGCGCGATCTTCGCGCGCGCTTCGGCGCTGCGTTCGAGGATTACGCTGCACACGTCCCTCTGTTTTTTCCGAGCCTCGTTCAAAGGCTTCATTCAGCCGATCCCGCTTCCGCATCTTCCGCGAAATTCTCCTGGGCTCAGTATCACCGCAATCGCGAATATCAAGCGCTGATCGGCACGATCATCGGCCTCGCAGCTCTCGTACTGCGGATGTGGATTCGCGCGCGCTGGGGCTACTGAACGGTTCATCGGGAGAATCCTTCGAAGCGGAGGTACTTCTGCATGAGGAGCAGGGATGCGTGAGCAGCGTCTATTGCAGGTTGTACACCGCGTGCATCACGCGCTGAAAACTGGGGGCTTGTACATCGCGCGCAATAGCATGCGCGGGTTGCGGCGAGAACATCCGGCCGCCGGTGCGCAGGGATCTCCTGACGCCGAACCTTTCTGCCTCTGCAAACTGCTAGAATGGGCCTATGACCGAACGTCCTGAAAACGAACGGGCTGTCGTTACCTACACGGCGGGCAGTCAGTCGGAGGCCCTGGTGATTCGCGGACTTCTGGAAAGCTCGGGGATTTCGATTCCCGGACCCTCCAGTCCCGATCCTTTTCCGCTGAACGAGGCCGGTTGGAGCGACGGCTCCACGCACGGCGTCGAAATCTACGTGTATGAGTCCCAGGCTGACGAAGCTCGCCGCATCATCAAGGAATATCTGAGGCGCGACGAGCAGTCTGCGGAAGAGAAGTAGGCGCTGCAACCCAGGAAGGCGCGACGAAGGTGCGGACGAGGAACTCGCGGCCGTCCATGAGCGCCGTTACCGCGCCGTCGCGATCCGTTCTCAGCAGCACACCGTCGTCCTCGTAGCGCCTGCCACCGGCTGCCAGTTCCGGGGCCACAGCACCTCGACCGTAGCGCCACCCCAATCGAATTCCGCGCCGGCCGTCTTGTGGACCACCGGAATTCCCAGCGTGCGCGCCTCCGCGATGAGGGTCTTGAAGGCAGGCTTGTCTTGATCGCGGCCCACCCAAAGCTGTCCCACGCGATGACGAGCCGCTTGCACAGGATCGCGACCGTCGCGACTGCCAGAGCGCTTACGCTCGCCACAATCAGAATCCTTGTCGACGGCGGATCGTTCATCGACGCGAGAATGCCGCCCGCAAACGCGAGCGCAATCCACAACGCCGGCAATCTCATCTCAGCCGCCGGAGCCGCACAACCGTCTCCAGGTGAGCTGTCTGCGGAAAGAGATCGAAGAGGTCGATACTCGATATTTCGTAGCGCCCTTCGAGAAACCCGCGCAGGTCGCGCGCCAGCGTGGGAGGCTCGCAGGAGACGTACGTGATCCGATGGGGCGCGATTTGCACGAGGCGCCGGACAATCTCCGGCGTAAGTCCGGCGCGTGGTGGGTCAACGACCACCAGATCGGGTACGCACCTGAATTTCAGTAGAAACTCTTCCACGTCCGCTGTCTGAACATCGATTGCGGGGTTTCCGCGCGCGTTGATTTCCAGGTCGCGCGCCGCCGCCGGATTCGACTCGACGGCAATCACTTGCTGAAAATGCTCCGCGAGCGGCAGCGCGAAGAGCCCGACACCAGCAAACAGATCGAGCGCGAGTTCGCCACGCTCTTCGCTGTCCGCAGCTTCGCGGGCCAATTCCTCGGCAAGGAATCGATTTACCTGGAAAAACGAGAAATGTCCCACGCGATACGTGCGTCCGCCTACCGCGCAGTGAAGAAATCCGGGGCCGAACAGCTCCATGCGATCCTGGCGGGGATCGTGAACGAGCAAGCTCTCGATTTCCGGAATCATCGCTTGAATAGTCTTGGCGTGTTCCGCAACGCGCGATGGGAAACCGGAGACGGTCAGCGTAAGCAGCACGCGCGCGCTTGCGCCGCTCGCATCCTCATTCGTGAACGCTTCGATCTCTCGCAATTCTCGGGGAAGCGAGCCGGCCGCCAGCGCATCGCGCAGCGAAAACAGAACCTTCAGCAGCGCGGGCGATAAAATGGGGCAATCCCTGACGGCGCACAGCAACGCCGAATGCGCGCGAAAATAACCGATTTCCATTGTCGCGGGGCCCCCCGCATTGCTTTCCGCGGCGCCCGTTTCTGCGGCGCCCGTCGCCGCCGGCCTCACCTTCCACTGCGCGCGATTGCGATATCGCCAGGCCTCGGAAGCGTGACTCTTGATCTGGCCTGTCCAATCGATCTTTCCCGTCCGCCGCAGCGTCTCCCGCAGAATTTCCGTCTTGTAACGGAGTTGGGCGTCGTAGGGAATATGTTGGTAATCGCAGCCTCCACACACACCGAAATGCGGACAGGGCGGTTCGACGCGCTCGGGCGACGCCTCGATCACTCGCGCGAGCTTCGCGCGCACGAAATCCTTTTTCCGTTCGAGCGGCTCAGCCGCTACGCGTTCCGATGGCAACACGAACGGCACGAACACGGTGGCGCCTTCGTGATGCGCCAGGCCGTCACCGCCGTAGATCAGTTTTTCGATGGTTACGTCGATCGGCTCGGGAGGCGAGGAAGCGGACGTTGCGGCGTGCGGCTTTTGCCGAGGCTTGAAATCAAAGCGGCGCTTCATTTTAGTCAGACACGGGCGCTACGTTAGATAGAACAGGCTCAGCCGCGGCACGTCGAAATGTTCGTACAGCCGCTTTTGCGTGTACTGCCGTTCGAGCTGCGCCAGTTGCTCGGCCGACATCTTACGCCTGTAGGGCGCGAGCGAGCGATCCATTTCTCGGCGGATCTCCAGCAGTTCAGTTTCATCCGCATCCGCGGAAAGCCCCGCGCTCAGCTTTTCCTCCAGCACGGTCAGCCGGCGTTCCAGGTCTTCCAGATCCAGCGGCGTCGCCGGATCGAGCAGCGCCCGCATCTCTTCCAGGCGCGAGGCCGTTTCCTCGAGCCGTGCTGCCAGCCCGGGCCGGCCAGCCCGCTGCTTTTCGGCAGCTCGATGCAAGCGCTGCGCATTCCGCTCGAAATATTTTTTCAGTTCGTCGCGCGAGAATGCTTCGCTGCTGCTTCGTGACGACGGAATCTGTGGTCCGCTCCCCGCGGCAGCTTCCTGGGCCTCGGTCGCCGCTTCCAGCACCGCGTCAACGCAGTATGCCAAACTTTTCAGCGGACGCCCGCTCGCCCCTCGTCGCGAACGGCTCCAGCTCTCGAACGCCCGGTCAATTCCTTTGAGCACCGCCGGCAGCGGAATCCCCGCCTTCTGCCAAGTTTCGACGATCGCCCAATCCAGCGGCGAAACCAGGAGGTGAGCGCCGCGTTTACGCCAGAAGTGCTCCTCGATTTCCGTGTAGTAGTTGAAATAGTTGAATGGTTCCATCGTCCTTTACAGCTTACTGAAAAACGCCTTGTCTTCAGGAGGGCGGGGTTTTAACCCCGCCGTAAGTGGGCGTTTTGTATCAGGGGTCTTAACCCCTGAAGCTGCCGTTTGACTTTTTCAGCGTCCTGTTAAAGCTGCTGGTGACGAAGCATGGGGACTCGAAACGGGCAGACTGGCGTTCCGGGAGATCGTGTCTCGGCGATCACGCGGGGCGCTTGAGAGCTGGCGTTTTCTTTTGCGCGCCGGCCCTTTCGCGCACGCTCTCCTGGTTTCGCTCCCAGATGATGCGCAGCCCGTTCAGCGTCAGGAATTCGTCCGTGTCCCGGATGTATTTCGATCCGCGCGCGATCAGCGCCGCCTGCCCGCCCGTTGCGATCACGTTCAGCTTCGCCGCTTCGGCGCCGAGCTCCGTCTTGATTCGCGCGATCATGCCGTCGACCATGTCGATCGTGCCGTAATACAGTCCCGACTGCATGTGCGCGGCGTGTTCGTGCCGATCACTTTGCCGGGATCCTTGATTTCGACGCGAGGCAGCCGCGCCGCACGCGCAAAGAGCGCCTCCGACGCGATTCCCAAGCCCGGGCGCGATCGCTCCGCCGAGATATTCGCCGCGCGCGGAAATCACGTCGAAATTGATCGCCGTGCCGAAATCGACCACGATGCACGGCCCGCCGTATTGCTGCAAACGCCGCCACGCCGTTGACGATGCGGTCCGCGCCAACCTCCAGCGGATTATCGCACCAGCACGGCCATGCCCGTCTTCACGCCGGGCTCGACAAACAGCGGCTTCTGCTCAAAATACGCTGCGCGACATTTCCGCCAGCGTCCAATTCAGCGGCGGCACCACGGAACTGATGATCACGCCGTGGATTTCCGTCGGGCGTCGAGGTCCGGCCAGCGTAAAAAGATTGCGCGTCAGGATGCCGTATTCGTCCACGGTCTGATCGCGCGCGGTCGTCAGCCGCCAGTGCGCGATCAGCTTCGACTCGCGAAAGACGCCGAGCACCGTATTCGTATTGCCCACGTCGAGCGTCAGCAGCATCGATCAAGCGCCTCCGCACGTCGCCCGAAATTACCGCCTCGATTCCGCGCCCGTCGTCGCGCAGCACGCGCAGCACGCCGCTCGGCTCGAGACCCGCCGTCATGCCGGTGAACGTTTCCGCGCTCGTGGTGATCGCACGCGCTTTCCCTGCGAGTAGCTCGAAACCTCGGCGAAGCGCGCGCAGAATCGGCGCCGGGCCCTTCGTCGATGAAACTGATTGTAGTAGCGGTCGAGGTGGCGCAGCAACCGGACCAGCATTTCCAGCCGCGAATGCGTCTTGCCCGTTTCGATGCGCAGCGACGTCGCGATGTCGGCGAGCTCCGCCGGCATCTTCGACTGGTTGACGTTCATGCCGATCCCAACCACCGCGAAATGCATGCGGTCCGGCTCGGCGTGCATCTCCGTCAGAATGCCGCAGAACTTTTTGCCTCGCGATCAGCACATCGTTCGGCCAGCGAATGTCCGGGACGGCAGTCGAGTTCTTCGGCCGCGGCGTCGCGCGCCGCGAGGCCCGCGACCAGCGTCAGAAGCGGCGCCTGCGGCGGCGCGATGGGCGGCCGCAGCAGGATCGTGCAGTAGATGCCCGCGGATTTTTCGGAGTGCCAGGAGCGCCCTGCGCGGCCGCGTCCCGCCGTCTGTTCCTCGGCGATAACGACTGTGCCGTGCGGCTCGCCCTGGTCGCCGAGCTGCATCGCGACGTGTTGGTCGAGTCGGCTTTGAAAAAATGAAGGATGCGGCGCGCGAAGAGCGTGCCGTGCAGCCGGTGGCTCAGCAGTTGCGGCAACAGAATGTCGGGAACGCGCTCGATGTGGTAGCCGGTCCGCGGATGGCCTTTTACCCGCACGCCCAGCTCGCGCAGCAGCTCGAATCCAGCGCCAGACCGGCTGTCGCGAAACGCCGATTTCCTTGCGCGATCTTCGCGCCGCTGATCACGATCGTCGCGTTTTCGGCCAGCAGCGTCAGCAGCGCGTCGATGCGCCGGTCGGTAGTCCCGGGCAGTGTTGATTTTTGTTTCGTCGCCATGGAAGGGAACTGGAAGGATACTCGACCGCCGCCGCAGCCACAAGCGTGAGCGGTGCGGCGAGGATAAGCGCAAAAAGTCTACGAAGAGAGTTGAGAGAGGCGCGCGCGGAGCTTGGCGAGCTCGCTTTTGCGCTCGGCGAGGGTTGTTTCCATGTTGCGGACCACTTCGACGGGAGCCTTGCTGCGGAAGGCTTCGTCGTCCAGGCGAGCCTCTTTCGAGGCCACGTCCTTTTCGAGCCGTTCGATTTCCTTTTTCGCCTTGGCGATTTCGGCGGCTTTGTCCACGACGTCCCCATAGGCGATGCGCAGATCGAATTGCGCCGTGGAGCGAATCGCCGCGCCGGTGGAATCGAGGCGATCGGCGGAAATGTGGAGATCGGACAGAGTCGCGAGGCGCAGTAGCGGCTCGAGATTTGCTTGAATTGTTCTTCGGACGGCCGCGTCGGTCGATGAAGAATCCGCCGGCACCTTTTTTTTGGGATCGAGCTTCAGCTCGGCACGAATATTTCGCGCGGCAACGATGATTTCCTGCAGCAGCGCCATTTCCGCTGCCGCCGCGGGATCGGACCAATCGGAATTGGGCTGGGGATAATCTTCCAGCGCAATCGAAACGGTCCGGGCGTGGCCGTGTCGCCGACGCCATCGGCTAATTGCGAGGACGCAAGCGCCTCGGCGGCCACCCGCGATGCGCCGGCGCGCTGCGGCAGCCGATGCCAGAGTTCTTCCGTGAGGAAGGGCATCACAGGATGCAGCAGGCGCAGAGCCGCGTCGAAAGCCGCGAAAATATTTCGCCAGGCCGGGATCGCGAAGTGCCGGTCTTGCTCTGCCAACTGCGGCTTGACCCACTCGATATACCAGTCGCAGAAATCGCCCCAGAAAAAGTGGTAGATGGTTTGGCAGGCTTCGTGGAAGCGAAAGTCTTCCAGCGCGTCGTTCACCTGCGCGGAGACGGAGGACAGCCGCGAGAAAATCCAGCGATGCGCGAGCGCTGCTTCGCCGGGAACCGGATACGGCGCGCGTTCGCGCGAACCTCGGGCGCGGCCAGTTCTTCCAGAGAGATTCCCTGAGCTTCGATTTTTTCGAGGTTGACGAAGAGAAAACGCGCCGCATTCCAGATTTTATTGGCGAACGCTCGCGCGCTGAGAATGCGGTCTTCGCTGAGGATGATGTCGGTGCCCGGCGCGGCCATGCTGGCCAGCATGTAGCGCAGAGCGTCCGTGCCGTACTGCTGCGTCATCTGCAGCGGATCGACGCCGGTGCCCTTCGTCTTCGACATCTTCGCGCCTTCGGCCGTGCGCACCAGCGAATGGAGATAGAGCTGGCGGAAGGGAATTCGCGCCGAAGATGTCGCCGCTGTTCAAATTCGGGTCGGCCATCAGGTGGAGCCCATCATGATCATGCGCGCGTCCCAGAAGAACAGGATGTCGTAGCCGCTGATCAGCAGGCTGGTGGGGTAGAACGTCGCGCAGGTCTCGTGTCGTCGGGCCAGCCGAGCGTGGAGAAGGGCCACAGGCCGGAGCTGAACCAGGTGTCGAGCACGTCGGTATCCTGCGTGAGCTTCGCGCCGCCGCACTTCGGGCATTTTGTCGGGACGCTGGCGGCGCGCGCGTGGCCGTCGACGATTTCCACGCGCGAATCGACGCGCGGGAACCATCTCCTTGCAATCGGCGCAATGCCAGATGGGGATGCGATGGCCCCACCAGAGCTGGCGCGAGATGCACCAGTCGCGAATATTGTCGAGCCAGTTGAGCAGAATGGTGCGCTGATTGTCGGGAACGACTTCGATCAGGCCTTCGCGCACCACCTGCTTGGCCGGCTCGGCGAGCGGCGCCATCTTCATGAACCACTGCGTCGAAATGCGCGGCTCGACAATCGGCTTTGCAGCGGTCGCAGATGCCGACGGCGTGCATGTGTCCTTCGATCGTTTCAACGAGGCCAAGCTCTTTCAAGATCGGCAACGATGCGCCCGCGCGCGGCGAAGCGGTCGAGGCCGGCGTATTTTCCGGCGGCTTCGCTCATGTGGCCGTCGGCGGTCATCACGTCGATTTCCGGCAGGTTGTGGCGCTTGCCGATCTCGAAGTCGTTGGGATCGTGCGCGGGCGTGATTTTCACGACGCCGGTGCCGAATTCGCGGTCGACATAGGTGTCCGCGATGATCGGAATTTCGCGATTCATCAGCGGCAGCATGACTCTTTTGCCGACGAAGCTGCTGGTAGCGCTCGTCGTCCGGATGCACGGCGACGGCCGTGTCGCCCAGCATGGTTTCGGGGCGCGTCGTGGCAACGACCAGAAATTCGTCGCGCTGGGCTTGCCGCCGCTTCGACCAGCGGATAGCGAATGTGCCAGAGTTTCGCCGGTGCGCTCGTGGTGGACCACTTCCAGATCGCTGATGGCCGTCTGGCAGCGCGGGCACCAGTTGACCATGTAGCGGCCGCGATAGATCAGGCCTTCGCGATAGAGCCGCAGGAAGGCTTCGAAGCACGGCGCGATAGAGCGCGGGCTCCAGCGTGAATCGCTCGCGCGTCCAATCGCAGGACGCGCCAAGGCGGATCATCTGCTCCTTGATGACGCCGCCGCTCTCCTGCCTTCCATTTCCAGACGCGGCGCTCGAATTCCTCGCGGCCCAGGTCCTGGCGCTTGATTCCTTCCTTGGCCAGCATGCGTTCGACGACGAATTGCGTGGCGATGCCGGCGTGGTCCATGCCGGGAAGCCAGAGCGTGCGGTGGCCGCGCATGCGGTGCCAGCGGACCAGCATGTCGATCTGCGTGTGCTCGAGCATGTGGCCGATGTGGATCGAGCCGGTGACGTTCGGCGGCGGCAGGGCGATGGAAAAGCGCGGGCCGTCGCCGGAATTTTCGGCGCGGAACAATTTTTCGTCGAACCAGGCTTTGGCCCAGCGCTGCTCGATCTCCTGCGGCTCGTACGCCTTGGGTATTTCTCGGGGCATCTTCGCTTTGCGCGCGCTTACACGGATGAAATTTGCGTCGCGATGAAACAATCAATATAAGCGGCGCGCGCGGAGTGCGTCAAATGAAGGGTTCGTTTGTGTAAGGGTTCGTTTGGTCTGCTGTTGCGCGGAACAGGAAAGCAGGCTAGATTATGACTAGTCAGACTAGTCAGGAGAGGGAAATGGCGAAGACGCAGAAGCGGCGCAGCAAACAGGCACGAGGGAAGGCGAACGAGCCGAAGATCGAGCCCAGTTGGCAAGTTCAAACCGCCAAGGCACGATTCAGCGAGGTCTTCCGCCGCGCGCGAACCGAAGGTCCCCAATTCATCACGCGGCAGGGCAAGGAACGGGTGGTCATGATTTCCGACGAGCAATATGGGCAACTGGCAGGCAAAGCGCGGCAGACCAGGAGCATCGTGCAATTCTTCCGCGAGTCGCCGCTCGTCGGGTTGGAATTGAGCCTCGAAAGGGAGAAAGACCAGCCGCGAGACATCCGGCTATGAGTGGATATTTGCTCGACCCGAATTGCATTTCGGAGCTTGTGCGCATCAGACCCCAACCCAGTGTGCTGGAGTGGATGGAAGCAGCGGAGGAGAGCCTGCTGTACTTGAGCGTTCTGACGCTGGGAGGAATTCGCAAAGGGCTGGCAGCGGTGCCTCAGGGCAGACGGCGGACGCGCCTGGAAACATGGGTGGAAACCGAACTGCGGATCAGGTTTGCCGGCCGAATCTTGCCCATCGACATGGCCGTGGCGGACAGATGGGGCTTGCTCGCGGCTCGAGCAAAAATGGAAGGAAAGGCTCTGTCCACAATCGATGGTTTGCTGGCGGCAACTGCGCTTCGGGTGCACGTCAGATTTGGGGGAGGACCTCATGCGGCCGCCTGTTTTTTCTGTGAGCGACGTTCCCAGAAATCTTCGAATCGTCCGCTGAGCTTCGAGCAGCGGAGCGCAATGATGGCGTTGGCACCTTTGACGGTCCAGTGCATGCCTGCCCGCTTGAGCCTGGTCCCGACTACTACCTTGCAACCCGACTCCACGACGCCGGTCGAGGTACAGTACCCTTGTTTTTCGAATTCGGGGTAGCGCATGCGCCGTCGATTCGTCCAGAGGTAGTGAATACACGCCCGTGCCTCTTTGTGTTGATCGACGTGGCTGCGCAGCACGTGCACTATGGCGCTTAAGCGGCCTTCGTCGAGTTCGCTGCAGCGTTCCTCGATCCACTGTTTGCCCTCGGCGCTCTCCCCATGAATGATCTTCCCCACCCGACTGAGATAGTCTTTGGCATGATAGCGGTCGAGAATCTGCTTGGCTTGCGGAAACAGTTCCGTCGCCGAATTCCAAATCCAGACCGCACCATCTCCCAGCGCGGCCTGACGCGCTGCTGCGGTGAAACCGCGACGGCTGGCCTCGCGCTGGACGCGCGCGGCAAAGTCCGACAGTTCAGGACTGGTGTCGGGGGTGGCGGCGCTTTCAATCGCGGCGGAATAGGTGATCGATCCCGGATCACGCACCGGCCGGCCTTCCGCATCGCGCGATTCCGCCGTCCAGATGGTGACCAGCTTGGCGTCGCGAGTTTTCGCCGTGCCGTCGGGCTGCTTGCCCGCGCGGTCGGCCACTTCTTCTTTGCGCACGGGCACTCCGGTTCCGTCCATGCCCAGATACATAGTGGGAGCCACCTCGCCCATTCGCTCGACCTGCTGGCGTTCATCCGCCGCGATCTCCGCGCCCAGGGCTTCCGCCGCCCGTTCAACCTGCTTTGTGCTCACTTCGACTCCCGCCAAATCGTGCAACATCGTGCTGCTCTCTTCAAAGCTCAATAGCGCGGCGGCACTGCCGGTCATGCGCAGAACGCCGGGTGTCAGCGAAAATAACTCCAGCTTCAGATCGCGGTCGCGCGGGCAGAATCCGCTCTGGCATTGGTCATCGTAGTAGTAGGCCCGCTTCAGGTGCAGAGCTCCCAACACGCCTTCGAAGGTCTTTTCGTGGCGGCCGTGATAGCAGGCCACACCGCCACAGGGACAGGGTAAGGCCGGTCCCCCATAATCGCTGGTGTCGGCGTTGAGCTTCTGTTCCAAGGCCCGGGCGGCCAAGGACAACGCTTGCCGGCGCGCGGCCGTCTCCACGGCTTCGAAATCCAGTTCGGCGACGGAGGAGGAACCTAAGAGGGTTTCGATCTCCCGGAAGATTTCCTTTTCGAGACTCGTCTGAAGCCCTTTTTTTCCGCCTCCACTCGGGAGGCGGGCACCGTGCCGAGTTGTTCATCGGCCCATTGCTCGCAGGCCTCCCAATAGGCTTCGACGTGCTCTCGAAATTTCTGTCCCGCTTCAATCTGTCCTCGTACCACCGGCACCTGCGCGGGAGCGACATAGCGGGAGCGAGTCTTGCTTTCGACCTTTTCCGTCAGGGTGAAATAGGGGCCATGGGCCGCCTTGGGATCGTGTTGACAGGCGCAGGCCGCTTGTCCGCACTTCATGCGGCGTTCATAGAGCGAGCCCCGTCGCATCGGTTCCGGACGGGAGAGAGCTGCCGCTGCCTGGGCCACGTTCGAAGGGACTGCCGGGTTGAGGTTGTCCATGCTCGATCCTCCTTCCGTATATTATACGGTAGGACAAACCAAAATTGTCGCTGATTTTTTCGAAAGCCACCAAATCTGACGTGCGCCCTGCGCTTCACCACGATTTGACGATCGTCTCCCGCAACGTGAGCGACTTCGCCGGGACAGGAGTGCAGGTTGTGGATCCATGGAATGCCTGACGACTCGGGGGCACGGAGCACTTTCGCGAATCAGCTCTCAAGTGACGCGGTGAGAAAACGTTTACTTTTTTCTTGACCTTTCATTCCACACGGAAATAAATTCCATTCGTTTGCAAAGGCCGGGGTTGGCACGGGCGTAGCAAGCCCTCACAGGAAGCCTTAGGCCAGGCAGCGTCTCCCTCGGATCCGTGAACAGCGTGGTTCGGGACGAATGCGCTGGAAGGGAAAGCGGAGATGGCGAACAAGATTTCGCGGCGGGAGTTGTTCAGGGATGTGAGTGCGGCGGGCGCGGCGACGCTGCTGGCGGGCACGGCCAGTGCGAAGCAGTCTGGGTCACAACAAGAGGAGCAGCAGGAGCGGCTGGCGCGCATCCTGGCGCGATCGTCGAAGGAACTGCTGGCGGAACACGAGAACTACCAGGTGGAGATGACGGCGGGCGAGATGATCGTCCGATTCGACAAGCGCTACGCTTCGATTTCCTCGATCAAGCGCAAGGGCGATCAATTCGGAACGAACTTCATCGGCAACGAGATCAACACGCCGGGGATCGATCCGTTCGATTCGCGGTTTACGGGCGATGTGGTGACCACGGTTTGGGCGCTGAACGGTCCGTTACAGCCGGCGCGGCTCGGGCAAAACGACATTTTCAAGGTGTCAGGAAGATGGAGGCGCGAACTTACGGCGAAATCCGTCGACGTGCGCGGCGTCAGTTTTCGGGACAACGTTTTCAGCGTGATCTACAACGGAGCGGCGCGAGATGAGGAGGGAATTCATAGCTACCGTCTGAAGATGGCATACCGCGCGGGAGAAGGAAGTTCGCTGCTGTGGGACATCGAAATCGAGAACGTAACGGGCCAGGTGCTGGAAATCGGCGAACTGGCGCTGCCTCTGATGGTCAACGACGATTACGCGGAACTCTACTACGAGCCGGGTGGCCGGGAAGCCATCAGCGGCGGAGGCAACGTCGACTTCGAGTTGACGCCGGTGCGGCAGAAGCTGATTCACGAACAGAAGGTGCTGGTGCACCACTTCATCGCGGGGCACAGCTCGTATGCGCTAGTGCAACGGCCGCTGGGCGATGCGCCGTTCCTGCTGGTCCATACGACAGGAGACACGCCGCTCGAGTGCATCTACAAAGATGAAAAGACATCGTTCCACGAGCATACCCAGGGCTGGCGCGGACCCGATCTCCTCGCGATTCACTCCGGGGCGACGAAGGACGAGCGCCGCTGGAACAGCAATCCCTGGGTGAATGGCCACACGTCGCTCGTCCTGCAAGCGGGCGAGAAGAAGGCGTACCAGGTGCGCTTCGCGCTTATTCCGAGCTACGAAGCGATTCGCGACGAGATTTACGCCGCCGGGAACCTGGGAATTCGCGTGCTTCCGTCGATGGTGGTGCAGGAGGGAACGGACGCGCTGGTGGAGCTCAAGTCGAAGTCCGCCATCGACAAGATCAAGTTGCTCTCTGACAACATCACCGTCGCGAAGCAGGAGCGCAAGGGCGAGAAGACTCTCCTGACGCTTTCGTTCCGCGGACGCGGGCAGAAGAGCATGCGACTGCATTACGGTGACGGCCGCTGGACGAATCTCGTTTTCTATTGCATCCCGGACATCGCCGAACTGTTGAAGGCGCGCGGGAAATTCGTTGTGGACCGCGAGTTCTACAAGGATTCGGACGATCCCTATCACCGATTCCACGGGTTTCTGCCATTTGACTACCGTATTGGAAGCACGTTCCTCGATTCCGATGCGGTGTGGGAGGTGGGCGGCAGCGACGAGGCTGGATTTTCCGAGCCGCTCTTCCTGGCGGAGAAGAACGTCCATTACCCGCGAAAAGAAGAAGTGGACGCGCTCGAAACGTACGTGGCGGACTGCCTGTTCAAGTACATCCAGAATCCCGAGACGTACGAAGTGCGCGCGTCGCTCTACTGGAAAGACCGTTATCCCTCGAGCGGCTGGGGCGACTGGACCAAGGAGCGCTCCGAGGCGACGTTCCGTTCTTACAACTACGTCCATCCCGCCAACATTTATCACGCGCTCTATCGCATCGGAAAGCGCTACGGCCTGCTGACGCGCAAGAAGCCCGAAGAGTATCTCCGCATGTCGTACCACACCTGCATGCGATGGTTCAGCACCGGACCATGGCGCCACATCGGCCTGATGGAAGGCTCAAACTCGATTCACATCCTCAACGACATCAAGGCCGAAGGCTGGCAGCAGGAGTACAACAATCTGCTCGCGCAGATGAAAGACTGCGACCAGCAAATGGTCGAAGATCCGTATCCGTACAGTTCGGAGCTGATCATCGATCAAACCGCGCACGAGCAGGTGTACTTCTTCACGAAGTTCTTCGGCGACACGGCGAAAAATCGCAAAACGGCGCAGGTGCTCAAAGCATTGCGCGGAGGGAACCAGCCCGTCTGGTTCCGCTACGGCAACGACAAGCGCGGCGACATCTGCTGCTGGTACAACGCCTCGCTGAACGGCATGGCCCTGCTCGATTGGTTCGAGCAATCCGGCGATCCCGACGCGTTCATCAAGGGGTACGCGGGTGTGATGAGCGTGATGCACAACGTCTTGCCCGACGGCATGGGATTCAATCACTTCATTTGCACGCCGGGAATTTTCGATAACGAGCCGCCGCGCACCTTCGAGAGCGGTCCGGGGCTGTGGGGATTTCTGCGGTCGGCAAAAAGCTACGTCGTGAGCGACCCTGCGTTCGGCCTCACCGGCTGCGGCTGCGCCGTCGAATCGCGCCGCAGTCAGCACGATGATCAGCTCGTCGTCACCTTGAAAGACGGCGTGCGCAAGCGCCTTCGCTTCGTCGATGAGAAGATTGACTTCGAAGCCACGCAGGGCGAAATCGTCCGTGCCACGTGGGACAAGCCGCGCAATTCCTTCGAGCTTGAAATGGAGGATTCCACCGGACACGTGAAGACGGCGGCGCTTTTTGTTCGCGGCCTGGAGAAAGGCGAGTACCGGGTCAGCCACGGCCGATCGTCGCGCCTCGCCGACGGCTCGCTCGCCATCGAGGCCCCCATCGCCGACGCCCGCCACCTCCGCATCGCGAAAGCCTAACCGGGGCGATCGTCGAGTAACGACGCGGGCACGAGGTCGCTCTGTGCCCGAGGCAAGCAGAAGGCTTGCCGCGCAAAAAGGGGCCGCTACGTTTTAAACCTGCCGGGCTGAAGGCCCTGGCACTACATTACTCGTTGGAGCGGTTACTTCTTGTTGGTGAGTTCCTGGTTGAGGAAGTCCTCGACGAGGGGCTTGAGGACGTCCTTGGCAAGCAGTTGGTGCAGGCGCGGCTCGAGTTTTTCGAGGAGCCTGGAAACGACAGCATCGACGGACGGATAGGCCCCGGGGGCAGCGCTCGACGGTTCAGCGGCGGCCGGCGTTGTTGATTCAGCCGGTGGGTGGCTGACGGCGTGATCGGTTCGCGGCTCCGCGGATTCTTCGACCGAAGATGCGTCGTGTGTCGTTGGTTCGTTTGCCCACGAACTGGAGGCGTGTTCGGCGGTGTCCGATTCGACTGGATTGCTCTCGAGCGGCGCAGGCGAAGACGGAGCCAAAAACGGGATGCCGGCGAGTGCTTCGCGATTGGGCGGCGGAGCGGTCAGGATGCGCTCTCCCGAAGAGGTTCCGAAATGAGCGTCATCGGCAGTTTCCGCCATGGATTCGAGCGATGCCGGCGTGAAGAGCGGAGCGGCGGGCACACTGTGAACTGCCGGATCGTCAGCAGAATCCTGGTCGGCGGGCGCTTCCACCGGCGCGGGCAGAAACGCTTGCAGCTGCGACTCGTTCGCCTCGACGGGAGACCCTGCGAAGTCGCGCGACGGCTCATCGGCTTGTCCGGGCATCATGAGCCGAATACGCTTGGCGCGCGTCGTTTTCGAACTCGGATGACATCGATGTGACGTCGGTCCAGGGAAAACCGGAAGAAGGTGACGACGCGGGCCGGGCAGCATCGGCTTGCCGGTGGGCTTCCGAACTGCGAGGCGCAGCGGAGTCAGCCGGCGCCGACAACAGGTTCTCCAGCGGTCCGGACGAGAAGGCGGAAGGAGCCGCGTGCGAAGGCTCGTGCGCATCGCGCAAAACGGACGGATGCGGCGCGAACCAGGAATCGAGCTTGGCGCGTTCGTCGCGCGCGAGAACCCGCTCTTCTTCCGGCGCACGATTGGGCTCGCCCGGCGTGCTGGTCGCGGGAGCGGAAGCTGAAAGCGGGGCGACGGACTCAGGAGCCGTTTCGGAATTTTCGGCCGTATGGTCCTGCTCTTCCTTAGCGGGCTTCGGGCGACGGAATTTCCCGAAAATCGCGGACATCCAGGATTCTTCGGAATATTCAGACGAGGCAGGAGCGGTTTCTTCCGACGTTGCCTCCAGCGACGGCTCGGGAGCTAGAGGCTCGGGTGAGGCTGCCGGTTCCGGTTGCGCGCTGGAAGCGGCGTGCTCGAAAGGGGCTTCGTCTACCAGCGCCGGTTCGAAGGTGCGAGCGGGAGAAGACGCGCGGGGACGTGCGTCTTCCTCATCGCCGGTCACATCGTCGCTAACCATGGGATAGTGCTTCGGAGGAACGTCGCGCTCGGAAGGGAAGACAACCGGGCCGAATTCCTCGTCGGTCGAAAAGGCTGGCTTGGAGCCGAGCTCCTCGGGAACCTCGAAATTCGCGGCAGTGCGGCGCCAGTCGTTCGCAGTGGTGTTCTCGTCGAACTCCTCTTCCGTTTCTTCCGGTTTGTGCGCGAAACGCGTGGGCGCGTCTTCCTGGCCGGAATGCGCGGATTTTTTCTCGAATCCATAAATCAGGGCGGCTTCTTCGGGAGAAGGCTCGGGGAAGTCGGGAAGCGGCTTGGGGGCCATGCGGGCAGGAGCTTCGAGAGCGATGGGAGGAAGCGCCGGCTCCGGCTTCGGCTGCGCGGCTTCGCGTTCCTTCGCGATTTGGGCGGCGAGTTTGGGATTTTTCTCGAGCGCCGAAACGACCATTGCGATCAGGGGATCGGGCGGGACGAAGGGCTTCTTGAGAACGCCATCGGCGCCAACGCGGCGCGCTTCCTTCTCATCCAGAGGATCGAATGCGCCGACGAGGAGGATCACCGGGATGTGCGAGAAGCGTTCGTCTTTCTTGACGAACTCGCAGACTTCATAGCCATTGCGGACGGGCATAAAGACGTCGGCAAGAACGAGATCGGGCGCGAGGTCCGGGATGCGGCGGACGGCGGCTTCGCCATTGCCAACTGAAACGACGTCGATGCCGTGCTCTTCCAGAGCGAGGGCGACCATTTTCTGGATGTTGGCGTTATCGTCGGCGACCAGAACTCTAGGCACTGATTTCCCCTGTGCGCGCGTGCTCAAGAGACACGCTCGCGCTATCGTCTATTGCTAACACCCGCATCGAGGGGCGTCAACGAAGTCAAGGGACAGGAGTGCTTGAGGCGTTAGCAGGGCAAAAAGGACAGGTACCAGGGTCGAGCCGCGCGGGTCGAGCGAGCGCCCTACCAGGGGATGATCTTCTTTATACCCTTCTTTTTTTTGCTGCTGGATTCGGTTTTGTCGTCGAGCTTGGGCGTTTTGTAATTCTTGTCGTGTTTGGCGTTTTCCGAAGAGTCGGCGGCAGTTTTCGTTCCCGTTGCTGCCGCAGTTGCCGCGGGGGGCTGGGCACTGGCCGGAGGGTCTGCCGTGTTCGAGGAAGAGGCTGCGGCGGCCGCAGGAGCGGCACCGGTGATGGGAGCGCCGTTGATGTTGGAGACTCCAGAAGGAGAATTTTCGATTGGCTGCGGCGCGGGAGCCGATCCGGATCCTTCGTTCGGCTGCGCCGTAGGCGGCGCATCGGAGCCGGTTGTGGGCGCGATGATCTGAACTCCGATACCGGTGCCTTGCGGGACGTCGGTCGGAGGGCTGGAGGTGTTGGCATCGACCGGAGTGCCGGAGTCGCTGTCGGCCGGAGGCGGAGCGGTGGGCCGAAGCTGCTGGTTGGCCACGTTGAAGTCGGGACCCTTCGCGCCCTGCAGCAGGACGTCGTGGGCGGAGATGGCGTCGTCCGGCGGATTCAGGTTGGGCAAACCAAAGTGCGCCGATTGCGCGACGGACGGGCTCGACTTCACCAGGCTGAGCGGGAGCCGCAGAAGCGCGACAGTTTCCGCCGGATGGTGCTCCTTGTCGTACATCTGCTCCCTCTTCATTCGCGCGAGGGCTTCGGGATCGGGCGAGGGCACGGGCATGGCCATGGACTGCAGGCGGTCTTTCGCCTGAGGGGCGAGGCTGGACAGCGGGTAATCCTTCACGATGCGGTCGTAGCATTCGCCGGCAAGATCCGCCCAGTGATTTTTTTCGTCTTCGTTGCGGGAAACTTTCCTGGCGCGGGAGTAAACGTCGGCGAGCATCCAGAGCGCCTGGTCGGTCTCGCTATACAGCGGGTAGCGCTCGACCAAGTCCATGAGCCGCGCGGCGGAGGCCGCAAAATCCTGCTTCAGGTAGTAGAACTTGGCGACACGGTACTGGCCGTCGGCCAGGACTTCCTGAACGTCGCGCAGGTGCTGTTCGGCTTGAGGGACGAGGGGGCTGCGTGGGTACTTGAGGAGGAAGGTCTGAAATTCCTGCTCGGCGTCGAGGGCTTGCGTCGTGTCGCGGTCGGGCTTCTCCATCATGCGAAAATGCGCCATCCCGACTTGCATTTGGGCGTAGGCGGCTTCGTCAAGGAAGGGGAAGAAGATGATGAAATTCTTGTATTCCTCGACCGCCTGCGTCATTCCCGAGGTGCCGCCTTCCTTGTAGTAGGAATCGGCAGTGGCGAGTTTGGCCTTGGCAAGATATTCGCTGTCCGGATAGGTGTTGATGAGGGTCTGGAGGCTAAGGCGGCCTTCCGTGTAATGACCTTTATTGATGGAATAGAGCGCGCGCTCGTAGAGAACTTTGTCGGGAGCGACGGACTGCTGGGTCACGTCGGGAGTGGCTTTCTTCTTCTTGTCCTCGTTGACGACGTGAACCTTGATTTTCTTTTTGCTCGGCTTGGCTTCAGTCTTGGAAGGCTCGATCTTGCCACCGCTGGTTCCGGTCTGGGCCTCGACGGCCTGAGCCTTCGCGGTAAGAGAGAAGGGACCCGCCAGAAGGGCGCACAAAATCAGCCAAAAGCATTTTCGGTTCGAAGATTTATGCGCCGTCCAGCGCGCGAGGAATCCAGCCATGAACGTTTTCACCTTCTCAACCCCTGAGATGTGTCATCGCAACCTCAAACCCGCTGACTCAAGGCTTCGGTGGCGAGCTTGCGCATTTTTCGCGCCGCCGCGGCTGGATCGGGCGTGTGGAAAATCGAAGTTCCCGCTACGAGTGTATTGGCCCCGGCCTGAATCAACTCCGCCGCGTTGTCCAGATCGACTCCGCCGTCCACTTCGATCCGGAAGGCCGCATTATAGCGTGCTCTCATCTGCGCGAGCTGGCGGATTTTCTCGAAAGAATTGGGGATGAATTTTTGTCCCCCGAACCCGGGGTTCACGGACATCACCAGCACCGTATCGAGCTTATCGAGCACGTCGGAGAGCATCACAATCGGCGTCGAGGGATTCAGCACCGCGCCGGCTTGCGCGCCATTTTCGCGAACCATCTCGAGAGCACGATCCAAGTGGGGCGTAGCCTCCTGGTGCACGAGGACGCGGTCCGCACCGGCATGGACGAAGTCCTCGATGTACTCCTCGGGTTGCTGGATCATGAGATGCACATCGAGTGGGAGACGGGTTGCTTTGCGCAGCGAGATGACGACCGGCACGCCGAGCGAAATGTTGGGCACGAAATGGCCGTCCATGATGTCGACGTGAATCACGTCGGCACCGCCCTCTTCAACCTTGCGGACCTCTTCCCCCAGCTTCGTGAAGTCGGAAGCAAGAATCGAGGGAGCGATTTCGACCCGGGCGTATGTCATGAATGTTCTTCCGGTCTCGCGCATTGCACGGGCGCGCGATGCAGCCGGCCGGATTCTAGCATGGCGACCGCGCTTCTCATTCGGCGACCTGCAACTCGATACTGGAGCCGGCATCGACGCGCTGGCCGCGATTGGGCGTTTGACTCAGCACATCTCCGTGCGTGGCGCCGGGCACGGCGGCGAGGGAAACCTTTTCGATCTTCAGGCCGGCGGGTTTCAGTTTTGCCTCCGCGTTGGCGAGCGAGAGCCCGACGAGGTTGGGCATCACGTAAGCCGGCGGACGCGGGCCGAGCGACACGAGAATATTCACGTGAGGGCTTACATTGTCGATCGTCCCCGGCGGCGGGTCCTGCTGGATCACCTGGTCCACATCCCAGCCGGGAAGATAGACGCTCGAGATTTCGCCGGCCTGCAACCCGCGGCGAAGCAGGTCGATGCGCGCGGCGCGCAGGCTGGCGTCTTCAAGTTTAGGAATGTCGGCGCGCTGCGGCCCGAGACTCAGCACCACGTGGGCGTACTGACCGATTTTCACCTTCATGTTTCCGGGCGGGCTCTGGCGAACGACGGAATCAGCGGGAAGGGAATTGTAAACGCGGTCCTCGACCTTCAGGCCGAGACCGCGGCCCTGCAGCGTCTGTCGCGCGGGAATCGCCTTCATGCCGACCACTTCGGGCATGACCACTTCGCGTCCCTGAATGGCAAAACGCATGGCCGTGATCGCGCTTAGGAACGCGACAGAAGCGAGAATGAAAAGCACGCCTGCCATGCGAAACATCCAATGGAGGCGTTTGCGAAGGCTCACGGTTTGCCTCCTCCAGCGGCGATTTTCTTGTCCACCCGATCAAATTAGCACGATATGGAGGAAGCGCAAGGAAAAGGAAGCAGTTCAGCGTTGATTCCGATCAACCCGCAGCGAGGCCTCCGACAGGTCTTTGTAACGTTAGCGGCCTGAAAGGTCCTTGGTGCGTCTCGAGCCGCGGAGCCTTATCGAATGCTATGTCGGACGAGGCCAAACGATTATTCTGAGGCGTGGCGGAAAACCGAGGCACATCTCCAGAGGTGATTTTTCGAAAGAACTTGCTCCGGTCCTTCCTTCGATGGCTTCTCATCGGAGCGGCGCTTCTTTGGTCGCTCGCGACGCTGATGCTGGTGGCTGTCCGATGGTTCAACCCACCGACCACCGCGGTGCACATGGAGCGTCGCGTTCAAGCCTGGATTCAGCGCACGCCGTATCGCGAACGTTACGAATTCGTTCCGCTGAGCCGTATCTCACCCAATCTCCAGCATGCCGTGATCGCCGCGGA
The DNA here is from genome assembly GCA_963753475.1 of uncultured Acidobacteriota bacterium. GTDB lineage: Bacteria > Acidobacteriota > Terriglobia > Acidiferrales > UBA7541 > Palsa-295. The sequence continues at coordinate 94,227 of CAVWCN010000006.1, forward strand.
AGACGCGCGCTTTTATCAGCATCATGGATTCGACTGGCACGCGATACGAGTCGCTGCGAAAGACGACGTGGAAGGCGGCCGGATTCGCGGAGGGTCCACCATTACGCAGCAACTTGTGAAGAATCTTTTCTTCGGAACGGGCCGCTCTGTCCTGCGCAAGGGAGCCGAAGTCACGCTTGTCCCGGTGGCCGAGATGGTCCTCGGCAAGCGGCGTATTCTGGAGCTTTACCTGAATGTGGTCGAGTGGGGACGGGGTGTTTATGGGGCGGAGGCGGCGTGTGAATACTACTACCGAGCCTCGGCCAGCAATATCGACCGGCAACACTCTGCCCAGCTGGCCGCCATTCTGCCGCTGCCCCTGAAGCGACGGCCCGATCACATGATTCACTACAGCGAAATCATCCTGGAGCGGATGCGCCAAATGGGCTGGTAATCGCGCAACGCGTTCTTGAGAACCTTTTGGCGGCACGCGGTCATCGCCAACTCCGTTCCAAGAATAACGTCCGGGGAGTGGACGTGTAACGGCGAACCGGACATTGCTCTGACTGTGCTTATTTCAGCGGTGAGGACAGCCCGGCCAGCAACAAGGCCGGCGCATTCCTTCCTTAAGTTCTGTGCGTACGCGCTCAATGTGCTGCCTTCTGGTTTCCGGTTTCTTGACCGAGATAACCCAGCAGATCCACTCATTGCGCGCGAGTGGCGTAATATCCTCCCATTTTGCCCGCGCCGCTGGGTCAGAAATGAGAACTTTACGTAAATCGGCTGGCACGCGGTGGAGGGCGCCAGGAGAGATTGCTTTCTTGGTCATCGATTTTCATTCTACATCGTTACGTACCCAGGGTAAGGATCAGAGCAATTGACGTGTAATGTCGTGACCAGACCGATTGCTCGTGACGAGCTGTGCTGGGCGCGAAGCCTAAGACGGCGAAGGTCAGTCCGGAATCGGATAGAAAGAGGTCGCTACATTCTGTTAAGGACAGTGACCTGACCGGCGAGGTCGTCATCGCGATGGAGCATCGTGAGGACCTTGCCATCGTCGGATAGGGACCAGAAATCGCGGAAGTGGAAATGCCGATCGTTCTGGCTGACATGCGACTCGATAAGCAGTTCTGAACCGACCCACCGGATGGTGCTACGCCAAGTGGTTCCTAGAACGAGGTTCTCAACCTGTTCACCGTTGGTGCGCCCCTTGAACTCGATCCTGTGCGGCGCGCCCTCGACCGGGGTGAAGAGCATATCCGCAGAGATCATGGGCTCGGTACGATCGATTTTCACGATGATCTCCTTTGGATGACCGCCAATCAGCCTCGTCTTTGCGAGATCGGCTTTCCACGTGCCAGTGAAGGTTGGCGGCATGAGAGGTTCCGCTTCGAACTGAGATGAGGCCTCAAGAATAGCAGCGAAGAAGCCGTCGGTGTGGTGCGCGCCGGGAAACGTGCGGAAGAAGCCGGAGGAATCGAAGAGCGAGGGTGGATCGACACCCGGGGCAAGGTAAGGGGCGAGAGCAGCGGCTGTTTCGCCTGCGGAAACGAGGTGTACGCTGCTGTGAAAAAGCGCTTCGGCAACGACGGATTCGTTTTCCTCGGGCTCGAGCGAGCAGGTGGAGTAGACGAGGCGTCCTCCCGGCGCGAGCGCTTCCATTGCAGAGGAGAGGATCGCTGTTTGCAGGCAATGGAATTCGGCGAGCTGTTCGGGTTTGAGCCGCCAGCGAATTTCCGGATGGCGCGCAAGAGTGCCGGTGCCGGAGCAGGGCGCGTCGACGAGGATGCGGTCGAATTGTTTGCCGAAGGGAAGCGGCTTCTCCGCGTCGAGTTCGACGATATGGATTCCGGCGAGATGGAGGCGCTCGAACTGGGCGCGCATGGCACGCAGGCGATGAGCGTGGCAGTCAGCGGCGACGAGCAGACCGGTGTCCCCGGCGGCGCGTGCCAGAGGAGCGGTCTTGCCGCCAGGGGCAGCGCAGAGATCGAGGACGCGGTCGCCGGGCCGCACGCCGAGAAGCAGCGGGACGGTTTGCGAACCTTCGTCCTGAATGGAGACGAGGCCGCCGCGAAAAGCGCCGGTGCCGACAACGCTGCCTCCACCGACGGCAAATGCATTCTTCAGCAAGGCGCCGGGCTCGACGCGCAAGCCTGCCTCTTCGAGGCTGGCGACGATTTGATCGCGATGCTCCGGATCGTGCAGGGCGCCGGCAAGGCGAGGCGGGCGATTGTTGGCGTCGAGGAGGGCGAGGGTGCGTTGCTCGCCAAATTGGGCGAGCCAGCGTTCGACGAGCCACGTGGGATGAGAATGGAGGATGGCCAGGCGGTCAGCGGGCGCCAGAGAGGTCAGCTGATCGTTGTCGAGAACGTTGAGCGAAACAGCCGGTATGAGGGTAAGCCCCCGGGCGGGTCTCAGACCCGCCCCTACGGAGTCACCAAGCGAATCGGGGACCGTGTTGTTGGCGGCGCGGCGGAGAACGGCGTTGACGAGAGACGCGGCCGAGGATTTTCGGGCGCGTTTGACGAGTTCCACCGACTCGTTGACGGCGGCGCGAGCGGGGATGCGTTGGAGAAAGCGAAGCTGGTAAAGCCCCATGCGCAGGGCGATGGCGACGGGCACGTCGAGACGGTCAATCGGCTTCTTCAGTTGCGGAGCGAGAAGGAAATCGAGAAGGCGACGCCAGCGCAAAACGCCGAGCGCGATCTCGGTGGCGAGCGCAGCGTCCTCCGGCTTGATGGGCTTCGAGCGCCCGGCGCGCGTCCCGCTGGTGAGTTCGGCGTGGAGCAGGTCGCTTGCGTAAGCCCCTTCCGATTCGACGCGACAAAGAACGTCAAACGCGATGGTTCTGGCTGTCGATGCCTTCATCAGTGGAATCAAAGCACGAGGGGCGGCTCCGCTGCAAATTCCTGCACGAAGCAGGTTGCAGAGATACGGGGGCACGGGCAGTATTTGGCCGCGCACGCAGACCCCCGAGGCCCAGGACCGAAGGGCCAAAACACAACGCGGAGCTCCCACGATTCGCCGTGTGCTGTGGACTGTTAACTTCTCGACGTGCGGCACTTCCTCGGCTGGGCCGTTGCCGGCGAGTCTCGCATGTGGCGTGGAACCATATCGGCATCAAGCGGTTCGCCAAACCTGTCCGCCACACCTGTCCGCCTGACCAGTCGCCACGCGGGTGGCGATTCGTTAGCCTGAGCAAGATGCTGAGACTGGATTATCTCTCGTGTGTGCTGACGATCGTCTCGACGGTGCTGGTCGGGAAGAAGATGTGGCACGGCTGGATCGTCGCCGGCGTCAACAGCTTCGTGATTTGCTGGATCGGCATCCGCACGGCTCAGTTTGGCTTTGTCCCCGCCAATCTCTTCTGCATCGGACTCTACGCGAACAACCTCTCCCAGTGGCGTCCCAAACTACCGAAGCGATCCAACGCAGAGTGACGAGTTCCTCTTCCTACTCTCTCGTAGCCTCGTTCGGAATTCACAGACGGCAGATCGAAGTTTGTGCTATCTTCTTGGCGGAGACGGAGCATGCGAACTGCAACCTTTTCTGCTCTCACGGTTCTTCTTTGGCTGATTTGCCTTCCGAATCCTGCGGCGGCTCAGACAAGTTTGGCCGGGCCTCTCACTCAGCTCTCGCTTCTTCCCAACCCGCCCGTAGGCGCCCAAGCGCCAAGCCTGCCCAAAGGTGAGCCGGACCACGCGGGCGTGTTTCAAGGGCTTCCGAGCAATCAAGCGAGCGCGCTGCGCGAGCTCAACAATCGCGCTGCGCAACTGAACCCGTTCCCCGACGGTCACTCGAAAAACCGCGGTCCGTATCTTCACGGAGTTCAGCCGCGCGCTGATGCGCGTTCCTGCGCGCATATCCTGATTCGCCGGATGCCTAGCGCCGATTCGAACATGGTTCGGAAGATGCCCGGATCCGGGAGCGGGCCCACGGTGAAGGGTTTGCCGGCCTGCCCCGAGGACATTCGCTGACACGCCCGCCGTGCAGACCCGCTCTCGTGCGGCAAAATTCGCCGGCCACGATTTCCACATTTCCTAAATTTCCACAACGGAAATTCGCTTCGGTGTGGTTGACGGTATTTGCGAGCCGAGTTACAAAGGTGGCGTCAGGACGTTCCAATCATCTGAGTCCGGGACGGCACGGCAAGCGAAAGTTTGACGAGCGATTCAGAGCGAGGATGGTCGAGCGGCTTCGACAAAGTTAGGAATGGCGCAGCATCACGGCGAGCCCTAAGGTCTGGTCCCGTGGTGGCCAAGCGTGGCCCGTTAAGCCCGACTGTCGCAAGGCAGGCGCAAGTTTGACGAGGCACGCGAGGCCTGCCTACCGCAAGGTAGGCCGCCTGTCGCAAGACAGGCACAACCACAGAACTGAACTCGCGAGACTTGTCGCGGTCAGCTTCACCCGCTCACGCGGGAGAACGCTTGGCAGCTGTTACTTTTCCAGACTGAAGGGAAGGGGCGGGCAACCGCCCCTTTTCTTTTTCCGCCACCCTCTTTGGTGCAAGCCCGAAGAATCCCGACACTTACGCGCCCGCGTCCATTGGATCGACTTTCGCTCTCGCTGCTCTCGCGGCTCTCGTTGACTTGCCCCGAAGGGCAATCTAATATGGCCGCCACCAATGGCGGACGCTCAAACGCTCTCAGGACAGACTGTCTCGCATTACCGCATCCTCGAAAAACTCGGCGGCGGGGGCATGGGAGTGGTTTACAAGGCCGAAGACACGCGCCTCGACCGCTACGTGGCCTTGAAATTCCTCCCGGAAGGCGTGGCCCAGGACCGGCAAAGCCTCGAACGCTTTCGGCGCGAGGCCAAGGCCGCATCCGCGCTGAACCATCCCAACATCTGCACGATTTACGACATTGGCGAAGACGCCGGCAAAGCCTTTCTCGCCATGGAATACCTGGAAGGCGAGACGTTGAAGCACAAAATTTCCGGGCGCCCGCTCGACCTTGCCACGTGCGTCTCGCTCGCGATCGACATTGCCGACGCGCTTGACGCCGCCCATGCCGAGAGGATCGTTCACCGGGATATCAAGCCTGCCAACATTTTCGTGACGTCGCGAGGGCGCGCCAAGATTCTCGATTTCGGCCTGGCAAAAGTAGAGGCCGCACGCCGCGCCGCGATTGACGCGCCAAATTTCGCCGATATGCCGTCGGAAGTTACGGTGGGCGCCCTGGTGGCAGACTTGACCAGCCCCGGCAGCACGCTGGGCACGGTGGCATACATGTCACCCGAGCAGGCGCGCGGCGAGGAGCTGGACGCCCGCACGGATTTGTTTTCGTTCGGAGTCGTGCTCTACGAGATGGCGACGGGCGTGTTGCCGTTTCGGGGAAACACCTCGGCAATTATTTTCGACCGCATCCTGCACGAACCGCCGGAGCCGGTTACCAGAAGGAGCCCGAAGGCGCCACAGGAACTGGATCGCATCATCGCGAAAGCGCTCGAGAAGGACCGGGATTTCCGCTGTCAGACGGCGGCAGAAATTCGCTCTGACTTGAAACGCCTGAAGCGCGACCTGGAATCCTCGGCGCGGCTCGATTCCGGGGCGCGAAGCGCTCAGCCGTCGCGCAGCGGCCCTGTGCCGGTTGCGGCGCCTCCGGTGTCGAAGAAAAAGACTGTGGCGGTGCTCTATTTCGAAAATTTCGGGGGCGCCAAGGAAGACGAGTATTTCCGCGATGGAATGACGGAGGACATCATCACGGAGCTGTCGAAAATCGCGCGCCTGGAGATTTTTCCCCGCTCCGAGATGCTCCCGTTCCGCGACAAGCCGGTGACGGCGCCGCAGGTGGGCGAAAAGCTGGGCGCGACGTACGTGCTGGAAGGCTCGATTCGCCGGGCCGGGAACCGGTTGCGCATCACAACGCAGCTGGTCGAGAGCGCGACGCGCCATTCCGTCTGGGCCGAGCGCTACGACCGCCAGATGGAAGACGTCTTCGCGATTCAGGAGGAGATTTCACTGAGCATCGCGAAGGCGCTCGCGATTACGCTATCGCCGCAGGAAGAGAAGGTGATCGCGAAGAAGCCGACGGCGAATCCGGCGGCCTACGACTTCTACCTGCGCGGGCGGAACTACCTTCGCCAGAGGCAATTCGAATACGCCCTCGCGATGTATCAGGAAGCGGTGAAACTGGACCCGAATTTCGCGTTGGCCCACGCGGGAATCGCGCATGCCTGGGGCCAGAAGCACGAATTCGACAGCCAGAAGCCCGAGTACATCGAGGAGGGCTTGAAAGCCTGCGCGAAGGCGGAGGAACTGGGACCGGATTTGCCGGAGGTGCTCTCCGCGCGCGCCCGGATCCTGTTCGCGGAACAGCGCTATGACGAAGCGATCCAGCTCGGCTTGCAGGCCATCGCGCAACAGCACGAGTGCGAAGGAGCGCACGACGTCCTTGGGCGCGCCTACTTCGCTTCGGGCCGCTATGAGGAAGCCGCGCGGCTGGCCGAGAGCGCGCTTCAAGTGGTAAGCAACGATTACAACGCGCTGGTCCCGTTGATCAATTCGCTCGAACGCCTGGGCCGCATGGCCGATGTCGAGCGGTTGCGCCGGCGCGAAATGGACGTGTTGCGCGAGCAGCTTCAGCGCTTTCCCGACGACGTTCGCGCCCGCATTTTGCTGGCAGCCGACCTGGCGAATCTCGGCGATACAGAAGGCGCGGCCATGCACGTCAAGATCGCCGTGGCCATGCGGCCGGCGGATTCGGGCATTCTTTACAACGCGGCCTGCACGTACGGAATCCTCAACATGAAGGAAGAGGCGCTGGACACGTTCCGGCGATCGGTCGCGGCGGGCTATTCGAACACCGACTGGTGTACGCGCGACCCCGATCTGAAAATCCTCCACGACGATCCCGAATTCAAGCGGCTGGCCGAACGCGCCCGCCAGGCGAACTGAACGGCGAAGACCTAGCCCAGTTCGTCAAGACGCGACTGGCGGGCTCGCAGCTTCGTCGCCGCGAATGTTCGGTTACCGACTAACCAGGACTTTCCCAATCGTAATTCCCGCTAGCCTGTCGCCTCGAGGAAGTGGTCGCATCTAGCCACCGCGTCGCTACTGAGGGAGGCCTACCCTGCGCACCAGCTCAGCAAAGCGCGGATCGGAGTAAATGAACTCGAATGAAGGGTCGAGCTGCAGGCCCGGCATTTGCCTGTCGCGCTCCTGATACGCGGTTTCGAGCCAGCGCAACGTCTGCTCCTTTTCTCCGAGGTCGCCGAAAAGCTCGGCAATCTCGTACGCCGATGAATATCCGGCCTTGCGCTGTGCCTCACGCGTCTCAATCGCCTTCGTAAGCGCCCCCCTCCAGCCATCTGATCGAAAGCCCTGCTCCAATGCCGACGCGAACTCCGCATCCCTGCGGTCCCCGGATAGCTTGGCCGTGATTTTCCACTCGGTGACTACCTCGGGGTACATCCGTTTCCCCCAATATGCGTTGGCTAAGCATCGGTGCGCGAGGGAAAACGTGGGATTGTCGTTGGCCAATTCCGTGCAGACTGTGATCGCTTCGTCGTAGTGTCGCGCCCAAATGTTAGTCGCCCCGACGGCATAGCCGATCATGGGAGATAGTGGATCAAGTTCGCGGGCGTGACGGGCTTCGGCAACAGCTTCCTCCTGCCTGCCCGACATCCCGGTGAGGCTCTCAGCGTACCACTGGTGAATCGTGGCGTCGTTGGGATCGAGTTGCAAAGCCTTCTTGAATTCGGCAGCGCAATCGGCGAAATCCCACTGCTCACACTGATTCGTTGCCAGATCGGCGTGAGGCCGCGCCAAAGTAGGATCCAATTCCAGCGCCTTCCGCGCGGCGGCGTCTCCTTTGGGGTAATCGTCCGCTGGATTGCCTCCGTATCCCGGTAAAACCGTATAGACGTCCGCCAAACCCGAGTATGCAAGCGCGTAGCCTGGATCTTTGGCGATGGCCTGATTGAAGTAGGAGACGGCTGCCAGCAGGTCCGCGTACGTTCGCCTGCTCCAGGCATAACGCCCCTTCAAATACAGCTGATAGGCTTCCGGATTTTGCGTCCCTTGCCGGGCCACCTGCTGCTTCTGTGAGCTGCTGATCTTCGGCCGCAACTGCTGCGCCAGGTCGCCCGCTATCTGCTGTTGCAACGGAATCACGTCTGCGCTCTTGCCGCTGTATCGCTGGCCCCAAATTTCGTCATTGTCGCGAACCTCGGTCAATTCGGCGCTGATCTCCACATCTTCGCCGCGCAGCATTATTCGTCCTGTCACCAGCGCTGAAACTCCCAGTGCGGCTCCGACTTTCTGCACATCGACGTCCTTGCCTCTGTATCGGAACACCGAATTGCGCGATTTCACTTTGAGCTGCGGTACGCGAGCGAGGTTGTCGATCAATGTTTCCGTGATGCCGTCGCTGAGATAGTCTGTGTTGGCTTGGCCGCTTTCGTTCACGAAGGGCAGGACTGCAATCGAATCGATGCCGGAGCCCGAAGCCGCCCTTAGCCACAGGTATGCGCCGTAGCCAAGGACGCCCAGGATGGCCACGATCCCAGCGACCGTCGCGAGAACAACCTTCTTGTGACGCGCCAGCAACCCCGCGGCATTTTGAGTATCCGAACTGCTCTCGGTCTGCGCTGCCAAGTCCGCCTTCGCTGTGCGTGTCGACGAAAGCGCGGCCCCCTGCCCCAAGGACGGCGACGATGCCGAAATCACCCCGGAGCGCCCGGAATCCGTGTCACGTTTCAAACGCTGCAGTTCCGCGCGCACGTCGGACGCATGCTGATAGCGCAGGTTGCGGTCCTTTTCCAAAGCCCGATTGATGACGTCTTCCAGTTTGGGCGGCACGTTGGGATTCAGGCGCACCGCGGAAACCGGAGCGCGATTCATAATCGCCTCGCAGATCACGGCCGAGCTCTCTCCAAAAAACGGCCGCTCCCCCGTCGCCATCTCGTACAGCACCGTGCCAAACGAAAAAATATCCGTGCGCGCGTCCAACGCTTTTGCGCGCACCTGCTCCGGCGACATGTACGCCACCGTACCCAGCATCGTGCCGGGACTTGTCAGGTCGGACTCGTCGGCTTCGATCGTTCGCGTCGGTGCATTCACCGATCCCGCTGGAGAGGACGAACTCGCCACTGAAGCGACCTTCGCCAATCCGAAGTCGAGAATCTTCGCGTGGCCGCGGTCAGTGACGAAAATGTTCGCGGGCTTGATGTCCCGATGAACGATGCCTTTGGCGTGCGCGGCGTCCAGCGCGTCTGCGATCTCGATGCCGAGCGACAGAATCGCCTCACTCTCCATCGGACGCCCGCCAATGCGGTGCTTCAGCGTCGCGCCGTCCAAGAACTCCATCGCAATAAACGCTCTGCCGTTTTCTTCGCCGATATCGTGGATCGTGCAAATATTGGGATGATTCAGTGCGGACGCGGCCTTGGCCTCGCGGCGAAACCGTTCCAGCGCTTGTTGATCGGTAGCCGCGTCCTCGGGGAGGAACTTCAGGGCGACGAAGCGGTCCAGGCGCGTGTCTTGCGCCTTGTAGACCACGCCCATGCCCCCGCCGCCCAGCTTCTCAATAATGCGATAGTGCGAGAAAGTCCCGCCGACCAGGGAGTCGAACTGCGCCATAGTGGCGCAATCTTATTTTGCGAGTCGAGCGAAGTCAACGAATCCGCCACCATCCGCCACCGGTGGGAGCGCCCGATCCGCCCTTCGAGTTCGGGCAAGTGGACGGGGAAACCGGAACACTCGCTCACTTTTGAGAGCACCTCCATTTCAAACAACACTCGAGCGAAGTGATAGCTGTTGGACCGAAGCGGAACTTGCCTGCTCAGTGGAAGTGCGAGATGAGGACGGCGTCTGTGACGTATTCGCCCCTGGAATACGCGATTTGCTTGCCGTCGGGCGAAACGGCAAAGGACCAGATGTGGCGCGAATCGGGAAACGTTCCGATTCTTCTTGGCGACTGCGTGGGGGCGGAAATGGGTCCGACCGGCTGTGCCCAGAGGCTGGTGACTTCGTCTTTTTCGGTCAGGTAGAGAAGGTCGTGGCCGTCCTTCGTCCACTGGAGCTTGCTGCCGCCATCACCGGTCCATGCGATATCAGGGGACACGTCGTACAGTTTGCTTATTTCGCCGTCCCGGAGATCTACAACGGCGAGCTTGACCGGCTTAGCCGGGTCGGGGTGATAGAACCCGGCGACGGCGGTTTCGTCGGGCGAGATCTGAACCTGCCGGATGAGCTTGTTGATGATGACGCTGGGCGTCCCGCCATCGATCGAAACGCGCATCAACGCGCCCGCGCCGCTCTCGTCGGTGTAGGCCGCAAACTTGCCATCGGGCGAGCAAGACGGAAACACGTCGAGCTTTCCTGACGTGATCTGTTTGGAATCTCCTCCGTCGATATCCGAGCGCCAGAGGGAGATGCCGCGAGAGGCATTCTGCCCGCCGAAAACGAAACGCTTTCCGTCGCTGCATACGGACGGCCACTCAGACAGGGCCCCCGCGGTCGGCACATCGCGCATATTGCTGCCGTCAAGCGCGGCCGTCGCGAAGTGGATCGTTCCTGAACGGTAGTAGCCGAAGAGGAGCCTGTCCGGACCCGCCCAGGAGATGCCCGCAAGCCCGTCGGCGCGATCGATCCCGGAAGTCACCTGGTGCGGCGAAGAGAAGAAGCGGCGCCGCCCACACTCGTGACCCAAATCGTCCCTGCGAGAGCGACTTGGACGGTGGCGAGGGTCGAGCCGTCGGAGGTTATAGTAGCGCCGTTATAGAAGTTCAGATCATTCGTGATGCGGCGCGGATCGCCGCCCGGGTAGCTCACCTCCCAGAGCTGCGCGTTCACGCTTACCTGGTCAACTCCAGCGGCGAAGACGATGGCCGATCCGTCGGGCAGCCAGGCGATTTGCCTCGGAAAGTCCCACGTGCGCGAACTGATGGGGCGAACATCGCCCGAATCGACCGCCACCGTTTCGATCGTGTAATTCGAGTAATCGCCATCCGGCGTTTCCGCGACGGCGACCCGCATTCCGTCCGACGACCACGCCGGCCCTACGCTCGGGAAATAGGCAGGGTCTTTCAGCGTGGCGAGCGCCTTCAGATTCGTGCCGTCCGTATTGGCGATTAGCAAGGCCGAAGTCTTTGCTTCGTCGCGCACAAACGTGAAACGTCTGCCATCCGGAGAGAAGCTGATCGGACTATCGACGTTCGTCAGGATCTGTCGCGCCACGCCACCCAGCGAAGCGACCTGCAACAGCGTGTTGCTTCCGCCGCTGGCGCCTTCCTCCTTAACGAAGTAGAGATAATTGCCGTCCGGCGAGAATGTGAGGCCCGCGATTTCGCCGGGCGTTCCCGAAAGAACTTTCGCGGTGCTGCCGGTGGCGAGTTGGCGAACCCAAATGCCGTGGCCGCCGTTGTCGTCCTGCACGTAAGCGAGCCACTTGCCGTCGGGCGAAACAGTGGTCGAGTGAATGTTGCCGGTCGACGTGACCGAGGTAATCGTCATTTGACTGAACGACGACGGGGCCGCGCGACGGTTACGGCCCAGCAAGCCAAGGCCCGCGAGAACAGCGAGTCCAACGATTACGGCCAAGCCCAGGCCGCCCATGAGCCAATAAACGGCGGCAGATTTGCGCGCGGGGACCGCGGCAGCGGGCGCGGCCAAGGGCGCGGGAGTCAGCCCCGATTCGAGGGGGAATCGCACCCGATTCCGTCGTGACGACGGGCCGCGAGAAGCCGGAGCTGACCGGGCCAGTCCGACCAGAATCGGAACCGCGCTCGGCAGAACCCGCGGGAGCATTCGCGGCGAAAGGCCCTCCGCCGGAATCCCGCGCGGCGAAGCCGGCCGGGGCTCCCAAATCGCGGCGCAGGCGCTTCAGGTCGGCGCGCAGTTCCGCGGCGGTCTGATAGCGGAGTTCGCGGTCTTTTTCGAGCGGCCTTGCCGATGATTTCCTCGAGTTTAGGCGGAACGCCCGCATTCAGGATCGATGGTGCAACGGGATTGCGATTCAGGATCGCGTCAAAAATGATGGCGGACGTGCCGCCGCTGAACGCCGATTGGCCCGTGGCCATTTCGTACAGCACGGCGCCCAGGCTGAAGAGATCGGTGCGGGCGTCAAGCGTTTCGCCGCGAGCCTGCTCGGGTGACATGTAGGCGACGGTGCCGAGCGCCGAGCCGGGGCTGGTGAGAAGCAGGTTGTCCGTGGTCGGCTGGGTTGAGGCGCCGCTCGCTCCGATCGCTTCCGCGATTCGTGAGGGAGCTGTTTGCTTCGCGAGGCCGAAATCGAGAATCTTGGCCTGGCCGCGCGCGGTGATGAAAATGTTCGCAGTCTTGATGTCGCGGTGAAGGATGCCGCGGGAGTGGGCGGCCTCGAGGGCGTCGGCAATCTGCGCGCCGAATTCGAGCAGCAAATCGACGGGTAGCGCGCGCCCGCCGATTCGTTCGCGCAAGGTTTGCCCTTCGAGCAATTCCATCACGAGGAACGGCTGACCCTGATGCTCGCCGACGTCGTAGATCGTGCAAATGCCGGGATGATTCAGCGATGAAGCGGCGCGGGCCTCGCGCTGGAAACGTTCCAGCGAGGCAGGATCGCTCGCGAGCTGTTGCGAAAGAAATTTGACGGCAACCTGGCGGCCGAGCCGCGTGTCCTCGGCGCGGAAGACTTGGCCCATCCCTCCGCTGCCGAGCGCGTCGAGGATGCGGTAATGAGAGATGGTCTGGCCGATCATCAGGCCTGCCATCGTAAACAAGTGAGAACGGGGGCGCAAGCAGGCGCGCGCTTCCCGCCCTTCTCCACGCGAGGGATGGCACCCGTAAGGCGCGGCGCGACCGAATGATGTCCGGTAACGCGACTGCTCAGGACTTTGGTCGGCCGAACGATCGCGATGAAACCTTCTTCGACCACAAGCCATTTTTGGTTATTGCCGATTATTTGACGCGCGGGAATATCGTCGTGTTGCGGTATGACAAGCGCGGCGTGGGCCAGTCCGGCAGGCAACTGCGCGTTAGTGCCCCTTCCGCTTTGGGCCGGCCTTCGGAGACTCACGATCGGATTACGTTGACGTTATCGCTCGGTGGCATCGGCTGCCGAGAGCGGGCTTTCCAGGTCGATCTGCCACACCGGCCCGCCCGGATAGAGAGGTCCTTCTGACCTGATAAACGCAGGTGCTTCCCCATCAAGGACCCAAACATTTACTGGCGGAGGCTCGTTGCCCACCAACGGCGCGACAAGTCCTTTGACCCCACCGAGCTCGATTTTTACTACGAAGTGGGCCACTTGACGCCTTTCGCCGCCGATCGAGAGCGCATCTTCAGGTTGAGGAGAAAATACAAGGGTGACCAAACGCGGCTTGGGCGTTGTCACGATCATGGAGGCCTTCGTCTCCGACCTGTCGCGCGGCAGGTTTTTCAGTAGAGTGAAGACCAGACCGTTCGCCAGGTCCGCGGGCAGGTTCATGCGCTCGGCCAGGACTTCCTCTTTCCCGTTCTCATCGGTGTATCTCACGGCGACCCGGCCCGCAGAAGCGTCGATCGATGTGTCCTCCGGATGTGGAAATGACGGGCCTTTTTGTACCAGATGGTCGCGCATCAACCGAAAACGGCGGCGCTGAGAATACACGGTCACCTCGTCGTTCAGCGAGCCATCCCGGAAGTGGAACGCGAGGTGACTCGTCACCACATTGCCGCGAGCGACTTGGGTCAGCTCGCCGTGAGCCAACGTCTTGCCCTGCAGCGTCCGCAGCACCAGAAACCCATGCGCGAGCCCTTCCGTGTAGCGAACGGAGACGGGTGCCCGGGGCTGATGGAGTGGCACGAGCAAAGCCAAGCCCGAAAACAGCAGATAAACGATTCCTGAGCGCATGATCGTTAATCCTCTTGTCCTAGGGCGAAGCAGCGGTCGATGGTTTCGACGGGATCATGTTACGAAGAATACGCCGGTTCGGCGTGGCTGTCGGCGTTTGTGGGCAAACTCCCGATAAACGGGTAACTGGTGATTTGGTCGGGTGGGCTTATGGCGTGGGGTTATTTTTGGGGGGATCATGTCCTTTACGCCGATTCCACCACTTCCTTGGCTTTGGCGCATCGCGGTAGACTGGCCGGTTCGAGAGCGACCGCGCCATGGAAATCATCGATTCGCACGCGCATCTGGAATTTCCGCAATTCGACGAGGATCGCGCCGCGATGCTCGAACGGGCGCGCGCGGCCGGCGTCTCGACGCTGCTCGCCATCGGGAGCGGCACCGGACCCGAGCGGTTGACGCGGCCATCCCGTTTGCCGAAGAGCACGACTGGATCTATGCGACGGTGGGCATCCATCCGCACGAAGCGAACGCTCGCCACCGAAGAAACTTCGCGAAGCTCGACGAACTCGCGAAGCATCCGCGAGTAATCGGCTGGGGCGAAATGGGCCTCGACTATTACTACGATCACTCGCCGCGTGACGTGCAGCAACAGCGTCTTTCCGCGGCAGCTCGGACAGGCCCGCGCCGCGAAGCTGCCGATCATCATCCATTGCCGCGACGCGTGGCCCGATTGTCTGGAAATGATCGAAACAGACTGGCGTTCGAGCGGGCTTGGGCGGAATTTTTCACTGCTTTACGGGAACGCTGGAAGAAGCGCGGCGCGGACTCGACATGGGTTTCATGATTTCGTTCGCCGGCAACGTGACATACCCGAAGATGCAGCACTTGCGCGACGTGGCCCGCGAGTTCCGCTCGATCGTCTGCTCACCGAAACCGACTCGCCGTTTCTGCCGCCGCAAGGCCGGCGCGGAAAACGAAACGAGCCGGCCATGTGGTAGAGGTAGCGAAAGCCTCGGCGAATGTGAGAGACTTAGCCGCGACGAAATGGCAGCCATAACGGCGGCGAATTTTCGCCGGTTTTTCGGGCTGGAGCGCGGAATCGGTGGCGGCTATGGGCTGCGAAGGCGACGCCGCATGAGCGACGCTTTCGACCAAGCCTCGATATTCCGTGCGCACGACTCCGTAGGCTGAAAGGGACCGGATGGCATTCGCAGTCCAAACCCAAAGGAATATTCGATCTGGTGCGCGACGACCTGTTGCTGGTGGAGCGCGAGATCGCGGCGCAAAACGGCGAGGCCATCGAGCCGGTCGCGGAAATTTCCAGTTACTTGCTGCGCAGGCGGCGGGAAGCGGTTGCGTCCCGCTCTGCTGCTGCTGTCGTCGGGCGCATCGGGATATCGCGGGACCAGCGCTATCCGGCTGGGCGCGGTGGTTGAGCTGATCCACAGCGCGACGCTGGTTCACGATGACGTGATCGACGGCGCGCATCACGCGCCGCGGGCGTCCGAGCACGAACGCGCGCTGGGGCAACCACATGAGCGTGCTGGCGGGCGACTGGCTGTACATGCAGTCGTTCGAAATGGCCCTGCGCGAGCGCAATTTCGCAATTCTCGATATCCTGATCGACCTCACCCAGAACATGGTCGAAGGCGAGCTCCTGCAGCTCACCTGCCTCGGCCGGATGGATTTGACCGAAGCCGAAGCCACCGAATTTGGCGTATCGCAAGACGGCTTGCCTCTTCAGCGGCTGCGCGCGACTCGGCGCCGTGCTGGGGAAGCAGCCGAAGGAAGTTGAAGAATCGCATGGCGGAGTATGGCCGGAACGCGGGACTGGCGTTTCAGCTGGTCGACGATCTGCTCGACTTCACCGCTTCGCCCGAGCAGCTCGGTAAACCCGTGCTGAGCGATTTGAAGGAAGGGAAGGTCACGCTGCCCTTGATTTTCGCTTTGGAGAGTGACGACGCGCGGGCAACGGCGAGCGCCGGAAGCAACGGCCGCGCGAATCACGACGGGCGCAGACTGGTGGCGACGGTACTTGAAGAGCGCGGATTCCGAGCGTTGCCGCCGAGGAGATCAGCGACCTCGTGCGAGCGACAGGCGCGCTGAACGCGCGCCGGAAACTTGGCGAGCGAATACGCAGATCGCGCCAAGACCGCTCTCGAGGGCCTGCCCGATACGGAATACCGGCAAGCGCTTCTTGCCGTCCCCGATTTCATCCTCGAACGCCAGAACTAGCGCATTTCCGACGGGGTTTGAGTTAGGACTTAGTTACCGCACAAAGCTGCGGGCGAAGCTCTTCTTTTTTCCGCCTTCCGCCGCTGCCTTCCGCGCCGGGTCAGTTTCCGGACGTCCGCCCACGATTCGGAGTTGTCGCGTTGGCGTGTTGCTCGGTTGCGAGAACTTTGCTCGCGTCGGCGACCAGATCGGCGGGCTGCCAGTCGTTGTCGTGGAACCAGCGGACGATCTTGCCCTCCGGCGAAATCAGGCTGGTGCTGAGCGAATGAACGATCTGACCGTTGGTGTCGCTGAAATATAAGCCGAAGAATTTTGCAATGACAGGCAATTCCTTTTTGGGTGTCGAGGCAAAATCCCAGCGAGTGAAGGGCCGGGTTGTTCCGGTGATGTCATGAAACGACGCCGCATACGAGCGCAGCACCGCTGGCGTGTCGTGCTCGGGGTCGAAGCTGACGCTCAGTAGGCGCACGTTCGAAGCCAGCTCCGGGTTTTTCACCACGTCCGCGTATATCTCAGCAAAGTTGTGCGAAATCCGCGGGCAGTAATTCGGAAAGGGGCAGCGCGTGTAAACGAAGGTGATGAAGAGAAAATGGCCGCGAAACGAGTTCACATGCAGGCGCTTTCC
Source organism: uncultured Acidobacteriota bacterium (assembly GCA_963753475.1). Taxonomy (GTDB): domain Bacteria; phylum Acidobacteriota; class Terriglobia; order Acidiferrales; family UBA7541; genus Palsa-295. Next base: position 110,820 of record CAVWCN010000006.1, read on the forward strand.
GTTTTGATCGGTGAGGACGAAGTCAGGCACTGCTTCTCCGGGTTTTGGCATGTGGAATGTTGACGCGGAGGGCGGCGGAGGAGGCTGGCCCGATTTCTTTACGACGACGACGTTTTCGAGATGCGGGCCCTGGTTGGTGACCACCAGGTCCGCCGTGATTTCGTCGCCGGGTGCCAGCGTCGAGAGCACGTGCGCGTCGGGAATCGGGTACGGCATGGTCATCGCGGCCATGTAACCGGGAATGTCGTCGCCCGCGACGTCGGCGAAGCCCTCGCCGGCGTTCACCGCCGCAATCGTTCCGTGGAGATGAAAGTGCTGGACCGATGAGGCGGGTTTCGATCCGCACCCCGCAAAGAGCAGGGCAATCGTTACGGCAAAAATGGCAAACAATGAGGTCCGCGGAAACTTAGATCTGAATTTCTCCGGTCTTCTTGACATTCATCTCCTCACGATCAGTAATGAAAATTATAGCGAAGCTGAACGTAGATTTCTCTGGGGTAGTTCCAATGGAAACCGCCGAAGGTCAGGCTGTTGTCCAGCTCGACGCGGCGATTGGCGACGTTCAGGGCATTGAGCGAAGCCGAGAAGCGTTCGCTGAAAGTCTTGCCGAGAGAAAGATCAAAGGTGGTGTGGCCCGGCAGGTAGTCGCCGGGATAGGGCTGCCCGGGAAAATCGTTGGCGAAGCCGGAGCCGTAGTAGATGTTCGTGGAGACGTAGCTCTGCCACGGAAGCGACACGTCGCCGCCCAGGTTGAGCGTGTTGCGCTGGTCGTGATCGAGCGGTCCAAGTTCAGGAAAGACGCTGAAATCGGTTAAGCCGCCCGTGATCGTGCCGCTGCCCTCGGCGATCTGATTTGAATAGGCGAGATGAATCCGTCCCCGGCGCGCGATTTGAGGCGAACGGAGCGTGAGTTCCCAGCCGCGAATGACGGCCTGCGAGACGGTGATGGGGAAAAAGATGCTGGAAGCGCCGATGTTGTTGTGATCGAGGAAGTTTCGCACGTTCGTGCGGAACGTATCGGCGTCGAGGACCCAACCATGCACCGGTATGTCGACGCCGAACTGCCGCTCCTCGTCGAATTCGCCGTGGAGCGGAATGAATGCGAGTCCCTGACCTTGCGCGAAATCGATGAGCGCCGGACCGGAGGCGGTCTCGAGCGGCGGCTCCTGATAGAAACGTCCGTAGAAGGCGCGGAAGGTCCAGCGAAGATGCGGCACCGTAAGTGTGGCGCCGAACCGCGGACTGATTGATGTTTCCGTGAAACCGTTCGCAGAATTAGTGGAGAAGCGGGTGGGCCTCATTCCCGCGGAGAGGCTCATCCAGGAAAACGGCTGGAACTTATCGTCGACGAAAAAGGTTTCCAGATCGGCCGAGGGATTCTCCCTGTCACCGATGGGAGAATTGCCGCTGCCGTCGTTGAAAATTGCGCCGAAGGTCTGGTGGTCGAGTTCGTAGAAGCTGAGGAAGCCCGCCTGCACGTAGTTTCGCGCGAAGTTTCCCTGCACCGTGGCCTGGCCGCCGGCGTAAGTCGAGCCGCGGTCCTCTGTGGTTGCTACCGGAGCATCGCTGGGAAGGCTCGTGTAGTCGCCGCCGTTGTAGTGGTAGAACGGCGAAACGGTGAACATCAGTCGCGAATTGAATGTGTGCACCCAGGAAAAGATCAGGCCCGCGTCCGCTTCTCGCTGATTATCGCGAAGGCCGATGCTCGGCCACTGAGGGCTGAAATCGTTCGCGGGGATCGACCCGTTTTCGATGTCGTTTGGATCGGGATCGTACGGGATTTGGAAGTAGTCGCGCCGAAGAGAAGTTACAAAGCGCAACTGGTTCGATGGATCGGCGTTGAAGATCAGGGACGCGAAGCCGCCAAAGCCATTCGAAGCATCGTGCACCGGATCGGGAACGGGAGGCTGGAGGCCAAGGTTGGTGCGATTGCCGTTCACGCTAGCATAGTAAGCCAAGCGGTCGGTGTGGCCGCCAAAACCGAGATGCGCATCCGTTTGGTAGAAATTTCCGGCCGTTAAGGTGAGCTGGGCCTCGTTGTTCATATCGAAGCCGGTGCGCGGGACCACATTAAACACGCCGTACGTGCGATCGCCGTACTCGGCGCCATAGCTGCCACGATTGACTTCGAGATAGTCGATATCCTGCGGATCGAACTGCGGTCCAACGTTCACTGCAATTGCCGTGTTGATCATCGGCACGCCGTCGAGCAGCCAGGTGGTCTGGTGGCCGCCGCGGACGTGAAGCATGTCGTGCGTGAAGTACGCGCCGGGAACGTAATCCGTAATCATCGAAAGGCTGTTGGTCAAGTCCGCTCCCGGCGTGTGCGCTATGTCTCGCCGGCTGACGAGCGTGGTCGGCGTGGCGGAATCGGTGGGCTGGATTTCCGGCACACCGGACACCGTTACGCTCGCGCTCGTTCCGGCAATATTCAACTGGAAGTGAAGCACCGGTTCAGTTCCGCCCTCAACGACGACATTCTGCGTTTCCTTCGCGAATCCCGAACGCGTTACCGTGACAGCGTATTCGCCGATGGGCACCGCATTGATGAGGAACTCGCCGTTCGCGCCGGTGGTTGCGCTCCTGGTCCAAGGCGACGATATGGACTTCACAGTCACGTTCGCGCCCTCAATAGGGCGGTGCTGTGGATCGTGTACCACGCCTCGCACGCTTCCGAAAATCGTTGCCTGCGCAACGCTTGCGCCGAAAAGTACAGCGACTCCGAACCAAAGGAACATCAGTCTTCGCACGTACGCCTCCCTCAAAACTGGCAATTTGCTCGGCGGCGGCGACAGCCCGTCCGGTTTGCGTTGACAATCGCCTCCCAACTTGATCGAGAACCGTCTCCGCACCTTCGCTCGTGCGCACCGCAGAGAAATACCTGCACCGGTAGCGGGTTGGCGTGATGCGTTCAGGCCTTAGCAACCGAGATGCCGCCGGACCTGGAACGGTCCAGACAATGGGAAGGGAGCTAGGCTCGCGGAGGCTCGAAGAGGTCCGGCAAGAAGCCGGAGGCGGGCTGTCGCACGTCTCGCACAAGCGCAAACACAGAAACGGAAGGCCGCGCGAGGGTCTTCAGCGAGGAGACTAGTGTCGGAGGAATCGGGGCCAGGCCCAAGTTCAAGCCGATCGGCCTCGACATCATCCCGCAACCGCATGCATGGTACGCGCGGTCGCGCTCGCAGTATACGGTCGCGTGCATTCCATGCGCGGAATTGGCCCGCTGCATGCCGTGCCGCATGCAGCATGCACAACTGCATGTGCAAGCCGACATCTGGCTTGCCTGCGCCAGCGGAACGAGCGGCAGCGTGGCAAGCGTGAGCAGGACCAGGATGGCTTTAACACGGCGCATCGATCAGAAACTTAGGGTACCACATGCTGCTGGCGTCAGGCGACGGCGCTGGAAATGATTCATTTCAGGGCGACGCGGCTGAAAAGCTCAAGCATTTGCTGTTCCGAAGGAGGCTTCAAAACGTTGTGCGCGACAAAATCCTCGGCTTGCGGATACGTTGTCGCTCGAATGCGATCGGCGGCTTTTGCGAGGTCGTAAGCCGTTCGCCGAAGTTCGATCCCCGGTCCAAGCAGAAGCCAGTGCGCGCCCGGCTCGCCGAACGGCATTCCAACGCTGCCCGCATTCACCACGCGTGTCCCGCCGATCATGCGGTCGAATTGCATGTGCGTATGGCCGCAAATAACGAAGCGACGGCCGACGCCGGAGAAAATCGGCAGGAGCTGATCCTCGGGCGTCTGACGAGTGAAAATTTCATTTTCGTTTCGAGGCGTGGCATGACAGAAGAGCACGTCGCCCAGCCCTGAGATTTCCGTGCTGAAAGTTTTGGGCCACGCGGCGATGGCCCGCTCGCATTCGGCGGAAAGCTGTTCCGCGTTCCAACGGATGATCGGGCGATACGACTCGGGAACAGCGGAGGGCACCCGGCCGGCCATGTGCTCCAGCACGGCGACCTCGCCATTTCCGAGGATGAACTGCGCAGGAATTTCGAGTCCCAGCAAACAGGACAGCGTTTCGCGCGGCATCGGTCCCGGGAGCACGTCGCCTCCGACCACGATGCGATCGACGCGGGCCCGGCGAATCTCTTCGAGCACCGCCTCGAGAGCGGGCAGGTTGCCATGAATGTCGTAAAGCGCAGCGACTCGCACGCCCTCGAAAGTATCACGATCGCGTGCTGGTTCGATCGCGGGCAGGCGACGATCCGCACGAGGATGGCGGCCTCTTCCCTCGATTTGACTGCGGCATGAGCAACCGCGCTCGACCGCTCGGCACTCGCGGCGTTTGCCTTCCGCGTTCTCTTCGCGATAGGCTCGACCGATGCTGCCCTTCAAGCTGATTTACGACGCGCGCTACGACCTGCATCTCGGCGCTCACGTCTTTCCGTCGCAGAAATACCGCATGGTCCACGACCGCCTGTTGGAGGAAGGACTGGCAACGGCGGAGGATTTTCTAGCGCCGCAGCCGGCGAGCGATGACGATGTTCTGCGGGTGCATTCGCAGGAGTACGTCTACAAACTGAAAACCGGCACACTGAGCTACACGGAAATCCTGCGAATGGAAGTTCCGTACTCGAAGGAGCTGGTGGACGCCTGCTGGCTGGCGGCGGGAGGATCGATTCTAGCGGGGCAGCGGGCGCTTCAAGACGGCCGGTCGGCGAACATCGGCGGCGGATTCCACCACGCCTATCCCGACCATGGAGAAGGTTTCTGCGTGATTCACGATGTGGCCGTCGCCATCCGCCGGCTGCAATTTGACCGGCTGATCGAGACGGCCATGGTGGTCGACACGGACGTTCACCAGGGCAACGGAACCGCAGCGATTTTCGGGGGCGACGGTACCGTTTTCACGCTGTCGATCCACCAGGAAAACAATTATCCCTACCCGAAGCCGCCGTCCACGATGGACATCAACCTTCGCGATGGCCTCGGCGACGAAGATTATCTCGGCATTCTGGAAAAGCACCTGCACAAGGCGTTTCACGATTTTTCGCCGCAGATTCTGTTTTACCTGGGCGGCGCCGATCCCTACCGCGAGGACCAGTTGGGAGGTCTCGCATTGACCGTGGAAGGGCTCGCGCGGCGCGACGCGCTGGTTTTCGATTACGCGCGCCGCCACAAGACGCCTGTCGCGATCACGCTCGCGGGCGGCTACGCCCGGAGCGTAGCGGATACCGTACAGATTCACGTCAACACGATTCTCGCGGCGCGGGAAGCGCAGGGGCGGCCGGCGGCGGAAACCGCGACGCGTTGAGTTGCAAACGGTCGAGACCGACGACGGCGTTTCCTGCTTCCACCGACAAATAGCGAGAAAGAGCTTTGACGCGCGAGCGTCAACGGGTGGGCCCGACGCCCTGTTGAATCGCGCCGCTGACGGAAGCAGCGAAGCCTTTGACCGGCGGGCGTTGGATGCTGTAGAGGACTCGTCCGTCAGTGCCGAGGACGACCACGGCGGGAAGCGCGCGGATATTCAGAAGGTGGTCGAGGCCAGGGGCGTAAATCATGGGAAGATCCCACTTTTGTCGCCCCGTAGAGGCGGACGCGTCCGCTCCGGCCTCCTCAGTGCTCACCATGAAGAAAACGACCTGAGGCTCGCCGGACCAGGCTGAGGCGAGTTCATTGAAGGCAGGCTCCAACTGCAAACAAGAAACGCACCAGTTCGCCCAGAAATTCAGCACCGCCACCTTTCCCTTCAGCATTGAAAGGGCCATCGGCGTGCCGTCCGGACGATGCGCGACGAACGCGAAAACGCTCTTCGCATTCGCGCTCAGCTCCGCCGCGGCTGCCGGCATTGGCGCCACGCGGTCGTATGCAGCGAGGATAGCGTCGCCGAGTCCCTGGTCGCTTCCATGCAGGGCACGCCAGAGGTTGCCGAGCCTCTCGCGGATTTCGTGCCGGTCGACTTTTTCGCCTGCGATCGTATCGGGGAGAACAAACGCGAGCGCGTACTCGTCGATCGCCTTGTTGGGATCGCCTTTCAATTCGGCGATTCCGCCGAGCATTTCGGCACAGCTCGCGCTGGGATGGATCGCATAACTCGTCGTCAGATCTTTCGACGCTGCATCATAGTCCTGGCGCGAGTTTTCTATTTGACCTCGAAGATAGTAGAGGACGCCGCGCAGATTCTCCTGGCGCGTTTGCCAAGCCGCGAGGTCCTCGCCACGGGGACGCTCGTCGGGGAGCGATTTTTCGACACGGTCGAGCACGCGGGTGATGTATCCGGAAGCGCGCTGCAAGCTCTCGTCGTCGCCTTTGCGCTGAAGGTAGGTGACGGCGATCATCATCATGTCCGAATTGTCAGGCTGGACGGCAACGAGACGCTCGGCATAGTTCAAGGCACACGCGTCGTCCTGCAGGCGCTGGCAGGCTTCAACCAAAGCCCGGTAGACCTCCGGCTTGCGCGGCGCATTCGGAAATTCCAGAAGATATTGCTGGAGATTGCGCACGAGAGCGGCGCGGTCGTTTCCCGAGACGGCGAAGGCCCTCTCCAGCGCCGATTCGGCGCCGGCGTCGTGGCTGACCGTGCCGTCTTCTCGCGATGTGCCCGCCGGAGCCGTTTTCGGCGCCTGGGCCTGTGCAGCAAAAAGCAGAACAGCCGCGGCGGCAAGTTCGAATGCAACGCCCATGAGCCTGCATTCTAACGCGTGCCGCCGAAAAGCCGTACTCAACTCATGGCGTGGACGTGGAGATCCGGGCAGGAGCGACGAAGTCGCGGGCGATCAGTGAAGAGTGATATTGCCGGAAGACGTTTCGATCTCGACGCGAGCTTTGCCGTCGCCGATGCGCGCGCGCAATTCATGCTTGGAAGTGGTGCCTTCCATGACGATCGGGATTTGCGTATCGATGTCTCCCGAGCTGCTGCGCGCGTACAAGCGGAAGCTCGCGTTGGACGGAATGTGGAGACTCACATCGCCTGAACTGGCGTGCAGATCCCAATAATTCGAGGCGCCCGGATTGCCGTCGATGGAAATTCCTCCAGACCCCGTGTGCACGCGAAGATCGGCGTGGGCGCCGCTCACCGTGACGTCGCCGCTCCCCGTATCGGCGACAACATTATCGTTCGGCTCGCGTATTTCGATAGTGCCTGAGCCGGTATGGGTGCGGACTGCTCCCTTCGCATCGCGAACCACGATGTCGCCCGATCCGGTGCTCACCTGAGTCTGGCCCTGGACGCTCGAGATCTTCACCGTGCCGCTTCCCGCAGTCGCCTGGACGTCGTTGCCGATGCCCGTAGCGTTTATGTCGCCCGAACCCGCTGTGAAGTTGGCGGGTCCCTGGATTCCGGTCACATCGACGTCACCCGAGCCCGAGCGGCCATGGAACGCGGTGTTCACGGGAACCGTCACGGTGTAGTCGATCGAAACGTTGTCCAAGCTCATGCCCGTTGTGCCGATGCGAATCAGATTGTTGTCCTGCGATACGGGTGGATTCGACTGGACGCTGCTGAGCTTTTCGCGTGCGTTATCGTCCGACCATCCACGCGCGTGAATCTCGCCGCGAATGCGGACCTCGCCCGCCGATCCCGGCGCAACATGAACGTTGCCGCTTCCGGTGGCGACTTCCAGCTGAACAGGTCCGTTGACGTTGAATGTGCGCTCGAACGTTCCCTGCACGCCCGGCCCGCCCGCGCAGCCGGCGACGAGCGCCGCCGACAGCGTGATTACCGCCACAAGAAACAGGACACGTTGGCTGGGTTGAGTCATTTTGTCCGAGGAAGACATCCGTCTCGCAATCGCTTCGCGAGCCTTCCTATCAGAAATATACGAGAAAGAGCAAGGGGAAGTTCCGTGCAGCCGCGAAGGACGCCGCTATTTCAGCTTGAGGACGGAATTGAGCGAGCCCTGGCGATAGCCTTCCAGGTCGAGCGCCACGAATACGAAACCGATCTCCTTGAGCCCAGCCGCGATACGACGGGCCAATTCCGGGTCGAGCCCGCGCTCGAATTCCTCGGAGGCCAATTCAATCCGCGCGAGTTCGCCGTGAGCGCGAACGCGAAATTGCCGGAAGCCCAGTTCGCGCAACGCCGCTTCTCCGCGTTCGATCTTGCGAGCAACTCTGGAGTGACCGAGGTGCCGTAAGGCACGCGCGACGAAAGGCAAGCCGATGCAGGGCGGTCCCACGTTGGCAGGCCTGCGTGGCGCGAAAGCGAACGAATTTCCGCCTTGTTCAGGCCGGCGTCGAGCAGCGGAGCGAGCACGCGATGCTCGCGGGCCGCGCGATGGCCGGGGCGGAAATCGTGCGTGTCGTCCGCGTTAAGCCATAGGCGATTGCGCTGAAATTTCTCTCTGACGCGACCGATTCCATGCGGTCGAACAGCTCGTCCTTGCAGTAATAGCAGCGGTCGGCGTTGTTAGCGACGTAAAGCGGGTTCTCGAAATTCATGAGTCTCGATGAATTCGTGACGAATTCCCGTTGCGAGCGCGAACGTCTCCGCCTGCTCGCGATCGTGCAGCGGAAAAGCTTGCCGAGAGCGCCGTGATCGCCAGGGCGCCGGCTCCCAGGGCGCCTGTGCGCCGCCCAGGCCAGATAGGCCGAATCCGCGCCGCCAGAAAAGGCCACGAGCAGGGAATCGAGAGCGCGAAGCGATTCGAGCAGCTTCTCCTGCTTCTCAAGCGTCTTCTGCTCCGGGGCTGCGGGAATCTCGGATTGTGATGGAGAGGCCATGCGCAGATTGCAGTATAGCGCAGCTTCCTTCATTCGAAATTGAGCATCACGTTGATTTCCCCCTTCTCCGGATGCTTGTCGAGGTATTTCTGAATCGTCTGGTAGTGAATGGGAAGGCCGGCGAATGCATCTTTGATGCCGCTGTCCAGGAATTCCTGATAGACGCTGTCGTTGAACACGGCGCCCGGCGCAATTTTCCATGCGGCGCGAAGCCGCCGTTCGCCTTCCATCGAGAGTCCTGAAAGGACGAGCTTGCCCATATGGTATTGCGGGCCCTCGGTGATCTTCACATTGTAACTTGCGCTCTTCGTGGCATCGTCGAGGTGCGGCACGGGATCGAGCGCCACGTCGAGATAGCCGATCTTTTCAAAGGCCGTGCGTACGGCTTCCCATGACGCCTGAATTTTCATACCATTCGCGCTCTCGCCGGGCGCCAGATCGACAAGTTTGTCGAGATCGGTAGTGGGAATCGCGTCGTCTCCCTGCCATGTAGCGCGGTTCCAGGTGTAGACGAGTCCCGGATCAACCGGCGCGCGAACAACCACTTTGCTTCCCTCGACGCGCGCAGCCGGGTCGCCGAATTTCACGTTCAGCAAGGCGTGCACGAGGTACACCGGGCGAACCTGCTCGAACTCGAACATTTTGAGAGCGATGCGCGAGAACGGCTTTCCAACCAGATCGCTCATGCGATCGCGAATCGCGCGATCCGTGTTCGCCAGCGGATCGCTGAACTCAACGCTCTGAACCGCCGGCATGGTGTCACCTTCGGCGCGAAATAGCATCACCTGCTGCTGGTTCCAGGGGAGGGTGAGCAGTTCGTGCGAGACGTTCGCCGTGATGGCTTGAGCCTGGAGATCGCGGGCCAACGCATTCGAAATGTCGTCCAGGATCTTCCCACGCTGCGGGGCCGTGCCGTCGAAGAGAGGCACGGATGTTTTGACGAACGCGATCATCTGCGCGTCTGTGAACCACGGAAAATTATCGAAGAAGACGGGAACGGTTGGCGCGTCTGCAACTTCGTATTGGATTTGGACGCCAGAGATGCCGGTGAAAAAGTGGTAGCGAACGTTCGTGAACGGGCCGAGATTGGCGAGCGTATTCGCGCCGTTCTGAATTTCCTCGCGAGTCACCTGCTGCCCGACCTGCAGGCCCGTAGCGCGAGCGATTTGCGCGGCGCTGAATTTTGCTGATCCCGTCGCTTTTATGGAGTCCAGGCGCCCTGAGCCGGAATCCGGCTGCTCGGCCCGCTGCGCGCCTGCCAGAGTCGCGCACAACGCCGCGGCGACGATGGCCGCCGACAACCGGAGGAAAGGGACGAAATGCCGTCGAGAGAGGAATGCGCACGTCATAGGCGCTCATTCTAAGACACTGCAGGGGGAGCAGGCAAAACCGGGGCAGGCAAAACCCGCTATTCGACCGTGACCGATTTCGCGAGGTTGCGCGGCTGATCGACGTCGCAGCCGCGGCGCACGGCGATGTGATACGCGAGGAGCTGCAGCGGAATGATTTCGAGGAGCGGCGCGATCAAATCGGGCGCCGCCGGAATTTCGAGCGTGTGATTGGCCGCTTCGCGTGCAAGACGATCGCCTTCCGTGACGATGGCGATCACGATGCCGTCGCGCGCTTTCACTTCCTGCAGATTCGAAACCGTCTTTTCGTAGCGCGTCATCGACGCAGGATCGGATTCGTCGCGAGTGGCGATCACGACCACCGGCAGGTTTTCGTCGATCAGCGCGTTCGGCCCGTGCTTCATTTCGCCCGCCGGATAGCCCTCCGCGTGAATGTAGGAAATTTCTTTCAGCTTTAGCGCGCCTTCCAGGGCGATCGGATAGTGAATGCCGCGGCCGAGGTAGAGAAAATCGGTGTGGCGGAAAATGGCGCTTCGCGAGATCCTCGATGTCGGCATCGTGTTGCAAGATGCTTTCCATTTTGTGGGGAAGGCGCGTGAGTTCCTGCATCAGGTGCTGTGAAGCGGCCGGCGTCAGCTTGCCGCGCACTTGTCCCAGGTGCAATGCGGTGAGCAGAAGAGCGGTGAGCTGCCCCGTGAACGCCTTCGTGGACGCGACGCCGATTTCCGGGCCCGCATGCGTGTAAATCGTGCCGTTCGCCTCGCGCGTGAGCATCGACCCGACCACGTTGCAGATCGCCAGGATCTTCGCGCCTTTCTGACGGGCTTCGCGCTCGGCAGCCAGCGTGTCGGCCGTTTCGCCCGATTGGCTGATGGCGATCACCAGCGTTCGGTCGTCGAGGATCGGATCGCGATACCGAAACTCGCTGCCGTAATCCACTTCCACCGGAACCTGCGCGAGCCGCTCGATCATGAATTTTCCGGCCAGACCCGCGTGCCAGCTGGTGCCGCAGGCGACGATTTTCACGTCGCGGAAATTCCGGAACTCCTCCTCGCTGATATCCATCTCGTCGAGGAACACCTTGCCCGATTTCCTGCGAAATTCGGCCAAGCAGGGTGTCGCGAACGGCGCGCGGCTGCTCGAAAATCTCCTTCTGCATGAAATGCTTGAAGCCGCCCTTCTCGGCCATGATCGGGTCCCAGGAGATATGCTGGGGAGCGCGCTTGATTCGCGGTTTTCGAAGTCGAACAGGCGAACTCCCTGCGGCGTGAGGACGGCGATTTCGCCGTCGCCCAGGAAAAACACGCTTCGCGTGTGTGCGAGCATGCGCGGGAATGTCGCTGGCCACGAAAAATTCATCCGTCGCCCAGGCCCACCACGATCGGCGGTCCAAGCCGCGCTGCGACGATTTTGTTGGGATCGCGCGCCGAGATGGCTACGAGGGCGTACGCCCCGCCCATGACCTTCACCGCCTTCAGCACCGCTTCTTCGAGCGGCGCATCCTTCGAAAATTTCTCGATCAGGTGCGCGATGATTTCGGTGTCCGTCTCCGTCTGAAACTTGTGGCCTTCCTCCGCGAGCTGGAGTTTCAGCTCGAGATAATTTTCAATGATTCCGTTGTGCACGACGACGATTTCGCCGGTGCAGTCGCGATGCGGGTGGGCGTTTTCTTCCGTGGGGCGGCCGTGCGTGGCCCAGCGCGTGTGGCCGATGCCGTAAAGGCCGTCCATCGGCTTCGAGTTGGATCGACTCTTCCAGATTGCGCAATTTCGCCGGCGCGCGCCGAATTTCCAGCTTTCCGTTCTGGGTCACGACCGCGATGCCCGCCGAGTCGTATCCCCGGTATTCCAGCTTCCGCAGACCGTCGAGAATCAAGGGCACGACGTTTTTCGGCCCGATGTAGCCTACAATCCCGCACATTCTTCAGGACTCCCGAAACGCTGGTTTGGATCAGGGCTGGCGAACAGACAAATTCAGGTTAGCATATCCGAGCTTCGTAGCGGGAGCGGCGGGCTCGGGGAGTTTCGTCCGCAAAAGCGTGTTTACTCGAGGATTTCGAAGCGGAATTCTTCGATGATGGGATTGGTCAGGACATCCTTCGCGATTCGCTCGACTTGGTTTTGAGCTTCTTCGCGGCTCGTGCTGTCGAGCTTCAGGATGAAGAACTTTCCCTGGCGTACGTCCTTAACCTTCGTGTAGCCCAGCGAAGCCAGCGCGCGCTGGATGGTCTGTCCCTGCGGATCGAGTACGGTGGATTTCAGCATGACCCAGACGTGTGCTTTCATCTTTATCCTTCTGCTGAAGCGGTGAATTATACCAGTCCCGCGGATTTTGCCGCCGCACGAAAATCTTCCAGGAATGGCCGTTTGTCGGACGGCGAGAGAAATGCGGCATTGAAGCTCTGCTCCGCCAGCGCGAGAAGTTGCCCGTTCGAGAGGCCGAGCGACGCCGCGTTCGAATATTCCGTCGGCAGATCGGTGTGAAACATCGCTGGATCGTCGGTCGAGAGCGTAACGGCAAGCCCGCGCTCCAGAAATTTGGGCAGAGGATGATCGGCGAGCGCGGCGTCCGCTCGGCCGGTTTGCTTGGCCAGCGCGCCCGTACACAGATTGCTCGTGAGGCAGATTTCAATGACGACCCGGCGCGTCGCCAGCGACTCGGCGAGCGCGGGATCGTGCATCACGCCGATACCATGGCCGATGCGCTCGGCGCCGAGGATTTCCACGGCTTCGCGGACGGCGTTCCGCGCCTGCCGATTTCGCCCGCGTGGCAAACGATCCGCAGTCCTTCGTTGCGCGCGTAATCGAACGCCGGACGAAAGTGCGCGGCGGGGAACGCGAGTTCGTCGCCGCCCATCCCGAATGCGATCACGCCGGCCTTGCGGAGCTTCGCGGCCCAGTGCGCGACTTCCATGGCCGAGTCGGCGCCGAACTGGCGGGCGGCGTCGAAAATCCATGCTGTCTTGAGGCGCTGGAGAGGAATGCTCTGCGCCGTCTCGCAGATCGCGTGAAAATTTGCTTCGACGTTCTGCATGCGGCGCAGCATGACGCCGACGGAAAGCGTGATTTCCGCGTAGACCACATTCTGCCGGATCAGCTCTTCGGCGAGCCTCTTCACGATCAGCGCGTAATCATCCGGCTCCCGGAGAAACGAAGTGACCCACTTGAACGCGTCGATGAAGCCCGCAAAGTCTCGAGTAGCGATACCGCCGCTCCACTTCGTCGATCGTGATTTCGTCGCCGTGGCGGGCGGCGAGCTCAACGGCGGTTTGCGGCCGGATCGAGCCCTCCAGATGGAGATGGAGTTCAGCTTTGGGCAGAGAGTCGACGATCGTGAGTTGCCGGTTCGCCGGCGCTGCGAATTCCGCGTTCATCGGCGCGGCAGCTGCGGCCGGCCCGCGTTGATCCACGCCGTCATCCAGTAGGAGCCGACGTCGGTCGAAGCATCGGAAAGCTGGCGAACCAGAACCGCGCCCGCCTGCGCGTAAAACCGGTCGTAGTATGCGTCATCGTACGCGGTCAGGCTTCCTGGTGCGCGCGGCGGTCCGCCAGAAGAATGTTTTCGAGCCAGGCATGCGCGCTCAGGGCCATTTCAAACGCATGGTCGGTCGGATCGCGGATGAAGGCGGCCTCGTTGGGCTTGATGAAGAAGAAAAGCTGATAGCGATCCACGAGCCCGGAATCGAAGCGGTCGTTCACTCCCGGCTGGTTGGACAGCTTGCCGTCGAAATTCGTGGTCGTATTGAACGGATCGTGCGCCGCTGCAACGTAATGCGCGAGCGCCGCCGCGGAGACCTTCGCCTCGGTCCAGTCGTGCGACATGAAACGCGTCCGTGAGTTTCTTGCTGTAGAGTCCGATCTGCCACGGCAGCAGGCCGTACTTGTTGAGCGTGCGCCGCCCGTATTTTGCGACTGCCGCCTTGTACGAACGAGGCAGCGTGGAAAACGGAAATTGCCCGTAGTGGTCGAGCTCGATGAAGTCCTTGTGTTCGTCGGCTGCGAATCTTCGCTTCGAGTTCGTCCGCGTCGGTCACGTGCTGCACCAGATATTGCCGGTTCGCCTCGAAGAATGTCCGCATTTCGCCGGGCAAGGTGTCGACCGCCTTGTTCGCGACGAGTCGTTCGGCATTCTCGCCCCAGCCAAAGGTGCGGCGTCAGAGGCAGCGCGACAAGCGCTGCGACCAGGCAAAGACCTGCGCCGAGACGGGCAAGCATCGAATTCGGCTTCCCCTTTCAAGCGGGCGGCCTGCAGCTTCTCGTGGCAAGTTCGCTGTGGCGGCGTCCGTAGAGATGCGTAGAGCACGAGGCCGATGATGAGCCAGACGAAGAAGCGAATCCAATTCATGATCGGCAGCCCGGCCATCAACAGCAGGCACGTGAGGATCGTCATGATCGGCGCAAGCAAGCCGCCGGGCGCGCGGAAACGCGCGCGGCCGGTCCGGCTCGCGGTACCGCAGGATCAGCACGCCGCCCGCGACCAGCGCGAACGCAAACAGCGTGCCGATATTCGAAAGATCGGCGAGCGTGCCGATGTCCAGCAGGCCCGCCGGAACGCCGACCACGAATCCCGCCACCCACGTGGAAAAATCCGGCGTGCGGAATCGTGTGTGCACGCGGCTGAATACTCCGGGCAGCAGTCCGTCGCGCGACATGGCGAACCAGACGCGCGCCTGCCCAAGTTGAAAAACGAGCAGCGACGAAATCATGCCCATCAGCGCTCCGAACAGTACCACCAGTTCGACGCTGCCAAAATGCAGCCGCTTCATCGTGTTGACCACCGGCGCCGCATCGTCAATTAGCGTCTGCCAGGGCACGAGCCCGGTCAGCACCACGACCACCGCAGATGTAAAGAATCGTGCAGATCACCAGCGTCGCGATGATGCCGATCGGCAGATCCCGCTGCGGGTTCTTGCATTCTTCCGCCGCCGTCGACACCGAATCGAATCCGATGTAGGTGAAAAATATGATCGAGCCGCCCGTCAGGATTCCCGGCCAGCCGTTCGGCGCGAAGGGATGCCAGTTCGCGGGGTGAACGAAATGCGATCGAGAAGCCCACGAACAGCAGGATGGCCATGATCTTCAGCAGCACCATCACGTTGTTCGTTTCCGCCGACTCGCGGATCCCGCGCACGAGCACCACCGTGAGCAGCATCACGATGATGAACGCCGGCCAGTTGAATCCGAAATGCCAGCCCGGTGCGTACAGCACGTTCCCCTGCAAATCGGTCAGCCCGCGGGCAGATAAGCAGGAGTGATCCAGCGCAGGCTTGGGTGCAGGTTGAACCAGTCAAGCAGATCGACCACGTGCGCCGAAAATCCCACGCTCACGGCCATGTTCGAAACGGCATATTCCAGGATCAGGTCCCAGCCGATGATCCACGCGATCAACTCTCCCATCGTCGCGTACGTGTACGTGTACGCGCTGCCTGCGATGGGAATCATCGCCGCAAGCTCGGCATAGCACAGCGCCGCGAATCCACACACGATCGCGACCAGGATGAACGAAAGCGCAATCGCCGGCCCGGCGCCCGGACGTCCGAAGGAAGCGGAATGGTAGATCAGATATTCCAGCAGCGGAGCATTCAGAATCGACTTGGCCTCGAATTTCTGGCCCGCAATCGCCGTTCCGATCACCGTGAAAATTCCGGAGCCGACCACCGCGCCGATGCCGAGCGACGTCAGGCTCAGCCAGCCCAGCGATTTCTTCAGGCACTTTTCAGGGTTCTCCGAATCGGAGATCAGCTGGTCGATGTTTTTTCTGCGGAAGAGCTGCGAATCCAAAGACCACCCTCCGGAACAGAGCCACAAACTCTAACCCGCACAACGAATTCGCGCAACGTCCCTCACACCACCTGCAAATTCGCGTACCGCTCCACCAGTTTCTTCGCGCCGTAATCTTGAAAACTCACGGTCAGCTTCCGGTCGTCGCCTTCGCCTTCGACGCCGATAATCGTCCCGATGCCGTATTTCGAATGCCGCACGCGCGTGCCCACCAGCGGATCGCCCGAAGCGCGAGCCGGCCGCACCGGTCTGCCGTACGAGGTCCGCTGCGGGGGGCGCCGTCGATAGAAATGGTCCGGCGAATACTCGGGATCCGGTTCGTAGCGCCGCGTCTCGCCCGGTTCCGAAATGGATCCTCTGGCCGCTTCGATCAACTCGCCCGGAATCTCCGCCAGAAATCGCGAGGGAAGGGAAGCGCGCATGCGCTCCTCGCCGTAGGTGCGGCGATACACCGCACGCGTCAGGACGAGCGATTCCTTCGCGCGCGTCATGCCCACATAAAACAGCCGCCGCTCCTCTTCGACGTTCTCCGGCTTGTCAATCGACCGGCTGTGCGGCAAGAGTCCCTCTTCGAGTCCGGCGAGAAACACGGCGTCGAATTCCAGTCCCTTCGCGCTGTGCAGCGTCATCAGCGAAACCGTCGCGCCCTCCTCGTACTCGTCCGCATCGCTTACCAGCGCGGCACGATCGAGGATATCTTCCAGCGTCTGGCCCTGTTCTGTCGCTTCCGCCACCGCATTCGACAATTCCCGCAAATTGTCTGCGCGCGACGTGTGCTCCAGATTGTCCTGCTGCTCCACATAATCGAGATATCCAGTTCGTTCGAGGACGCGCTCGATCAATTGCGCGGGTGGAAGGTCTTTGCACTCTTCCTCCAAGGACTCGATCATTCGGTGGAATCCGTTCAGCGCTTTCGCGTTTCGTCCCGTCGTGGATTCGCCGCCGCCAATCACGTCCCAAAGCGAGTTCCCAGTTTCCCTCGCGCGCGCTTCGAGCGCGGCAACTGTCGCCGCTCCGATGCCGCGCGGCGGAACGTTCAGCACGCGCAGCAGCGCAATATCGTCCTCGGGATGAAACGCCAGCCGCAGAAACGCCAGCGCCGCGCGTACCTCCGCGCGCTGGTAGAAGCTGAATCCGCCGACCACGCGGTGCCGGATGCCCAGCCGCCGCAACATCTCCTCGAACGCGCGCGACTGCGCGCCGGTGCGGTACAGCACGGCAATGTGCGCGTTCGGATCGCGCCGCGCCAGCGTCGCAACCTCGCCGGAGACAAATTCGGCCTCGCTGGTCGAATCCTGCGCTTCGAAGAATCGCAGGGACTTGCCCGCGCCCAGCGTCGCGCGGAGAGTTTTCCCCAGCCGCTCGGAATTGTGATCCACAACGGCCGCAGCCGCATCCAGAATGATCTGCGTCGAGCGGTAGTTTTCTTCGAGCCGAATCGTGCGCGCCTTCGGAAAATCGTCGAGAAAACGCTTCAGGTTTCCCGCGCGCGCTCCGCGCCAGCCATAGATCGACTGATCCTCGTCTCCCACCACGCAGACGTTCCGCCTCGTCCCGGCGAGCAGCCGCACCAGCTCCTCCTGCGCAGCGGTTCGTGTCCTGAAATTCGTCCACCATGATGTAGTGAAACCGATTGCTCCACGCCGCGCGCGCGTCGGCGTGACCGCGCAGAATGTCCACCGAGCGAAGCAGCAGATCGTCGAAATCCACGGCGCCCGCCTTGCGGAGAATCTCGTTGTAAAGCCGGAATACGGCCGCCGCCTGCTCGCGGATGTCGTTTCGCGCGCCGGTCGCTTCCGCCTCCATCTCGTCGGGCGTGATGCCGTGGTTTTTCGCGTGGCTGATCTGCGCGCGGAGGCTGCGCGGAGGGTACTTGTCCGGCGGAAGATCGAGCTGCAGCATGGCGCGTTTGATTGCGGCGTTCTGGCCGTCATCGTCGTAGATGGCGAAGTCGCGCGGCAGCCCGATACGGGGAGCCTCGCGTCGAAGCAGCCGCGCGCAGAAGGAATGAAAGGTGGAGACCCACACGGCCGAGGCGTCGCGCCCGACCGAGCGCAGCAGATCGCGGACGCGCTCCTTCATCACGTCAGCGGCCCTGTTCGTGAACGTCACCGCCAAAATCGCGTTCGCGGGTACGCCCTGCCCAATCAATTGGGCAATGCGATAGGTGATGACGCGAGTCTTGCCCGTTCCGGCGCCCGCGAGAACAAGCAGTGGCCCTTCCGTCGAGAGGACGGCTTCCCGCTGTCGTTCGTTCAGTCCTGCGAGAAGGTCCGGAGTCTGTGGCGATGAGGTCAAGCAGCGATTTTATCCGAGCGACACCGATTCAGCAATTTGCCGTTCGCTGTTAGCGCGTCTGGCGCTGCGCCTGTGCTATGTTTCTTTGCGCTGTCTGACAAGCAGTGGGGGCCGGCGCCGCAGGACGCGGCCCAGGAGCTCGAAGCGCAACTCGATGTTTGTAGGGGCGGGTCTCGGACCCGCCCCCCTGATTGCGGCCATCAATCGATGAAATCCCTATTTGGATTTGAGACTTTCTTGTTGCTCTTGGTTGCGCTGACGTCGTCGTCCCCTCGCTCCGCCACTCCGACCGCGCATCAGATCGGCGCGATCTTCTCGTCCGTCACCGAGCCCAACGCTCCTGGCCTCGCCGTCTTGGTGCGCAAAGACGGTCGCACCGTTTTCCAGCGCGGCTATGGCCTTCGCGACCTGCGCACTCGCGCGAAAATCGACGCCGCCGCGAATTTCCGTCTCGCTTCCTGCACCAAGCAGTTCACCGCGATGGCCATCATGCTGCTCGTCCACGACGGCAAGCTTACCTACGACACTCCGATCACCGGCGTTTTCCCCAAGTTTTCCGCGTACGGAAAGTCCATCACCATTCGCAACCTGCTTAACCACACCTCCGGCCTGCTCGATTACGAAGATCTGATGCCACAATCGCCTCCGAACACGCCGCCCGACAAACAAGCCCAAATCCACGATGCCGGCGTCCTGAAACTTCTCGAGCAGCAAACCACTACGAAATTTCCGCCCGGCACGAAATGGGAATACAGCAATTCAGGCTACGTTCTTCTGGGAACGATCGTGGCGAAAGTCTCCGGTGAGCCCTTTCCACAATTCCTCCACGACCGCATCTTCGCGCCACTCGGAATGAAAAACACACTCGCCTTCGTAAAAGGGAAGAACGAAGTGCCCAACCGCGCGTTCGGCTATTCAAAGCAGGGAAGCGCCTGGCAGGAAACGGATCAAGACTCCACGTCGGCCACGCTCGGCGACGGCGGCGTCTACTCCTCGCTCGACGACCTGGCGAAATGGGATGCCGCTCTGCAAAATCACACGCTGCTCAGCGTGAAGGAAATGCAGCCCGCGCTCACGCCGGTCGCCGTTCCCAATGGCGGACCCGTCGGACCGCACAACGAGCCCGCCGCATACGGCTTCGGTTGGTTCCTGAATCCCTACAAGGGCCACCCGCGCATGTGGCACTACGGCGAGACGATCGGGTTTCGCAGCAGCATCCAGCGCTTCACCCGCGATCACCTGACGATCGTTGTCCTCTGCAACCGCTCCGACCTGAATCCGGGCGCTTTCGGTGAGCGCGTTGCAGATCTCTTGTTGTCAACGGGGGCGCCAGCCCAGTGAAGCTTCCCAAGGCACCGCACCTTCCTGCCTGGCTCGCGCGATCCGTCGCCGTTATGGGAGGTGGCGGACTCTTCCTCGTAGCGTTTCTCGATTCCTCCGTTCTTTCGTTTCCGTTCGTCGCCGACGCGTTGGTGATCGATCTTTCCAGCCAGCGCCCTGCGCGCATGCCCTACTATGCCGCGATGGCCGCGCTGGGTTCGCTCGCGGGCTGTGTCTGGCTTTACTTGCTGGCCAAAAAGGGCGGCGAAGCCTTCTTTCATCGCCGTGCCGGACGCAGCGCGCGAAAAGCGCGACAATGGGTTGACCGCCACGCGTTTCTAAGTGTCTTCATCCCGTCGCTTCTGCCGCCGCCGTTTCCGTTCAAGATATTCGTCCTTGCCGAAGGAGTCTTTCAGGTCCCGCTCCGCACGTTCGTGGTAGCCCTGCTGCTGGGGCGGGGCATTCGTTATTTCGCCGAGGGATTGTTCGCTCTGAAGTACGGCCATCAGAGCGTGAACTTCCTGATGGGGCATGGCCGCCTGTTCGCCTTCGCTTCGTTCGGGGCCCTGGTCCTCTTGTATATCGCGGGCCGCCTCCTCTTCCGCGACTCCGCGGAGCACACCGGCTCCTGACGATGTGTTTCCTGTCAGGGCACTTCAGTCGTGTCGTAAGGCGTGCCAAACGAGTGCGGCTTTAGCCTACCTTCCGCAGTTTCGAATCATTTGAAAATATTCTGAGCACATTCACGCGCTCGACAGTTAGGAAAGTGTTTTTGTTTGTGTGCGAGTGTTGCGCGTCCCGCCCTCGCTTGTTCGAAATGCGCGTGTAGTGACGACCAACCCTCTTGATTTCGCACAGGACCTCCGTAGCATCGCGGTATGTATCTGCGACGCTGCTATCGGCGCAAGGACGGCAAGCGTCACGCCTACTGGGCATTGGTGGAAAGTTACCGAACGAATCGAGGCCCCCGACAACGCGTGGTCGCGTGGTTGGGAGTGATGGACGAGCGCGGCCGTTTGGGAGTGAAGCGCTGCGCCGAGAAGCGCTCTGGTTATCAAACGAGCCTCTTCGGCACCACGGAACCAGAATGGGTGGAAGTCGATGTGAAGCGCGTGCGCGTGGAACGTAGCCGGAAATTCGGTGGTCCTTGGTTGGGAAGAGAGTTGCTGCGCCGATTGGAACTGGATCGCTTCCTGGAAGAGACGCTGCCGAATGGACGCGAGGAAATTCCTTGGTCAGCAATGGCCATGATTTTGATTCTCAGCCGGCTTTGTGAGCCTTCCAGCGAACTGCATCTGGCCGAGCACCTCTACGAGGCCAGCGCCATGTCGGACCTGCTCGGGGTACCGGACGAGAAAGTCAATGAAGATCGCCTGTATCGAGCGCTGGACATCCTGCTGCCACACAAGAAAGCGCTCGAAAAACTCCTGAAGGGGAGGCTGGGCGAACTGTTCGATCTAGGCTAGTTTCTGTCCCAAAATGCCGTTCTGGCGAAAAGTCCGGCTTAACCATAGAGATTTCAGCGACTCAGTGGGCTGAAACAGAGCGAGCGATCGTGAATTTTGAATCCTGTGGGATGCGCTGTGCTGAAGGGAAAACACGTCGGCCGCCGGAGAGCGAGAAGAGAATTGGAATAGGTCCCGTTACGCTGCTTTTCGTTTGCGAGAAGATCGCTCGTCGAGCAGGTCCGCAATCCGCATCAGGTTGTTGGCCAGCACGGCCGCGCCGACCAATACCTCAAAGCGCTCGCGCCCTTTCGCCAGACAGCGCTTCATGCCACGACCGCGAAACAGCACAGAGATGCGCCCCTCGATGCCCGCTCGGAAGCGCTGTCCTTTTTTGAAATCTGGACTCTTCTCGTAGGCCGTGCGCCGGGCGGTTTTCTTTCCGCCGCGCTGCGGCAGGCAAACCTTGCGGACCCCTTCACACTTGCAGGACTGCTCATTCCGCTCACTATAGAATCCTCGGTCACCACTATAGAGTTTGGGGGCACGTCCGAAGTTTTCTTTGTGGCGTTCCAGCGAAGCTTCCACATGTTGTTCGTCGGGCGGATTTCCTTTCAGCACCTCATATTGGGTAATCAACCCTTGTGCACTCTCGGCCAGGAACACTTTGTGACCGAACTCGACCGGCGTTTGTACCTTGCCGCGTTTGATCAGATCGGTGTGATCTTCAAAGATGGAAAAGATCTTTTCTTCGTTGGGAACTTGCTCTCCCTCCAGCACGCGACGACGGGCCTGATCGATCACACGGTCTGCCAGTTTGCAGTAGTGGTCGATCTCCTTGCGGAGTTCGCCGATGATTAGGTCGGAGGCCAGGTGCTTGCCGCGTGCTTTTCGGGTTCGCTGCAATACTTTTCGTGCGCTGTTCACAACCTCCTCGGTGATTCCGATCAGTTGGCGATATTTTTTGGTTTGTTGTGCTTGCCGTTCCTGGGGCGCCATGCGCTGGATTGCTTGCATCCGTCGTCGCGCGGCTTGCCGGCGATTGTGAAACACGCGAAAACGCTGCTGGGCGGCCCTCGCAAGGCAGCTGACTAAGCGCGTGATCACGCGCACCACATCCCACAACAGCGTGCTATCGGTCGGGTGATGAATCGCCGTCTGTACGACCGTGGTATCGACCCGAAGTTGTTGACCATCCTCCAGACCCACCTCTACCGCCCCTTTCACCACCAAGTCATTGATGGCCTTGAGAGTCTGCGGAGTCAGTCGGTTAAAGGCACGGTTGAAGGCGCCGTGCTTCGGCACTGGCTGGCAGTAGAAATCCGTGAACTGGCGCAGGGTGTAGCCGTCGGCGATCCGCTCGCGCAATTCGCGATAATCCCAGTTTTTGACGCGCCTGAGAATCAGCGAACGCAGCACCTGGCACGGCGTCAAGCCGCTGCGACCGGTTTGCGGTTTCTTTAGACCTCGTTCCAGATCACGCCGTACGGCCTCAAGCATTTCTGCGTGGTCGTCCAGAAAATCAGAGATGCTCTGCAGCACCGGTTCCAGCTCGATGCCCTGTTGCATGAGCTCCCAATCGGCGAAACTGACCTGCGGCTGGGTAGGTCGGGACATGTCTCCGTCCGCTCCTATCCCTTCGACTGACCCCGCTCTCGTTTCAGGGCTTGGACATAGCGAGGTGCGGCCTGGTAGAGCAGTTCCTGCAGAGCGCGCCCGTGGTCCAGGCAGCGACGTACTTCCGGCACGAGTTCTTCGGGAACATAAACAGCGAACCGTCGGTTCTTCAGTCGGCCGTACAGGACATAGCTGGCGTGCTGTTCACCGGACGCACAAGCCGGGCAGTTCGGTCGAATGCAGCGCGTGCGTCGCAAGCTGAGGGAACCCAGCAAAGCGGGCTCGAGGTTTTTGGCTTGAGTCTGAAACCAATTCCACACATCGGAGGGGGATTCAGGTGAGTGAGTTTTCATGGTGGTACATGTGCCATACAACACATATACTTGTCAAGGAAAAAATGCAAGAAGAACCGACAAAAATGCAAAACCGCCTGATCTGATGGGCTATTTTGCGTTTTGCGACAGAAACTAGACTACGACTTGCTGCTCTACGATATCACGAGCACGTACTTCGAAGGACAAGCGGAAGGCAACCCACAAGCGCAGCGAGGGTATTCGCGGGATCATCGCCCGGACTGCAAGCAGGTGAATATTGCGCTGGTGGTGAGCCGTTGCGGGATGCCCTTGGGCTATGAGGTATTCGCCGGCAACCGCAACGATGCCACCACGCTGGAAGAGATCGTTGCGCACATGGAAGAGCTCTACGGACGGGCCGGTCGCGTCTGGGTGATGGATCGTGGTCTGGCCAGCGAGAAGAATGTGCAGTTTTTGCGGGCCGGCGGGCGGCGCTACATCCTGGGTACAGCCAAGAACTCTTTGCGGAAGTTCGAGCGCGAGTTGCTGAGCGAAGACTGGAAGCAAGTGCATGAAGGGCTGGAGGTGCGGTTGATTCCGGCCCCGGACGGAGAGGAAGTATTTATCTTGTGTCGGAGTGCGGAGCGCCAAGCCAAGGAACAGGCCATGCACGAACGCTTCGAGAAGCGCATCGAAGAGGGTTTGGTGAAGATCGGCGCGAGTTGTGACCAACGTCGGCAGGAATCGGGTGCTGTGGAGCGACGCATAGGGCGGCTGCTGGAACGAAACACACGTGCGGCACGGCTGTTCGATGTGCACGTGGAGGTGAATGCTCAGGGGTTCACGCAACTGCGCTGGACGAAGGTGGAGAGTTGGCGGGAGTGGGCGCGCCGAAGTGAAGGCTGCTACTTGTTGCGCAGCAACGTGACCGATTGGACGCCGGAAGAGTTGTGGCGCGCCTACGTGCAACTCACCGAAGCCGAAGCCGCCTTTCGCGTGCACAAGTCGGATTTACAGATCCGACCGGTATGGCACCACCGGGAGCATCGCGTGGGCGCACACATCCTGGTGTGTTTTCTGGCCTATGTGTTGTGGAAGACGCTGGCGGCCAGCTGTCACCAGGCCGGACTCGGCGATGAGCCGCGGCAAGTGTTCGAAGAACTTTCGGAAATCACTTTGGTCGATGTGGTCTTACCCACACGCAGTGGTGTGGAGGTACGGAAACGCTGCATCAGCCAACCGACCGAGCACCAACGGATCCTGTTGCAGCGGCTCGGCATGAGTCTGCCTGTGGCGTTAGAAGCGGCACGATTGTAGTGGAAACTTCCTGGTACTCACATTGATTCCAAAGACTTTATTCACGTAACTGCGGAAGTTGGGTTAGCCGCTGAAGCAGAGGTTTTGCCGCGTTCACGCAGACTCTTTCGCCCGCGTAAAAGCGTAACAGGTAGCCTGGGTTTTCGGCCCCGCTATGAGTGGCGCCTTACGGCTGCGGAGACGCCGCAAACAGAATCTCCTGCCGCACCACGCGCAATCCGCTATCGAGATCGACGCGCACGAACGTGTTCTCCGGACTCATATCGTCGCCGGCAAACTGCAGATCGTGTACCTCGAACCGGTAGCCGTCTTCGCGCTGTGCGATGCTGGCCAGTGGGAACCGTGCGAACTTCAAATAGAGCCGCGTCGACGGGGCATTTTGGCCGGCGGTCAGGGCAGGCGAAGGCTGCGGCTTGTACTGCGTGAGGCTGCGGTCCGGATCGAATTGCGCGTCCGGCCCGAGCGGAACAATGGCCTCCTCGATCGTATTGTCGGTGACGGCCACTCCGCGCCATTCGAGCGGCGAACTGCCGAATGGGAACGCGTCTCCCGAGAGCGGCGGTTGCTTCTTATAGTCGCTCGACATCAGCACGCCCACCGCGCGACCGTGTAGCACGGCCCGCGCCCCCACGTAGCACGCAAGCACCGCCAGCGCGATCATTGCCGCCGTGCGTCCCCTCACCCGCTTCTTGCGTTCGCCGATTTCTTCGCTGATCAGCCGCAGCAGTTCGGGAATCAGCAGTCCCGCCAGCAGCAAAATCAAAATCCATGGATCGAGGTTGGTCAGCAGGTTCCATGCGTAGCGCTCGGGACTGAAAGGCCAGAAAAGGTCAACTCCGATGCCGCTCGCAACGTCGAGAAGAACGTGTGCGCCGGCGCCAACCAGCGCGGCGATCAACGCGGGCGCAAAACGCAGCGCCGGCGGCGCGTTCGGCTCCGATTCTCGCGGGCCGCGTTTTCGGTCGATGGCCAAGAAAACGCCGGCAGTGGCGCAAGCCACGAACGCAGCGCCGGGAATCGAATGCAGCAGGGCCCGATGGAGTCGCAAGAACGCGCCCGCGCCGGACAGGTAACTCACGTAATCCAGATCGGGTGCGACTCCCGCCACCAGGATGATGGCCGTGCCGTATTTCGGCAGACGCCGCTGGCCCGCGCGCGCCAGCGCCAGAGAAGTCAGAGCGTGTGTAACCGGTTCCACATCGCGTCCTTTTTCACGGGAATCTTAAACCTGGATGCTGGACTTAGGCCGGTGGCCCTCATCCCGGGCGGTGCCGCGCCACGTCGTTGCAGCGCGGGTCTCAGCCTGCTCGCCGTGGCGAGACCCGCCCTTCCGCCATCCCCTCAGCCCTTCGCCGCCGGCACCAGAATCGACAATGCGTTCGGAACGATCCGAAAGGCGAGCGGCAACGCGCCAATCGGTTCGCCATCCACCTGGGCGAAAATCATGCGCTCGTCGGCGGACTCGACCACCACTTCCGTCTGCTTCCACGTGTCGATGCCCTTCACCGTGCGCAGCCTGCCCATCCACAGTGCGGGCAGGCACCTGAGATATTGGAATCGGCTCGTCGCCGAATTTGTCAGCATCTCGAAAGAATCCTTGAACAGGCTCGCTCCGGTGGTGATTTTGAACGGCCCGCCATAATGAGCCGTGCGCCCCACCACAACAATCGTCGCACGCCGTTCCTGGCCGCCGGAATGTATACGCATCTCCGGGAAATCGTAACGAAAGAGTTGCCGCAGCCCCTCCGCCCAATACGCGAGAATCCCCGCGTTCTTTTTGAAAATTTCGTCCACTCCGTTGACGATCGCGCCGTCCGGCCCCGCTCCCGCCACGCACAGAAAATAGCGCCCAACCAGTTCGCCCGCGCCAGCGCCGTTCTCGTTGACGTCCGGCGGGCTCGCAATTCCCAGCGCGATTCGCCGGATCACCCCTCCCCGAATCAGCCGCGCCGCCTGAGGAATGTCCCACGGCACGCCCAATTCCTTGGCCAGGATATTCGCGGTGCCTGCGGGCAGCAGCGCCATGGGCGTTTGGCTCCCGGCCAGCCCGTTCACTACTTCGTTCACCGTGCCGTCGCCGCCGCATGCAATTACCAGGTCGCGCCGTTGCCCCACGGCAAGCTGAGCCATCTCGCGCGCCGTCCCGGGTGCCGTCGTCGCCGCAATCTCCGCCGTGATCCCTGCGTCGCGCAGAATGGCCACCGCCTTTTCGATTTCCTCGAATCGACGGCGCCGACGCCGCCCGCTCGTCGGGTTATAAATCAGTATCGCGTTTTTGATTCCCTCAGCCATAGGGTCTCATTCCTTCGAGCCTCACCAAAGGAGCTGTCATCCCGAACCCAGTCCCGCCGCAGTTGCGGGGGTGAGGGATCTGCTTTCGCCTTTCGCTTCCTTGCTCTTCGACTTCGACTCAGTCTCGTTCTCTCGCTCGTCGAACCGCGTGACCGCGCATTGTATAATAGCGGCTTGCTTTGGCCGATTGCATCCTTCGACTGAGAGCCGCATGCCCAAAAACAACAAGGCCGCCGCCGAAATCGAGCGACTCCGCGACCAAATCCGCCGCCACGAATACCTCTACTACGTCGAAGACGATCCCGAGATCTCCGACGCCGCCTTCGACCGCCTGATGAACCGCCTCAAACAGCTCGAAGCCGAGCGCTCGGAACTCGTTACCCCCGATTCGCCCACGCAGCGCGTCGGCGGCCAGCCTCGGGAGGGGTTGAAGGCGGTCCGGCACACCACACCGATGGTCAGCCTCGACAATTCCTTCTCCATCGAGGAGCTCGCAGGTCTTCGACCGCCGCGTCCACGAACTCACCGGCCGCGAGAAAGTTGATTACATCGCGGAGCACAAATTCGACGGGCTCAGCCTCTCGCTGATCTATGAGAAGGGAAGGCTGATCCGCGGCGTCACGCGCGGCGACGGCACAACCGGGGAGGACGTGACGCCCAACGTGAGGACAATCCGCTCGATTCCGTTGAGCGTCGATCCCGCGCTGCTCAAGAAAGCTGGACTCCGGGCGATTTCGAGGTGCGCGGCGAAGTGATCATGACCCGCAAGGCGTTTCGAGGACCATGAACGAGCAGCAGCAGGAACAGGGCGGGAAAGTTTTCGCCAATCCGCGCAATGCGGCGGCGGGAGCGGTGCGCGTCCTCGATCCGCGCATCACGGCGTCGCGCCGGCTCGACTTTTTTGCTTACTATCTGCTCGTCAACGGCCGCGTACCGAAGAAGCGGCTCTCGGAAGCCCTTGAAACGCTTGCGACGCTGCACTTCAGGGCGAGCGACGACTGGAGACTCTGCCACTCGCTCGAGGAGGTGGAGCGCTACATCGAAACGTGGGAAGCGAAGCGGGAGAAGCTGGCCTACGAAATCGATGGGATCGTAATCAAAGTGAATGAAGTCGGCTTGCAGAATGAGCTGGGCTTCACGTCGAAGGCGCCGCGTTGGGCCATCGCCTACAAATATCCCGCGCACCAGGAAACGACAATCGTTAAGGAAATTCTGGTTAGCGTGGGCCGCACGGGCGTGCTCACGCCCTTCGCTGTGTTCGAACCGGTGCAGATCGGCGGCGTCACGGTCGTAAAGTCAACTCTGCACAACATGGACGAAGTCGAACGGCTGAACATTCACGCGGGCGATACAGTTCTCGTCGAGCGCGCGGGCGAAGTGATTCCGCACGTCCTCAAGGTGGTGAAGCACGGCGCAGAAGAAAAACCCTTCAGCATGCCGGATAAGTGCCCGGTTTGCGGGCGGCCCGTGCATCGGCGCCGAAGGCGAAGTGGCTTACCGCTGCGTGAACGTCTCCTGTCCGGCGCGCATGCGCGGAATCGATGCTCCATTTTGCCGGACGCCACGCCATGAATATCGACGGGCTCGGCGAAAAAATCGTCGAGCAGCTGGTGGACAAAGGGCTCGTGAAGGATTTCGCCGATCTGTACAAACCGGACCTCGAAACGCTTGCGAATCTGGAACGCATGGGCGAAAAGTCCGCGCAGAATCTCCTGGATGAAATCGCGGCGAGCAAGAAGAACAGCCTGGCGCGCGTGATCTACGCGATCGGGATTCCGTTCGTCGGCGAACGGACGGCGCAGCTTCTGGCCTCGCATTTCGGCTCGATGGAAAAGATCGCCGATGCGTCGGCGGAAGAGTTGATGGAAGTCGGCGAAGTCGGCCCGAAAATCGCGGACGGCGTGCGCGAGTTTTTCTCCGAATCGGCGAACCGCAAACTGATCGAGCGATTGAAACATGCGGGCGTCAACATGAAAGAAGAGAGGCAGGCGCCCAAGAGCGACAAATTCGCCGGGAAAACGTTCGTCTTTACCGGCACGCTTGCCAATCGCACGCGCGAGGAAGCGGAAGCGCTGGTCGCCGCGCACGGCGGCAAAGCGGGAAACTCCGTCAGCAAGAAAACCAGCTACGTCGTGGTTGGCGCCGACCCCGGCTCAAAATTCGACAAAGCCAAAACCCTGGGCGTCCCCATCCTGGACGAAAAGCAATTCGAAAAACTCCTGACGGCAAGCTGAGTTTCAAAGTGGCGCCGGCGTCTCACAGGCGTTTTGGCTTTAGGCGTCGATCACAGACTCGCAGACGAAGGCCGTGGCGGCCTAAGGGTTTATTTGACACCGCCGGAGGCATATCAATGACACGATCAACTCTTACGCCGTTGCGACAGCTCGCACGCACGATCGTGTTCATGACGGCCGGATGCGCGGGGCTTTCGCCTGTTTACGCGCAGAATTTCACGGACATCAAGCCCTCGCCTCAGCAAGTCGAATGGCAAGACTTGGAATTTGGCGTCCTGATTCACTTTGGCACGAACACGTTTCTAAACCGTGAGGTGGGCGACGGCACGGCGAGCCCGAACGTGTTCAATCCCACGGATTTCAATGCGGACCAGTGGATGCGTGCGATCAAAGCAGCAGGCGCGAAGTACGTTGTGCTGGTGGCGAAGCATCACGATGGTTTTTGCCTTTGGCCAAGCGATCGGACGGATTACAGCGTGAAGAGCAGCCCCTGGGAAAACGGGCACGGCGACGTGGTGCGCGCCGTTTCCGAATCCGCTCGCAAATTCGGGCTGAAATTCGGTGTTTACCTGTCTCCATGGGATCGCCACGATCCTCGGTATCAAGACGCGGCGAAGTACGACGATCTCTACATGGCGGAGATGGATGAACTGGCCGGCAACTATGGGAATTTGGTGGAATGGTGGTTCGATGGCGCCGGAAGCGCCGGCCATGTCTATAACTTTCCGCGATATATCGATCAACTCCGCATCGGGCAGCCGAACACGCTCGTCTTCGCGGATATGGCGCTGTTCGAATACGGGGATATCCGCTGGGTGGGAAACGAAGACGGCACGATTCCCTACGAGAGCTGGAACGTAATCGATCGCCACGGTTATCTTCGCTGGCGCCCGGTGGAAGCAGACACCCCCTTGCACAAAAAGCACTGGTTCTGGCACCCGGACGACGAAGGTACGCTCAAGTCAGTCGCCGAGTTGATGACGACGTACGAACAAACCATAGGCCGCGGCGGCCAGCTGATGCTTGGCGTCGCACCGGACCGTCGCGGATTGCTGCCCGATGCGGACGTGAAGCGCCTGGAAGAATTCGGCGCGGCCGTCACAAAGCGCTACGGCAAGAGCACTATCATGCAAAGCCGCATACCAACGAACAGCGCGACCGAAGCGGCTCTCGACGGCGACCCGGATACCTTTTGGTCCGCGCCCGCGGGCTCTCATCACGCCACAATCGAAGTCAGCTTCCGCAAGCCCGTCACGTTCGACCGGTCACTGACAATGGAGTGGCTCAACGACGGACAGCACGTCGAAAAATACCGGATCGAAGTCTTGGACGGCAATGCGTGGAAGAGTGTTGCCGAAGGAGGGCCGATCGGTCATGAGAAGATCGACATTTTCCCGTCCGTGACCGCGTCTCGCGTGCGGCTTAATATCGCGTCGTCAAGCGCCGCAGCACACATCCGGGAATTCGAACTATTCCGCACCGAGGCTGGTAACGAAATTCCGTGAGCCCGCGCGCACGGCTCCAGACGGCAGAAGTCAGATGTTAGCGCCAGCCTCTTGCCTCTCGCCCTGTAGGGGCACAGCATGCTGTGCCCGCGCGGCGCCCGTCTTCGCGAAACTCGAGAAGGGAAGCCTACCCCTTCCGCTTCAGCGCCTGTTCGATCCCGGATTCAGCGAGTGGCGCCATGATGGCGTAGCCCGCCGGCAACGGATGGACGCCGTCCTTGCTCAGGTTCTCCGGCAGGCCGCCGGCCGGGTCTTTCATCGTCGAGTAGTAGTTGACGTACACGTAGTTCTTCTCTGCCGCGTAGGCCTCCGCCCATTTGTTCAGCGCCGCGATCCTGGGCGCGGGGTCCGGCAGTTCGGGATGCCACGAGAAATGGACGGACGGCAAGACAGAGCACAAGACTACGCGGATGTCGTTGGCCCTGGCCAGTTCCGCCATGGAAATCAAGTTGCTTTCGACCTGCTCGAGGGTCACGGGGCCGGTGTTCTCGGCGAAATCGTTGGTTCCGGCCAGGATCACGACGACCTTCGGTTTGAGATCGATCACATCCTGGCGAAAGCGAAGCACCATTTGAGACGAGGTCTGCCCGCTGATCCCGCGGTTGACGTATGGCTTGCCGGGAAATGATTCTTCAAGATTCCAGCCTTCCGTAATCGAGTCGCCCATGAACACGACGCGGTCCTCGCCCGCCGCCGGCGGACCGAGCTTCAGATCGGCGTCGTGAAAGCGCGCGAGGTTGCCGAAATCGAGCAGCAACTGGTGGTCGACGGTTACCCAATAGGCGCCCTTTTGCCACGACGGAGCGGTGATGGTCACCGGCGAGCTCTGCGGTGTGGTTTGCGATTGCTGGGCCATGAGCGCGAGCGGGCCGAACAGCGCGGCCAAAGCCGCGCAAATGGAGAGGAAACTACAGAGCGTCGGTCGATTCGTAGGAAGCCTCCATTGAAGCTTAGAGATTCGAGAACAGAGAGCGCAAAACAAAAGCAGCAGATAGACAGCTCAAAACGCAAAGTCTAACGTAGCACCTATCTCGCTATGTCTGCCATGGGCGTGTTTTCGGCTGCCTCACCCGCGCTTCCGCGATCCGGTCCCTTGGTTCGGCGAAAAACGACGGACCGGTTCGCTCTAAATTCAAGCTGGTCGCGCGGGGGTATGCCGCGACGTTGGGTGGCTCAGCCCTTGCGCTTTCCGCAAAGGGTGGGATCCGTTGCGCCGCCGCGTCAACCGGCCGCGACTCGCTCGAGACGCTCCAGCGTGTCGGGATACTTGCGAACCAGCAGCACAAGGGCCGCAGCCTGCGGGTTGGGCTTTGCGCGGCCCTGTTCCCATTTCTCCAGTGTTCGCTCGTTGATGTGGAGCTTGCGGGCGAAAACGGCGCGCGAATAGCGAAGCCGCTTGCGCGTGTCGCGAATCAACTTCGAATCGACCTTTGGAAGCGGCTCGGACACTACCTTATAGGTCCGCAGCGTAATTTTGCCCGCGCGATGATGTTTCATCGCTGCCACGCCCTCCAGCAATTCGTTCGCAATTTTTCTCTTGGCCACCTTTGCTTACCTCCGTCGCTTCTTTCCGCCGAGGGTCGTCTGCCGGCGAGCATCCCACTCGATTGCTTCCTTCAGCGCGTGTTTCTCCCTGTGTGTCAGATCGGAAGCTTCGTCCTTGTCGTACAGCGTCATGAGCCAGACTTGTTGCTCGTCCGCGAAGTAGTAGTAGATCACGCGCAGGCCGCCCCGGCGCCCTTTGCCGCGTCTCGCGTCCGCCAAGCGAATTTTGCGGAATCCGCCGGTTCCCGGAATCACGTCACCGCTCTCGGGAGCGAGTGCCAGATGGTTCTGCAGTCCTCGATATCCTTCCTCCGACAAGTAACGATAGACCTGGCGAGTGAACGCAGGAGCTTCGACGAACTCCATATCAAGTGTACGCTTCAGGCGTACGAATTGGATTGTACGCTACGGGCGTATGGATAGTCAAGAGGAGAAGCGGCGTTCTCCCGGGATGTTTTCGGGTAACATTCACGTCATGCCGCGAGGATAAGAAGCCGCGCGCTGACACAAAGCAGTAATCCTCAGGCGGTTTCTGAGGCACCGGCGTATGATCTTGGCAAGAGGGCAATCGATATGACGATTTTCGGCGAGAGTCCCATAGACGCGACTGAGCTGGTAAACGAACTCATCGCGCGGGTCAGGCCACAGGTGACCCGCCTGAGCACAGACCTCGAGTGGAGCAGAGCCGTGAAGCAATCGCTTCGGTTGCTCGGTAACGAACGCGGGAACATCGTGGCTCCCGACGACGAACAGGACGAATTCATGCTCGACCTGATATGGTGGAGAGACAAAGACTCCAACGATGTGGACCTCGCCGTCGAATGCGATTGGGGAAATAAGAAAGCGCTCGAGTATGACTTTGGCAAGCTGTTGAGCATCAAGGCTCCTCTTAAGCTGATGGTTTACGGCCCGAGCAGGCGCGAAAAACGGGGCCTTCCGATTCGAGACGGCATCGAGAAACATTATATGGAGAAGTTTTCGCAACACGTCGCCGGAGAGCACTACCTGCTTGTCGAAGTTGACGTTCCGGAAAATCTCGTATTCGCGTACGAAGCCCTGGTCTCTGAGAACGGCCGCATTCAGAGCCCTGAGTTCAAGCAGTTCCTGAAGAAGTCGTTTTGGTCGGGGGAAGCCGCGGCGCACTGAAATCGGTGTGCGTAACTGCCTGGCAGTCGCACATCGTGTCGCCGGTCTGGAAGGCCGCCGCTACAAAGGCAGGGAAGCGGGCGCAGCGTGTTGCGCCCCCCGGGGCAGCTGAGAAATGCCGGCGAGACGCCGGCGCTACACTAATATCCTCGGACCGTTGTCGGTGGCGCTTTTTTCTTGACATTTCGCCTTTTATTCGCCTATTATATTGCTCGCCCTTAATTCCACTCGGGACCTCCTGAAGGAGCTACCAATGTCGTCGCGAAACGGTGGTGCCGGATTGTCGAAAGGCCCAGTGCGTCCCGACGAAGGAGCTGCGCCCGCACCCGGCAAAGGGCGGGATTACGGCGTCGCCCGCGCGAGCGGGGCCCAGAATTCGATGGGAAGGCGCGTGCTGCTGGTGCTTGTTCTGACTCCGGCGTTGATTTTCTTTATGTCGCGGAAAGATGTGGGCCATGCGGCGAACAGACCGAAGACCAGGCATCACGTTCTCGAGCAGTGGCCCTCTTCCGGGCTGTTTTCTCCCAGCGTGAATGCGATCGATCGCCGCGCGATCGATTACCCAAGACGCACGGGACGTGCGCGCGCGCACTCCTTACTCGCCCGATACGACTACGAGAGCGATCCTCGCTCTGCGAATCTCGTTTATGCGCGCGCGATGTTTTTTGCCGGCAGGTACGACAGTCGCCCTTACTGGAACCGTCGGAAGCTCGAAGTTGGCACGCCAACCGATCGCGGCACCGCCGATCTTGCGATCGAGCATTTGATCCCGTGCGAAAGCATGGGCAAGACCATCAACCGCATCGATTCGAATGGAAAAATGTCGTATGGCATTCTGCAGTTTCAGGATTGGGACGAGTGGGAGGCCGTTTCAGGCCTCGGCGGCAATCCCGACAATCGCGAGGACGCAATTCGCATGGCCGAGTGGGCCATCCAGAATGGGATGATCAATCATTGGACGTGCGCCCAGATTCTCAGGATGATGTGACTGGCAGTGACGGGTGCCCACTGACGAGCGGCGAGAGAGAACCGCTAATCCACAGATGAACACAGATGAGGAATCACAGGGCAGCGCTACACAAAATGCAAAGCCGGCGAAGCTACGAAGGCGGTGAGGGGATGTCGAGGATTTTTTGCTCGCGCTTCGACTTGCGGTAGACGTTGGCGACGGCGAGGGTCCAGAAGGGGAACAGGTCGGCGACGGGGACGAGTTTGGCGAGAACGGTGGGAAGAAATTCCCAGTGCCACCCGACCAGAGGAACGAGCACGGCGGCCACGACGAAGTCGAGGATGTCGTCAGCGGGCGAGAAAGCGCCTTCGGCGAACATCGGAAAGACGATGAGCTGAAGCGCGTCGGCCGCGACCGCGAGGATAAGCGCGGTTCGGAAGCGCGAGCGTTCAGAGAGCGAGAGTGGAGCGTCCGTGTCCGTCATGGTGGCGTATGACCCACCCTTGGGCGATCCGCAGGGATGGGGACCCGCTCATATTGTGCCTCGCCTGTTGGAATCGCAAGGATCGGGCGCTCGTGCTGCGCGGTCGGCCCCGTCGATGCGCCCTGGCAGCCGGCCCCGGCGCAGGGCAAAGGCATCGGGACGCAAAGAGCGTGAAAGCCCCGCGCTTCCACTTCGATTGATTGGTAGCGTTTTCGCCACGACTAAATTCGCGACCTGACACGAGCAAACCGCAAATTTCCGGAACGTAAACTACGGAGAACAAAGCACCTGTACCTTCGTACAGGGGTCAAAAAAACGCCTGTACTGAGGGACAGGTTCG
The DNA here is from genome assembly GCA_963753475.1 of uncultured Acidobacteriota bacterium. GTDB lineage: Bacteria > Acidobacteriota > Terriglobia > Acidiferrales > UBA7541 > Palsa-295. The sequence continues at coordinate 145,404 of CAVWCN010000006.1, forward strand.
GGCGCGGCCTATCGGATGTTAGCAGATTCACTACGACTGGCCCTCCATATCCGGTCGGCTGCGAGCGAGCGTGCTACGCTTTTCGGCAGCGGGTTCTAGTACCGCACACGCACACTCATGTCTTCGCGGCTTGGCGAAATACTGATCAAGGAAAGCCTGATCACGTCGGATCAGCTGAAGCAGGCGCTCGACCACCAGAAGAAGAACGGCGGGCGGCTGGGCACGTGTCTGGTGAAGCTGGGGTTGGTCAGCGACGACGAAATTACGGCTGTGCTGTCCCGCCAGTACGGCGTTCCCTCCATCAATCTGAAGTTCTACGAAGTGGACCCTTCCGTCATCAAGCTGATTCCGCAGGAAACGGCGGTGCGCTACCAGATCGTGCCGCTTTCGCGCGTCGGATCGACGCTGACGATCGCGATGACCGATCCGACGAACGTCTTCGCCATGGACGATATCAAGTTCATGACCGGCTTCAACGTGGAGCCGGTGGTGGCGTCGGAAACGGCGATCAGCGAGGCGATCACAAGTTCTACGGCGAAGTCGAGAGCGTCGAAGAACTCGACAAGGTGATGAAGGACCTTGCCGGGGACGAAGCCGCGGCCTGGAGCTGAGCGCCGAAGAAGCCGGACGATGGACCTGGCGGAGCTCGAAAAGGCGGCCGAGGAAGCGCCCATCATCAAGCTGGTGCAACTTGATCCTGACCGACGCGGTGAAGCGCGGCGCCAGCGACATTCACATGGAGCCCTACGAAAAGGAATATCGCGTCCGCTTCCGCATTGACGGCGTGCTGCAGAGCGTGATGACGCCGCCGTTGAAATTGCGGGACGCGATCACCAGCCGCGTCAAGATCATGGCCAAGCTGGACATCAGCGAAAAGCGGCTGCCGCAAGACGGCCGCATCATGATCAAGTACTCGAAGGACGGAAAGAAGAAGGAGCTCGACTTCCGCGTTTCGACGGTGCCCACGCTGTTCGGCGAAAAAATCGTCATGCGCTTGCTGGACAAAGAAAACCTGCGGCTGGACATGACCAAGCTGGGATTCGAGCAGGAGTCGCTCGACGAAATTCGAGCAAGGCGATCTTGAGGCCCTACGGAATGGTGCTGGTGACCGGGCCGACCGGGCTCGGGCAAAACGAACACGCTGTATTCCTCGGTTGCGCGGCTGAACACGCCCGACACCAACATCATGACCGCCGAAGACCCGGTCGAGTTTCAGCTTGCCGGCATCAACCAGGTGCAGATGAAGGAGCAGATCGGGCTGAACTTCGCGTCCGCGCTGCGCGCCTTCCTGCGGCAGGACCCCAACATCATTCTGGTCGGCGAAATCCGCGACTTCGAGACGGCGGAAATTGCGGTGAAGGCGGCGCTCACCGGCCACCTGGTGCTTTCCACGCTGCACACGAACGACGCGCCTTCGACGATCAGCCGGTTGATGAACATGGGCATCGAGCCGTTTCTGGTGGCCACTTCGGTGAACCTGATCGTGCGCGCAGCGCCTGGTGCGGCGGATCTGCGCAGATTGCAAAGAGCCGCTGGAGATGCACGCCGCAGGCGCTGCTGGACGCCGGGTTACACGCCGGAAGAGGCCAAGACGACGACGATTTATCACGGGACGGGCTGCGGCACGTGCAACAAGACGGGATACAAGGGGCGCGTGGGTCTTTACGAAGTGATGGAAATCACCGACGAGCTGCGGGAACTGATCCTGGTGGGCGCATCGGCGCTGGAGCTGAAGAAGAAGGCGATCGAGAAGGGAATGATCACGTCTGCGCCGGAGCGGGTTGATCAAGGTGGCGGCTGGGGCAGACGACGCTGGAAGAAGTGATTCGCGAAACGGTGCTGTAACGGAAGAGGAGCGAACGATGGCTGGTATCTACCCTGAGCGAACTGTTGAAGAAGATGATCGAGATGGGAGGCAGCGACCTGCACATCACCACCAACAGCGCGCCGCGCGTCCGCGTGCACGGCAAACTGAGGCCGCTGGAGATGCCGCCGCTGACCGCGGCGGACACCAAGGCGCTGGCCTACAGCGTCCTGACGGACGCGCAGAAGCACCGGTTCGAGGAGAATCTGGAGCTGGACTTTTCCTTCGGCTTGAAGAACCTGGCGCGCTTTCGCGGCAACATCTTCCACCAGCGCGGCGCGGTGGCGGCCGTCTTCCGGACGATTCCATGGGAGATCAAGAGCTTCGACGCGCTTGGACTGCCGCCGGTGGTGAAGGGACTGTGCGACAAGCCGCGCGGGCTGGTGCTGGTGACGGGGCCGACCGGGTCGGGCAAGTCCACGACGCTGGCGGCGATGCTCGACAAGATCAACAACGAGCGCGAAGAGCACATGATCACGATCGAGGATCCGATCGAGTTCCTGCACAACCACAAGAAGTGCCTGGTGAACCAGCGCGAAGTGCATTCGGACACGCATTCGTTCGCGAATTCGCTGCGCGCGGCGCTGCGCGAAGATCCGGACGTGGTGCTGATCGGCGAAATGCGCGACCTGGAAACGATCGAGTCGGCGCTGCGCATCGCCGAGACGGGCCACTTGACGTTCGCCACGCTGCACACCAATTCGGCGCATTTCGACGATCAACCGTATCGTGGACGTTTTCCCGGCGCACCAGCAGCCGCAGATTCGCGCGCAGCTTTCGATGGTGCTGGAAGGGATTCTTTGCCAGGCGCTGCTGCCGCGCGTCGACGGGCGCGGGCGGCGTGATGGTGATGGAGATCCTGATTCCCAACCGCCGCCATCCGCAACCTGATCCGCGAAGACAAGATTCACCAGATCTATTCGGCCATGCAAACCGGCACGGGACAGACCGGAATGCAGACGTTCAATCAGAGCCTCGCCAACGCTCACTTCCAGAAGACGATCAGTCTGGAAACCGCGCTTTCGCGGTCGTCGAATCCAGACGAATTGCAGGACTTGATTAACCGCGGGGTAATCCTCTGCGCCATCGGGCGGCAGAGCGCACGTCCGAAGGTAAAGAAGAGGAGGAAGAAACATGCCGGTCTTTACCTATCGAGGAACCAACCGGGCGGGAGCCGCCGTAGCGGGAGAACGCGTCGCGGCGAGCAAGACCGAACTCGCCGCCCTGTTGCGACGCGAGCAGATCAACGTCAGCAAGGTGTCCGAAAAGGGCAAGGAATTCAGTATCCCGACATTCGGCGGCGGCGTGGACGCCAAGGAACTGGCCGTATTCACGCGGCAGTTCTCGGTGATGATCGACGCGGGTTTGCCGCTGGTTCAGTGCCTGGAAATTCTTGCGGGGCAGCAGGAGAACAGGACTTTCCAGAAAATCCTGAACGGCGTGCGAGCGTCGGTCGAGGGCGGCAGCACGCTCTCGGCGGCGATGAAGCAGCACGAGAAGGTGTTCGACCCGCTGTACTACAACATGGTGGAGGCCGGAGAGACGGGCGGTATTCTCGACACGATTCTGCAGCGGCTTTCGACCTACATCGAAAAGAACGTGAAGCTGAAGCGGGCCGTGAAGTCCGCGATGATTTACCCGGTTTCGGTCATGAGCATCGCGGCGTGTGTCATCACCTTGCTGCTGTGGAAGGTGGTGCCGATCTTCGTCACGTTGTTCACTGGCCTGGGAGTCGACCTGCCTCTGCCGACGCGGATCGTGATCGCGCTCGAGCAACTTCGTCGGCAGCATCTACGGTCTGCTGATTCTGGTGTTTGCTGTGGGCAGCGTGTTCGCCATCAAGGTTCTGGTACGGCACGCCGTCCGGGCGCATGGCCATCGACACCGTACTGCTGAAGTTGCCCGTGCTCGGCATCGTGCTGCGGAAAATCGCAGTGGCGCGCTTCACGCGAACGCTGGGCACGCTGATTTCGAGCGGCGTGCCGATTCTGGAAGGCCTGGACATTACGGCGCGCACGGCGGGCAACGCGGTCATCGAAAGAGCGCTGTCGCAAACGCGCAAAGCCGTTGAAGCCGGCCGTTCCCTGGTGGATCCGCTGAAGGAGACGGACGTTTTCCCGGGCATGGTGACGCAGATGATCGGCGTCGGCGAACAAACCGGTGCGATGGACGCGATGCTGCAGAAAATCGCCGACTTCTACGAGGAAGAAGTGGACGCCGCGGTGAAAGACCTGCTCACGTCGCTGGAACCGGTGATGATCGTCTTTCTTGGTGTCGTAGTCGGCGGCATGGTCATTTCCATGTACCTGCCACTGTTCTCGCTGATCGGCAAGCTCTCGACCATGCACTGATGTCGAAGCCTTGCGCCGGCGGAAAGCGGCTGACCCCTTCGGGCGAAACGTGTGTTTTGCCCGAGGGGCGGTTTGGCGCCTGTTTGCGGAAAGACGGAACGTGAAGACGGATTCAACACCGAACGCGGGCGAATGGCTCCCCTGGATGGGGCGCGTCCGCTTTCTCATCATTACATTTCTTCTCGCCGTCATCGCGGTGGGCCATTTCACCCCGGTTTCACTGCAGTTTCGCCTCCTATTGCCGCTGATCGTGCTCTGGTACACGCTTGCGGTCGCTTACCTGATTCTGCAGCGATGGGTTCCCGAGGCTTCCTGGCATGCGCCGGCGCAGATGATTGGAGACCTGCTGGTGGTGACGGCGGTTGTCTACGCCACAGGCGGACAGGACAGTTACTTCGTCTCGCTATACGTGCTCGTGATTCTGATGGCCAGCATCCTGTTTTCGCGGAGGGCCGTGTTCATCGTGGCGGGGACGAGTTTCATCCTCCTGGCTAGCGTGGTGGAGATGATGTTTTACAGCGTCATCGGGCGCACATCGCTGTCGACGCCCAGCGCGCGCTCTCTCGAATCCTGGCTTGGAAGCAATTTCTTCGCATTTTTCGCGGTGGCCTATCTGGGAAGCCTGCTGGCGCAGACGCTCCGAAAGAAAGGCGACGAGCTGCAGGAAAAAAGCGAAGAGTTGAAAGACCTGCGGGCGTTCAACCAGGACATCATCGAGTCGATGCGTGGCGGACTTCTCACCACGGACTTGCAGGGCCGGATTCTGCTGATCAACCGGTCGGGCGCGGAAATGACCGGCCATGGCTTCGGGCTGCTTCGGGGAGAGAACGTCGCCAACGTTCTGCCCGGATTCTGGCCCGTCGAAGCGGACGAAAACGGCACCCCTACGGCATTGCGCAAGGAAATCGAATGCCGCACGCCCTCCGGGGCGGTTCGCTTCCTGGGCCTTTCGATTTCGCCGCTGCGCACGGGAGAGAACCAGACGAGCGGCTACGTCTTCAACTTTCAGGACCTGACGGAACTGAAGCGCCTGGAGAAGGAAGTTGAAACCAAGGAGCGCATGGCGGCGCTCGGGCGTCTCTCGGCGGCGATCGCCCACGAAATCCGGCAGCCGCTGACCGCCATGAGCGGAGCGCTGAAGGAGCTGGCGCGGCTTGCTCCGCTCGAAGACGACGACAAGAAACTCGTCCAGATCGTAAGCCGCGAATCGCAGCGGCTGAACCAGATCATCTCCGATTTTCTCGATTATTCGCGGGAGAAGTCGTATGCGTTCGTGGACGTGGATCTCGCCGCGCTCATCGAGGATCTGCTGCTGCTGATCGAGCGCGACGAGCGGTCTCGCGGCAAATACAAGATCGAGCGGAATTACGTTGTTCGCGCCAAGGCGCGCGGCGACCGCGACGCCCTCAAGCAGGTGCTCTGGAATATCTGCAATAACGCGCTGCGGGCGATGCCGGATGGCGGGACGCTGTCCGTCACCCTTGACGACGAACCCAATCGCGTCTCGGTTTCGATCCGCGACACCGGGATCGGATTCGAGCCGAAACAGGCGTTGCAGATTTTCGAACCGTTCCAGTCCGGTTTTACCGAGGGAACGGGCCTGGGGCTCGCCATCGTTTACAGGATCGTGCAGGCACACGGCGGGCGGATTCGCGTCGAAGCCGAGAAAGGGCGGGGCGCGGAGTTCGTAATCGAGCTTCCTCACGCCGCAGCGGCATCTCGAAACGCAAAACCGGCGCATCCGGGCGCGACGACTTCGATTCCTCTCGGCGCATCCGTCGTGGTCGGGCGGGACGCGAGCCCGGGGCACGGAACCTTTCAGCCTTCGGGGAGACGATAAGGGCACATGGCTCACGTTCTAGTAGTGGACGACGAACGCTCGATCTGCGAGCTCCTCGAGATCAGCTTTCGCAAAGAGGGGCACAGGGTGGATACCGCGTCGAACGGCGCGTCAGCGAAACAGCGCCTCGCTGCGCAGATCTACGACATCGTCGTTTCGGACATTCGCATGCCCGACATGGACGGCGTGGAGCTGCTTCGCTATTGCCGGGAAATTTCGCCGGTCACGAAATTTATCCTGATCACGGGCGTCCCGACCATCAACACCGCGATCGACGCGGTCAATTTTGGCGCGGACCGTTACGTGATCAAGGGCGACCGCCTGCTGGACGAACTGCGCCCGGCCATGCAGCAGATCACGGAAAGCCTCGCGCTCAGCAAGGAGGCCCGGTTCCTGCGCCGGGAGCTGCGCCGGCTCACCGGCCTCGACCACATCATCGGCACAAGCCCGAAAATGAAGGCGATTTTCGAGCTCATCGAGAATATCGCACCGCAGAACAGCCGCGTCCTGATCACAGGCGAGAGCGGCACGGGCAAGGAACTGGTCGCCCGGGCCATCCATGAGCACAGCGCGCGGGCGAAAAATCCGTTCATCACGATCAATTGCGGCGCGTTCCCGGAAACTCTCCTGGAGTCGGAGCTGTTCGGGTATATGAAAGGCGCCTTCACGGGAGCCAACGAGAATCGCCGCGGACTGTTTCAGGCCGCGCATGGCGGGACGCTGTTCATGGACGAAATCGGGAACATGAGCGTCACCATGCAGGTGAAGCTCTATCGCGTGCTGCAGGAAGGGAAGGTCCGGCCGGTAGGCAGCACGGAGGAATCCGACGTCGACGTGCGCGTGATTGCCGCGACGAACAAGAACCTCGAGGAAGAGATCGCCGAGGGCCGTTTCCGCGAGGATTTGTTCTACCGCCTGAGCGTCATTCCCATTCACCTTCCGTCGCTGCGCGAACGCCGCGAGGACATTCCGCTTCTGTCGCGCGAGTTTCTGGGGCGCTTTTCCAAATCCATGAACAAGAAGATTCAGGGTATCGACCCCGAAGCGATGCGGCGGATGGAAGTGTATGAGTGGCCCGGGAACGTGCGCGAACTCGAAAATACGATCGAGCGTGCGGTCGCTTTGGAGAGTGGAAACGCCATCGGCATCGAGGCGCTGCCGGACCGCATCCGCAACCATTTTCAAGAATCCGTCGCACATGCCGCGCACAACGGCAATGGAAACGGAAACGGCGTTAACATTCCCGCGGACGGATTGAATCTCGAAGTACACATCCGCGACATGGAACGCTCGTATCTCCTCGCCGCGCTGGAACGCTCCGGAGGTGTGCGCACGCGCGCCGCGGAACTGCTGAAGATGACCTACCGGTCCTTCCGTCACTACGCGAAGAAATACGAAATCTGAAGGGCAAGGAATCCCGCTTCGAGAACGGCTCGAACTGGTCGTGGTCCCCTTTCTCCCCAACCATGCGTTAAAATTCGGCCAGGCCGCTCGGAATTCGGAGACCTCTATACTCGCGGCCCCGCTTGCTATATTCTGAGGAACCACTTATGAGACCGATGGAAGAAAAATCCGTGCGCAAGCGAAATGGTTTCTCGCTGATCGAACTGCTGATCGTCATCGCGATCGTCGTAGTGATCGCGGCCATCGCGATTCCCAACTTGCTTCGCTCCAAGGTTGCGGGCAACGAGGCGTCTGCCGTCGGCTCGCTTCGGAATATCATGAGCGCGGAGGCAGCCTACAAAGCGATGTACGGAGTGGGCTATTCGAACGACCTGAGCACGCTGGGCGGCCAGGCCGACATCGCTCAGCCGTCGTGCAGCACGGCCCTTCTGCTCGATCCCACACTCGGAAAGGGTGCGTCCGGGAACCAAACTGAAAAGAGCGGGTATCGGTTCACGTTCACGCCCGGAACGCAGGCGTTTCAACCCGATTCTGCCGTGACCGCGGGTTGCACGGTGGGCAAGGCGGACGGCTATGCGGTGCAGGCCGATCCCGTCGATCCTGGCGTCTCGGGGAAGCGCCACTTCTGCGCCGATGCCTCTGGCGTGATTCGGGTTGATCTACAGAAGCAGGTCAGCGTGACTCCCCCGACCTGTTCATCCGAAGCGCCGGCCCTGCAGTAGGGGCCGGATGGGTCAGCCCGTCCTTTTATATACCTCGATTCCAAACGGCGAGCGCCGTTGGTACGTCCTGGCGTCAGCGCCCCAGCGATACTGCGTTTCCGGAAGGATGTCGGCGATGCCGACCAGTTCGTAGTGCTCGTGCACGTATTGTTTGGACCAGTTTATGATGAAGTGGTCAGAATTAGGCCGCGGCAGCCAGGATGACGGCACAGCAACGAAGACAATGAACGCGGGGTTCGCTGCCCGGATCTCCTGGGCCATTTGCCTCTGCATCTGCGAAGCGTAAGGCTGAGGCTCCATGAGCGCATACGTATAGATGTACCCGGTGGCGGAATGCCGGCCGGAATAGAAGTAGATCTCGGGTTCGGACCCGAGGACAGCGACTGTGCTTCCGGCAGGGGAATGGGATCGAATGTAGTCGGCGACGGGAATTGCCTCGGGGAACGGGTTGAATCCATAGATGGAGCGGCACGCGGTCTGAGGGTCCATCTCGAACAGGAATGCTCGCTGCGGCAGCACAGCGACCATGCATATCAGCGCGAAAACGGCTATCGGGGCGCCACGGACCCATCCTGCGCGGAGTTGCTGCGTCGTCGACTCAACGGCTGCTCCAGTCAGCAGGGCGAGGGCGGGCAGCATCACGACGAAATAGTGCTGTCGGAAATAGAAGCCGGGGCAGACCGCGAGAGCGGAACACACCAGAAAAAGAGCCGTGAAGAGAGCGTGTGAGCGGATCGCTCTGTTCCAGAGGAAGGCGGTCAAGCCCAAGCCCGCGAGAAGCCACAGGGGCCAGGAAGGTCCGATAACGCCGCGCAGCGCCATCTTCAGGTTCAGGCTGGCCAACGGCGAAACTCACGATGCCGACGTATTGACGCGCGTAACGGAAAGTCCAGAACCAGAACTGACGGAATGCTCCCGCTCGCCAAAGCGCGAGGCACGTCAGGCCAAAGGGTGTCAGGACGCCGATGCCAAGGAGGCCTAGTCTTTTTGCGGTCCCAGTCAAGTCGAACGAGCGGGTCGCGGCACGGCCCTGGATTTCGTCAACGAGAAGGTAAAGTCCAGCAAAGACGGCGAAGAAAATTCCCTGCTGCTCCATCAGAAAGGCCAGTCCGAACAGCAATCCGCTGGCGCACAGCATCCATGTTCTTTTGACTTGAACGGCCTTTAGCAGAACCAGCGCGCCTGCCACGGCGAATAGCACGACAAAATGGCTGGCGTGCGCAGCGAACCCGAGAATCCTGGGGCTAACAGCAAGAAGAGCATAAGAGGTGGCCGCCACGAGACCGGCTAAACGCCCGAATAAGCGTGTGCCAAGAAGAAAGATCAGGCAGATGGTCAGCGCGTTAACCACAAGGAATCCCTCATGGACGCCGCTTGAGGTCTCGCCAAACATCGCCATCAGCGCGGCGTAAGCGGCGTACGTTCCTGGCAGCTTCATGTTGTAGGCGAGCTTATAGGGAGGAATGCCCTCGAGCATCAGTTGCCCGGCATAGGCATACTCGCCCTCATCCCGTTCCAGTGGTAAATTACGCAAATGGAGTCGGATCAGGGCGGTCGTCGCGAGGACCAGAACGAGAGCTCCGTAGTAGACCCATGCCGGGCAGGCACGCGCTTGACCGGCGCGCCCTTCCGCGACTGGAGTCATTTCCGCTGTTCTCGTGGACACTCCTTGAATTGTGGGCGTCGGCTGCCGGAGCGTCAACGATTCACGCGAACCCGGAATCGTAGTAATAACGGGATCAGTAGTACATCACCGCAGGCGCGCGATCCCAGGCAACTGCGAACGAAGCACCAACCGGTCGCTGCCTGCTTGCTCATCGCGCATCTGTTCCAAGACGAAACAGTAAGTCACAGCAAAAACAGGCACTTACGATGGTCAAGAAGTGGCGACAATCTACGACTCAGCGTGTGGGCTCCGATTGACGCGAGTTGCCACAGGGCCGGCTACTTCCATAAGCTGGTGGTTCTGTTGCACATGGTGCTTATTTTAATAAGAGTTAATTGTGGGTCGATCTTTGGAGGACCGGGTGCACTACTCGGTGGTTGTCGGCTACCCAGCACAGCAAAGAGATTCCGATGTTGCAAAATGAAGCAGACTCCGAGGAGAGAAGAAGAATATGAATAAGAGACAGAAGGGTTTTTCGTTAATCGAACTGCTGATCGTGGTGGCGATCATTTTGATCATCGCGGCAATCGCAATTCCGAACCTGTTGAAGGCGCGTCTGGCCGCCAATGAAGCATCGGCCGTGGGCACGCTGCGCACCATGGTTACTGCGGCCGTGACGTACGAATCGACGTGGCAGAACGGCTTCCCGCCTAGTCAAGCGGCTTTCGGCGGGGCAGCTCCGGGCACCTGCACGTCGGCCAACCTGCTCGACGACTCGCTTGCCGTGAACGGCGGCTCGCAGAAGAGCGGCTACACGATCGCCTACACCCAGGTCCTGGCGATGACCAGCACGGCAAACTGCGCCACGGCGGGTTCGGCGACGTTCGTGATCAACGCTGTACCGATCGTTCCGCAAACGACTGGCAATCGCACGTTCTGCACGGATGAGGGCGGCGCGATCCACGTGTTCGACCCGAACGGTGGTGCGGGCGCGAGCACGGATGCCGCTTTGCGAAGCAAAGCCTGGAATATAGTAACGACGACCTGCGAGGAGAGAGGCTCGGCCTCTCTCTTTTCCATTCCTGAAGTCAACTGGAAGCCCCCGAAAAAGATCCCAACCAAAAGTCACCCACCCAAGATCCCCGTTGTCTAAGTCGTTCGTGTTGCTCAGCCGCCCCCCAAGGTCAATCTGAGGTGCCAAAAATCGTCACTTTTCGGCGTGATGCCGCGATGCGAACATCCGGGCCCTGCGCGGCGCTCGGTGTATCTCCTCTATCTCCCGCAGAACGAGTAGCATAGGACAATTGTGTCGTAGATGTTACCGCCGAGGCTTTGAGCTGGCATGGCCGTTGCATTACCAGAACGGTACCGATTTGGAAGTACCAAGGGCTTCAGGTTTTCACGCAATTCCTGGGTCCAAACGTAATTTGCGCCTCGATCGAATCGGGGCCAGGTTTCAGGGGTTACCCCGGGGCCTGAAGGACAGAAGCAAGGGAGCCGGAGGCTCCGAGGAGAGAAAAGGAATGAAGACTAGGCAGAAGGGTTTTTCGTTGATCGAATTGCTGATCGTCGTGGCGATCATTCTGATCATCGCGGCAATCGCAATTCCGAACCTGTTGAAGGCGCGTCTGGCCGCCAACGAATCAGCGGCGGTGGGCACGCTGCGCACCATGGTTACTGCGGCTGTGACGTACGAATCGACTTGGCAGAACAGCTTCCCGGCTGACCAGCAGACTTTCGGCGGGGCAGCTCCGGGGCACCTGCACGTCGGCCAACCTGCTCGACAACTCGCTTGCCGTAGAACGGCGGCGCGCAGAAGACGGGCTACACGATCACCTACAGCCAGGTGGTAGCGGCGACCAGCACGGCAAACTGCGCCACGGCGGGTTCGGCGACGTTCGTGATCAACGCAGTACCGATCGTTCCGCAAACGACTGGCAATCGCACGTTCTGCACGGATGAGGGCGGCGCGATCCACGTGTTCGACCCGAACGGTGGTGCGGGCGCGAGCACGGACACCCTTTGCGAAGCAAAGCCTGGAATATAGTAACGACGATCTGCAAGGAGAGAGGCTCGGCCTCTCTCCTTGCGTTCCTCTCCCCCTGAAGGACGCTCCGCCCCAGCCCAGCGCACGATTGAGTCCTCGGAAGCGTGCTAGAGATGGTGGGTTTAAGTAGCGTGGAAGCCCTCCAAGAGGGACACCAGGCAGGTCACCCACCGAAGATTCTCATCATCTAAATCGTTCGTGTGCTTAGCCGCCGCCCAAGGTCAACTGAGGTGCCAAAAATCGTCACTTTTCGGTGTGATGCCGCGATGCGAACATCCAGGTGCTGTCGCGGCGCTCGGGGTTTCTCCTCTATCCCCCGCAGAACGAGTAGCATAGGACAAGTGTGTCGCAGATGTTACCCCCGGCCTGTGAGGTGGCATGACCGTTGCACTACACGGGTGAGTGATCGTACTTGGGAATAGGGCTTCAGGGCTTACATGCACTTCCCTGGGTCCCGAGCAGCGAGGTTGTGCCCTGATCGAATCGGGGCCGGGTTTCAGGGGTTACCCCTGGGCCTGAAGGACAGAGGCAGGGGAGCCACAGGCTCCGAGGAGAAAAGGGAAATGAAGACTAGGCAGAAGGGTTTTTCGTTGATCGAATTGCTGATCGTCGTGGCGATCATTCTGATCATCGCGGCAATCGCAATTCCGAACCTGTTGAAGGCGCGTCTGGCCGCCAACGAATCAGCGGCGGTGGGCACGCTGCGCACGATGGTTACTGCGGCTGTGACGTACGAATCGACTTGGCAGAACAGCTTCCCGGCTGACCAGCAGACTTTCGGCGGGGCAGCTCCGGGCACCTGCACGTCGGCCAACCTGCTCGACGACTCGCTTGCCGCGAACGGCGGCGCGCAGAAGACGGGCTACACGATCACGTACAGCCAGGTGGTAGCGGCGACCAGCACGGCGAACTGCGCCACGCCGGGTTCGGCGACGTTCGTGATCAACGCAGTACCGATCGTTCCGCAAACGACTGGCAATCGCACGTTCTGCACGGATGAGGGCGGCGCGATCCACGTGTTCGACCCGAACGGTGGTGCGGGCGCGAGCACGGATGCCCTTGCGAAGTCAAAGCCTGGAATATAGTAACTGAACGATCTGCGAGGAGAGAGGCTCGGCACTCTCTCCTTGCATTCCTCTCACTTGGGATGACTCGGACTCAAAATGCGACGCTCCCACAAATTCGGGCCAACTTGCCCAAACGACTGCACGAGGATTCTCGCTGGTTGAACTCCTCATCGTAATTGCCATCATTCTGATCATCGCAGCGATCGCCATTCCCAATCTCTTGAAGGCGGAGCGCGCCGCGAATGAATCTTCCGCGGTTGCTAATGTTCGCACCATCACGACGACCGCGGTATTGTATAGCTCCACCTGGTTCAACGGATTCCCGCCGAGCCTGGCCGCACTTGGCGGCACAGCTGGAGCGGCGGGCACATGCGACGCCGCCGAGATGCTGGATCCAACGCTTACCGCCTCTCCGAGCGAGAAGAGCGGCTATCAATTCTCGTATCAGGTATTCGGCAGCGCGGTTACGCTAGCGCCTGGCTGCACCGCGCCGGGTTATAGCCAGTTCGTGGTTACGGCCGTGCCTCTCGCGCTGGGGCTGACGGGCAGCCGCAGTTTCTGCAGCGACGTGCCAGCCGCCGTTCATTTCGACCCAGCCGGTGCGCAGGCCTCTTCACCAGCTGCCTGTGAGGCCCTGCCCCCCATGTAGCGCTTGGGCGCGCCGCATCGGTCTCCAGCTACAACCCTCCGAATCAACAAAAGTGAGTCTTTTCGAGAGGATCTCTCCGCCTACACTGGACGGGGTAGCATCGCGTTAAGCAAGGCGTCTCCTTGGCCGGTGCCGAGCCGCGCGATTTGAATGCCGGTTTGGAACCCGTCGGTGCTTTTTCGGCCAGGCCAGCCGAACGGACAGGTTAAGCTAGTCCTCTGGGTATCCCGTGGAAACAACAGAATGAAAAGCTCCTGGCGCGTTGCGCGATCGCGTCGGCTATGCTCGTCACGATTGCCGCGCTACATCTTCACTGGGTTTCGTTCACCTGCGCCGGAGGCCTGTGGCGGGACGAAATTGCTGGCACGAATATTGCCACGCTACCTTCCGTGGGAGCGATGTGGGGGGCGATTCTCCACGAATCGTTTCCGATCTCTATTCGCAGCCACGATTCGGGTCTAGTCCGCCATTTTCGGCGCCACCGACATCGCACTCCGCCTCCTGGGACTTGTGATCGGGCTGCTTCTGGTGGGCAGCTTTTGGATTGCAGGACGGGTGATGTGGCGTGGCGCCCAGTGCTTTCGCTGGCCTTATTCGGGCTGAACGTGGTGGTGATTCGTTATGAGGATTCGATTCGCGCCTACGGTCTAGCGACCGCGTGCATCGTTCTGACCATGGCGCTGGTCTGGCGTTTCGTGCAGGAGCCGACTCTGTTTCGTGGAATCGCCGCAGCCGTGATGGCGACGGTCAGCGCGCAGGTGCTTTATCAGAATGCCGTTCTTGTGCTGGCCCTGTGTGTGGGCGGTTCCGCCGTTTTTCTGAGCGAACGACGATGGCGCAAAGCAGTTGCAGCCTTGACCATTGGCATCGTCCCGGCTCTCTCATTGGTGCCCTATATCCGCCCGTTGGAGCGGGCCCAAAGTTGGTGGATCATACTCAAGACGGGACTCAATTCTTCTTCTGTGTGGGGCAATATCGCCTTCATTGCCGGGACATCCCCTCCCTGCATACCGCTTTATCTGGTTGGGATTGATGATCAGCGCCGTCTTATTGGCGACTGAGCGCGCGGTCGTGGCGCCGACTGAACCGAATTCGATCGACGCGAAGAGGCTCGGATTTATTTGCAGGCGTCGCGCTGGTCGATCGGGCGTCATCGGGTATGGTTCTTTTTTTCTTACCGCACAACTGCCGACTCAGCCCTGGTACTTCCTCGTCCCGCTCGGATTTGCTGCCGTTTGTTGCGATGCCATCCTGGCCGGCGCGTCCTTCTGGATTCGCGTTGCGGTGCTGGGTTTGGCCTCACTGACGGGAGTCCTGGCGTATCCCGCCGGAATCCGGGCGCTGCAATTCCGGCAGACGGACGGCGACATCGTGGCCGCACAGCTCTCTCGACTGGCTGCGCCGGGCGATCTGATCGTCGTCAATCCCTGGTATTACGGGTTGACGTTCAGTCGCTACTATCGCGGCAGCGCGCCTTGGACGACGCTGGCCGGCTTGGATGACTACCGCTACCATCGCTACGACCTGCTGAAACTCAAGCTGGAAATGGCGCATCCCGAGCGGCCCGAGCTCGATCGCGTAGCCAACGCTCTTCAAACGGGGCATCGCGTCTGGGTAGTCGGGTGGGTTCCCGTGGTCCGCGTGGGCAAGGATCCGCCTCCCGATCTGCCGCCTGCGCCCAATGGACCGAGCGGCTGGTTCGATGATCCCTACACCCGGTCGTGGGGAGGGCAACTGTACTATTTGCTTGCGACACGCGCGCAGACTGTGGCGCCGGTGCCCGTTGATTCGAAGGATCGCGTCAATCCGCTGGAGAACATGGGACTGACCGTTGCGAGCGGCTGGCGCAGCGGGAAGCAGAGCGATGCGCGCAGCGGAGTGGCTCAGAACGCGGAAGTTGAACACCCTGGCGGTTCCGCGGCACGCTGAACGGATCGGCAGAACGTCAGCTTCGAAGAGGTGAGTTGCGAGCGTGAACGGGGGTTCTTCGGTGTTCAGGGCGCGTGAGGATGAGCGAGGGCGGCGAGCCTCGCCGAGGCGTCAGCGGCCTTGGGATCGATCTGCAACGCTCTTTGATAGCTGCTCTCCGCTGCTTCGAGGTTGCCCTTGGCTTCGTACACTTCGCCCAGCACCGTGTAGGCTTTCGCGGAAGGCGAGAGCTGTGCGGCCTTGCTGACATCCGCGAGGGCGGCGTCGAGCTGTTTCTTCCTGTATTCGACGGTGCCGCGGCCCAGCAGGCATCCTGAATCGTTCGGATCCACGCTTAGCGTGTAATTGCAAAACTCCAGCGCTTCTTTCTGCGCTTCCTCGACACGTCCTTCCCTGAGGAGCAGCTGCTGCAAATTGAAATGCGCTTCGCCGAGGTTCGGCATGTATTCGATTGCAGTTCGGTAGCGGCGCTCGGCTTCGTCGAGGTGGCCGGCGGTGGAGGCGAGGATACCCAGGCTCGTCTCGGCGACGCCGTTTCGCGAGGTGACCGCGTCCGCATGGGCGAACAGTGTGTAGCTGTTCTGCCAGACGCCGATCTGAAGATGCGCGACCCAGGCGTAGGCCAACAGCGCGACAATCGCGGCCGAAGCAGGCGCCCAACGGTTCCAATCAAAACGCTCCACAGCGTCGGCCACAGTCCAAACAATGGCCACGAACAGGCCCATGTAAGGAAGATAGGCGTACCGTTCCGCCCATCCCTGGTTGGAAACCTGAATAATTCCGATCACGGGCAAAAGCGTTATCAGGTACCAGGCCCAGCCCACGGCGAGAGGTCCGTTCCGGCGATAGCGCCAGACGATGGACGTGATGGCCACGAGCGCCAGTCCTGCCGCTACGACCGTCCACAAGCTCAAGGAGGGATACGGATGAAAAACAGCCAGGCGGCTCGGCCAGAACATCTTGACGATGTACAACGCGTAACAATACGTGGCGTTCTCCATGCGCGCCGCGATCCCGACCTGCGCTGTTGGGGTGAGATTTCCGCCCACTTTTTGCGCGTAGATCGTAATCGCCGCGCTTCCCGCCGAGAGCAGGAGCAATGGAAGTTTCTCGAGGGACAGGCGCGCAAAGCGCTTGAGAAATTCGGAATTCCCGGAGCCGGGAGCAGGGAATTGAATCCTGCGCAGAGGCCAGTAGTCGGCCAGCAGCAGCAAGACTGGAAGAGTGATGACCATCGGCTTGGCCATCAGTCCCAGCGCAAAGACGAAAGCGACGGTCAAATAGCGCGCCGCGTTCGGCCGCCGCACGTACCATCCGTATGCGAAAAACGCCAGCAAAAAGAACGTCGTGGACACCAACGATTTTCGCTCCGCAATCCAGGCCACGCATTCGACGTTCAGCGGACAGAAGGCGAACAGCGCGGCAACGGTCGCGCTTCTCCACACATATCCCGTTGCGGCGCGGAGCAGCAGGAACAGCAACAAAACGTTCAGCGCGTGCCACAGCATGCTGTCGAGGTGATGCCCCATCGGCTTGAACTGGAAGAGCTGCACATCCGTCATGTGAGAGAGCCATGTGAGCGGGTGCCAGTTCTCCGCGACCGTCGCGGTAAGCGCCCAGCGCACGTTGTCCCACGTCAGCCCGTTCTGGACGTGTCCGTTCTGGACCAGGTAGAGAACATCGTCGTACATGACAAACTGATCGTGAAGAACGGGCCGGTAGAGTAGCAAAGTAGAAGCTACCAGAAGCAGAACGACGAGCAGCGTCTGTTCGCGCGACGAGAATGGCGACTTGCGGCCGGCTGGCGGAGCGCCGGAAGCTTTTGCCGATCGGCCTTCCCGCGTCGATACAGTCGTCGGGGTCATTTTACCGCCTCACCTTTGAAGCTCGATGTTCGCAGAAAGCAATCGGGAGCGAAAGACTCGGATCGGCGCCCGTTTCCATCTGATTAGGAGCGTACCGGCGGCTCGTCGCGATTCCTGCTAGACTCGGCTCTTATGCTGCGTTCACTCCTGTGGGTGATTGCCGCGGCTCTTTTCGTTGGCGCTGCGCCTGCGTGCCGCGCCGCTTTGCCTGCCCCGATCGCGGGTGTCGCAGAAGCGGGAATCACCGCGAAGGAAGCGGAACACGCCTTCGAGGCGCGATACCGCCATGCGGCCACGTTGAAGGCCATTTTCTACCAGCGGTACAGCGACGGCAAAGGAGCCGGCGAGGCGGAGTCGGGAACGGTTTACTTTTCGCGCCCCGGACGCATGCGCTGGGAGTACGAGTCTCCCGAAAAGAAGCTTTTCATCGTCGACGGCAAAAATGTGTGGTTCTACATCCCTGACGACCACACTGCCAGTCGCGCAAAGCTGAAGGAGAGTTCGGACTGGCGAACGCCCCTCGCCCTGCTGGCCGGGAAGCCGGACCTGGGAAGGATCTGCAAGAACTGTCGAACTCGCCGTTCCCGGCAAAACCCGACATGTCGAGCTGTCGCAGCCGCAAAACGACGCGCCGGTGGATTCGGGAGATGCCACCCTGCGCTGCACGCCGCGCGAAAGCTCGGATCAGATGGGTGAGCCAATCCGCGACGTGCTTCTGACGATCGATCCGCAGGGCTATCTCGTCCGCGTGCTCATCCAGCAGCCCGGAAATGTGACAACGGAATTTCGATTCGGCAATTGGCAGGCGAACATCCACATCGCCGAAGCACAATTTCACTTTCAGCCGCCGCCGGGCGTGGAGATTGTCGACGAGGACAAGCTGGCAGGCCAGACGTACTGAGCGGGCCCTCGATCTGTGGCGGCGGCTACATGGATTCGTCGGCGCTCGGTCCGTAGATCGCCGGCACCTTAGCGCCCATCGGACGCAGGTACGTGGAGAGCTGCCCGCGGTGATGGATCTGGTCGAGCAGGAAACCCCACGCCATGTCGTAGCCCGTCTCGCGCATGAACTCCTGCCCGCCAAAGATGAACGGCATCTTCTCCTCCCATTTCGCCGCCGGGATCGCGTGCAGCCTCTTCGTGACGGCGTCATGCTCGCGATCGTATCGGCCAATGATTTCCGCGACGCTCGCCGGAGTGGGCGCCTCGACCCACTCGAACCTGGCTTTCTCCAGCCCGTCCGCCAGAGCCGCTTCTTCGTGCACGATCAGCCACGCGATCTCGCGTGCCGTGCGCGCCTTGGGGTCCGCACGGTAGTCGGAGCGTTCCTGGGGAATGCGGCTGATGACCTTGCGTGTTGCGGGGCCTTCCTTGTCCCAAAACTTCAGAAAGAACTCTTTGTAGTCCATGTCGTCCTCCGGAAGGGAAGTGGTTTCCAGGCGAGCCAGTGTAGGCGAACAAAAGGCGAAAGTCAATCAGTGGTGCTCGGCCCGAACACGATTGCGGTGAATCTGGTCCGTTGGCGCGGGGAGTTGGAGGAGGGGCCATCGTCCCCGTCAGGTGGCAGATCGGATCAAGCATTATCTCTCGCAACACTTACGGTCATTTCGGTGTGCCAGCAGCACCCTGGAGCGTGAAAAGATAACTGTTACTCTCTGACCGGTGATGCATGGCAATTTCTCAGCTTACGCTTGACACCACGTCCCGAAGGCGACGGCGGACCCTCGGACTCGAAACTGCCGCCGCACTGGCCGGGACTGGATTTTCAGCGATCCTCCTCGCCTTGACCGCGATCCACGCGGGACCCCTGTGGCGGGACGAGTGAACACACTCAACCTGTCACAGATGAGCAGCCTGAGAGAGCTATGGAATAACCTGCCATTCGAATCGTTCCCGCCGCTCTGGCCGCTGATTCTCCGCGGGCTTGGTTTTATCGGTGCGACGCGCAGCGATGCCGGTATCCGCGTTTTGGGGCTGTGTGTAGCGCTCCTTTTTCTCGCTTCGCTGTGGGCGTGGGCGCACTGGATAGGAAGTCCAGCTCCTACCCTGAGCGTCGGCTTGCTCGGGAGTCTGCCGGCTTTTGTCTTCATCGCGGGCTCCAACCGTGCATACGGCCTGGCGAGCTGCCTGCTTGTCCTCAGCTTGGGGACGCTCTGGCGCATGCTTGAGCTTCCGACCAAGTCCAGATTCGCCATAGCGGGTGGCGTGTGCTTCCTCTTTGCCCAAAGCGTGTATTACGACGGGATATTTCTATTCGCGATGCTTGTCGGAGCATCGCTCGTGGCCATTCGGCGGCATCAATCGCGCACAGTGTGGTCGATACTGGGGATCGGCGTCGTGTCCGCTGCGTCCATGGCGGTGTACTTGCCCGTTATCCGGAAGGCCTCGGCTGCTGTACCGATGATTCAGGAGCCCTTCTTCCGGCCGGAGGCGGTCTGGTTTGGCTTGCGGCACGCGGTTTCCGTCTGGACCAGCCTGGACGCGGGACGCGCAGCGGTTTCCATATCTGGGTCTGGGTAGGCCTCGTTCTCGCAGCAAGCATTCTGACACTCGGGGTACAGTGGGCTGGCTGGCGGCGGGCCCAGGACGGGCCCACTGAGCGCGCGCTGGTGGCAAATCCTCCTGCCGATCTGGCGCTGTTCTGCCTGGTGACCGCGCTTCTTGGAACAGGGATGTTTCTCTGGTTTCTTGTCAAGCTGACGTATTTTCCGCAGAACTGGTATTACATCGAGCTGCTCGTTTTATGGGCCGTCGTGCTCGACGGCATCCTGACGGCGAGCTGGCCTGAACTGGTTCCCTGGGGCGCGTTCCGCACGGCATTCCTGGTGCTGATCATGCTCGCGAGTTCGGGTGCGGCGTTTCGGGAGGCTCACACGCGCCGAAGCAATGTCGATCTTGTGGCGGCCATTGTCCGGCGGGAGGTTTCGGATGGCGATCTTGTCGTCATACAGGATGTTTGGGACGCGATCACATTTAATCGCTACTACTCTGGGCGCGCTCATTGGATGACGGTCCCTCCCATTGATTCACACAAGGTGCATCGCAACGATTTGGTGCTCGATGAAATGAAACAGGCCGACGCCATGGCGACCGTGATTGAGGAGGCGAACCGCGTCCTGCGCAGCGGGCACACCGTGTGGTCGTTGGGAGATTTGCCGATTGCCGGCCCAGAAGGTTACTGCAGCTGCCTGCAGCCTCGGCGCTTCCGACTAGTCTTCTGTATCGTAAGTGGCTTTACTAATGGTGACTGGCGGCGTATACTCACGATATGCCTCTTCCACCTGCACCCAGACTTTCCCTTACAGACTCAGAGCGAAAGCAGTTGCTGGAGATTAGCCGTCATCGCAGCACACCCCGAGGAATTGTTCTCCGCGTCAACATTGTCCTTGGCGCGGCCGAGGGGGTTGGCAACCACGTTCTGGCGCGGAAGCTCTCTACCTCTGTGCCAACCGTATTGCTGTGGCGAAGGCGATTTGAAGCGACGGCTTAGCCGCCGTACTGGAGGACCGGCCGCGTAGCGGACGCCCCAAGCAGATCTCCGCAGAACGGGAAGCCGCGATCGTGGAGGCGACGATGAAGACCACGCCGAAGGATGCCACGTCAGTGGAGCGTGCGGACCATGGCGGCGAGCCAGAAGGTCAGCCCCGCTACCGTGCAGCGGATCTGGAAGAAGCACAAACTGCAACCCCATCGAGTGGAGTCCTTCAAGTTCAGCAACGATCCGGAATTTGCGCGGAAAGTTCGCGACATCGTGGGGCTGTATATGAACCCGCCAGACAAAGCCATCGTCTTGAGCGTGGACGAGAAGAGCCAGATTCAGGCGCTGGACCGGACGCAACCCATTCTTCCCTTGCGGCCCGGCTTGCCCGCACGACAAACGCACGATTATCAGCGGCATGGAACGACTACGCTGTTCGCTGCGCTGAACGTACTGGAGGGGACGGTGATCGGTGAGTGCCAGCCGCGGCATCGGCATCAGGAGTTCCTGCGGTTTCTGGACCGGATCGACGAGTCCGTCGATGCGGCTCTGGAAATCCATCTGGTTCTCGACAACTACGGAACACACAAACATCCGGAGGTGAAGAAGTGGCTCGCAGCGCGGCCCCGCTATCACGTCCATTTCACGCCAACCAGCTCATCCTGGCTCAATCAGATCGAACGCTGGTTCGCCGAAATCACACGGAAACGAATCCGCCGAGGAACCTTCCGCAGCGTCCGCGACCTGATCAAGGCAATCCAGGATTACATCCGGCACTACAACAGGAACCCGCAACCATTTCAGTGGGTCGCCAGCGCCAGTCGCATCATCCGGAAGGTCAACAAATATAAAGAAACTTCAGAAACAGGAGACTAGATGGTGGCTGGGGACGTACTTGTACTTTTGGAATGCGCAGGTATCCGTCGATCTGTTGGACCATGGTCAGCTCATGCCGCACCTGAATCGCCACAAACCGGGTGGTAGCCCAGGTCAGCACCACATCAATCGAGACAAAGGGGCTTTGGTAGTTCGTGAAGGCATCGCGGGCGTGAGTCCGAAACGCGCGAAAAGCCGACACGTGGCGCGCCGTTTCGGCACCCATGGATTTCTGAAGGGCCAGCTTGGTCAACCCTGACGCGAGCCCCCTGAGGACTCCGTGCGGCTCGCGTTCCGGAAAGCCGTAGACCACGTCGAAGCCTTCCTCTAATTTGGCCACCAGCTTGTTAATTTCCTCCGGCGGATGTTGCAGATCGTCATCCATCGTCACCAGAGTGTCGAAGCGCGCGGCTCGAATACCGCACAGGAGCGCGTTGTGCTGGCCGTAATTGCGCATCAGGTTGATTCCGCGAACCCAGGGAAGCGAGTGCGAAAGTTCCTGGATCACGCTCCAGCTCCGATCCCGGCTGCCGTCGTTGACGAGCACCACCTCATACTCGTAGGCCAGAGAAGCGAGAACCGGCTCCAATCGCTCGATCAACTTAGGAAGGATCGATTCGCTATTGTAGACTGGCACAACTACCGAGATGCCGCGGCTTAATCTCACTCCAGTGTCCCTTGAGTTGCCATTGCTCAAGACGAGCAGGTTCGCTCCTGCAATTAGACATGGTCGAACGGTGAACCCACAAGAGCACAGCGGATTCCTTGTGTAGATAGGGTAACTGACTCGGGCGCCGCGCGGTCGAGCGGCGGTCGCTGGCAGCGCTAAATTGACTTCGCGCATGCGATTTTGGGCTTGGCGCGTCGCGGGATGCCGGGAATAGCGAAGGCTTCTCGAGGGAGGGAAAAGGCCGAAAGCCCATACAGCCTTTTCACTGTTGTCACATCCTACTAATGTCCCGTTTTCGGTCCGCAATCTCAGCCTCAGGAGGCGGTATGCTAGACTCCTGGGCGGCCTCCCGGCCCGGCGCTGGAAGATTCGGGACGACCGGTTTCAGGGGTTGCCCGCTCTGCTGGCGGTAAGGCTCTGAGCTAAACCATGGCTGAATTTGTCTGCAAGGTCGGCGACGCCTCGGGCCGTATTTTTCAGCAGGTCGAGACGGCGCAATCGGAAGAGGAAGCGCGGCAAAGGCTCTCTGACCGCGGCTTCTACGTCTTCACTATCCGTCACCACCTGGGCCTGCTGACGCAGTTGGGGAGCCGGCGTCCGGAAAGCGCGATTCGCCCCGGTGATTTCCTGATCTTCAACCAGCAGTTCAACACGCTGATCAAGGCTGGTTTGCCGATTCTGAAAGCCCTGGATTTGCTGGCCGAGCGCGCCGCGGCTCCCAGGCTTCGGCCCATTCTGCGGGATGTGCGCCAGCGTGTTCGAGGCGGCGCCTTGCTGTCGGAAGCCCTCGCCGCGCAGGGTTCGTTCTCAGCGGTCTACGTGACGGCGATCACGGCCGGCGAGCGCAGCGGAAATCTCACCGGCGTTCTCGACCAGTACATCAGCTATCTTCGCGTCAGCACCGGTTTCCGTCGCTCGCTCGCTACCGCGCTGATTTATCCCTCGATCCTGGTTTGCGCCGTAATTGTGACGATGTCCTATCTCGTCACCTACGCCGTGCCGCGTTTCGCCACTCTGTACAACGACCTTGGGGTTCCCCTTCCGTCGATTACGAAATTCGTTCTCGATCTTTCTCTGCCGCTCCGCAAATACTTCCTCGTGTTTGCGGCTGTGGCCGTTGTGCTTGCAGTTTGCACGTTCCTGTGGACGCGTACCGAAGACGGCGCCCTGGCCATCGACCGTCTGAAGCCGCGCGTGCCTCTCCTCGGTGACATCTGGCTCAAGGCGCAGATTGCGCAGTTCGTCCGCACGCTTTCCACCCTGCTGGCGGGCGGCACTCCCCTGGTTTCCGGGCTCCAGACCGCCGCGTCGGCGATCGACAGCAAACTCGTCTCGGCGTCCGTGGGTCAAGCGGCGGTACGGGTGAAGGAAGGCGAGTCGCTGCACACGAGCCTTGTCGAGAGCAAGATCATTCCGTCTCTCGCGCTCGAAATGATTGAAGTGGGTGAAGCGTCGGGCGCGTTGGGGCCCATGCTGACCAGCGTCGCGGAGTTTTATGAGGAGGAGGTCAACACGCGCCTGCAGCGCACGCTTCTCTGGATCTCCCCGGCGGTTTTGATCGTCATGGCGGCTGTGATAGGCTTGATTCTCATCGCTCTCTATCTTCCCATGTTCTCCCTTCAGATCGGGTCCGCCGGGGGCGGGTAAAGACACGGTTATTATGGCCATAACAGGCAACAATCCGGCTTCCGCGCCCGTCACGGTCGGCGCTCCGAACGAAGCCGCCGAGCGCGAACAGGCCCAGCGTCTCGCGGAACGCTACCGTTGTCCGTTCGTCGATCTTCGCGAACAGCGGATCGATCCCGAACTCTTCCGCAGTATCCCCGCGGAAATGATGTTTCGCTACAATTTCGTCCCGCTCGAATCGCATGAGACGACGCTTGTCATCGCCATGGCCGATCCCAGCCAACTGCACCTTACCGACGAACTGGCGCTTCTCCTCGGCAAGCGCCTGCAGATCAAAGTCGCCACGGCTTCCCAGATCGGCAATTTGCTGAAGCGCACCGAGCAGTCGCAGCGCGTTCTCGATCAGGCCACCGAGGGTTTCACGCTGCAGGTTGTCGACGAGGAAGAGGATAGCGACGAAAATATTTCCGTCGAGAAGCTCACGCGGGAGACCGGCGTCAGCCCGGTGGTCCGCCTGGTGGATACCGTGATCTTCACGGCTCTCGAGCGCCGCGCGAGCGACATCCACATCGAAACGCGCGACGCCGAAGTGGTGGTCAAGTACCGCATCGACGGCGTCCTGCAGTACGCCATGCAGCCTCTGGCCAAGGATTGGCACGCCACCATCCTGTCGCGTATCAAGGTGATGAGCGAACTCGATATCGCCGAGCGCCGCGTCCCGCAGGACGGCCGCTTCCGCGTCAAATACAAGGGCCGCGCGATCGACTTCCGCGTGTCGATCATGCCCTCGATTCACGGCGAGGACGCCGTGCTTCGCGTTCTCGACAAGGAAAGCCTGAGCGAAAAATTCCATAACCTGACGCTCGACGTGGTTGGCTTCGATGCGGACGAAATGGCCCGCTTCCGCCGCTATATTCATGAACCCTACGGCATGGTGCTCGTTACCGGACCGACCGGCTCGGGCAAGACCACCACACTGTATGCGGCGATCAACGAAATCAAGAACGACGAAGACAAGATCATCACGATCGAAGATCCGGTGGAGTACCAGGTGCGCGGCATCACGCAGATTCCGGTGAACGAGAAGAAAGGCCTCACCTTCGCTCGGGGGCTGCGCTCGATTCTGCGCCACGATCCCGACAAGATCATGGTGGGCGAAATTCGCGACCAGGAGACCGCCCAGATCGCCATCAACTCGGCCCTCACCGGCCACCTGGTCTTCACCACCGTCCACGCGAATAACGTGACCGACGTGATTGGGCGCTTCATCAACATGGGCGTCGAGCCCTACAACTTCGTCTCCGCGCTCAACTGCATCATGGCGCAGCGCCTCGTTCGCGTGATCTGCGAAAGCTGCAAGAAGCAGGTGCGCTATGCGCCTGAAGTGCTCAGCGAATCGGGCCTCGATTCCGCCGAGTGGTCGCAGATAACTTTTTACGAGGGCCGCGGGTGCCTGGAATGCTCCGGCAGCGGTTATCATGGCCGCACGGCGATCACCGAATTGCTCGACCTTTCCGACCGCATCCGGGAGATGATTATCGACCGCCGCCCGACTTCGGAAATCAAGCGCGCGGCGAAATCCGAGGGCATGGAATTCCTTCGGGAATCGGGCCTGCGCAAGGTTCGCGCCGGACTCACCACGCTCCGGGAAATCAATAAGGTGACGTTCCTTGACTAAAACGTTCCACCTCCATGCGGCTGCGACCCGCTTGAATGCCGCTCTGCGCGCGCGAGGCGATCGATAGTGTCGAGTCTCGCCGCTCCTTCCGCGCCCTCCGTACGAGGCGGGCCTTTCGCCCTCCTCGATCGCTGGCTCCATGCAATGCCGCATCCGCAGTGCGTCGTGGAGATTGCGGCCCACCACGTCGCAGCGGCGCGCTGGAGCAGCGGGCAGAGCCACCTCGAGTCATTTGCGGTCGAGGATCTGCCCTCCGGGGCGGTGATGCCTTCTCCCGTCGATGCCAACGTCCCTCAGCCCGAGGCTCTTAAATCGGCCCTTCGCCGCGTCTTCAATCGCGTTCCGCACCACGGCGGACCGGTCGCCATGCTCCTGCCCGACCCTGTCGTGCGCGTTTTCATCCTGCCGTTTGAAACGCTGCCGCGGCGGGCTGACGACGCCCTCCCGCTTCTGCGCTGGCGCCTGAAGAAAAGCGTTCCGTTCGACGTGGATGAGACGGTGGTCTCCTGGATGCGCCAGCAGGGCCGCGACAGCAAGTTCGAGGTGATGACGGCCGTGGCACGCCAGCGGATCGTTCGCGAATACGAGCAGGTCATCGAGGATCTGGGAACGAACGCCAAGGTCGTTCTTGGTTCGACCCTTGCCTCTCTTCCGCTGCTCGAAGAGCGCGGCTCGACCCTCTTCGTGCGGCTCTCGGGGAGGACGGTGACCACCGTGATCGTTCGCGGCTCCAATCTCTGCGTCTACCGCTCTTCGGATATCTCGAGCGATCTGGCTCCTCAAGCGATGCTGGATGAAATTTTTCCGGCCATTGCCTATTATCAGGACACCTGGGGAGAATCGGTCGATCGCGGCCGCCTTGCCGGCTTCGGATCGCGCGACGAGGTCTTTCGTTCTGCCTTATCCGGGGAGCTGCACGTCCCGGTGGGCCCGCTGGCGGAGAGTTCGGAAGCCTTCCATCTCGACTCCAGCGCGAAGGACCTGATCAACCAGAATCTGGACGCGCTGGTTGGCTGGATGTTGAATGCGGGATAGACTGCGTGCCGCGCGCTGTAATGCCGCAACGAATGTGAAGGCGAGGTTGCTGGAAACGTGAAAGTCCGGCTCAATCTATCGACGGCGCCGCAGGAGAATCGAAGGCCGTTCATCGCTGCCTCGCTCCTCATCGGCGTGCTTGGCGCGCTCGCGCTGGTCCTGCTGTCGCGCGCCGCCTACAATTCCTGGGAATCCAACCGCGTCGAGCGGTCCCAGATCTCCGCTGTGCAGGCCAGGATCCGGGACAGCGCGATCGAACAAGCGCGCCTCGCCGCCTATTTTCAAGGTTCGGGGCCGCGCGACGTGATGGATCGCGCGAATTTCCTGAATTCTCTGATCGGAGAGCGCAGTTTTCCCTGGACGCGGATTTTCGAATCGCTGGAGCAGACGTTGCCCGACGGTGTTCGCGTGGTGAGCATTTCGCCCAAGCTGGCCAACGGCCGCGCGGAAGTGACGCTCAGCGTCGGCGCCGTGAATGATGAACAGAAAATCAAATTTCTGCAGGCCATGGAAAAATCGAAAGACTTCTCGAATCTCGAGATCGTTTCCGAGCGCCGCTCGGAAAAAGCGGACGTGTTCGATCAGATCGTTCTGCAGTTGAAAGTCACCTACGAGACGGCATGAACGTGCAATCCAATTGGCGGCGAACCAGGACCATCATCGTGGTCGCTCTCGGCGTCCTGCTCGCTGCGGACGTTGCCGTTGGGATTTTTCTCTGGCGGACGTCGCTCCAGAACGCCGCTGAGATGCGCGCCGAGGTCCAGCGTCTCACGCTCCGCGCCAAGCTGGGGCAGGCCGAAGTCGCCCGCGACAGCAAAATCCGCGCATCCTTGCCGCAGGCGGAGAAGGATTGCGATAAGTTCTATCAGACCGCTTTCCTCGACGAAGGTTCCGGATATTCCTCGGTCGACGCCGATCTGAGTTCCATTGCCGACAAGGCCGGCTTGCGCATCTCCGACACCACGTTCAAGGAGAAGGACGTCAAGACGCATGGCGTGAAGGAAGTTTCCATCGCTACCACCGTCGAGGGCGACTACTCCGCGATCATCCAGTTCATCAGCGGTCTCGAGCGATCGAAGAATTTCTATCTTCTGAACGATTTGCAGCTGAATTCTGCGAAGGCGGGCGCCATCCGGTTGCAATTGAACCTGCGCACGTTCTTTCGGTCATAGCCATGTCGCAACGCGTCCAAATCTATGTCCTGGTCGGCCTCCTCGCCATCGCGGCATTCGTCTTTCTCCGCGGCCGTGGCGGTGTTCCCAGAATCGCGGGCGTGCAGGCCTCCGACGCGACATTCGCCCCCCTTGGCGTGAAAGAGCCCGACCTCCGTCTCGATCTGCTGGAGAAAATTCACAAGGCCGAATATACCGGTCTGCACCGGGACATCTTCAGCGGCCAGCCGTTGCCGCCGCCCAAATCGAAAACGAATCCCGATCTCGTTAAGACCGCCGGTCCTGCCGTGCCGTCCGGACCCCCGCCTGTTCAGGTTCCGGCTCAGTTTTTTGGTTATGCGAACACCACGGACACCGCCAGTCGCGTGGCGTTCTTTCTGAATGGAGACGATGTCCTCGTAGTCGGCGAGGGAGACACCTTCCTCGGCAACTTCCGTCTCATCCATATCGGCAACGCCTCCGCCGACGTCGAGGAGATTTCTTCGGGGCGCCACGCTTCGGTTCCGCTCGAGCAGCCGCCCGACGAGGCCATGAACCAATGAAGCGCCCTACGCTCGAATGTGCGCGCCGCTCCGGCGAGTCCGGCTACGCGCTTTTGCTCGCCTTGTTCATCATCGCGGCGATGATCATCGCTTCCATGGCCGTTCTCACCGACGCCCGCACCCAGGGGCGCCGCGAGCGCGAGGACCAGATGATCTGGCGCGGCAATCAGATTGTTCGCGCCATCCGTATCTACTATCGGCGCACCGGGCGCTATCCGCAGGATCTTGAAGCACTCCAAAAAGGCCTCCTCAACATCCATTTCGTCCGCCCGGAAGCTCTCGTTGATCCGATGAACAAGGACGCGGACGGCAAATGGCGTTTCATCTATACGAATCCCACCGGCCAGATCATCGGCAGCGTCCATTACGCCACCATGCAGCAGATGGCGCTGCTCGACATGTATGGCGGCAAAATTCCAGGCATGAAATCGGACGATTCTGATCAGGAGAGCGGCGGCCCGGGCGTCCAGGACAGCACCACGTCCAATGGCAACTGCCCTCCAGGAACGTCGAACTCGACGCCACCTGCCATTACGCAGTCCGCGACTGGTACCCCGAGCCAGCTCCTGCCTCCATCACCGGCGCAAACCAGTCCTTTCAACACGTTCGCGCTCGGCGGCAGCCCGAATCAGCCCGGCTGCACGATCCAAGCCCCTGGCTTTCGAGGCATGGCGCCGGCGGCGCTGCAGGCGCTTCTGAAGCTCAAGCCGACCGGCCCGGTCGATAGCCCCGTCATCGGGGGCTTCCTGGTCGGTGTCGGCAGCACGGTTGACCGCAAATCCGTGAAGGTCTGGAAGGGCGGCAAGAAGTATGCCGACTGGGAGTTCATCTGGAATCCCATCGAAGACCAGGCGCGCGCCATTCAACAGGGCCTCGGCGGCTCGCCCAGCGGCTTGGGCACACCCGTTCCGGGACTCGGCCTTCCTGGCGCTGCGACAACCACGTCCGGCGGCATCGGCACGAGTCCAATTCAGGCGCCGCCCACCCAGCCCCAGCCCGAACAGCCTCAGCAGTAGCCGGCTCTGCGCGCCCGGCGCGCCCGGCCGCGCTCGTTGACACCTCCTCCTGCGGCTACTACCATCGAGTTCTTACAGACATGAAACTTTGCCCCCTTCCGGAGCCTCCGCGTGCCGCGCGGCTCTTTCGCTCTGTGCCCGCGCGGTTCCCACGGTCCCTCCGCGCGCTGACGCTCTCATTCCTGCTTCTGCCGCTTGCGATCGTGCTCAATGTGCATTTCGCGCATGCCGCAGGATTGCCGGCGCAAAATCCCGATCAGCTGAAAGCCCAGGGCTACGTCAACGATTACGCCAACGTCCTGAGCCCGTCGGCTCGGGACCAGCTCACGGCCCTCTGCACCGAAGTCGAGCAGAAAACGCAAGCGCAGATTGCCGTGGTCACCGTGAAGTCTCTCGGTGGCCGTCCCATCGAAGACTATTCCTTGGACGTCGCCACCCACCTCGGCGTAGGCCCGAAAAAATCCGATCGCGGCGTGATGATTCTCCTTGCCGTCGACGACCACAAGTACCGCTTCGAGGTCGGCTATGGCCTGGAAGGCATTCTGCCCGACGGCAAAGTCGGCGGTTTCGGCCGCCAGGCGGTGCCGTTCCTTCGCCAGAACAATTACGACGCCGCGCTTCTGCTTATGACCGGCGACGTTGCCGACGTGATCGCCGCCGACCGCGGCGTCACCCTCTCGCCATGGCCCGAAAGCCCGGCCGAGGTCAACTCGAGCCAGCCGCCTTCGCTTCCGCCATTCTTCGTGGTGATCGGCGCGCTGCTCCTCCTGTTCTTGATCTTTAGTGTGGTGGGACGCATGTTCGGCGCTTCCCGCGGCCCTTATCGCCGCGGCGGAGGCTGGTGGATTGGCCCGATGATGGGCGGATTCGGGGGAGGCGGCGGTTGGGGTGGAGGCGGCTGGGGCGGCGGAGGCGGAGGTGGCGGGGGCTTCGGGGGTTTCGGTGGCGGCTCATTTGGTGGTGGCGGGGCCAGCGGAAGCTGGTAGTCTTCAGCAGCGCAGGTATTCACGAATGAACATTTGCGTCCTGGCGGGGAGCGGATGGAAACGAAACTAGCCGAACTGGTTCGCCGTTTACGGGACGCGCTGCACGACGACCTGAAAGCCGTGGTCCTCTACGGCTCGGCGGTTACCGGCGACTTCCTCTCCAAATATTCCGATCTCAACATTCTTTGCATTCTCGAACGCTCGGGCTACGTGGAACTCGAGCGCCTCTATCTGGTCGTGCGCTGGTGGACGCGCCAGGGCTATCCGGCGCCGCTCGTCTTTACCTTTGAGGAGCTGAATCGCTCCGCTGATGTTTTCGCGATCGAATTGGTGGACATCAAGCTGCATCACCGCATGCTCTTCGGCGACGACTTCTTCGACCAGTTCGAGGTTCCGCTGCGTCTCCATACTCTCCAGCTCGAACGCGAGCTGCGCACCAACTGGATTCGCCTGCGCGAATCGATTCTCGGCGCTCCCCCTAAACGGAAGGCGCGCCTCGCCATCATGCTGTCCTCGGTTTCGACGTTCTGCGCGCTTTTTCGCCACGCGCTGTGGGCGCTCGAGGGCCAGATGCCTGCGACCAAGCGCGAAGCCGTCGATGGCGTCGCCACGCTTACCGGCGGGAATCCCGCGGCCTTCCGGGCGATCCTCGAGTTGAGGGAAGGGAAGCGCAAAACCTCTCGCATCGATATCGAAGACACGCTTCGCACGTACCTGGAATTGGTCGAGGTGGTCACCAATGAAGTCGATCGTCGCCTCGAATCGCAATGACGCCGGGTTTGTGTGGCGCTGGCGTCTCGCCGGCGATTGGCTTTTCAGGAGGGCGGGGTTTTAACCCCGCCGTAAACGGTTTCTCTGTTCGCGCCAAGCCGCGGAGCCGGCTGCCTGAGGCGGAAGCGCGGGGTTTTTGTGCCAGGGCACGACTTTCAGTCGTGCCGGCCATGCCGCGAAAAATGAACTCGGCTTCAGCCGCTGGGTCGTGTTTGACGTCGCGTGTCTCTGAAGGAGGTTTGCCATGAAGGTTCTTGCTGCACTGCTGGCCATTGTGCTCGTCGTCGCCCTGATCTGTGGCGGCATGTACGTCAGCCACCGCAACCAGATCGTCGCGCTCAATGAGCAGGTCAAGTCGAACTGGTCCGAGGTCGACGTCAACCTCCAGCGCCGCTCCGACTTGATCCCGAATCTCGTCGAAACCGTGAAAGGCTACGCCACTCACGAACAGACCGTCTTCGACGACGTGGCCAAGGCCCGCGCCGCGCTCGGCGGAGCTACCACGCCCCAGGCCAAGATCGCCGCGAACGGCCAACTCGACGGCGCGCTCAGCCGCCTGCTCCTCATTGTGGAAAATTACCCGCAGCTCAAGGCCAACGAAGGCTTTCTGCGCCTTCAGGACGAGCTCGCCGGCACGGAAAATCGCATCGCCGTCGCCCGCAAGCGCTACAACGACTCGCTCCAGGCCTACAACACCTACATCGGCCTGTTTCCCAACAACGTTTTCGCCGGCTGGGCCGGCTTCCAGCGCAACGACGCCTATTTCCAGGCTTCGGAAGCCTCCCGCGCCGTCCCGAAGGTGTCCTTCCCGGCCCCCCCGGCCCCCGCTACCCATTGACCGTTGGTTTGCGGGGTCGCGCTCCTTTTTCTCCAGAGGTTTTTCGCGTTGGCGAACACTGCAAAAGTGTATCGAGATATTTTTGGTGATGTGACTGACTTCGCGGGAGTTAGGCCCGTTTTTTTCTCAACAGGTGTATCGAGAAGTTGGTGCGCGATAATCGCCCGTTTGGGAGGCTCGGTGCAGCGTTCGTAAGCGACTGTGTCTGGCATCGAAGCTCCAATTATACCACGAAGAGTGTAGTTAGTCAAGAGTAAACATACGCGAAGAGCGTGTCAAGGTGAACACGGTATAGTACTGCGGAGGTTGAGCCGCCCCCGGCTCGCGATGCTCGCTCGGAATGCCGGTCCTGGTCGGACCGGCACCAGTGGTGAGCGGTTAGGAAAGGCGGAATCCCACCCTTGCGCAAGAGGCCGCCGCGATACATTCAAGCCTAAGGCAAACGCCGCTGTGCTGAAGACCGCAAGCGACGTAAGGCAAGCCGTGCCGCGCTAAAGGCCGCAGCGCCACATTTAAACTTGACGCAACGGTGTTCAGCGCGGGATCGAGGATTTCGCACTGCGATTCACAGCGGGTGCAACGTCCGAACCTCGTGCCGCCTTCGTATTTGGCGGGGATGCAGGGGAGCCGGGGCCGGGGGTGGGTTTGCCCCAGGTAAGTTGAGAGGGGGTGGGG
>CAVWCN010000007.1:0-31684 GCA_963753475.1 uncultured Acidobacteriota bacterium
TTTTCTGCCGGAGGAAGACAGTTCGGAGGTGGTCGTCTTCTCCGAGGCGAATCAGGGAATTTCTTTCGACGCGATGAGGGTGCATCAGGAAGCGGTCAACAAGATCATTCTCGCCGATCCCAACACGCTCGAATTCTTTTCGAATATCAGCGATGGGAACAGCGACGGCCTGAACAACGGGCGCGCCTACGTTCACCTGAAGGAACCGCCTGATCGTCCATGGAGCGATAGTCCCACGTACGATCATCTGGTAGCGAGTTATGGGCACGTCCCGGTGGTGGGCTGGATTGTGAATCTCGTTCGTCCCGTGTTCGAGCACCACATGACCATCGCGGATATCATGGCCGAGTTGCAGCCCGAACTGAACAAAGTTCCCGGCGTGCGCGTGTTTCTCCAGAACCCGCCGGCGATTCGCATCGGCGGCCATCTGACGAAGAGCCAGTATCAGTTCACGCTCTCCAGCCCGCAGACGGACGAGTTGTACAAGTACTCCCAGTTGCTCGAAGCGAAGATGAAGGCGATGCCCGATCTCGCCGACGTAGCCACCGATCTTCAGATCAAGAATCCGCAGGCAAACGTCACGGTGGACCGCGATGAGGCTTCGGCGCTCGGAGTCACGCCGCAGCAAGTGGAAGACGCGCTTTACAGCGCCTATGGCCAGCGGCGGATCTCGACGATCTACACGCCGAACAACGAGTATTGGGTGATTCTGCAGGTGCAGGACCGATTCCAGAGCGACCCGAATACGCTCAACGATCTGTACATACGGTCGTCGACCGGGCAGCTCGTTCCGCTGAGCGTGGTTTCCAAATTCACCACCAGCCTCGGTCCGCTGACCGTGAACCATACGGGCCAGCTCCCTTCGGTGACGATCTCGTTCGACCTTCCGCCGGGCGCGGCGCTCGGCCAGGCCGTCAACGAAGTGCAGGCGCTGGCGAACTCGATGCTGCCGATTTCAGTGACCACCAGTTTTCAGGGCAGCGCTCAGGCGTTCCAGCAGTCGCTCGGCGGGCTCGGACTTCTGCTGATCACGGCGGTGCTCGTGATCTATCTCTTCTCGGCATCCTGTACGAGAGCTACGTCCATCCAGTCACGATTCTCACAGGTTTGCCGTCCGCGATCTTTGGGGGGCTGGTCACCCTTTCGCTATTTCACATGCAACTCGATATTTATGGCTTCGTCGGGTTGATCATGCTGATCGGCATCGTGAAGAAGAACGCGATCATGGTTGTCGACTTCTCGCTCGAGCATCAGCGCACCACCGGCTCCGACCCGGGCGAGGCGGCCTATCAGGGCAGCATGATCCGTTTCCGCCCAATCATGATGACCACAGCGGCCGCAATCATGGGTACGCTGCCGATCGCCATCGGTTTCGGCGCCGGAGCCGATTCCCGCAGACCGCTCGGGCTTTGCGTGGTCGGCGGGCTGGTTTTCGCTCAGTTCGTGACCCTTTACCTGACGCCGGTTTTCTACACCTACATGGACGGCTTCCTGAGGTGGCGGGAGAAGGCGCGAAGCCGTGCCGGCGAGGCCGGCCAGCCCGAGCCCGCGCTGGCTTCCCACCAGAACCGTCTGGCGCATCGCTAAAGGCCGTCGTTGCTCGACTGGCGTTTACGTTGCTGCATCCGTTTTTGCGATAGGCTCCGCGCTGTCGCTATCCCGCAAATTCCCGTATAATGGGCAAATCCGGGCTCACGGACCCCGAGCGACGGGAGAGGGCGCCGCCGCATCAGATGAAGGGCAGCGCGCCGCGGCAGCCCAAGACGGCGGAGGAACGGAAGACATGAATTCTGTGACAAAGAAAATCGTAATCGGGCTATCTCTCCTCGTTCTCGCATATGTGACCGCCGGCTACGTCCGCGCCCGCTCCTCTTCCGACGACCAGGCTTTTCAGGCGCTCACGGTCTATAGCGAAGTGCTCAACCGCGTTCAGCGCGACTACGTGGACGATCCCAATATTCACAAAGTCACCGCCGGGGCTCTGCATGGGCTGGTGGACTCGCTCGACCCGCAATCCGGCTACCTGAGCCCGCTTGAATACGCCGACTTCAAGGAAAAGAGCGCCGCCAAGGCTCCGGCCGGCGCCGGACTCACCGTCACCAAGCGCTTCGGATACATCGCGGTGCTTTCGGTACTTCCCGGCAGTCCGGCGGATAAGGCGGGCCTTCATTTTGGCGATATCCTTGAAAAGGTCGCCGGCTTTACCACTTCCCAGATGACGATTGACCAGGCACAGCTTCTCCTTTCCGGCAATCCCGGCACGACCGTCAAACTCTCCGCCATTCGCCGCGGAAAGACCGAGCCTGAAGAAATTGCGATTACCCTGGCCAAGATTCCCGCGCCAAAGCTCGTCGAGACTCGCCTGCAGGGAGACGTCGCTTATATTCGCGTGCCCGCATTCGATTCGGGCATGACCAAACAGATCCACGATGAACTTCTGCGGCTTCGTCAGCAGGGCGCGAGTAAACTCGTTCTCGATTTGCGGGATTGCGCTTCGGGCGATATCAAAGAAGGGATCGCGACGGCTGAGTTGTTCGTTCCGTCCGGGACGATCACCACGCTGAAGGGCCAGACGGTCACGACCGAAACTTCCACCGCCGATCCGGCCAAGGTGGTCTGGAAAGAGCCCGTGTCCGTCCTCATCGGCAACAGCACAGCGGGTCCGGCGGAAGTTGTGGCCAGCGCGATTGCAGACAATCATCGCGGCGAAACTGTCGGCGACCGAACGTATGGCACGGCGTCCATGCAGAAGCTGATCCCCCTCGATGACGGCGCCGCGCTCGTTCTCACGGTGGCCAACTATTACACGCCCGCCGGCAAGGAAATCCCCTCTGACGGCGTGCAGCCCACCACGCCGGTCAAGATGACCCCCGACAGCTTTGCGCAGCTTGAACAGGTGGGGCCGCCGCCTCCTCCGCCCGGCCAGGTGGTTTCTCCCGACGATCCTGTGCTGAAGAAGGCGCTCGACATTCTGCAGAGTGCCGGCGCGGGTGCGCAGCACAAAGCCGCTTAACGGCGCATGGTGCGAGCCAGTCGCGCGAGCCGCGTCCCGCCGCTGCGTTTAAATCGGGCTTCCGTGCCAGCTTCTTCGTCCCGCCGCGGGATCGCGTCCTGTCTTCTGTTTCTTGCGATGACGGCAGTCGCGTTCGTGGCGGCCTGCTCGAAAAAGACTCCGCCCCAACCCGAATTTCGCTCGGTCACTGCCGAAATCGTGGCATCGGCGCGAAAAATCGTCGGCTCTGAATCCGAAATCACCATTCGGCCGGCGATGCAACGGGAAAGGGGAAGCGCGCCGGCGCATCTCATCCAGAATATCTACATCTCCCCGTCCGATCCGCAGCAGGCGCGCGCCGTCACTGAGTCGCTCGTGCGCGTGGCCCAGCGGCACAAATTCGCGACTGCACTCCGAGAGTCGGCGGGGATTATCGTCCTCGATTACCTTTCGCACGGAGTTCGCACGCATTCGATTCACATCGTCATGCCCATCCCTTCCGAGCGCGCCTCGTCTTCCGCACGTTCCGGCCGCGCTCCGCGTCTCGCCATCATCCTCGACGATCTTGGTTACGATCGCTCTTCCGCCGATTCGTTGCTCTCCTTGCCATTCCCCGTTACGATTTCCGTGATTCCGCATCTGCCGCTTTCGAGCGAGGTTGCCGAGGAGGCGTTCCGCCATGGCGATCAAGTGCTGCTGCACCTCCCGATGCAGTCGGAATCCTCGGACGTGAAGCAGGAGAACATCGAACTGCGCGTGGGCATGGATTCTCAGCAGGTGCAGTCAACGCTTGCAGGGATGCTCGAAACCGTGCCGCATGCGGTGGGCGTAAACAATCACGAGGGCTCGCTCGCGACCGCCAACCCCGCTCTGATGCGCGAACTGATGCCTGCACTGCGCCGGGGCGGCCTCTTCTTCATCGATAGCCGGACAACGGCGGCCACCGTCGCCTACAATGCCGCCGAACAGGCGGGCGTTCGCGCCGCCTCACGCAAAGTGTTTCTCGACGACACGCCGACGAAGCAGGCCGTCCGCGCCCAACTCGAGCTCGCCGCGCACGACGCGGCCCGCAACGGCTTCGCCATCGCCATCGGTCATCCGCATCCCGCCACGATCGCCGCCCTCAAGGAGACCGTGCCGCAACTTGAGGCGCACGGTGTCCAGCTCGTCTTTGCCTCCGACCTGGTGCGTTAGCTTCCTAAGGGATCGCTTTCGCCGTTCCGGCCCGTCGGCTGGAGCGGACGCCGA
The DNA here is from genome assembly GCA_963753475.1 of uncultured Acidobacteriota bacterium. GTDB lineage: Bacteria > Acidobacteriota > Terriglobia > Acidiferrales > UBA7541 > Palsa-295. Next base: position 4,241 of record CAVWCN010000007.1, read on the forward strand.
GATTCCTCATCCTCGCCACAACGCAGGATTCGGGGCGACGAGAGAATGCAGGCGCGAAAATCCTGCCGCTCGCCTTTGATTGTATGACGAAGGTGGAAGACACGTTCGTGGAGATCCAGTCGAAGAGAACATCAACAGAAAAACTCGTTCTTTCGATTTCGGAAAAAATCCGGCTCGCGGCTACGGTGCTCCTCGGCGTCACGCGACGGGCTGGCCGGCGCGCTCGCGATAGAACGCGATCAGGTCAGTGCTGACGGGCTTGGCCCCGAGTTGGCGGAGCAACGTCACAATCTGGCCGCGGTGATAGGTACTGTGGTGCAGGACGTGATTGAGCATCGGCCCGATCGGCCCTTCGAAAGGTGTTCCGCGCGTGTTCTTATACTTGATTACGCGCCCCAGCTCGGCGGGCGTGAGCGAATCGATGTACGCGTGGAGATTGCGTTCGTGCTGCGCCCAGCGCGCGCGCAGGGTTTCCAAATCCGGAAAATCCGCGGCGGACGGAAGAGCGGGTGGAACTCGCTCGTGCCAGCGTTCGAGCCACAGCCATTCGGCGCCATAGATGTGCGCGAGCGTGTCGCGCACCGAGCGAAAGCTGGAGCCGAGATCGCGCGTGAACTGCTCCGGCGTCAGGGATGCACAGGAATCGAGCGTGCGGCGGTTCGCCCAGGAGTTGAAATCGTACAGCTCACGAAAATCATCAACCGTCATGCCAACTCCTTTTCGAAACTCGAAGTCCGGCCATTGAATTTCGGAATGGCAACGGAGCCGCGCTTTGCCAATTCGCCGGACAACATCGGAGCGCGAATGGAGGCCGCAAAACGGAAACCAGGCCCGGCCCCGGTCACCTTCGCTCCTTCACGATCTCCTCGCGGATTTCTGCCGGCGAGTGATACGACTCCGCATCCGACGGGAATTTTCCGTCGCGGACATCGGCGCAGAACTCGGATGCGGCTCGCGAAACTTCCGTCGCAAGATTCGTGTATCGCCGCACGAATTTCGGGCTGTGCCCCATCGTAAGGCCGACGAGGTCGTGGAAGACCAGCACCTGACCGTCGCAGTCGGGGCCCGCGCCGATTCCGATCGTCGGTATGCGCAGGCTTTGCGTAATGCGCGCGCCCAGTTCGCGCGGCATCGATTCCAGCACGATGGAAAATGCGCCCGCCGCCTCGACCGCTCGGGCGTCACGCTCGAGTTGCCGCGCCGCTTCAGACGATTTTCCCTGCACGTGAAATCCGCCCATCGCGTGGATGGACTGCGGCGTCAGTCCAACGTGTCCCATCACAGGAATCTCCGCGTCGATCAGCCGTGCGATCAGTTCCATGCGCCGCTCGCCACCCTCGATTTTCACGGCTTCGGCGCCGCCTTCCTTCACCAGGCGGATCGCGTTGCGCACGGATTCTTCCGCAGAGACGTGATAGCTGCCGTATGGCATGTCCGCCACGAGCAGTGCGCGCCGGGTTCCGCGCCGCACCGCGCGAAGGTGCACCAGCATTTCATCGATGGTCACCGGCAGCGTGTTTTCGTAGCCCAGCGAGACCATCGCCAGCGAATCGCCCACCAGCAAAATGTCCACGCCGGCATCGTCGAGCAGGCGCGCCGCCGGGTAGTCGCATGCGGTCAAACAGGTGATTTTCTTCGCTTCTTTCGATCCGGATGATCCAGCTGAGGAAGCCTTCCGGGAGAGAATGTCGGGCACGGTGACCTTCCCGCTGCCCGCGAGGGGTATTGCGCTCATTTTTGCCTCCGGTGCCGCTCCCAATCGGGATGCAGCCCAGCACCAAGGTTCATCGTACCAGACGCAGGGAAAACCACGCAAGGACGGGTTCCGCCGGGGGCGCACGTCAGAAAAATGGGATTTCGGGATATGGCGGTTTTTTTAGCCTTGTCTTACGGCATGTATTGCCGTAAGATAAAGCCATGGCCAACACACCGCCCTCCAAACAACTCCGCCAGGTCGCTGCCGAGCTGGCCGAACCCAAACCCATGCGCCGCGGCTCTGTCTCCGAGCGCACCGTCAAGTGCAGCAAGCCGGGCTGCGCCTGTGCCAAGGATCCCAAGGCACGCCATGGCCCCTACTTCAGCCTCACACACGCGGTCAAAGGTAAAACTCAGTCTCGCTTCTTAACTTCCGAGCAGGCGGCTCTCGCCCGCCAACAGATCGAGACCGGCCACGCGTTTCGCACCAAAGTGGAGGCCTTTTGGCAGGGCTGTGAGGACTGGGCCGACCGCGAGTTGCAGGCTGCGCCACCTTCCTCCGCTTCGACCTCCTCCCAGGAGGCCGAAAAAAGGGGCTCCCAACGGACCTCCAGAAGGAAATCTTCCGGGAGATCGAAACCCTCCTAGGTTCCTCCTCCGTTGCCGAACTGGATTTCGAAGCCGTGGAGACGGCCGCGCGCCGGCAAGCGTTGTCCTTGGCCGCCCGGGCCTTGGAACAGAAGCTCAACGCCGACACCAGCGATTATGGGGGACCGGCCTTACCCTGTCCCTGTGGCGGTGTGGCCTGCTATCACGGCCGCCACGAAAAGACCTTCGAAAGCGTGGTGGGAGCTCTGCACCTGAAGCGGGCCTACTATTACGATGACCAATGCCAGAGCGGATTCTGCCCGCGCGACCGCGATCTGAAGCTGGAGTTATTTTCACTGACACCCGGCGTTCTGCGCATGACCGGCAGTGCCGCCGCGCTATTGAGCTTTGAAGAGAGCTGCACGATATTGCACGATTTGGCGGGAGTCGAAGTGAGCACAAAACAGGTTGAACGGGCGGCGGAAGCACTGGGCGCGGAGATCGCGGCGGATGAACGCCAGCAGGTCGAGCGAATGGGCGAGGTGGCTCCCACCATGTACCTGGGTATGGATGGAACCGGAGTGCCCATGCGTAAAGAAGAAGTGGCCGACCGCGCGGGCAAGCAGCCCGACGGCAAGGCGAAAACTCGCGACGCCAAGCTGGTCACCATCTGGACGGCTGAATCGTGCGATCCGGAAGGCAGGCCGGTGCGTGATCCGGGATCGATCACCTATTCCGCCGCGATTGAAACCGCCGCCACCCCCGACACCAGTCCTGAACTGTCGGACTTTGCCGCGCGCGTCCAGCGCGAGGCCAGCCGTCGCGGTTTCACCGAAGCAGCGCGTCAGGCCGTGTTGGGAGATGGTGCGGCCTGGATTTGGAATACGGCGACGGAACTGTTTCCGCAAGCCAAGCAGATTCTCGACCGCTATCATGCCAAAGACTATCTCAGTCGGGTGGGGAAGATCATTCATGGGGAGAGCGCCGAGGGCAAGCAGTGGATCGAGGAACGCTACCGCGAACTCGACGAAGGCCGCTTGAGTGCCGTGGTGCACGAGTTGCGCAGCCACGTCGATCAACACAAAGAGGCACAGGTGTGTATCCAGTACCTCTGGAAGAATCGACGGCGCATGCGCTACCCCGAGTTCGAAAAACAAGGGTTCTGTACCTCGACCGGCGTCGTGGAGTCGGGTTGCAAGGTAGTAGTCGGGACCAGGCTCAAGCGGGCAGGCATGCACTGGACCGTCAAAGGTGCCAACGCCATCATTGCGCTCCGCTGCTCAAAGCTCAGCGGACGATTCGAAGATTTCTGGGAACGCCGCTCACAGAAAAAACAGGCGGCCGCATGAGGTCATCCCCCAAATCTGACGTGCACCCTTCCGCCGGGGGCGCACGTCAGAAAAATGGGATTTCGGGATATGGCGGTTTTTTTAGCCTTGTCTTACGGCATGTATTGCCGTAAGATAAAGCCATGGCCAACACACCGCCCTCCAAACAACTCCGCCAGGTCGCTGCCGAGCTGGCCGAACCCAAACCCATGCGCCGCGGCTCTGTCTCCGAGCGCACCGTCAAGTGCAGCAAGCCGGGCTGCGCCTGTGCCAAGGATCCCAAGGCACGCCATGGCCCCTACTTCAGCCTCACACACGCGGTCAAAGGTAAAACTCAGTCTCGCTTCTTAACTTCCGAGCAGGCGGCTCTCGCCCGCCAACAGATCGAGACCGGCCACGCGTTTCGCACCAAAGTGGAGGCCTTTTGGCAGGGCTGTGAGGACTGGGCCGACCGCGAGTTGCAGGCTGCGCCACCTTCCTCCGCTTCGACCTCCTCCCAGGAGGCCGAAAAAGGGGCTCCCAACGGACCTCCAGAAGGAAATCTTCCGGGAGATCGAAACCCTCCTAGGTTCCTCCTCCGTTGCGGAACTGGATTTCGAAGCCGTGGAGACGGCCGCGCGCCGGCAAGCGTTGTCCTTGGCCGCCCGGGCCTTGGAACAGAAGCTCAACGCCGACACCAGCGATTATGGGGGACCGGCCTTACCCTGTCCCTGTGGCGGTGTGGCCTGCTATCACGGCCGCCACGAAAAGACCTTCGAAAGCGTGTTGGGAGCTCTGCACCTGAAGCGGGCCTACTATTACGATGACCAATGCCACAGCGGATTCTGCCCGCGCGACCGCGATCTGAAGCTGGAGTTATTTTCACTGACACCCGGCGTTCTACGCATGACCGGCAGTGCGGCCGCGCTATTGAGCTTTGAAGAGAGCTGCACGATATTGCACGATTTGGCGGGAGTCGAAGTGAGCACAAAACAGGTCGAACGAGCGGCGGAAGCACTGGGCGCGGAGATCGCCACGGATGAACGCCAGCAGGTCGAGCGAATGGGCGAGGTGGCTCCCACCATGTACCTGGGTATGGATGGAACCGGAGTGCCCATGCGTAAAGAAGAAGTGGCCGACCGCGCGGGCAAGCAGCCCGACGGCAAGGCGAAAACTCGCGACGCCAAGCTGGTCACCATCTGGACGGCTGAATCGTGCGATCCGGAAGGCAGGCCGGTGCGTGATCCGGGATCGATCACCTATTCCGCCGCGATTGAAACCGCCGCCACCCCCGACACCAGTCCTGAACTGTCGGACTTTGCCGCGCGCGTCCAGCGCGAGGCCAGCCGTCGCGGTTTCACCGCAGCAGCGCGTCAGGCCGTGTTGGGAGATGGTGCGGCCTGGATTTGGAATACGGCGACGGAACTGTTTCCGCAAGCCAAGCAGATTCTCGACCGCTATCATGCCAAAGACTATCTCAGTCGGGTGGGGAAGATCATTCATGGGGAGAGCGCCGAGGGCAAGCAGTGGATCGAGGAACGCTACCGCGAACTCGACGAAGGCCGCTTGAGTGCCGTGGTGCACGAGTTGCGCAGCCACGTCGATCAACACAAAGAGGCACAGGTGTGTATCCAGTACCTCTGGAAGAATCGACGGCGCATGCGCTACCCCGAATTCGAAAAACAAGGGTACTGTACCTCGACCGGCGTCGTGGAGTCGGGTTGCAAGGTAGTAGTCGGGACCAGGCTCAAGCGGGCAGGCATGCACTGGACCGTCAAAGGTGCCAACGCCATCATTGCGCTCCGCTGCTCAAAGCTCAGCGGACGATTCGAAGATTTCTGGGAACGCCGCTCACAGAAAAAACAGGCGGCCGCATGAGGTCATCCCCCAAATCTGACGTGCACCCTTCCGCCGGGGCCAGCACTCCGCGAAAAGCGACAGGAATGTCCCTACAAGCAGTCTCAAAAATGCTATGAGTGGTGGAAGAGACTTTCTTCAGGGGCTAAAGCCCGACGCTTACCGCGGCGTGAATGTCGGAGCTAACTATAACGGTAACTAAAGCTCCGACCCCCCAAACGGCATTTATGAGATGGCTTGATGCCTTCTAGAGTTCGGCCAGCGCCCGGTGAACCAGGTGAATCGCGATGGCTCCTTCGCCCACGGCCGAGGCCACCCGTTTCACGTTGCCCGAACGAACGTCGCCCACCGCAAACACTCCCGGCAGGCTCGTCTCCAGCATTTGAGGAGGCCGTGGCAGCGCCCAGACTTTCGCGTCGGCAGCCGTATCCAGGTCGCGTCCCGTGAGAATGAATCCCTTGCTGTCCATGGTGACGCAGCCTTGCAGCCACTCCGTTCGCGGCGACGCGCCCGCCATGATAAAGACGTGGCGAATGTCGTGCTCGGAAGTCTCGCCGGTTGTCTTGTCCCGCCAGGTGACGCGTTCGAGATGCCTGCCGCCGTCGAGCGCCACGATTTCCGTCCTGTAATGCAACTCGATCGCGGGATTCTGCTCGATGCGCCGGATCAAATAGCGCGACATGGTGTCCGACAATTGGCCCGACCGCACCAGCATGTGCACCTTGCGCGCGGTCTGAGAAAGGTAAACCGCCGCTTGTCCCGCCGAGTTTCCGCCGCCCACGACGATGATGTCCTCTTCCTCGCACAGTTGCGCTTCCATATAGGTTGCGCCGTAATAGACTCCCTGTCCTTCGAACTTCTCCAAGTTGGCAATGTGCGGCTTGTTATATTGTGCGCCCGTCGCGATCACCACGGAGCGGGCCGCCAGCGCGTTCCCGTTGTCCAAAACGACTTTGTACGGACGCTTCGCGCAATCCAGACGCACGACGTCGTGAGCCACCATCATCTTCGCGCCGAACTTCTCGGCCTGCGCGATCGCGCGCGCAGCCAGTTCCTGACCCGAAACTCCGGTCGGGAAGCCGAGGTAATTTTCGATCTTCGAGCTTGAGCCAGCCTGTCCGCCGGGAGCATTGGTTTCGATGACCAGCGCATCCAGGCCCTCCGACGCGGCGTAAACCGCGGCAGCCAGGCCGGACGGTCCGGCCCCGACAATGATCAAGTCGCGGAGTTGCGACTCGTCGATATTCGCGTTGAAGCCAAGGCAGTCCGCCAGTTTCTGGATCGACGGGTTGCGCATCACCGTCGTTCCGTGGCAAATCACCACCGGAACTTCATTCACCTTCACTTCAAAGCGGTCGAGCAGCTCCTGCGACAGCTTGTCCGTGTCGAGATCGACGAATGTGTACGGATGTCCATTTCTCGTGAGGAACTCGCGCAGGCGCAGAGTTCCGGCGCAGTGAGGCGAGCCCATTAGAATGATGTTTCCCGCGTTCCGCTTGATCAGCTCCAGCCGTCGAAGGATGAACGCGCGCATGAAAATCTCGCTCAGCTCCGCGTCTTTTGCGATCAGCGACCGCAGGCCGTCTCCCGTCAGTTCCAGAACCTCGCCCGGCGCTGTGACGCGGCCCCGCACCAGGCTGCGCCGGCCGGAGATCATCGTGATCTCACCGGTGAATTCGCCGGCATCGTGCTTGGCGATCGGGCGTTCGCCCTCCAGAGACGGCTGCACGATGTCCATCCTCCCGGAAAGAAGCACGAAGAACGGCACGTTCGTGTCGTCGGGTTCAAATAGGATTTCGCCGGCCTCCACGCGGCGGACCTTGCTCAACGTTCGTACTCGCTGAATTTGAGCAGCGGTTAGGACGGGGAAGGCTTGTGTGCTGGCGTCGAGCGCACTCAGTGTTGGAAAGGAAGACATGGTTCCTCCGGAGACTATGCAGGGCTCATGGGCCGGTAGCCCTAGCTTGGATGATGCTCACTCGACTTTGGCTTCAGGCCGTCGTCGGGCAGAATCGAAGCGATCGTGATTGGGGATTCGGGATTGCGGATCGGCGGCTGGTCGAGCCCGGGTTCCCGACATGCTTCGGGCCCGCATTGTAGCAGACTGCTGTTGCGCTTGGACGCGCGAGCCCCGATTTGGTTTGCCGGGGCAGCCCTACCTTGGTCAGAAGAACCAGAACCTCCGCCGCCGCTTTTTTCCGCGACTTCCGTCCTTGCCTGCGACGTCCGCGCTCAATCCCGGCGCGTAAGGCAGCGGGCGTCCCTCGAATGCGGCCAGCGGATTATCGACCAGGAGCGCCTGCGCGACGTTGGCACCATAGGTTTTCGCGACGAGATCGAAAGTTTCCTTCAGTTTCAAAGGGCGGGACGTCGTGTTGTGGGCATCGCTTGCCAGAAAATGGACTGCCCCTGCATCAAGCCAGCGCCTGGCGGCCTCTTTCGCGGCCGATCCAAATTTCCCCAGCAGGGATCCCGCCGTCACCTGGGCGTAGCAGCCCTGCCGCAGCCACTGGAACAGCCGTTCGGGCTGCGTGCGAATCAATGGGTTCCGTTCCGGATGCGTGATTACGGGACGCAGTCCGGCAAGCTGCAGTTGATGAAACGCCTGGTCCATCGAGGACGGAATCGAAAAATCCGCGAACTCCACCAGCAGATAGTCTTTGTGATTCAGCGTGTAGCGCGTAGCGTCGTGCCGGATGTCCTGCAGGTTTTCGAAACTCAGGTGAAAATCACAGCCGGTCGCCAGCACCAGCCGTCCCTCGAATTGCGCCTGCAATTCGCCGCACCTCTGCCGAATCAATTCGGGCGCAAAGCGGTACGCCTCGTTCGCGTGCGGCGTCCCGATGATGTGCGTGATGCCGTCGGCAATCGCCATTTCGGCCATCGCGCACGCTTCTTCGATCGTCTCGGCGCCGTCGTCGAGCCCGGGAAGGATGTGGCAGTGGATGTCGATCATGTGCAGCGAGAATACCGCGTGCGGGACACTTTTCACAGCGAAGAGCGGGAACTTCCCGCGTCACCTGGCAACCGGGGAATGGGCGTTTTTAGCGAAAGAAAAGCGAACAGCAAAAAATGGAATCTGTTGCGAGTAGAAATTCCTTCACCGTTTGTTCTCAAGGGGTTGTGGCGAATTCTATTCACAGGCTGTTGCGAGTAGACGCCGACAGTGCGAAGCCACTCATTTTGAGGAGCGAGCAGTCAGGCAAATGCCTCAACTCTGAAAGAGTGGAGCTATTCGCCTCGCAACGGTCGTGCGCTATTCGTAGCGAAGGGCGACGATGGGATCGACGCGGGTGGCGCGGCGGGCCGGGATGTAGCTTGCCACCAGGGCCACGAAGATCAGCGCCAGGGCGGAGCCGCCAAAGGAGACGGGATCGTAGGTGCTCACGCCATACAAAACGCTCTGCATCGCACGGGTCAGCAGCAACCCCGCGACGATTCCCGTGCCGGCTCCGATTGCCGCGATTCGAGCGCTTTCGCGCAGCACCATACGCAGAATATCGGCGGGGTTTGCGCCGAGGGCCATGCGGATGCCCATTTCATTGGTCCGCTGCGTGACGCTGTAGCTCACCAGCCCGTAGAGTCCGATGGCGGCCAGGATCGTGGCCAGCAGCGCGAACACGGCGAGCAGACTCGCGGCGAATCGCTGCGGCCCGAGCGATTCCGCGATGCGCTCGTCCATGCTTTTCATATTCGAAACGGGCTGGTTGGCGTCCACATCGCGGACGGCGCGCCGGATCACGTCACCGAGCGCCTGCGGATCCCCGTTGGTTTTCGCGATCAGAAATCCGAAGGGCGCCGTCGCCTGATAGATCGGGAAGTAGTAAACGCCGGCCGATGAAGATTGCGAACCTTCGGAGGAAGAGTCTTCTCCAGCCAGTTGAGTGAAGCGAATGTGGCGCACTACGCCCACGATCACCGACCAGGGCGCTTTGTCGCCGCGGCGAATCTGTTTTCCGATGGGGTCTTGATTCGGCCAGTATTGCCGCGCGAGATTCTCGTCAATGATGGCGACCGGCTGCGAGCCTGTGCGGTCGTCGTCCGTGAAGAGGCGTCCCTTCAGGAGAGGAATGCCGAGCGCGGTGAAATAGCCCGGCGTGACGTAGCGAATGTTACCCCACGGCCCGGGATTGCCGGGCGGCACGGTGAGCCCCTCGATGCTGAAGGATGCCGATGAATTGCCTCCTGTGAACGGCAGCGGAAATCCCGCGCCGGCTGCGGTGACACCAGGCGTACCGGCGAGGCGGTCCAAGACGCTGCCGAAGAACGCGAGTTGCTTCTCCGGCTTGTCGTAGTGCGTCTCGGGAAGCGAAAGCCCCGCCGTCATCACGCCGTGCGGCTGGAAACCGGGATTCACTTCGCCGATCCGCGCGAGGCTTTTCAGAAGCAGCCCCGTTCCAGCCAGCAGGACGAGCCCAAGGGCGAGCTCCCCAGCGACGAGGAACGAACGGAAGCGGTGCCGCGCGCGGCTGGCTGTCGTGGAGCGGCCCGACTCGCGAAGCGCGTCGTAGGGATCGCTGCGTGACATGTGCCACGCCGGAGCGGCCGCGAAAATCAGCACGGCAAGCAGGCCAACCACAACGGTGAAGGCAAGAACATAGCCGTCGAGTGGAAACGCCAGGGCACCGGCATCCAGGTTCTTGGGCGCGGCCAGCAGAAGGGCGCGGACCCCGGCGCGCGCGACCACGAGCCCGGCGACGATCCCAAGCAGGCCGAGGACGACGTTCTCGCTGAGGGTTTGCGCGATCAGGCGCTTGCGCGATGCGCCCAGCGCGGCCCGCACCGCCAGTTCCTTGGAGCGCCCCGCTGCCTTGGCCAGCAGCAGCCCGGCGATGTTGGCGCACGCGATCAGGAGCACGAAGGCGACGGCGCCACCCAGAATCAGAATTGGCACACGCAGATCGCCGAAGACGAATGTGGTGAGCGGCATCAGGAACATACTCCACTGCGAATCCTTCGCGTAGGTCGATGCCGGATTGTCGATCACGCGCTGCGACAGGATTTTCACGTAGGCGCTGGCCTGCGCGAAGGAGACGTTCGGCTGCAATCGCGCCGCCGCGAAGTAGCTTTCGTTGAACGTATTCTGGATGTTGAACTCGCTCGGCGCGAGGCCCAGCGGAGTCCACAGGTCCGTTTCCGGACTAGGCCAATCGAATCCCTGTCCCATAACGCCGATCACGCGGTAGGACTGCTCGTTCAAGCGGATGCTGCGGCCGACCACGTTCGGATCCCCGCCCAACCATCGCTGCCAGGCAGGGTACGCCAGCACGACTTCGTGGTTGGCGTTGGGCTGGTCCTCTTCAGGCGTGAACACGCGGCCGAGAATCGGGCGCGCGCCGAAAACGTCGAACCACTGCCAGGAAACTTTCGCGCCTCGCAGGCGCTCGGGAAAATCCCCGGTGCTGTAGTTGAAATCGGATGTGTCTTCGAGGGCCGCGGACTGGAAGATATTCTTGCTGTCGCGCACCTGCGCGAAATCGGGGGCGGAAACGACGATGTTCGTCAGGCCGAGCTTGAGGTACCGCACGCGCTCGACGACAACGCGGTCCGGGTGCGCGACACCGGGAGGATGCAGAAAAAGCCCGTTGACCACGGAAAAAATCGCCGCGTTCGCTCCGATGCCCAGCGCGAGAGTCAGAATTGCAATCGCCGCGAAGCCCGGTGATTTGGCGAGCGCCCGGAATCCGTAGCGTACGTTCTGCAAAAACGTTCCCATCGCTGGCCCCCTGTTTTCTTTCTACGCAGTTGGCGGGCGTTTGGTTCCCCGAGTGCATTCCCGATTCTTGACCACCGAGCGCAAAATGAAAATCCCTCACCCGTGTTCGCAAAAGACGCGACCGGGTTCGGGATGGCAGTCCTTGGGGTCACCGCACAGACGAAAGCGCAAAACATCAAAGGCCTCACGTCTGAAGACGTGAGCTACATACCGGGCTTGCGAGAACGTCAGTCGGCGCGCTTGGCGGTCTTGCGCTCGACCCTCCGTGCCAGCATGGTCTTCATCAGAGGGTTCAGGTCCACTTGCTCCGCGGACTCTTCGATGGTGCGCGTCCGCATCACGTCGAAGACGGGAAGTTGGGCGATCGCGGGATATGCCTGCTCGTCGCCGCGCGCGGAGAACCAGATGATCCGATTGAGGATTTGCGGATTTGCCAGATCCTCAGAGACGAAATTCTGCTGCTCGGTCTGCCGGATGTAGCGCGCCATTTCGCGATCCCTGCTCGGCCGGACCACCAAATTGCTCAACGCCACCTCGGGAAGGATTACCTTGTAGGGCGTCAAATCAGGCTTCGATTGGAAGATATCCATCGGCGAAGCGGCGGCATCGAGCTGGTTCATAGGCGGCATGCCAAGCAGCAGTTCCATCGTGCGAATCAGGCTGACGGTGCTGTGGTACTGGTGAATGAGCGCGCCGGGGCGATTGTAGGCGCTGATGACGAGAGCCGGCGAACGATGTGCGTCGATGTGGTCGGGGCCGTCCTGCGAATCGTCCTCGAGAACGAAGACGGCGGTGTCCTTCCAATATGGGCTCGAGGAGACTTCCTGCACCAGGAGGCCGAGCGCGTAGTCGTTCTCGGCAACGTAGAACTGCGGCGTGGGCATGTGCGGGCGCAGGCCATTGGTGTGATCGTTCGGGAGGTGCATCACGGAAAACGCCGGAAGCGTTTCGCCGAGCCCGTCCTTCAGGTCGCGAACGTAGCCGCGGAATTCGGTGAGAAACGACTGCATGCGCGAATAACCCTCGAAGCGCGAATCGGAATTCCACGGAGAGATCAGCGGGTCGGCCCCCGACTTCTTCGCGGCGCGATAGGAATCCACCGTCATCGAATCCGGCGTGTAGAGATCGAACATGCGGAAGGTGGGGCTCGCATGCGCCTCGAGCGCTTTCTTCGCCGGAAAAGCGATGGCCGTCTGCGACGTGTCCGGATAGTCGCGGTCGCGATTGGCGTTGAACGCGTCGACCTCGGCGTTTGAGACGGTGACCATGAATTCGCCGAAGGTGCGATAGCTGAGTCCGTTTCGGGCGGCATCGTCCCAGAGGTAGAGCGTTTCCGGTTCAGCGACGTCGCGTGCGCCGTGCAGGTAAGGGATGTAGCGCTTAATGTAGTTAGCGATTTGCTGGGGCGTCGCCGGGATCGGAATAATGGGCGGCTCCCCTTCCATCGCCTCGAAATCGGGCAAGCGATTCTCGCCTTCAAAATCGTAGGTGCGGCCGCGATCGGAATAATTCCAGCGGAAGACCTTGTCGACGTAGTCGGTCGAGAAAGCCGCGTTGCACCAGTTATGGCCGTCGGGGCTGGCTTCGGAATTGACGAAGAAGCGGTCGAACAAACCAAAGCGCAACGCGAGCGCATGCGCGTTCGGAGTGATGTTTTGCGGTTCGCCGTTGGGCCGCGCGGCCGCTTCGCCGCCGCCGAAAATCGCAAGGCTGGGAGCGCCGTCGGCGGGCTGACCGTCGCCGGCGCGCGGGATGTCGCCGAACACCTGATCGTAGGTGCGATTCTCGCGAATGATGTAGATGATGTGGCGAATCGGCGATTTTCCGGCAAAGAGTGGAATGTTCTGCGCGCCGATCAGGCCGTCGTTCTGCAGGACCTGGTTCGTGTAGTTCGCAAGGGCTTGCGGATCGGGCTCGGGTATCAGTGAGTAATTCCCGGCGATCAGGGCAACGTCGTATTCGCCGCCCTGGCCTTTGTGGCCGCGTCCGACCGGAAAGCTGCCGCTGGGGCCGTTGGGCGCGCGCCCCGAATTGTTTACGATCATCGACGAACTTTCGAAGCCTGTGCCCTTGCCGTTTCCTACGATGAGGTTTCCATGCACTACAGCGATCGCCGACGGATATTGGCCGGTCGGAATGAATCCGCGAACGGCGCTGCGACCAGCAGGTGCGGCGTCGTCGGAATCGGCGTTTGCCCGTTCGTGACTTTCCTGCGCTTCCGCTTGGGCGCCCATGGCGGCGGGGGAAAGCGCCACAACCGCGACGGCGTTGCTGTGGGCGTTCGCAACGTAGAGCGTGCGACCGTCGGCGCTCAGCGCCAGGCCTTCCGGCGAGCCGCCGGGCAGGGCTTTCTCTTCCAGCCGGACGCTGATCGTCTCGACGACCGTGTCACTCGCCGTATCGATGACGGAAACGCTGTCGCCGTCGGAATCGACAACGTACAAACGCGTGAGCGCGGCGTTGAAGATCATTTCGGTGGGATGCGGCCCTACGCGGATGAATTTTACGGGCGCGTCCTCATGCTCCAGATCCTTGACGGCGACCGACGCGCTGGCCCAGCAGGAGACGTAGGCTTTCCGCGCCTCGCGTGCGCCGGTCGGAGTGAACGCGACGACTTCGTAGGGAAAGACGAAATGGCCGACTTGCCCGTCGGACAGATTGACGCGCGACAGGCGGCGCTCGTCGCGCAAATTGCGGATGATTCCGAGGCTGTCGCCAAGGTCGTTGGCGACGAAGAGCGTGTCGCCGTCGGGGCTGATGGCAAGTCCCTGCGGATACACGGGCTCGGCGCCATGGTTGTAGCGCGGCGAATCGGCTTGAAACGTGAGGCCGGCAACGGAAATGAACGGCGCGGTTACCTTGGTGTTTGGGCCGGGGGACGGAGGGGAAATGGGCTCGCGCGCTTTGGGATGGAACCGAAAAATCCAGATTTTATTTTCGTAGCCGCCGGAAACGTAGAGGAGGTAGGAGCCGTCGTGCTCGGGCTGGGGAGAAAAAACGGCGCCGACGTTGGCGCTCTGCGGAGAAGGGAAGTAGACATTTTGAATCGCTTTGGGCGCGGGCTGCGCGTTGAGGTCGATCACGGTGAGCGACTGGGCGCCAGAAAACGTGCTGGAGTCGAACTCGATGCCGTAGCCGCTATTCACGGCGACGAGGAAGCGCCCGCCGCCGTCTTTGGCTGCATGATCGGGACTGCGCACGAACTTGACGGGAAGCGAGCCGATCGCGGGATTGCCGGTGGTCACGTCGCCGATCAGGGAGCCGGCTGGCGTGATCGGCCGGCCCTCGGATGCTGGTTCATGCGTGATTTTGATCTGAGCGTGCGCAAGGGAGATGACGACGCCGAGAAAACAGAAGAAGACAAGACTCGCGATGACGCAGGCTTGTTTTCGCATGAGGGCGACTCGTCCTTTGGATGGATTTCCGACCGCTTCAGGCCGCGCAGGGCCCGTTCTCAAATTCCGGGCAGAGTTTGAAGTGAGGAGACTAGACCGCGGTTAATGCGATGTCAACGGCGTGTTAAAGACGGCTTGGCGCGGTTGAGAGAAATCGATCGACGGAGTGAAAGCGATGAAGATCGGCCGGATCCGCGAGCCGGCGAACGCTTCGATCGCGAGGCACTGGGTTGATATGACCATTGGGATATGTCACTTTCAATACGGTCACGCCCCTGGATTTGGGTTACCTCCATAGTGGGCTGACGCTTGAATATCAGACCAAGCGTTGATCCGATGATATTTGCGATGAACAGCCCGGTGAAGTACCTGCGCGGCGTGGGCCAGCAGAGAGCGGCTGCGCTTGCGGAGAAGGGGATTGTGACCGTCGGCGACTTGCTGACGTATTTCCCGTTCCGCTACGAGGATCGGATCCATTTCACGCCCATCGCGGAGGCGATTCCCGGGCAAGTGCACACGATCATGGCGGAGGTAGCCGAGGCAGGGAGCGTGGTGCGGTTTGCACGCGGGCGCGCGCCGATCTTTCATTGTGCGGTGCGAGACGGCTCCGGCACGTTACACCTGAGATTTTTTCATGGCGGATACCTGGAGGATCGGCTGAAGCAGGGGCAGAAGATCGTGGTGCACGGAAAGGTGGAGATCGATCCATACCGGCCGGCGCGGGTGGAGATGGTGAATCCGGAGTTCGAGCTGGTGGGAAGCGCAGACGGGCGTCCGCCGGATTCGACCGAAGTGGGACGGATCGTCCCGATCTACGAATCGATTGGCGGCCTGAGTTCGCGGATGCTGCGGCGAATCGTCTATCAGGTGCTGCTGAGTTTCGAAACGAATGTGCCGGACCCACTGCCGCCCCAGATTCGGGAGCGGTACCGGTTCCCTTCGCGACGCGAAGCGCTGATTCAGGCGCACTTTCCGGCGAAGAACGAGGACCTCGAACTGCTGAACAGTTTTCGGAGCCCCGCACAGACGCGCCTGATCTTCGAAGAATTTTTCTACTACCAACTGGCGATGGGCTTGCGGCGACTGAACGAGCAAGCACAGCCGGGAATCCCCATGCGCGTCAGAGAGGACAGAATTCGCGATGCGCTGAAGCGCATGCTGCCATTCAAGCCGACGCCCGCACAGAAGCGCGTGCTCGGTGAGATCGCCGGCGACCTGGAGCGGCCCGCGCCCATGCATCGCCTGCTCGAAGGCGACGTGGGGAGCGGCAAAACGATCGTGGCGCTGGAAGCGGCGGCGATCGTGATGGAGAACGGCTATCAGGTGGCGCTGATGGCGCCGACGGAGATTCTCGCGACGCAGCATTATCTTGGAGCGCGGAGGATTTTCGGCTCTGCGGGATACAAGGTGGAGCTGGTGGTCAGCGGGAAGAAGCGCAAGGAGAAGGAGGATGTGATCGAGCGAGCGCAGAGCGGCGAGGCGCAATTCATTGTGGGGACGCACGCCCTGATCGAGGATCCCGTGCTGTTCCGGCGGCTGGGTCTCGTGATTATCGACGAGCAGCACCGTTTCGGCGTGCTGCAGCGGAAAAGACTGATCGAGAAGGGCGCTTCGCCGCACGTGCTGGTCATGACCGCCACGCCGATTCCTCGAACGCTGGCGCTGACGCTGTACGGCGATCTCGATCTTTCGGTGATCGACGAGATGCCGCCGGGGCGCGCGCCCATCGGGACGCGCTGGACGGTCGAGGAACAGCTCGCGGGAGTATGGGAATTCCTGCGGCGCGAAATCGCGCGCGGCAGGCAGGCGTACATCATTTATCCGGTGGTCGAGGAATCGAAGCAGGAGCTGAAGGCCGCAACCGCCGAATACGAGCGGCTGGCCAAGAACGTTTTTCCGAAGCTCCGAATGGGGCTGCTGCACGGGCGGCTGAAAAATGAAGAAAAGGACGCGGTGATGGAGCAGTTTCGCGGCGGCGAGATCCAGATTCTGGTTGCAACGACGGTGGTCGAAGTCGGCGTCGACGTCCCGAACGCGACCGTGATGGTGATCGAGCACGCCGACCGCTTCGGGTTGGCGCAGCTCCACCAGCTTCGCGGCCGAATCGGGCGCGGAAAGGAAAAGTCGTACTGCATCCTCGTGGCGCCAAAGTCGATCAAGGGGGACGCGAAAGAACGAATCGAGACGATGGTGGCTACGTCGAACGGCTTTGAGATTGCGGAGCACGACCTGAAGCTGCGCGGGCCGGGCGAATTCTTCGGAACGAGGCAGCATGGCGACGCCGCGTTTTCTTTTGCGCAGCCATTGCGAGATCGTGAGATTCTTGAGTCCGCGCGGAGGGAGGCTTTTGAGCTGGTCGAAACGCCGTCGCAGGCGAATGAGGTGGCCGCGCACCTGGAATCGATGAATCCGGCGTGGCAGAGACGGTATCAGCTGGCGTCGGTGGGATAACGGAGAACCGCGAAGCGATGCGTGTGATTGGCGGGCAATTTCGGAGCCGCAGGCTGAAAAGTCCGGGGAGGCTGGCAATGCGGCCGACCAGCGACCGGCTGCGCGAGACGTTGTTCAACGTGCTGGGGCCGGCGATCGAGGATTCGCTCTTCGTCGATCTGTATGCCGGGACGGGCGCGATCGGGATCGAAGCGATCAGCCGTGGCGCGCGGGAAGCGATCTTCGTGGAAGCGCACGCGGCGACGGCGCGACTGATTCGCGAAAACCTGGCGTCCCTGAAAATTGAGAGTGGCGTGGAAGTGATGGAGACGGACGCCGCGCGCGCGCTTGCCAAAATCGCCCAACGGAAGCTCGTTGCCGACTTTATCTTTCTGGACCCTCCCTACGACGAGACCGAGGAGCTTCTTCGCGTGCTGGAGCTTCTGGACGAGTCTCACGCGATCGCGCCATCGGGGATGGTGATCGTGGAGCACAGCGTCAAGTCGGAGCTGCCCGAGCGATTCGATTGTCTGGAACTCTCCAGGTTGCTCGAGCAGGGCGACGCGGCGCTCAGCTTCTACCGGCGCGCGCTGGCGGCATGATTTGAGGGGGGGGGCGAAGAGCCCGCAATCGAATTCGCGCATGACCGGGAACGGACTTTCGGAGGGGAAAGCAAATATGAGGGATTCGTCCAGGTCAATCGCGGGCCGGGTAGGGGTCGTAGCGCTCGTTTGCCTGTGCGCCGGATTGAGTGTGGCGGCGCGCGGCGAAGTCAATGCGCAAGGGCGAGAGCGCGGAAAAGGGGACGCTGTGACGAATCAAGCCGCAGGAACGTTTGAGGTGAAGGTGACGCCGGCGGCGAATGAAAAGGCAGCGGACGCAGCAATCGGCAGATTCCTGCTCGACAAGCAATTCCAGGGCGATTTGGACGGGACGAGCAAAGGCGAAATGCTTGGGGCGAGCACGAGCGTGAAAGGCTCGGCAGGCTACGTCGCGATGGAACACTTCAGCGGATCGCTGAAGGGCCGCAAGGGTAGTTTCATTCTCCAGCATACCGGGACAATGAAGCGGGGCGGCCTGCAGATGACGGTCACCGTCGTACCCGACTCCGGCACGGAGCAACTGACGGGCATCGGGGGCACCATGACGATCAAGATCGTCGACGGGAAGCATTTTTACGATTTCGAGTACGCGCTGCCCGAAAACCCGTGATGGGTTGTCTTGGTGCGAACCGAGGTCGCTCCTAAAGCATTACCCTCGCGGGGGTTACGCCCCGCGCTTCCACTCGAAGCGTCCACCGCTTCGATTACTGCCGAGCGCGACCCAACTTTGGGGTTGAGGTGTGCATCTCATTCGTCGAAGATTACGGATACTCATGCAAACCGGAGCAAAGCGCAAACGCGAGCCGCTAAGTCTGGGAGTCGCGCCCGAGAATGGGGCGGCGACGGATCTTAGCCGTCGCGTTCAGGAAGAGAACGCGGCAGTGGATCCGACGGCGGGCCCTCGAGACGATTCACTCGTCGAGTTTTCGCCGCTCGGGCAGTTGCCGAGGCTCGATCTGGGCATCGATTGGCAATCGCCGTGGCGAGAGTTCCGTTCGAGCGTAGGCGATTTTTTTTCCGGGCAGCGTGCGCCGAAGGACGAAGAGTTGCCGGAGGATTCCGATCTGCGCGTTCACTGGATCGGCGGTCAGAATTCTCCTTCGGCGTTTGTGGCTTCCTTGCTGTGGCACGTTGCCGTGGTCATGTTGCTTGTGCTGCCCATATGGGGATTTCTTCCGGCCACCGCCCACAATCTCGCGCCGATTCAGATCGAGGTGAGCTGGGCCGCGGCCCAGGATTTGCCTCCGATCCATCTGCAAACGCCTGACGTGCCGGCGGCGAAACCGGAGCCGCGCAAGCCGAGCCTGCCGAAGGTTGCGGAAGAGCAGCCGCCCGCGCCGGACGGGGCGGAGGCATTCCACCCGCGTCAGACCATTCTTTCGATTCCGGTGCGCATCACGCATCCGCGGCAAACGTTGATCGAGCCGGACGCGCCGATGACTCCGCCGAAGGTCGAGCCGCAATTGCCCAACGTGGTGCAATGGGCGGCGAACACGCCCGCGCCGCAGCTCCAGTTGCAGCTTGCGCCCAGCGCCGCAGCGCCAAAGATGCGCCAGCGCAGGATGGACAGCGCCGTCGCGCCCGACGTTGCGAATATGGAGAAGAATCCGGGGCCGCTGAATATCGCATCGAGCGCGGTGGTGAATCCGGCCCCACAAATGCCCGTGGCGCCGATGTCGGCGGCCACTGCGCGATTTCGGCACGAGCGAACAGACGGCGCAGCCGCGCCGGAAGTGAACGCCGCGAATGGCGATGCCAGTTTGCGAAATCTGATTGCGCTGTCTGCTTCGCCGGCGCCGCCGGCGCCGGTTGTGGCCGTGCCCCGGGGAAATCTGGCCGCACGCGTCGCGATTTCGCCAGCTGGCAAGCGAGCGGGTACCCCAAACGTCGGCGGGAGAGGTGCGGGAACCGGCGCTTCAGGGGGAGGAATTGCCGGGAACGGGTCTTTGCCGGCGGCGGTGAGCGTCAGCGGAGGGAAAGGCCGGGCGGTAGCGTCCGGCGGCGGGATTGCGGCGAATCACCCACCGTCAAGACTGATCCTGACCCCGAAGAATTCTCTGCCGGACCCCGCTGGAGGCCTGAACCCGAGAAAAGGCCCGGCCGATGTCGCCGGTCTCAGTCCGAACGCGCCGCCCGAAGCGCTGTTTTCCGGCAAAGAAGTGCATACGTTGGATATCAACCTGCCAAATGTCACGAGCATTTCGGGAAGCTGGATTCTGAACTTCGCGCAGCTCGACGAGACAGCGTCACCGTTCAACAAGCCCAGGGGAGTGCTGTACGGCCCGGTGCCTATTCGCAAAGTCGATCCGAAATATCCGGCCGAGGCCATCCGGCAGAATATCGAAGGTGAAGTTGTGCTCTACGCGATCATTCGCGCGAACGGCTCGGTGGACAGTATCCAGGTCGTGCGACATCTCGATCCACAACTCGATCGCGATGCCGTTGAGGCGCTGGCGCAATGGAAGTTCCGTCCTGCAACGCGCGAGGGCAAGCCGGTGGACGTTGAGGCCATCGTGCACATCCCATTCCAATACAAATTGCCGGACCAGTAGCCGTCTCCCCTGGACTGGGTCACGCAAGGCGCGAGGAGAAAAACGCCCGGATCAGATGCGCGCGCGAGACGACCGCGCCACGGTGATCACCCGACAGACAGCAGCTTGGCGAGGCGGTCGATTTCCTCGGGCGTGTTGTAGAGATACGGCGAAATGCGCAGGGCCTTCTCACGCAGGCTGACGATAACTTGCCCCTCGCGCAGCTTCTCGCACATCTCACGATTGTGCTCGGGATTGCGAGCCGACACGCACACGTAGGGGCCGCGGCGCTCGCGCTCGGCCGGCGAGGCGAGAACGAAATGATCCCGCGGAAGGCGGTCGATCAGTTGGCGCACAAGCGACTCATTGTGCTTGGCGATTGCGTCCGTCCCGATCTTGATCACCAAGTCGAGCGAAGTGTCCCACGCGGCCAAATTGATGAAATTCCCCGTCTCGGCGGAATCCCAGCGGCGAGCTCCCGGCGCCGCGCGCAAATCCTCGAGAGGCAGGAAGTGGAAATTTCGTGCGCCCTCGAGGGCCTGCCAGTACAGAGGACCACAAGGGAAGCGGTTCATCCATTCGGGCGATGCCCAGAAAAAGCCCGTGCCATAGGGTCCGAGCAGCCATTTGTACCCACTCGACGTGACGAAATCCGCACCGAGAGCGCGGACGGAAAGTGGGATGGCGCCCGCGCATTGCGATGCGTCAAGGATGAACATAGCGTCCGCGGCGTGACACGCTTTCGCCACGCGCGCAGCGTCCAGCATGGAGCCGTCGTCGTAGCGAACGAGACTGGCGGAGACGAGGCGCGTTTTGGGACCGATCTGCTGGGCGTAATCCTCGGGCGTAATGAAACGACCGCGCGGGGAAACCACACGGACGCTCAGCTTTCCGGCCTTCTGATACGGAAGCCACGCGGCGAAGTGAGCCGGAAACTCGCCGCGTCCGACCAGGACTTCGTCTCCCGTCCGCCATTCCATTCCCGCTGCGACGATGGAGAGCCCGGCGCTCGCGCCCGAAGTGATGGCGATCTCCTCGGCGTTCGCGCCAACCAAATGCGCAAGATTCTTCCGAATGCGATCGGGAAGATCGAAGTAGAGATTGTCGGCGATCTTGTAGGGCAGCTTCTTCATCTCGATCGCAGCCTGGGCCGCGCGCGCGGAGACCAGCGGAAGCGGTCCCTGGTTCGCGACATTCAGGTATGCGACGCCTTCGAAATCAGCGAATTCGCGGCGATAGTCGGGGGGCACGTGAGAGATTCCTCCTCGTTCAATCAAAGCTTTTCGAGAAACATGCGGCCGGGCGCCCGCCGGCGCGGGTTGCTAAAAATGCGTGCGCAACTCGCGAAAACCGGCGAGGATCACCAGCTTTGCGTTCCCGGCCTCGATCTCGGTCTTCTCCAGCTCCCAGGTGGCTGAATGCGGGATGAAGACGGCATTCAGGCCCGACTGCAGCGCAGGGTTGATATCGCTGCGCGGGCTGTTTCCCACCATCCAGCCGTTCGACTTCACGATCTTGAATTGCTCGACCATGTGCTCGTACGTCGAGGCCTGCTTTTCAATGACGATCTCGACCGCGTCGAAATAGGAGAGGAGCCCGGAGCGCTCGACTTTCGCGGCCTGCTCCGCCTGCTCGCCCTTGGTCAGCAGAATCAGCCGGTGATGCTTGGAAAGGTAGGCGAGCGTTTCGGGAACGCCGTCGATGATGTGCGGCGGCGTGTGCTCCAGTACGTGCGTGATGCGTTGGATTTCCTGCATGATTTCGCGCCGGGCGGAGTTTCCGGCCAGCTTCATATACGTTTCTTCAAGGGAGCGGCGAAAGCTTCTGACGCCATAGCCATGCTGGCGGATGTTGCGGCGTTCGGTTTCGTTCAGGATGTGCCGGACGTACTCGAAGGTGTAGCCGAGGTGCTCGAGCTGGGAGATGAAGTGCTCGATCGTCTTCTCGAAGAAAATATTGTTTTCCCAGAGCGTGTCGTCGGCGTCGATGAGCAGGGTTTGGCGCGCCATGCGGAATCTCTCCGAACCAGAATTCTGCTTGAGCCGCCGGAACAAGAGAAGAAAATTCTGGCGCCGGCCGGCGCCATTCCACGGCCAATATGGGCCAAGGCTTCAGTTTGAGGCAGGGAGGAATTCGTAGCGTTCGATGCGCGCGGCCACGCCACGGCGTGATTCCAGCGGTTCGACGCGGAGCACGCGGGCATAGCACCGGATGCGAACGTCGCCAGCCAGCGTGATCTGGTGCGGGAGGGTGAGCACGAACTCGATGGAACTGCCGGCGTCGAGTGCGGCTTCAATCAGGAAATAAAGCCCGCGGAAACTGACGTCGCGAGTCTCACCTTCCTTCTCAGATACACCGTTATTGTTGCTGGAGTAGCGGACCTTCAGGGGAAGCATCATCGAAAAACGCCGTGCGGCGCGGCGCTCCACACCGTCTTCCATTTGCGCCTCCGTAAGTTGATCGTAAGTCAAAACTATCATTGCATTTAGCGGAGCGCAATGGATTTCCGTCTGGGAACCGCCACGGGCACCCGGTCGATGCGAAACCCATCGAATTCAACCTTTGACGCGAGTCCCGGCTCCCCGTACGATCGTTCCGAGGACTGCAAACCATGCTGAGGGCGATTTCGCTCGACTCGCGCAAGCATCCGCGCGCTCTCCTGAATCTTCCCGTGCGGCTCCGTTGGTACGGGCCGCTCGGCATGCGTTTGGAAACCACGCACACGATCGATTCCGCGCGGGAGGGCTTGCTGGTGCGGCGCGCGGAGCCCTGCGAGGTCGCGACGCGAGTTTGGGCTGCGTTTCCCTACGACGCGCAAGCCGCCGTGCAGCCGGAGATCCCCGCGAGAGTGGTTCGGGTCGAGCGGGATTTGGGAGGGAGTTTTCGCGTGGCCCTGAAGCTCGAGTTCGGTGCGTGGGAGGCGGCGCAAGATTCCGCCGTTGAGCACCGCGAGGAGCCGCGCCTTCGCTTCGCTCTGCCGATCTTCGTGCGCCCGGTGGGGACGCCCTGGCCGGAGGAGTCGATGACGCAGGATCTTTCGCGGTCCGGAGTGCGATTCGAGACTGCCCACGTCTATGAGCCCGGCGAGGATGTTCTGGCGAAAATTCCGTGGGGCGGATGGGACGAGCAGGGTGAAATTCCGGGGCGTGTGACGCGCGTCGAGATGGTCGAGAGCGCGCCCGTGGCGGGCGTGCATTCCGGCCGCGAACGCCCTGGGGACGCGCTTCTGACCCGCGTCGCTGTGCGCTGGACAGCACACGAAAAACCGTGATCGGTTTTCCGCGCAAGCGCTTGCGTTTCTCCCACGATTCCGCCGCTTGGCTCCTGCCCCGTCTTCCCGTAAACTGACTCCCTCCCTTCATGGCTGACGTCTTCCATCGCACATTCTTCATTCGCGGTCCCGCCGGCCAGCTCGAAGCCATGCTGTGGACCGCCGAGAAAGCGGATCCGCCGCTCGTGGCGGTCGTTTGCCATCCCCACCCCCTTTTCGACGGAACGATGCACAACAAAGTGGTCTACCAGACCGCCAAAGCCTTGCACCGCAGCGGCCTGCCTGTTCTGCGATTCAATTTCCGGGGCGCGGGCCTGAGCGAGGGCGGGCACGACAGAGGGCATGGCGAACAGGACGACGTCCGCGCCGCGCTCAACTACCTTTCGGAGCAGTTTCCGGCAAAACCAATCCTGCTCGCGGGATTCAGTTTTGGAGCGTGGGTTGGATTGCGCGTCGGGTGCGAGGACCTTCGCGTGACGAAGCTCATCGGCTTGGGGATTCCCGTCGACAATTCCGATTTGACCTATCTGCGCGCGTGCGTCAAACCGAAGCTGATCCTGCAGGGCGCGAACGATCCGTTCGGCTCGCGGGCGAAGGTGGAGGCGCTCTTCGCGGAGATGCCTGAGCCGAAGCAACTGGTCATCGTGGAGGGCGCCGAGCATTTCTTCGCGGGCAAACTCGACCAGGTCGCCGCGGCGATCACGTCGTGGCTACGTTCAGCGGATTCGTGACGCGACCAGGATTACGGTTTCGCTAGCTGTGCGGGCCAAAGAGTTTCAGGAACTGGTCGCGGGGCGCGGGTTCGATGCCAACGAGCGCAAGGTTGGCGTTGACGTGCTCCGCGTGGCTCATCCCGGCCAGCGCCGTGGCGATTCCAGGCGCGGAGCGGGCGAACTGCAGGGCCAGGGCGGCATTGCTCCGCAAACCCAGGGCTTCACCGACGTAAGGGGGAAGATTCTTCGTCAATTGGCCCTGCAGCAGGGCGGCGCTTGAAATGAGCGTGATTCCCAGGGTGCGAGCGGCCTGCACCATCGCCATGGTCTTTCCGTTCACGATTTGATTGGGACGCGTAAGCGCCTCGGGCATGGCCAGATTGAACGGCAACTGCACGAAACGAAAGTGATGGTCCTGCCCCGCCGCTTCGCGCACAATCGAGACGATCTCCTCCAGTGAAAGATAGCTCGGGGACTTGGGATCTTCACGGAATGCGTTCCAGGTCGCCATTCCGTAGGCGGCGATTTTTCCTTCGGAGACGGCGGATTCGAGCAGCGTGAAAGCGGCGGCGATCCTCCGGCGAAATTCCTCGCGCGCGACCTCCGGCAACTGTGTCTCGGGATTGTGCAGATAGAAAACGTCCACACATTGAATGCCCAGATTCCGGCGGCTGCGTTCGAGTTGATCTGCCAGAAACGCGGGCGAAAGGCAATGGCAGCCCTGCGCGATATCTTCGGGGCGAAAGAGCTGGCGGCTCAAATACTCCTGCGCGAAATACTCGTCGGGATCCGCGGGCATTTGTCCGTCAGGCGTGAGAAAGCCGGCTTTCGTGCATAGAATGAGTTCCTCGCGCGAAAAGCCGCTGGCCACCAGTTGCTTCAGTGCCGCGCCGACCGAACGTTCGCTGCGCTGGAAGCGGTAATTAATGGCGGAATCGATGAGATTGAATCCGCCCTGCAGCGCAGCCACAACGCTCTCCGTGTAGCCTCGATCGGTCACAGCATCCGGCTCGCCGAGATACGTTCCGATGCCGATGGAAGAGGCCCAGAGCCCCCCGGCGATTTCGCGGAAGTGACCCGGGGCGATGCGTTCGGCGAAACGCTGCGCGTAACGATGCGTACTCTCGGGCGTGGCCCGTCCGGGAATGCGAACGTCATTTGGAGACGCTGGCGATGCCATTCACGATCTCTCGTCATTCGCGACAGCGAAGTCGCGGAGTATAGCAGAGCTTCGCATCGTGCGTTACGACAGGGTGCCGCTGTTGAGAGGCTGGGCGGGCTCGCCACCGGCGAACCCCTGAGCCATGATGAGCTGCCGGGCCTCGACGCGAATTTTCGGCAGATTGCGCCCGAAGATAATCGCGGCGATGATGGCGCCCACCCCACCGATCGCGACGGTCCAAGGAGCGCCGATGCGGCCGGCCAGCCACCCGGCAAGCAGCGCCCCCAGCGGCATCATTCCCATGAACATCATCGAATAGATCGACATGATGCGGCCGCGCAGACGTTCGGGCACCATGGACTGGATCAGCGTGTTCGATGAGGCCATTTGCACCATCACGCAAAACCCGACGGGCACGAGCAAAATGACCGACAGCACGTACCAATGTGAAAAAGCAAACAGAATCAGCGAGAGCCCGAATCCGCCACACGCCAGTGCCACCCAGCGGCCCAGTCCGCGGACTCCCGACCGCGCGGCCAGCACCAGCGCTCCGGTGACCGCACCCACTCCCGTGGCGCCCATCAGAACGCCCAGAGTCCGCGCGTTTCCGTGCAGGATGCGCGCAGCGAAGATGGGCATCAGCACCGCGTAGGGAGTGGCTACCAGGCTCACAAGAGCGATCAGCAGAAGGATGGCTCGGATGGGCGCGGTGTTGCGCGCGAAGCGGAAGCCTTCCGCAATGTGATCGAGCGGAGAACCCACGTGGACTTCCCGGGCTTTTGGCTCGATTCTCATGGCCGCCAGGCCGGCAATCACGGCAATGTAACTGACCGCGTTTATGAAGAAGCACCAGCCTTCGCCCTTCCACGCCACGATCAGCCCGGCAATGGAAGGCCCCACGACGCGTGCGGCGTTGAACATCGAGGAGTTCAGCGCGATGGCGTTCATCAAATCGTCGCGTCCGACCATTTGCACCAGAAACGCCTGTCGCGTCGGGATGTCTACCGCGTTTACCGCGCCCATGCACGCCGCAAGAACGACCACTTCCCAAACGGTGATTCTTCCCGAGAGGGTCAGGCCCGCCAGGGCGGACGCAATGACCATCGACGCGGCCTGCGTGCCGATTACGACTTTGCGGCGGTCCCAGCGGTCGGCGATCATTCCGCCGAGGGGCGCCAGCAGGAACACGGGAATCTGTCCGGCGAACGTGGCCACCCCCAGAAGCAGCGGCGAGTGCGTGAGGCGGTAGACCAGCCAGCCCTCGGCGATGTTGTCCATCCACGTGCCGACGAGCGAGATCAGTTGTCCACTGAAGAAAAGCTGGAAATTGCGGTGGCGCAGGGCGCGAACCATCTCCGGGAGCTGAAACCCTCGCGCGCGAGAATCGGATGGAATTCCTGGGGCGTCCCGGTTCGGCATCGCTCTTGATTGTACGATGGTATCGAAATTCTTCGTGGCGGATTGCCGGGTCTTTACCCGGCTGATGGCGCCTGCGGTTCTTCGGCTGGAGGCGCCAGCAGGCGGCCGCAGGCGCGCAAGATGCGGCGATAGGGCCAATCAGCGGCGCGAAAGAAGATTTCGCCTTCCCGCGGTTTCGAGTAGAACCAGCGCGCGATCAGCGACAAATGTTCCGGTAATCCGGGCGGAACGGAGCGTAAACCGGCGCGTTCCTTCGAGGCCTTGCCGGGATCGGCAGTTTCGTTCTTTGCCGCGCGATCCTCCGGCGCCGATGTGGATGGTTGCCGCTCCGGCGCGTTCGGCCGCCGGTCCAAAACCTGCCTCAGCATGGATTCCACGGATCGCGGATCGCTCGCCAGTTTTGCGAAGCGAAGGAATGTCGGTTCCTGCAGCAATCCGCCCAACACGGGAAAGACCGCGATCGTTTTCTCTTCTGCGGCTCGTTGCAGGATCACCGCGTACAGCTGATCGATCGGGCGGGCAATCTCCGGAAGCCCGCGCATTTCTGTGGACGCTTTCTCGATGCGCTTGTGCAGTGCGGCGGCGCGCTCGAAATCCAGCGCTTCGCTGGCCGCTTCGCGCTCGGCTTCGAGCTCCGCGTTCAGAGATTCGCCGGCTGTGGCCAGCGCATCCACCACGCGGCCAACCTCGGAATCGTAGTCTTCCTTCGTGCAGCCCGCGAAACACGGCGCGAGGCACATCTTCATTTCCGAGTAAAT
>CAVWCN010000008.1:0-60450 GCA_963753475.1 uncultured Acidobacteriota bacterium
CATGTAAGCGTCGTGAGCGGCGGCTGGCCGGTGGGACGCACCCGGGTCCCCGAAGAAAGTAGATTGCACCGAGCAAAACGCCGCCGCCACCACGCCAAGAATGATGAGTTTCTTTTTCATTTTCCAGCCTGCCAGAATCCGCCGGCAATTAATCCGGCGATTTGCTGTGGGAACAGAATCATTCCCAAGACCACGACTACAGCAGCCCAAAGCAACACTTTGCCAAGCAACCGGCCTCGAATCGCACACTGTTTGGCGCGGTGTTGCTGCCAGAATCCGAGGCCAATCAGGGCAACGGAGAACCCCAAAAACCAGGGACGTAGCGTCGTAAAGAAAGCGCTCGCAGCGCCAGCCCCTAGCGCAGCGGCGAATCCGAGCGGAAGGCAACAACTGACCATCGCCAGTGAACTCACAATCGCACCGACCGATGCCGAAACGCCTGTTCCTTGTTTCACGGCCTTGCTCCTCGCCGGGCCTCAACAACTGCCTGATGAATCATTTCCGCAGGTGGAAGGCCGACATGCTTCGATCCAGCGTACAAGCGGCAACTCAGCGCGAAGCTCTGGGGAGTTTGCGATTCTCCGGCTACGTCTCGTCCGTTGATTCGAATGGTCGGAGAGCCAAGAAACCTAGTTCGTTAGCCATTCCCTCGTCTCTAACCAGCACTTCACGAATCTCAGTCACGACGCCATGCGCAGCCAAAACCCTCCTGACTAGTTTCACTGCTTCCGCGTGAGACGGACATGCCGCCACATACAAGACTTCAACGTTCACTTTTTGCTCTCCGGTTTCCGGGACTGTCATCTCTCAAAATCGGGCAATGAGCGGGTCGCTTGCGCAGCTCTTTGTTGCAGCTGCGAAGAGCCAATCGCAATTCATGCTCCAGCTTGTGTAGGTCGCTAAGCTTCCGCCGCACGTCAGCCAGCTTTTCTTCCAATCGATTGCGCACCGGCGCGCATGGTTGGAAGCGGCTTCCTCGCAGTCTCAAGAGACTGCGAATCTCCCTAGTTTGAATCCCAAACCTTGTACGCGCCGAATGAAGGCCAGCGTCTCGACATCGGTCTCGCCATATTGACGGAAGCCACCCTGCGTTCTTGGAGGCCGCGGAAGCAACGCATTGCGCTCGTAGAAACGAATCGCGTCAACGCTAAGGCCGATCCTTCTTGCCACTACACCGATTTGCATTATCCTGACTCCTCTCCAAACCTAAACCCTAGACTATAGTCCAGAGTCAAGCGGTTGTGGGTCAGTTCCGGTTTGCCCGTCATCCTCCTAAGAGGGATGATCAAAAAGCGCCCAATCACACTCATGGCGCGAGCCATCGATGCTTCGTCGCTATGCTGCTGAGCCTTCGAGTGCAAACAAATTTGGTAACCCTCGGAGGGCGCCGGCATCTACTGAATTACAGCCCTCCAACTCAAGAAAGGATAGGGAGGAGCCTATGTACGTCATTACCGGCGCGACAGGAAACACGGGAAACGAAGTAGCGGAAAAGTTGCTCGCAAAAGGTGAACAGGTGCGTGTTGTAGGCCGCAGCGCAAAACGGCTAGAACCATTCGTAAAGAAGGGCGCAGAGGCTTTCGTTGCGGACATCACCGACACGGGGGCGCTCACGAAGGCTTTTTCGGGTGCAAAGGGAGTGTACGTGATGATACCGCCGGACGTGAGCGCCCCGGATGTGCTGGCACACTATCAGCGCGTGGGCGACGCCTTGGCCGCCGCGATTGAGAAGAGCGGAGTAAAATACGCCGTCGTGCTGAGCAGCGTCGGCGCGGACAAGCCGGATAAAACAGGCCCGGTGGTCGGGCTGTACAATCTTGAAAAGAAGCTTGGCGCGATTCCTGGATTGAACGCCCTCTACCTGCGACCCGCCTCCTTCATGGAAAACCTTCTGTCCCAGGTTGGCGTGATCAAGGCTTTCGGAACAATGGCCGGCCCTTTCAAAGGCGATCTGCCGATACCCATGATCGCAACGCGCGATATCGGCGACGCAGCCGCCGACGCCCTGTTGCAGCTCGATTTTCAAGGAAAGAGCACGCGCGAACTGCAAGGGGCTCGCGATGTCACGAACACGGAAGCCGCCAAAATAATCGGCTCCGCGATTGGCAAGCCCGACCTGACATATAAGCAGATGCCCGCGGCACAGTTGAAGCCCGGTTTCATGCAGATGGGCATGTCTTCGAATATGGCGGATTTGCTGCTCGAACTGGCGGATGCGTAGAATTCAGGCTACCTAAAGACGCTCGAGCCACGCTCCCCAAGGAACACCACTCCCACGACGCTGGAGACTTTTGTAGCCGAAGTTTTCGCTCCGGCCTATCGGGGACAAAAAGCGGCCCGTGCCTAGCGGGCCCCATGTCTGAAGCGTTGACCGCCCAGATGGCCCTTCGGCATCTGGAATACTGAGGCCGGACGCGTTCATCGAAAAACTGGTCGCGTCGACGAACGCACCTTCTTACAAACGCAACTGCCAAACTCGGTGACCAAAGACCCGCGGTAGGAGCCCCGTCAACAGGTAGCGTCCACGCTGAGCGCGAAGGTGCCGATTGGCCCTTCCGTCCCGATATTCAAAAATCCACGGATTCAGATGATCGCTGATACTTGGCGCTCTGCGTCAGTGCCGAACGGTGCTTAACCAGAAGCGCCGCGCGGTGTCTATCCAAGAAAGCGTCCATGTCTTGCTTCAGGTTGTATAGTGGCGACACAACTTCAACGCAGGCAGCTCCCCTGAGCGAATCTTCACCTCGACGAACCAGGGAGTCACGCCCATGTACTCAGCCGCGTCCACGACGCGATAGCCGCGCTGATCTGTCGAAGCGACGGGCGCTTTTCACAACCGTGAAAAGGGCGAAAGACGCCGCACTGATCGCCGTCACGGACTCCTCGATGTCCTGGATTTGGACAACAGCCAGAGGTGTGTGTCTTCGTACGCGCGGCGGGTTTCACGTGAGAACGAATGCCGCAGTCGCGCGAGCCTGCTCCTTCCATCGTTCTTCGTTCACGCCGACCACAAGAGCCACAGGATCAGCGCTACCGCCCCGAGAAGCCGAAGGCCGCAAGGTAGGGGAACAGACGATATCCGAGCGTCGGCGACAAGAAGGTCAGCCAACCCAAACCTGCGCACTTCTGACAACACGCCCAGGATTCGAGGCAGGAAAGTGGACTTGAAAATGAGGTAGCCCGCGAGGATTGCATAGAATCCGAAAAATGCCAAGGCGATCCCGGCGCCATGGTCATTCACCTTGAGAAAGAGGAGCGCCAGCGCCTGCAGTTGTTCCAGGTTGAATACCCGCAAGAACTGCGCGCCTCCCAGGACGAACAAGGGGGCGATGTAAAACAGGCGGCTAATAGTCTTGATGACGCAACCGGTGAGGCCCAGGAACGCCGCAAGCAAGGACACGCTCCTGCTCACCGGCTTCAGCAGTTCATAGAAGAGTGCCGTGACAGCGACTTGGCACGCCATTTCCACCAGATAAACTGTGAAACCCAGTTGAAACAGGCTCCTGTGCGCCAGGATGTTGGCCGCGGTCGCTGCGCGGAAGTTGAGCTGGGCTACCGGTGGTGCCTCGATTACTGGGGGAAAGGATATGCACGGAAGTCCGCAGCCGTGGTTCTGCACTACGGGTTCGAAGAGCTGAAGCTGGAAAGAATTCTTGGGCTTGCGCTGCCGCAGAATCGCGCATCAATCAAAGTTCTGGAGACGCTCGGATTTCAATACCGGGCACTATTTCCTCCATGCGGGACTGAAGCACCGCCTCTACGAGATTCGTCGAAACGATCTCGCGAGTTGAAATGACCGCGCAGGACCGCCCGGACGGCGCCTGTTCGGATTGAGTCCCGAGCTAGAAAAGTTGGACAGTGACAGCGACCATCAACTTGCGGGCCGCAAGCCGACCCGCGTCTTCACCGCAATGCCCATGACTTCGTATCGCGCCCCGAACAGCAGCTTCGACACGCCGACGAAGGCCCTCGCCGGGTACTTTCCGTGAAAGTACGTCCGGTACACGCGGTTGAAGGCATCGTAATTCGCGAGATCGGTGCAGAAGACTTGGACGGAGACGATGTCGTCCATCGTCATCCCGGACTGCTCCACAACTTGTTTGACCTGATCCATGGCTGACCGGGCTTCTTCCTCCGCGCTGACCGGTTTCTTGCCGTTTTCCGGACCGACGCCAGTCGTTCCCGCGATGTAAAGAGTGTTGCCAACAAGAACGCCGCTGCTGAAGGGAAGGTCTCGTTGAACGGCGAGCTTCGATTCGAAATGCCTGCGCTGCGCCTGCTGCGCCGGACACGCGAGGGGCGACGCTACCGCTAAAAGAAGAACAAAAAGCGAGTAAGTCCTCAAGCGAACCTCCATCCGCGGAATCAATTGCCCCGGATTCTAACACCAGCCGCCGTTGGTCGGGACCGTTGCTCGCCGTCGCGATTGCCGGTCGCGACTACGTCCAGCCTGAGCTTTTTTCTCCTGTGGCCCGTCTATCACAAACTGCCGAGTCAGCCGAATTGCGCCGGGAGCCGCAGGACCACCCTTCCGGCAGCGCATGGGCTTGCGGGTGATCGTCCGCTTTCGCCGAGAGGCTTTCGTTCATGGAGCCAGTGTGCGCGTCGGTTGCACTTGTGGCGATTGCTGTGCTTGCGG
Organism: uncultured Acidobacteriota bacterium; assembly: GCA_963753475.1. Taxonomy (GTDB): domain Bacteria; phylum Acidobacteriota; class Terriglobia; order Acidiferrales; family UBA7541; genus Palsa-295. The sequence continues at coordinate 4,640 of CAVWCN010000008.1, forward strand.
GCTTTTCACCAAAGGTGGCCCTGGCGCAGGACAGCCCGGGGGAGGTATATGTCCTCACGAACCAAACTGCGAATTCGGTAATGGTTTACGCGCGCGCCGCGGATGGCACATTGTCCTCTTCCGGCAATTTTTCGACGGGCGGCATGGGTATGGGAACCGGCCCTGATCCGCTGGGGTCTCAAGGCTCGCTCGTGCTTGGACGGTGGCATCGGCTGCTTTTCGCCGTAAATGCAGGGAGCAACGACGTCTCGGTCTTCGTAGTGGAAGGCCAAGGCCTTCAGCTCCGGCTGCTCGATCGGGAGCCATCTGGCGGGACGATGCCCGCGAGCATCGCCGTTCATGGGCGTTTGGTTTATGTGCTCAACGCTGGCGGAACGCCCAATATTCAAGGCTTCATAATCGAGCCCTTTGGCGGCCACCTCGTTCACTTGCCTGGTTCGCTGAGGATGCTGCCAGGGGGAACATCGTCGAGCGCAGCTGAAGTCGCGTTTTCGCCGGATGGCGACGTTCTGATGGTGACCGAGAAAGGTACCAACAACGTTGATACTTGGAACGTGAACGACGACGGCTACGCCGAAAACGGTATGACCACGAATTCCAGCGGAGCCGTACCCTTCGGCTTTATCTTCGCCCGGCGCGATTTTGCCATCGTCTCGGAGGCTGGCCCGAGCGCGTTGTCGTCCTATGAAGTGGATGAAGACGGAACATTGGAATTGCAGACCGCATCTCTGGGCGACACGCAGAAGGCCAATTGCTGGGTCATCGTGACGAAGAACGGACGTTATGCGTTTACCACAAACACAGCAAGCGGGACCATCTCGAGCTATTTCATTTCAAAGGATGGCTTCTTGAATCTGCTCAACCCCACGGCAGGGACCACGGGCGCCGGCACTGCTCCGATTGACGTCGCGATGAGCAATAACAGCCATTTCCTTTACGTTCGAGAAGCGATCAAGGGCATGGTGGATGCTTTCCGAGTCGAGAACGACGGCAGCCTGACCCCAGTGGGTTCCGCAAGCGGAGTGCCCGCAGGCGCTCAAGGGCTCGCCGCACGCTAGCTTTCAGGTTGGAATGAAACTGCCTTTAGCCAGAAATCATTCAGGGGCGCGAGTTGTTGGTGGTAGGTGTTGTGCGTTGAGAAGATTGCATGTGCGTGGCGGAGGCGGAGGCCGCTTCCGCCACAATTCATACGATGCTTTGTCCACAGAGTAGGACTTCAAACTGCGTTCGTCCCCATCAGGAGTGGGTCATTTACCGGCCTTTGTGGGAAGGTAAACTGGATTTTCTGAAACACTTAGCCCGCCGCGTCCGAGATCTGTATTTCAATCTTCCCGAACGAGGAATTCGTTCCCGGACGATCTGGAGTTCTCTCCAATGCGTCCACGAGTGCGTTCAAGGAAAGCGATCCCGTCCCGCAACTCAAGGCCACAACGAATCTCACTCCGCGTTGGCGGGAATCTCATTCCCGCCTAGGTACAGGTTAGGTACAACTAGAGAGGGAAATAACGCTCCTTGCCCCGTAAGCGACGCCAAGACAAAGCGTTATAGGAGTGACGTGATTGGTTCGGGACCAGGGGGTCGGTCGCTGGAGTTGCCGTTTTGCTCGCACGTGAATCTGCGGCAAGCGAGTCGCAGGTTGCAAGCGTTCGGAACGTCGAACCTCATCAGGTATACTTACTGCTTCAGAACGAGGCGAATCAAGATGCAGCACGACCGACCAGATTTCCCGACCATGGAGCAAGTCGAAAAGGCCAATCACGAGCAGCTTGCACGCTGGTATCGCTTCCTACCGTCCGGCGATACCAAGGAGCAGCAGAAGATCATGGACAGGATTGCGGAGTGATTCAAAGGTTAGGCGGCATGACTCCGGCCCTCGACAAAAGGATCGGTTTCTGAGCCTAACTAATTTTTGCTACCATCTTGCTACCACTTTTGCGTATTTTCTGGATTTCGGGGTTGCAGCAAACGCTTTGTTTATGAGGGCTTGAGAGGGTTCAAAATAAATCCTTGGGATGCAATAGGTTGCGGTATCGAAAAAACGCATGCCAACACGTCCCAACAACAAATTGCGTTGGGTATAATCCCACCCTCTCCGCCATTTGCGAGAAGTTCCTTCCACCTGCGGCTCTCGCCTCGGATTAAACTTACCAGGGATGCGGCACGCGAGCGCGTAGGCCGCCATGGATGATGGGGCAACACAAAACTCAAATTGCAAGCGGACAGCCGGAGGAGTATCCGGACGGCGAATTCGCGCCGTTGCGCGTGCTGCGGAATCCGCACCTGATGACGATTGCCGCGAATTTCTGGCGCAGGCGTTTCCCACGATTGCCCCCTAGCGCGCCGCGAACGTTCGAAACAGAAGCGGGCTCGCGCGTTCGCGGGGATTGTCATTGGCAGAAACAGCCGCGCGAGCATCCCACGCTCGTCCTGCTGCATGGCCTCGAAGGGTCGTCCGAATCGGGATACATGCTGGGCGCGGCGGAAAAAGCGTACGTCGCGGGGTTGAACGTTGTGCGGCTGAATCAGCGGAATTGCGGCGGCACAGAGAAATTGACGCCGACCTTGTACCACTCCGGCATGAGCGGCGACATTCGGGCTGTGCTGTTCGAACTGATCGCGACGGACCGTCTGCCTGAATTGTTTGCAGCGGGATTTTCGATGGGCGGCAACCTGGTACTGAAAATGGCGGGAGAGTCGGGCGACAACGCACCGCCGGAGGTCCGAGGAATCGTCGCCGTGTGCCCCGCGCTCGATCTCGCGGCGTGCGCCGATGCGCTCGGGACGCCCGCGAATTTCATCTACGAGCATCATTTCGTGAAGCGGCTCAAGCGCCGCATGCGATACAAGGCGTGGCTCTTTCCGGAGCGCTATCCGATCGACGGGATGCGCAACATCCGGAGCGTGCGCGAGTTCGATGATGTGATCACGGCGCGTTTCTGCGGTTTCCGGAACGCGGACGATTACTATGGGCGTTCCAGCGCGCTCAGGGTGATCGCCGCGATCCGGCGCCCCACGCTCATTCTCACCGCGATGGACGATCCCTTCATTCCGTTTCGCTCGTTCGCGGATGCGGCAATTCGGAACAATCCGAACATCACTCTGGTTGCGACGGAGCACGGCGGACATTGCGCCTTCATCTCGCGCGAGCCGGGCGAGGCTCGATTCTGGGTCGAAGGGCAGATCGTGCGGTTTTGCTTGCGGCAAAGCGAGATGAGCCACAGAGACGCGGAGCACACAACGCAGCGAAATGGATCCGCGGTGCTGCCAGGAGAACCATAGCAATATGGGCTATGTCATTGCGCTCGCAATCGTCGTTCTAATCGTGTACGGGATCGCAAAGGCCGCCGGCGGACGCCGCTATTCGAAAATGACGGAAGAGGAGTTCGAGACTGAAGCGAAGAGAGGTTCTGCCATGGGAGCTGCTATCGGCGCCCTGCAAAAAATAATCAACCCGGCTCATTCCGTCGAATATATCCAGGAGCAGCAGCAACGCGTCGAGGCCGACGGCGCCGAGTCCGGCGACCAGCCGGAACCAGGATCGGCAGGATCCGCCCGCGAACAACGCGATCCCTGAATGTTTTGCGTTTTCGCGCGCGATCAGGCGATCGGCGTTTCGAGCGACGGCTGGAAGCCGGGCGTCAGCAGGTGCGCGCCGCCCGATTCCATCACGACCATATCGTCTTCGCAGCGCAGGCCGTGGTCGCCGGGAACGTAGATGCCCGGCTCGTCCGAGAAGGTCATGCCGGGCTCGAGAACGATGCGACTGCCGCGTACGAGATAGGGCCACTCGTGCCCGTCCATGCCGATGCCATGGCCGAGGCGATGCGCGAAGTACTTGTAGCCGGGGCCGAATCCTGCGTCGACAACCACTTTACGCGCCGCATCGTCGACCGAACCGCACGGATGGCCGGCAACAGCCGCCGCGAGGGCCGCGTCCTGCGCTTTGCGAACGATCTCGAATGCGCGCTGTAGTTTTTCGCCGGGCTTGCCGAGAACGCCCATGCGCGTCACGTCCGATTGGTAGCCCTCGATGTTGCAGCCGTCATCGAGCAGCACGCCGTCTCCCTCGTGTAACGCGCGGTCGTCGTGGGTCCCATGCGGCAGCGCTGCCGCGGGACCGAAAAGCACGAGCGCGTCGCCGACCAGACCCATTCGCTCGTAGCCCCGCGTGATCATGTTGGCCACTTCGCTCTGCCGGATTCCTTCGTGCAACGACGCGAACATCGCTTTGTACACGTCGAACGTGGACCGGCAGGCGAGGCGCATCAGTTCCAGTTCGTGCTCGCTCTTCCGCGAGCGGCAGGTGTGCGTGATCGGGTCGCCGCTGGCGTAGTCGAACTGCGGCGCTGCCTGCCGCAGGCCGTCGAAGAAGACGAAGCGCGTTGTTTCTTCAATGCCGATCTTTCCTGTGCGGCTTCCGCGTTCCGCGAGCCAACCCGCAGCGAGCGCGTAGGGACTCTGATCTTCCTGCCAGATGCGGACCTCGATGGGCCATCGAAGCTGTTCGCGAAGCCGTCCTTCTTCGAACGCGGGGCAAATGATCAACGGATCGCCTTTCCGCGGCACGAGCAACGCGACGATTCGCTCGCTGAGCCCCCAGGGGATTCCTGTGTAATAGCGCAGGCTCGTTCCCGGCGTGACGTACAGCATCTCGAAACTCGGGCGACTCCGGCCCATCAGCTCCTGGGCATGCGCGATGCGGCCCTGAAATTCGTCCGTGCCAATGGGCTTGATGCGGTCGCCGAGCGGCTTCAGGCTGGCGAATGCCGGGGGAAGTGGAGACCGGCTCTGCTCCGCCGAAGGACGCGCACTCGTCGAGAAAGGCAGAAGAGCATTTGTGGCGAGAGTGCCGCCCGCGATCGAGGCGGTCCGGAACAGGTCGCGCCGCGTGATTCTCATTTGGTCTCCTGGGCCGCCGCAAGACGAGGACGCTCGCATGGCTTCGCGAAGCGAAGCAGGGCGGCGGTTGATTGTACGCCGAAGCGCGCCGATTGACGCCGCGATTCGAACCTCAATCGTGAGCCCTGCGGTGACGTCGGGAATTAGTCCGCCGCAAGGATATCGTCGCGGTAGTCGATCATCGCGCGTTTGGGAAGATCCTTGACTCCATTCAACGCGACGTTTCCTTCGACAGTTTTGTCGCCCGTGATCCGGGCGTGACCCAGCAGAATGACGCGGCCGTCCGCGAGTTCGATATAGACGGGAACGATCATCAGGAAATCCTTGTCGACGCCCGACTGAGTGAGCTTGTAGGAAAAGATCGGCTCGCCCTTCGGCCCTTTCGCGAAGGTCGCGTTGAACTGGTATTCGGGAAGCGCCGTGCCGTAGACGTATTCGTCGAAGAACCAGTCCATCCTGCCATTGCCGGCCGCGTTCATGTCCGGCTGCATGTGTTTTTCGACGATCGCCTTGAAATCTTCAGTGGTCGCCGAGCGCCCGCCGTAGGTCGACGTGAAATCGTGCATCATGGCTTTGAAGTTCTCGTCGCCCGTTCGCGAATTCCACATCATCATGCGAATCATCTGCAGAATGTAGGCGCCCTTGGGGTAAATAAGGTTGCGCGCGATATTGAAGCCGGCTTTGCTGTTGTTGAGACGATGCCCCAGGGTCAGCGGACCCACGTCGATGGCGCGAAAGCCAAACTGATTCTTCTCGACGATCGACTTCCGCTCGTCGTGCCAGAATGTCGTGTACTTCTTCGCGCTGTCTTTTCCGTAGGCTCTCTCCAGGAACAGCGACGCGGAGAAATCCGCGAAACCCTCGCTCATCCACTGGTCACGATACGAACGGAAGCCAACGAGCTGCCCCCACCATTGGTGCGCCACTTCGTGAGGAGTCACCACGTCCCAATATCCGTTATCGGCCCAGTCCAGCCCCAGTTGATGCCGCACAGTGACGTCATAGAACGCGCAGATTGGCAACCACACAAGCCCGGGCCACGATTGCCCGTACGTGCACGCAGTCTGTTGGGTGATCGAAAGTCGCTTGTAAGGCAGCGGGCCGAAGTAGTCCGTATAGAGCTTGATCGCGTACTCGGCTTCCGATAGTGGAACCTTCATCATGCTGATCGTGCTGAGATTGCCCATCGTCCCGCTCGGATCCTGTTCAGAATCAGGCGCGGTCCCCTCCCCATGCAGTCCGGGCAGCGTGGACCCGCGCTTGAGGCTCTGAGCCCAGTCCGGAGGCTCCTGGTTCGCGTACACGGCCACCAGGAAGTCCGGCGAGGTCAGCTTCGCGTCCTGTTCCTTCATTCGGCCGAACTGAAACCCCGCCAACGGCTGCGGAACGTCGCTGTGCCACTCCGTGACGTCGTGTCCGCCTTCGGTTTTCTCGCTGATCAAGCTGCCGGTGGCGGCCATCTTCATCCCTTTCGGGATGCGGAAAATCAAATGGTAGTTCGAGTAGTCCCCCAGGCTCGCGCCGGCGTTGGCGGGATACCAGTTCTCGCGCGCGACGGGATAATAGTTGCCGCTCCCTGTGTTTTGGACCGCGTTCTTCCCGTCGTAAACGGTGGTCACGGTATATGTTTCGCCCTGAGCCAGCGGCTTCGGCAGAATCACGTAGAAATCCGCGTCGTCGTTCTTGTCTTCCTGGATGAACGAAAGCGCCTGGCCGCCCGCGCCGGTCACGCTTTGCACGCGCAACGTGGAAAAAAGATCGAAAGGGAACACTCGCGAGCCGCCGCCGAGTGCCACAAACGTCGTTTGGGCTTTTGCGGAAAGGTGAGCGTTGCCTTCGATCGCCGTATCGACGTCCTGGTTCTCGATATGAATTCGCGACACCGCCGCCGCCCCGGCGCCAAGCTTCGATCTGTAATCGTTCGACATCGCGAAAGCGGACCAGATGCCGGACTTGTTCTCGTCGTACGTGGACAGTTCGACTTGCTGCGGGGCCACGTCGGGTGCGCCGTTCGGATCGATGACGTAGAGCAGCTTGTCGTCATAATGCTTGCCGTGCACGAACGCGACAAACAGCCCTCCTGGTCCCGGGCGCAGCATGTCTTCAAGAATGCGCGCGTCCAGGTTGTACAGAATCTTGTGGCGCATCGCGTTTTGGCTGTCCTTGAGGAGACCCGCATCACAACCGCCCGGCGCAGCCGTGCCCCCGTTCTTGATCTCATCGTACGTGGAATCCGTAAAGCGCAGGGCGAGACGGTTGAATGTCTCGTTGAATTCGCCGGACTTCGTCAGCAGTTTCAAACTGCGGCGCTCAGTGGCCGTTGGCGGAGCCAGAGTCATGCTGCCGTCGCCGACGAAGACAGCTCCGGTCACCTTGCCCTGGACCGCCGGGACGAAGCAGACGGTGCCTGAATGCAGATGGAACGTGGCGGCGTCGCGCTTCAGGTCGAAATTCGTTACGCTGACCGATTCCGTGCCCAGCGCGATATTGCGGAGTTGCTGGTACGTCGGGTCTGAATTCGGGCTCGCTGCCAGAGCCGCAGCCGGCTGGGTTTGTGCGGCCGTAACGGCCACATGGAAAGACACTGCTGCCAGTACAATTGCGAGAAGGCGCGCGAGAAGCTTCATGTCCTCTCCAAAAGATCGCCTATTTGCAGGTGAGCATCTGCATTGTCAGGTAATATGACGCGAAGTCAACAGCAAATCGCCGAAAGTACACGCGGATCGGTAACGGCGGAGGGATTCGCTCGCGCGGAAACGGACACGAATGACGGCGAAATTCGCGGTAGAATCTGGCCTCGCAATTTAATCCGAGCTTCACGGAATCTTAATCTGAGTTTTTTAGCGTACAGCGGGCTCGAATCGTTTTCCCGGCCACTGGAGGATTGATGCGTCGCGGCGTTTGGGAACAGGTGTCAGCGCTGTTGCTAGCGGTTTTAATGGCTCATTCCGCAGGCGCTCAGAATCCAGCCCCGAAACCCGGCAGCGACGCAGCGAAGAGACGCCCCGTCCCGGCGCGCGCGCGCGTCTCCAACGGCCGCCCGCAACTTCTTCGGTTGCTCCGGCAAAAGGTTAAATACGTCTTCGTAATTTATCAGGAGAACCGCTCCTTCGACTCCTACTTCGGGACCTTCCCGGGAGCCGACGGCCTTTTTGGCAAAGACGCGCAGCACACACCGGGATTCGAGCAGAAAATCATCAACACCGACGGAAGCGTCGCTACGATTCATCCCTTTCGCATCGGACCGGGCGAAAAGCCGTGCGGCGCCGTCAGCGCCTGCTTCGCGGCCGACACGGACGATGTCGACCACTCCCACCCGAGCATCGTCGCCAAGATGGACATCCAAAACGCCGCGCCGCAGATGGACCGATTCGCGCTGACGGAAGAGCGGAAGTACAGCCCGGCCGGGAATCCATCGCTCCCAGCCAAACAGTTCGGCGAACTGGCCATGGCGTATGAGGATTGCGATACGGTCCCGCTGCTCTGGCAGTACGCCCACAAATTCGTGCTCTTCGATCGCATTTTTCAGGAGATGACGGGCCCGTCCACTCCCGGCAACCTTTCCATCATCGGAGCGCAGAGCGGCGTGACGCAATGGGTGATGCACCCCTCGGAGGCGTACGCCGGGACTGGTGCGTCCGGCCCGGGCGTTCCGATGCTCGACGACGCTGATCCGTTTTGGGGATCGGACCCGGACCAGACCCCGAAATCCGAGAAAATGCCCGTCAATCCGGAGGATACGAAGCGAGGCTACACAGCCAACCCGCAGATCAATCTCAAATTCGCCACACTTCCGTTGACTCTTGCCGGCGGCGAGCTGGAAAGCGTGACCAAGTCCGACCGCGACCCCGATGACGATCTCGCCGACGTGAAGAAGGATGTTGGATTCATCACCACGTTGAAAAAAGCTTCGGTGCGGTTCGGCTGGTACCAGGAAGGTTACGACAAAGAACCGACTGATCCCGACGATGGCCCTACCGACGCAAACGGTACGCACGCCTCTTACATCACCCACCATAACGGCCCTCAATATTTCGGCTACATCTCGAACAACCCGCAGATGAACAAACAGCTGCATGGCCTCGACGATTTCCTCAAAGCGATCGAGCAGAAAACTCTTCCCGATGCGGGCGGGCTCTTCTTCATCAAAGGCGGTGACAGGAATATTTTCGGGTTGCGTCCCACCGATCCGGACGCTCGGGTCCAAGCCAACTTTCTGGGCGATGACGATCACCCGGCGTACTCGGACGCCCAGATCAGCGAAGCGATGGCAGCGGAGGCGATCAACAAGATCGCAACGAGTCCCTATTGGTCGCAGAGTGCGATCATCATCACCTGGGATGATTCGGAGGGCGACTACGATCATGTGCCGCCTCCGATTCGGGCGTACGGACCTGACGGCTCGCTGATCAGCGACGGCCCGCGCGTCCCATTCATTTTGGTTTCCCCGTATTCGCGCACTGGCTACGTCGATCACGAGCAGGGAAGCCACGCCTCGGTCGTTAAATTTATCGATACGCTGTTCGATGTGCCGCCGCTCGCGCTCCTTCCCGACGAGCTTCGCGCCAGGTCCCTGGGAGAAAAGGAATTCCATCAGAAGGGTCTCGGGCCGGAAGACGCCCTCACGCCGGGCGTAAGCGACCTCACGAGCGCTTTCAGTCTGCAGCGTCTCGCGGGAAAGCGGAATCCCTTGCCGCCCAGCTACGTCGAAGTTCCGGAGAAGTTGACCTCGACTTTGCCGGAAGCAACCGGGTTCGGCTGCAAGGATATCGGAATTGTTCCCACCGACCGCGCGCGCGCAATACACAACTCGATTCCGAGCGATTTCAATCCACGGCCAAGAACCAACCCGACGCCCGCCCAGCGCTGAAATCGAGTATCGGGAGTAGAATGCAGGCGCTCAGCCCGCGATGACACGCCTGATTTCTACGCTCGCGACCACAATTTTCGTGATTGTCATTCCTGGAACCGTAGCGGGGCTCATCCCCTGGTGGATTTCTCACTGGCGAATGTCCGCGCCGCGGCTGGGCTTCGGCGGATTTCGAGCGGTCGGAATCCTCTGCATCCTCTGCGGCCTGCCAGTGCTGCTCGATTCCTTTGCGCGGTTCGCGCTTCAGGGACTTGGCACTCCTGCGCCGGTCCTGCCAACCGAGCATCTCGTGACCACCGGCCTGTACCGGTATGCCCGCAATCCGATGTACGCAGCAGTGAGCCTCTTGATCTTCGGTCAGGGGCTTCTGCTGGGCAGCAGAGACGTGCTCGTCTATGGTTTGTTCGTTTGCGTCGCGTTTAGTAGGCGGCCCTGGGTCGACGCGGCCGTGCCTGCGCCAAGGCATCTTGCGAGCGCGATCGACCGAAGCGGCGGTCATTCGAAGCGGTCGCCTGCCTGCAGCCGCGCGCCGCTCGCGAATTCACGCGCCGTTACGCGCTTGCGGCCCTCCAGTTGAACCAACTCTAGACGCAGCGCCGTGCCTTCGCCGCAGGCCACCGCCAGTTCTTCCTTGCTGACAACGATTGCTCCGGGCGCTGTCGCGCTCTTGCTTCCCTGCGCAGGCCGTCCCCAGATATGGCACGTCCTTCCGCGAAAGCGGGTGAATGCGCCGGGCCAGGGCTGCAGTCCGCGGATGCGATTGTAAACTGCACGCGCCGGCTGCGACCAGTCAACGCGGCCGTCTTCCTTTTTCAACAGTGGCGCGAATGTCGCTTGCGAATCGTCTTGCCGTCGCGGAGCCAACTCACCCCGATCGAGCTTGCGCAGCGTTTCGACCATCAGTCGCGCGCCAATTTCGGCCAGCCGCGCAGCCAGTTCCGGCGCCGCTTCGTCCGGCCCGATATCGGTCTCGCCGGTCAACAGGATGGGGCCGGTATCCAGCCCGCCGCTGACTTGCATTGTGGTGGCGCCGGTTCGCGTTTCGCCATTCACGATCGCCCAGTTAATCGGCGCAGCGCCGCGATATTTCGGAAGCAGGGAAGCGTGCAAATTGATCCAGCCGAGCCGGGGAATGTCCAGAAGCCGCTGCGAGACGATCTGCCCGTACGCGATGATCACGGCCACGTCCGGCGCAATACGCTGAAAGAACTCGTACGCCGCTTCCGATTTGATTTTCTCCGGCTGATAGACGGCAACTCCGGCTTCAATCGCCGCGTTCTTCACCGGGGGAACTGCGATTTCTCCTCCGCGGCCGCGAGGGCGGTCCGGCTGCGTGACCACGGCCTCGATGCGGAAATCCGGCTGGGCGATCAGCCTGCGGAGCGACGGCAGCGCGAAAGCCAGGCGTGCCGCAGAAGACGATGCGCAGCGGCACGGCGCGCTACCAGGTCGCCGGCTTTTTTCAGTTTGCGGACTTTGCGCTTGATCAGGTCGCGCTTCAGAAGGCTGAGATGCGTGATGAAAAGAACTCCGTCAAGGTGATCGATTTCGTGGCAGAAAGCGCGGGCCAGCAGTCCTTCGCTGCGCATTTCGAAGGGTTTTCCGCTGGCGTCTTGAGCGCTCACCGTAACGTAGATCGGCCGCGCCACGTAGCCGCGAAAGCCGGGCACCGAAAGGCATCCTTCTTCCTCGCGCTGTTCGCCCTCCGCGTGAATGATCTGCGGATTCGCGCAAACAATCTTGGCCTCGGGGTTCTTGCCGTTGCTGACGTCGATGACGGCCAGCCGCAGACTTATACCGATTTGCGGCGCGGCCAGCCCGACTCCTTGCGCGGCATACATCGACTCGAACATGTCGTCCACGAGCGTTTTCAGCTCGTCGTCGAATTTTTCAACCGGCTTTGTGGGTGTCTCCAGCACCGGGTCGCCGAATTTGACGATTCGATGGATCATGGTTCTCCGTGTGAAAGAGTGATGTTCCGCGAGGAACGCCCGCGCGCTTCCTTCCCTCCGATCATATCGAAATTGATGGCTCGCTGCCTCCGGGAGTTTGCGGAATTCTCCGCTCTAAAAGTCGTCCAGCTGCCGCTCATAGCCCTCGAAATTGCGACGCGTTTCATCCAGTGAATCGCCGCCGAATTTTTCCAGAAAAGCGGCGGCCAGCACAAACGCAACCATCGCCTCTCCCACCACCCCGGCCGCCGGTACGACGCACACGTCAGACCGCTCGTACGCCGCCTTCACTGCCTCCTTCGAGTTCAGGTCGGCGGTCAGCAGAGGGCGCCGGAGCGTCGAAATCGGTTTCAGATAGCCTCGCACCACGATGTCCTCGCCGTTTGTGATTCCGCCTTCGAGTCCGCCCGCGCGATTCGAAGAGCGGCGAAACCTCTTCTCGCCGGCGTCGTACCGAATCTCGTCCTGCACTTGCGAGCCGTAGCTGGTTGCGTTGGCGACTCCGGAACCGATCTCCACGCCTTTCACCGCCTGGATCGACATGATGGCGCGCGCGATTTTGCCGTCCAGCTTCTCGTCCCATTGCGCGTGTGAGCCCAGGCCGGGCGGAATCCCTCGCGCAACCACTTCAAAGATTCCTCCCACCGAATCCCCGGCGCGAAGCACGTCGTCCACTTCGGCCTTCATTCGGGCTTCCGCAGTCGGCGTCGACGCACCGCAACGGCGATTCAAGATTTTCGCAGACCGCCTCGATTTCCTTCCATTCCGCGTCGCGCCCAAGATTCGCCCGGCCCACCGCGACCGTGTGGCTCAGCACGTTCGCGCCGAAGGGATGCAGAAGCAGCTTCGCAAACGCTCCTGCGGCCACGCGTGCGGCCGTTTCACGCGCGGAAGCGCGTTCGAGCACGTAGCGCGCGTCGTGCGTATTGAATTTCAGTGCGCCCGCGAGGTCCGCGTGTCCCGGCCTAGGCGCGGTCAGCGCTCGCCGAAGATCGTCAGCCCCATCCGAATCTTCGACCGGCAGGGCCTTCTCCCAATTCTTCCAATCGCGATTCTCGAGGCGCACCGCGATCGGCGCGCCGATCGTCTTGCCGTGACGCACGCCGGCCAGGATGTCCGCGCTGTCCTTCTCGATACGCTGCCGCCCGCCGCGGCCATATCCGAGCTGGCGCCGGTGAAGTTCGCGCGAAACGAACTCAACATCGACGGGCAGCCCCGCGGGCAGCCCTGAAATCCAGGCAATCAGCGCTTGCCCGTGTGATTCTCCGGCGGTGACGAATCTCAGCATGTGCAGTGAGGTGAAATGTTCCCCAAGGAAACCAGCAATTCTACCGGACACGTCCCCGCGGGTAAAGCGGCGGCACAGCTGGCTTTCGCCGCCATCGCGGCGCAGTTTGCTTGACGCCATGCGCCGCGAACGATACGCTTGCCAGGATTCGCCCGCGCGAGGAGCGGGTGACCCGTTCATGTTCGAGGCTGCCGAAACTATGTCGATCCCCTCGCTCTTCGGCGAGAAGGTCAAGCGATGGGTCTTCGCGCTTCAGGACTACACCCTCCTTTCCGTTCAATCAATAACGAACATCTTTACGCCTCCTCAATATTGGGCCGATACGCTCCAGCAAATGGACTTGATAGGCGTCGGATCCCTGTCGATCGTAGCCATTGCCGCGCTGTTCATCGGCGGCGTCACCGTACTGGACACGGCTTCGCAGTTCTCGAGATTCGGAATGACCGCGCTGACCGGCGAGGCCGTCTCGATAGCGATGGTCCGCGAACTGGGACCAACCATTACGGCGCTTCTCGTCGCGGGCCGCAACGCTTCCGGTATTGCCTCCGAGCTGGGGTCGATGGTGGTCACCGAGCAGATCGACGCGATGCGGGCTCTGGGTACCGATCCGATCCGTAAGTTGATGACACCGCGTGTGCTGGCAACAACCTTTGTCTTGCCGCTGCTCGTCGCCATCGCCGACTTTCTCGGGCTGGTCGGCGGTTACATCATGGCGTACCTTACGTTGCGCGTCGGCGCAGTTCAGTTTTGGACCCAAGCGGTGGACTCGCTCGCTTTCGGAGATCTCATAACGGGCCTGGCCAAGCCTCTCGTTTTCGCATTGATTATCGCGACGATCGGCTGCTATCAGGGGTTGCGCGTTCGTGGCGGAACGGAAGGTGTTGGCCGCGCGACGACCTCCGCTGTCGTGATTTCCTCTGTGACCATTCTGATCGCGAACTTGTTCGTGGATCGGTTGTTTCTTTACATTTTCAATTTGTAGCCCTTCGGGATAGTTGGCCTTCCGGTCACAACCGAATACCCCTGTGCGACTCCCGGTTGCTTTCCCTCCATCCGTGCTTCCGTGTACATTGTGGTCCGAAATGCCTTCATCAAATCTGCCGCTCGAAAAGCACCGCGCGTTCGTCGCGCGCCATCCGGTGACCGCCTACTTTGGCTTGACGTTCGCCATCTCCTGGCTCGGAGCACTCGCGGTGACTGCGCCGCATCTTCTCCGCGGTGAACCTCTCCCGAAGCTCACCGGCATTCTGATGTTTCCGGTCATGCTTCTCGGCCCCAGCGTCGCCGCCATCCTTCTGACGAGGCGCCTCGATGGAACGAGCGGTCTTCGGGATCTGTTTTCCCGCATGCTTCGTTGGAAAATTGCGCCGGTCTGGTATGCGGCGCTTCTGATTCCTCCCGCCCTGATCCTCGCCGTCCTGTTTCTGTTGAAGACCTTCGTTTCTCGCGTTTACTCCCCCAATCTCTTTCTGGTCGGCGTTCTTTTCGGGATCCCCGCGGGATTTTTGGAGGAGATCGGGTGGACGGGCTACGCGTTTCCAAAAATGCGATTGCACTCCCGAAGAACCGCATTGGCTTCAAGCGTGCTGCTGGGCCTGGCTTGGTCTGCCTGGCACCTGCCCGTCGTCAATTACCTCGGCACAGCCACGCCGCACGGCGCCTATTGGCTCCCGTTCTTCCTCGCCTTCGCTGCCGCGATGACGGCTATGCGCGTCCTGATCTGCTGGATGTATGCGCACACGCGGAGCGTTTTCCTCGCGCAACTGATGCACGTAAGCTCCACCGGCTCTCTGGTGATTTTCGGCGCAGCGGGCGTCAGCGCGGCGCAGGAAGCCACATGGTATGCCGTGTATGCGGTCGCCCTTTGGATCGTTGTCGCATTCGTTGCCGGACGCATCGACGTCTCCACGGCGGCGTAAGCGTCCTGGAAAGTTGAACGGAAGCGGACCTGCTCAGAAACCTCGTCTCCGAATTGCGCACGTTTACATCTATAATCCCAAGATGAGTCGCATCATCGCTCCGCTTGATGGCGGACACGATGTTGAAACCCGCTCGGACGAGCCGCTCGTCTCCTTCCAGGATGTTCGCGTTGCTTTTGATGAGGGCGAAGTTTTGCGCGGCATTTCCTTCGAAGTTTCGCCGGGCGAAACGAAAGTTCTTCTGGGCGTAAGCGGATCCGGCAAGACAGTCCTGATGAAGCTTGCGGCCGGCCTTTTGCCGGCAGACAGCGGCCGCATCGTTGTTATGGGACGCGACGTCGGAGAGATGTCCGAAAGGCAATTGCTCGACTTCCGCCGCAACCTGGGATTCGTGTTTCAGGAGGGCGCGCTCTTCGATTCGATGTCCGTGGCGGAAAACGTGGCATTTCGCCTGCGCGAGGAGAAAGCCGACGACGAGCAGATTGAAGCGCGTGTGCGCGAAGCATTGCGATTCGTCGAACTGGAATCCACGTTCGATAAATATCCCGCGGATCTCTCGGGTGGCATGCGGCGCCGCGTTTCGATCGCCCGCGCGCTGGTGAATAACCCCCCGCTTGTGTTCTACGATTCGCCGACCGCCGGGCTTGATCCCGTCACGTCCCAGACGATCATTACGTTGATTTTGCGCGGGCGAGACGCCCAGGGAGTTACATCTTTGCTCGCGACGCATCGTGTGCAGGACGCCTTCGGTCTCGCGAATTTTCGCTTCGATAAGCCCACCGGGCGCGTCGTGCAGGCCGGCCGCAATGGAGGAAGCGCGGAAGCGCCGCCGACGAACGTGCTCGTCCTGCGCCGCGGCGAAATCTATTTCGAGGGAGCAGCAGAAGGGCTCCTGCAGTCATCGGATGAGTATTTGAAGCGGTTCGTGGTTTCTGCGGAGTAGCCGCCGCTTTCTGGAAGTACGGGTCTGAGGACGCGTTGTCGCGCGCAAGCGCGCAAACAGGTCGCGCTTCAAGCGCGCAAACAGGAGGGAAGAATGGCGCAACGGAAGCTGACGTGGGCGGAACTTCGAGTGGGAGTCTTCGTGCTTGCGGCGCTGGTAGTCACGGCACTCGGAATTTTTTATGTAACGGGCCAGACCGGCCTCTTCACTTCCAAATACACGCTCGAGACGTACCTTCCGGAAGTGGAGAACCTGGACAAGGGCGCGCCGGTGACCCTCGACGGGCTCAATATCGGCAACGTCGAATCCGTCTCGCTGACACCACATCCCTCCGACAAACAGCACAGCATGACCATCGTGATGCGCCTGAATCGCAAGTACCAGGACGACATCCGCACCGACTCGAGCGCGACCCTGGTCACGGAAGGACTCCTGGGCAACCGTTACGTCAGCATCACGCGCGGCCAAACCGGCAAAGTCATTCCGCCTGGCGGCGTAGTGCAAGGAGTCGAGGCTCTGGAGATGACTCAGGTCGTTCGGCGCGGAGCGGAAGTGGCGGAGAATCTGCGGGTGCTTTCCGCGACGATGAACGACATCGTAGCGAAGATGAATCGCGGCCAGGGCACCATTGGAAAATTCATGAACGATCCCTCTTTCTACAACCACCTCAACACGAGCGCCGCGAAACTCGAAGCCATGATCGATTCGATTCAGCAGGGCAAAGGCACGGCCGGAAAGCTCATCGCCACCGACGACCTCTATAACAAGGCCGATAGCGCCCTCGCTAAGGTCGATGATGTGATGACGGCCGTCAAGGAACAGAAGGGCACGATCGGCAAGCTCTTCTACGACCCCGCAATCGCGAATAACATCAACGGGATCGCGCAGAAAGGGAATGCGCTGCTGACAGATGTTGAGGCCGGCAAGGGTTCGCTCGGCAAACTCGTGAAGGACGACGCTATGTACAACAATCTCCGCGACGCCTCAGCCAACGTCCGCAATGCAACGGCGAAACTCAATACCAACCAGGGCACCCTCGGAAAAATGTTCAACGATCCGGCGCTATACGACAACATGACCGGGCTCACGGGCGATATGAGGCTCCTGATGGCCGATTTTCGCAAGAATCCGAAGAAATTCCTGCACATCAAGCTGGGGATTTTCTAGGCTCCCAGCCGTTCCGGAATGCCGCTATTTGGCGAAAATAAGGCAAAGGAAGAAAAACGGATCTTTTTGCGAGTAGAAATTTTCATGCCGCTGATTTATAAGGATTTACGGCGATTTCTATTCGCAGGCATTTGCGGGTAGAGGTTGACTGTGCGGGTGCCCGCCAACCGGGTTACTTGCGCCGAAAGGGTCGTTGCGGGGAGAGAAGCGCCTTGCCGAGGCAGGTTCAGCCGGGCGACTGGCTAGCACCACTGCGTCGCACGGCTTGAACCCGTAGCCTCAAAGGCACCCCGACAAGCTGGTGGATCACGTTCCGAGATCCGCTGGAGGCGGTCATGCCTTTTCGCGGTTCAGAACGAGTTCGATTTCTTCGTCATTCTTGGGCAACTCGCTGGGCGGAGTGAACCCAGCGGGCCGCTTCGCCCCTCGCGGAGCGAGAAGCCAGGCCATCTCCTCCATCTGCTTCAGGTTCTGCCGCTTCATTTCGAGATAACCGGAGCATTCGCGTACTCGAAACTCCACGCGATGCTCGGGCCATGTCGCCTGGCAGACTATAACCGCCTCGCTTTCCCGATACCCGCGCTCGATGTGTGCGTGGACGCAGGTGTCGCAAAGCGACGGTCCGTGTACGGGCGTACCGTTCCTGACGTTGATCGCCATGACCTTCGCCTTTCTGGAAGGGCTTGCCGCCCCTTCGGATGTGCGCACCGTCATTCCCTGGCGCGCGAGTGCGGATTATCTCGCCTCAAAAAAGCCTCAGGAATCGTCCCCAAGACGATTTCGGGCAGTCAGCTCAACGTAAAGGTTTGAACAGCAGGCGGTTCGCTAACGCGCAGGACCGAAGCCCATTCGGCCACAATCCCGCAGCACTACCATCGCTGTCCGCGTCGAGTTGTGAGTGGTATCTCGTCTCATACCGAATGTTCTCCAGCGGAACAATAATAAACGAAGCCGCAACACCGGGCAAGCGCCAATCGGCGAGTTGCAGAAAATTTGCATCGAGCGGCTCTCCGGGCGAGTTCAAGTGCGATTTTCCGTACGGAGCGGGCTCTCGGGTTACAATCCCACCTGGACACGCCATACGTACTTCGGGCTTTCGGAGTCGGTTGCACCGGAGGGAATTCCAAACTTGCCGCAGCAGGTTTCCGCAGCGCGAGCGCAAGCGCAAGAAAAGGAAACGGGACGCCTCGAAGCCTTCAGCGACGGCGTCTTCGCGGTCGCGATCACGCTGTTGGCGCTCGACCTGCGCGTGCCGAACCTGGGTGGCCATGCTTCGGCGTGGTCCCTCGCCGTGGCGTTGGCGCAACAATGGCCGTCATACATCGCGTTCGTCACCAGCTTTTTCACCGTCCTGATCCTTTGGGTCAGCCACCACTCGATTTTCCGGCTCGTTCAGAGGACGAACGCGCGGCTGCTGTTCGCCAACGGTCTGCTGCTCCTGCTGACCACGATCGTCCCCTTCTCGACCTCGCTGGTTACCGAATACTTGCGCTTTCCGGCGGCAAAGCTTGCTTGTGCAGTCTATGGTGGCGTCTTCGTGGTGATGAGCCTCTCGTTCAGTCTGTTATGGTACGGCGTGCTGTCGGACCGTACGTTGCTCAAGCCAGACGCCCCCGCCGCAGTGATCGAGCGCATCAATCGCAGCTATCGGCTGGGGCCGCCCGTTTACGTTGCGGCCGCCGCCGGCGCATTTATCAGCCCGTACGTCACCATCGGCATCTGCACCGCTCTCTGGATTTTCTGGGCCTTCACCGCCCGCGGCGACTGCGACGAGGGGACGAGTTAGCCGCTGGTTTCATTTCTCCGAGACTCAGTCTCTTACCGGCAGTCTCACGCGGGCGATTCAGAGGGAGAGAACTGCACGGCAAGATCGCGAATCCGTCGCAGATCGAGCTTTCCAGTGCCGAGATGGGGCAGGTCGTCAACGTGAAAAAACTGGTTCGCACGCGGCGTCCACAGATTCGGCAGCCCGGTTTCGGGCAGCCGCTCCAGCACGCTTTTGATTTCGTCGGGCCCGAGCGTGTGCAGCACCACGAGCCGTTCGCCTTTCTTTCCGTCGGGCACGCCGCTGACGACGAACTTCTGTTCCGTCGCGCCGGCCAGTTCATGCAGCTTTTCTTCGATCTTAATGTGCGGCACCATTTCGCCGCCGATTTTGCTGAAGCGGCTCAGACGGTCGGTAATCGTCAGGAATCCGTCCTCATCTTCTGCGGCGATGTCGCCGGTCACATACCAGCCGTCCTGCAAAACCTCCGCCGTTTTCTCCGGCTTGCCGAGATAGCCCTTCATCACGTTCGGTCCGCGAACCAGCAACAGCCCCGGCGTTCCGACGGGAATCGGCTCGCGCGTGTCCGCATCCACGATGCGCACGCTCACGCCCGGCAGCGGATGCCCGATCCTTCCGCGCTTCGCACCGACCTGCCGGAATCCCGGCGCGCGGAAGTCCTTCGTGTTCACCGCAACCACCGGAGAACACTCCGTCGCTCCATAACCTTCCAGCGGTCGAATGCCAAACCGATCCTCGAAGGCGAGCGCCAGCCGCTCCGGCAATTTCTCCGCGCCGACCACCACGAACTGCAGACTGCCGAAGTCCTCCGGCGAGCAGCGCCGCAGATACGCCTGCAGGAACGTCGGCGTCGCCAGCAGAAACGTCACGCGATAATCGCGCACGATTTCGCTGATGGCGCTCAGATCAAGCGGGCTCGGATGATACGCCACGCCGATACCCAGCACCGCCGGCAGCCAGAGCGTCACAGTAAATCCGAAGGAGTGGAAGAAGGGAAGCACGCCCAGCAGGCAATCCGTGCGGTCCAGCATGAACGTCTGTCCCATCTGCTCGATATTCGACGCGATGTTGTAATGCGTCAGCATCACGCCCTTCGGCTCGCCCGTGCTGCCGCTCGAGAAAATCACAGTCGCCAGATCGTCGATTGAGCGCGTCCTGCCGCCGAGCACGCGCTCCAGCCACCAGCCCGGCAGAAACCACAACAGCAGCGCCGTGAGCTTCTCGCCGGTCGTTGGTGAAGCAGCCGCTTCCTCGAGAAGGATGGCCTTGCCCGGCACCTCGAGCGGGATCTTCTCGAGCAGCAGCTTCGTCGTGATCACCGTTTCGAGTTTGCATTGCGCCGCGCACGACGCGAGTGTTTCGTTCGACGCCGTGTAATTCAAGTTGACCGGAATTTTCCCCGACAGCGTCGCCGCGTAATTCACCAGCGCGCCCGGTACAGAGGGGGGCAGCAGAATCCCCACCATTTCCTGTCCCGCCCAGGATTTTCGCAGTCGTCGCGCCAGCAGAATCGAAGCCAGCAGCGCACCGCCCCACTTCATGCGCGGCCGCCGCTTGTCTCCAATCGCAAAACGCAGAGGATGCCGGTGAGCGGTGCTGACCAGTTCGCGATGCAGCGTGCGCAACCGTTTCTTGTGATGCTTGTACGCCTCCGTCTGCAGGTTGCTGAACGGCTCGTCGGACTTCAAATGTCGTGGATGTCGGCGGCATCGGCTTCGCCAAAGCTCACCGTGACGGGGTAGGGAATCGACCGCGGGACTTTCCACAAGAAACGCCCCCGCTCGAAACTGAAGATGCTGCCCCACACGCCATCCAGGTTCACCGGCACGATCGGCGCGTCCACGCCCTTCATGATGCGTTCCATGCCGCGCCGGAAGGGAAGCATCTGCCCGATGCGCGTGATCTGTCCCTCGGCGAAAATGCAGACCACTTCGCCCGCCCGAATCGAGTTCGTTGCCTCGCGCAACGACTGCAGCATCTCGCGCGGCCGCAGCTCCGACGAAATCGGAATCGCGCGAATCATTTTCGCGAACGGTTTGACGTAGGGCAGGTCGTAGATGCCCTTGTACATCAGGAAGCGAATCGGCCGGTCCGTCGAAGCGAACAGCAGCAGCGCATCCACGAGCGACATGTGATTCGCGACGAACAGCGCCCCGCCCGTCTCCGGAATGTTGTCGCGCCCCTCCACGCGAATCCGGTACAGCGAATGCGTCAGCATCCACAGCACCAGCCGCAGCATCGAATCCGGCAGCAGCACACGCAATACACCGTGGTGATCAGCGTCAGCACCGCGCCGTCGAGGAAGATTCCCGACGGCGTCTGATGGAATCCGCTGGCAAACAGCCAGTACGCGCCCGCCGCGAGAAAAATGCCCACGAACGACAGGCAGATTCGCCGCCGCGATCACGCCGCCCTTTTGTTCGGGCTTCGGGCGGTGCTGGATCAGCGCTCCCAGCGGCACGGCGAAAAATCCGCCAAAAAATCCGAGCAGCGAAAGGTGAATCAGCGAGCTGAGAAGCGTCTGATCGGGGCTGTAGAGAAACGCGGCGAAAACGGTCATCCCAATCGCCCCCAGCGGAATCAGCCCATATTCGATTTTTCCGCCCGAAAGATACCCGGCCGCGAAGCTGCCCACTCCGATCCCAATGCCCATCGCCGCCTGCAGGTAACTCATATGCGTGTCGTTCACGTGCAGCACGTCGTGGCCGTACAATAACGATTGTGAACTGCAGCAACGCAGCGAGAAAACACAGATACGTGTTGCCGAGCACCGCCCAACGAAGCACGCGGTCCGCACGAATCGTCTTCAGCTGCTCCCAGAAGTCGCCCAGCGGATTCGGACGGAAACTTCTTTGCCGGATCGGCTGCCGGAACGCGCGAGATCCCGAAGCTCGTCAGGAGGCCGACGCACGTAAATCCAAGCAGGAAGAATCCGGCAATGGACTCGCGCCCGCGATACCGCACCGCAAGGAATCCCGCGGCCATCGTCGCCCGCAATCGATGCGACGAACGTTCCCAGCTCGATGATTCCGTTGCCCCACGAGAGCCGGTTCTCGGGCAGAAGCTCCGGCAGCAGCCCGTATTTCGACGGCCCGAACAGCGCCGCCTCCGTGCTGATCAGGAACACGCTCGCGCACTCCATCGGCAGGTTGTGCATCGTAGAGCGCCGCGATCGCAAATCCCATCACGCCGAATTCGAGCAGCTTCGTGCCGATCGTCACGCTGCGCTTGCTGTAGCGGTCGGCGAGAAAACCCGCCCGCCATCGAAAAGAAAATGAAGGGAAGTGCGAACAGCGCGCCGACCACCGGAATCAGCAGATCCCGCGTCGCCTCGGGCAGCGCCATCGCCACGACGATGTAAATGACGAGGAACTTCAGCGCGTTGTCGTTAAACGCGGTCTGAAATTGCGTGGCAATCAGGCTCCAGAACCCCAGCCTCCAGTTGGACGGGTGCCCAGACCCTGGTTGTCGAGCAGATTCCGGCACCTGCAGTTCTTCTTCAGTCGGCATGGCCACACTTGGACCGTTTGTACCTCAGGTCGGCTCCCCTAGGGGCGGCTCTCAGACTCGCCCGCCTCTCCTTGGCGCAATGATCCATAGATCGTGACGTTAAATTCCGCGAGTCTACCGCAAAATCGAAGCGTGCAGGGGTAATCGAGGGGGAACAGGTGGCGTAAAGACGCGTTAGCTTATGCGATGACTCGCAGCGTGGACTTGCTGGCGCCCCGCGCTTCTACGGGCACCTCAACGGCGGGAAGCGGGGTTTCGCGCTTGTGGTATTTCGTCGAGACGTAATCGTCCACCAGCGCCTGGAACGCAACCGACAGCTCGTCGTACGTGCCTTCGAGCGTCGTGAACTTCTGCCCATCAATATAAACCGGGCAGCGCGGCGCCTCGCCCGTTCCCGGCAGGCTGATCCCGATGTTCGCGGCCTTCGATTCGCCCGGCCCGTTGACGATGCAGCCCATCACCGCCAGCTTCAATTCCTCGACGCCCTCGTAATGCCGCTTCCATTCCGGCATCTTGTCGCGAATGTAGCCCTGAATGCTTTCGGCCAGCTCCTGAAACGTCGTGCTCGTCGTTCGCCCGCAACCCGGGCACGCCGTCACGCTCGGCGCGAACGTCCGCAGCCCCAGCGACTGCAGCAATTCGCACGCCGCATACACTTCTTCGCGACGGTCGCCGCCCGGCCGCGGCGTCAGCGAAATCCGAATCGTGTCGCCGATCCCTTCGCCCAGCAGAATCCCCATCGACGCCGCCGACCACACCAGCCCCTTCGCGCCCATCCCCGCTTCGGTCAGCCCAAGATGCAGCGGCTGGTCCGTCTTTTGCGCGAGGTCGCGATAAATCTCGATCAAGTCGCTCGGCCGCGAAACCTTGCACGAAATAATGATCTGGTCCTTGCGCAGCCCGCATTCCAGCGCCAGCTCCGTCGATTCCAGCGCCGAAAGCACCATGCACTCGTTGATGATCTCTTCCGACGTCTTTCCCAGGTCGCGGTCCGTGTTCTCCTGCATCTTGCGCATCACCAGTTCTTGGTTTAGCGACCCGCCATTCACGCCGATGCGCACCGGCTTGCCGTTATCGCGCGCCACTTTGCAGATCGTGGCAAACTGCTCGTCGCGCCGCTGCCCGTGCCCCACGTTCCCGGGATTGATCCGGTATTTGTCGAGGGCGCGCGCGCAATCCGGATACTTCGTCAGCAGCACGTGCCCGTTGTAATGAAAATCGCCGATCACCGGAGCGTCGCAGCCCGCGTCCAGCAGCCGCTTCTTGATTTCCGGCACGGCCGCCGCCGCTTCCGGAACGTTCACCGTCACGCGCACCAGTTCCGATCCCGCCTGCGCCAGTTCCAGGCACTGCTTCGTGGTCGAGGCCGCGTCCGCCGTATCCGTATTCGTCATCGACTGCACGACGATCGGCGCGCCTCCGCCGACCTCCACTTTGCCCACTTTCACGCCGACAGTTCGATGCCTGGTGTGCGCCATATCCCATTATTCTAGCGAATCATCGCGCAAAGATGGTAGATTCTCTGTTCGTTCGTGTTCTCGCGCCGTAATTTTGTGGTTTGTGAGCTGAGCCGAATGCCACAGGAACCTGAATCGCAGGAATTACTGTCCGGGGAGCAGCAGGCCCAAACTCCTCAATCGGCTGAAGCCGAATCGCCGGCGCAGGAAGCGCGTTCACGCGAACTGCGCTCCGCCCTGGAAGCCGTCATCTACGCGGCGGACGAGCCCGCTACCATCGACCATCTCGCAAATGCGCTCGCCGCCCCCAAGGTCGAAGTCCGCGCCGCTCTCGACCTCCTCGTCGCTTCCTATTCCACCGACGACCGCGGCATCGAAATCCGCAAAGTGGCGGGCGGCTGGAAGTTTTACACCAAGCCGCAGCACCACGAAGTGGTCCGCCGCTTCATCAAGAGCCTGCAGCCGCCCATTCGCCTCACCATGCCCGCGCTGGAAACACTCGCCGTCATCGCCTACAAGCAGCCCGCCACCGTGCCCGAAATCAACGAGATTCGCGGCGTCAACGTCGGTGGCGTCATCAAGACGCTCCTCGAGAAGCGCCTCATCGCCACCTGCGGACGCAAGGAAGTCATTGGCCGCCCCATTCTCTACCGCACCTCGAAGCAATTCCTGATGCGCTTCGGCCTCTCCGATCTCGACGAGCTCCCCAGCCTGAAGGAATTCGAGCAACTCGCTCAGGCCGCGCTCGGTTCCGACGCCGGCATCGCCCCCACCGAACCCGAATCCGAAACGCTCGCCGAAGCCGACGCGTCATCGGAAACAGATGCTCCCTCGTCTGAAGGTTTGAATGTAGCGCCGAGCTTTAGCCCGGCATCTTCCGGGGAAGCTACTGCGAACGCGACCGCCGACGCCCGCGAGCGATCCATCGAATCCGCGTCCGAGGACATCTCTGGCGAACAGTCCGCTGAAGCCGAATCCTCCGCCGATTCGCCCGATTCCTCAGCTCGTGCCGCAAAAGCGGGCAGCAACGACGTCCAGCATTCCTGAACGATAATGCGCCGCTCCACCGCCGGGCCGCCTGCGGACCATCGCGACGCCCTCGTGGCGACGTACGCCATCAACGATGCGATGAACCAGCTCATCCTCGCGCATCTCGAGCCGCGTGCCTGGCGCGCCAAGCCGCCGGGAGAAGCTTCCCGCGGCGGACGCACAATTGCCGCGATCTTCGCCCATCTCCACAATTGCCGCTTGCGATGGCTCCGCAAATCCGCCCCGCACCTCAAGCGTCCTGCGCCGCTCGACCCGCACCGTTGCACCATGAAGCAGGTTGCAGCCGCCCACAAGCAAAGCGCGGACCAGTGTCTGAAAATGCTGAAGGAAGGCCTTTCCGGCGATCCCAAGCGCCGCGTCACCACGTTCCGTCGCGACGAATGGACGCCCGACTGGCCCGCGAATGCGACGATGTTCGCCTACATGTTCTCGCACGAAGCGCATCATCGTGGCCAAATCCTCATGCTCGCCCACCAGCTCGGCTATCGCTTGCCCGACGCAGCGCGAGGCGGCGTCTGGCAATGGGACAAGCTCTGGAAGCGCAACGGTATCCCGCGGCCCCGCTGACCAACCGTTACTCCTCAACAACCCGTCTGAGTCCGCCCCTCCCCTCGGGGCGTTCTACGGCTGCCCTTGCTGCCGGAAGGGCAGGTGGAACTTCCGCGCAATTTCCGGCCAGAACTCGCGCAGGATGTCGTACCCCATGTCGCTCCCCACCGATTCGCCGACCTCTTCGGCGGTCGGCGAGAATCCGCGCTTGTTTCCGGGGTGATAGAGATTGCTGAGCGAGGCTGCGCTGACCGTGCCAAGCCATTCCGACAAGTTGAACATGCTGCGGCCATTTTCGCTGTGCGCGACGAATGCATGCTTGACGGCGTGCCTCAGGCGTCTGCCCGTGCTGCCTTCGCCCAGCGGGTAATAGCGCGGATCCTCGCGAAAGAGGGCCGGGTATGCAAAATCCTTGAAGAACAACGATGACGCCTGGTCGGCGGCGGCGGCCGCAAACCGCTTCCCGTAACCCTCGGCGCCCTGGCCGAAGGCCCGGTCGGAATCCTGCGCTTGCGACAGCCCCGCGTTGAAGCCTACGGACATAAACGTTACCGGGTCGGCCGCATCCCATGCCAATAAACGGGCCTTGTCCTTCAGCGTGATCGTGCACATCAGCGCGCCTGGTTTGTAATGCACCGGTCCCACAGACTTGCGCTCAAGCCGCCTTGCGAACAGCCCCACCGTCTTTTGGAACGGACCACGATACTCCCGCCAGGTCACTACTGGTGCCGGTTGAATGCACGGCGCCCCAGGATTCACCTGCGCCCTTTCCTCTTGCGGTGTGTGCGCTGAGACAGGCCGACGAGTTTGCTCGGGATGGGCGGGCTTCTGCGTAGATTGACCTGTCCACCCCACGGCCGCGCGAGTGGTCGGGGGCACTGTCGAGACCTCCTGCGCTTTCGCCCCTCCGCACAGGATCATGCTGACAAACCAGCAGGCGCCGAGCAGGCCGCACAACCGAGCATCGGAAGCCGAGTATTCTTGCATGTAGTCCTGGGCTAAAATTGCCGGATCAATGCCCGGCAGCGGAAGCGGCTTTGCCACTCTTTCGGATTGCGTCTCCTTTGCCCACCATACCATTCCGCCATAGGGCGTGGAACCGCGGACTAGCGTCGCTACGGTTTCGCCGGCCGTCGTATACTGCTTTTATGACCACGAACGTCGAAACCGAAATCAAACTTGACGTCCGCAATCTGCCCGGCCTCCTTCGGCGCCTGCGAAAAATCGGCGCTCGGGATCACGGTCGCATCTTCGAGGAAAACACCCTTTACGACACGCCCGACGCCGACTTCCGCCGCCACGGACGCCTCGTGCGTCTCCGCGTTGAAACATCCCAATCCGGTCACCGCAATGCCAAGCTCACCTCAAAAGCGCCGCCAGTCCAGGAGCGGGCTCGCCACCGCGCCCGGAAGTCCGCCCCGCGCCACAAGCAGAAGCTCGAACGAGAAGCGCCAGTTCGCGATCCCGCCCGCACAGCCCGCCTCTTTGAGGCGATCGGCCTTCGCCCCTCCTTCCGCTACGAAAAATATCGCACGAGCTTTCGTCTGCACGATCTCCATCTGGACCTGGACGAGACCCCGGTCGGCACCTTCCTCGAGATCGAGGGCCCCCCCGCTGCCATCGACCGCGCCGCTCGCGCCCTCGGCTACTCCGCCCACGACTACATTCGCGGCACCTATTGGGATCTTTACGCCGCCGATTGCCGCCGCCGCGGGCAAAAGCCGACAAATATGGTCTTCGCGCACAAAAATCGTCCCAAACATCCACTCTTTGCTTGACAATCTCTGTAACTGCTTTTAACTAATTAATTCGCATCAAATTTCCTGAGGGTGATGGACATTTTGCCCAATTCGGAGCCTGGAAGTTGGCGCAGCTCTACTCTGAGCAGTAGCTTGAGGCCAAGTTCCCGGCCAATTCGTCGCGATGCTGCCCATGCCCAGGGCGTGGTGCGAGGTTCCGCGATGGCACGTTCCGGCTGGAACCGCTCGCTACCTGAATGGGTGCGAGGCGACCGGGAGGCACGGCCAGGTCTGAAGTAGTCGCGGGCCGGTTGCCTTTGCCCGAGCCGGATGCAGTGCCGGCCCGGGCTTTTTTTTGGTCCTTGTGGTAGGCCAAAGGTGGCTCGTGTCGGGGCGCGACTTCAGCTGCGCCGGAGAGGGTCCATACGATCGGTAATGCTTAGTTCTTGGGGTGCCAACAGCACCGGCCACTGGGCTTTGGCGCCGGCGATTTTCGAGTTTCGCGTTTCGAATTTCGGCCTTTGCGAATTTCGGCCCTTCGAATGCTCTCGAAACTGGGCTTTTGTGGTGTAAGGACGCTCGGATTTCGGCCTTTGTGAGGTTCATCATGCTGCACGCAACGGAATTGCTGGGCGCTGCTACTTACGACTCCGCCGGTCACTTCGTCGGCCGCGTGAAGGAGATGTTTGTCGTCCCGTCGGAGCAGCCCAACCGCATCTCACGCCTGCTTCTCAGCCGGGGCCGTTACCGTCCCCTGGTCGCCCGCCACGACCAGATCGGCACCGTCGCCCCGGGCCAGGTGAACCTCACCGCCGACGAGTCCTCGCTCGAACTCTTCCATCCAAATGAATCCTGGCTGGCGGTCCGGAAAGACCTTCTCGACCAACAAATCATCGACACGCATGGTCGCAAGGTGGTCCGCGTCAACGATGTGGACCTGGGCGATTACCGCACGAACGGCAACACGGAGCTTCGCATCGAAGATGTCGGCGTTGGCATCTCCGCGGCGGTTCGCCGCCTTCTGCAGGGAATCGTCCCTCCCAACACGATCCGCCGGATCCAAAAGAAGCTTCCCGCAAACACGATACGCTGGGAGTTCGTCAACCTGATCGAATCCGATCCGCTCCGCCGCGTGAAGTTGCGCATTTCGAGCGACAGGCTCGAGAAACTCCACCCGGCCGATCTCGCCGACCTCATGGAGGAGCTCTCTCCCGCCGAACGTCAATCCATCATTAATTCCCTCGATGAGAACGTTGCAGCCGAAACTCTCCCCGAACTCGACAAGCGCTTGCAGGCCCAGGTTGTCGAGAAACTCGACCCTGAAAAGGCCGCCGACATCATTGAGGAAATGAGCCCGGACGCCGCCGCCGACCTGATCGCCAGCCTTCCGCCCGAAACATCGGAGGAAGTGCTGCACGAAATGGGCCATCGCGAAGCGGAGGAAGTCCAGGAACTGCTGCGCTTCGGGGAAAACAGTGCGGGCGGCATGATGAATACGGAGATCGTCGTCGTCGGCGAGGAGGCCACGCTCGGCGAGGTGATCGACTATATCCGCTTCCACGAGATTTCCTCCGACCAGCTCGACAACATCGTCTTGATCGATCGCGACGCCACGCTGGCCGGCTCTGTGCCGATCTCGCGGCTCCTCCTCGCCGCCTCCGATCAGCGTGTTTCGGAGCTGGTTCTTGAGCCGCACTTGTCCGTGACGCCGGAAACCGATGACAACGAAGTGTTCGAGCTTTTTGATAAGTACAATTTGCGCAGCTTGACCGTCGTCGATCATGAGAAGCGCCCGATCGGCGCGATTACCGTGGACGATGTGGTCGGCCGCCTGCGCGCCAAACTCTAGATGTGAGGACAGCCGGTCGCGGAACGGCTGAAGACTTTTTCTTGGTAGGGGCACAGCGCGCTCCGCCCGCGGTAGAAGCGCGAGGCTTTAGCCTCGCGAAACAGCACCCCGTATTAAGCGGGGCTTTAGCAGCTTGCTGAAAAGCGCCTGGTCTTCAGGAGGGCGGGGTTTTAACCCCGCTGTACGTGGGCGTTTTGTATCAGGGGTTTTAACCCCTGAAGCTGCGGTTCGACTTTTTCAGCGTCCGGTTAGCCCTGGAATTCGACTTGGGACCGATTCCTGGATTTGCTTGAGTCGTTTGCATGACTACTCGCACCACACTGAACGACACGCTCTCCTCCCTGCGCACGCGGGGCCAGGACCTTGGTCGCCGCAGCCGCACTTGGCGCCGCCGCATCGCTGTCTTCCTTGCCGTCGTGGGTCCCGGGCTGATCACTTCGAACGTGGACAACGACGCCGGTGGCATCGGCACCTATTCGCAGGCCGGCGCGCACTTCGGCTATGCGCTCCTCTGGTCGCTGATTCCGATGACCATCGCCCTCTACGTCAGCGAGGAAATGTGCGCTCGCATGGGCGTGGTCACCGGCAAGGGCCTCTCCGACCTGATCCGCGAGGAATTCGGCTTCCGCTCCACGTTTTTTGTCATGGTCGCTGCCCTGGCGATCGATCTATTTAACACCGTCGCCGAGTTTTCCGGTGTCGCCGCCGCTTCCGAGGTCCTGCACGTCAGCAAATATATTTCGGTCCCGCTCGCGGCCATCGCCGTGTGGCTCCTCGTCGTCTTGGGCACTTACCGCGCCGTCGAAAAGATCTTTCTCGTGGCCTGCGGCTTTTACGTCTCCTACATTATTTCCGCGTTCATGGCTAAACCGGACTGGCTCTA
Organism: uncultured Acidobacteriota bacterium; assembly: GCA_963753475.1. Classification (GTDB taxonomy): domain Bacteria; phylum Acidobacteriota; class Terriglobia; order Acidiferrales; family UBA7541; genus Palsa-295. The sequence continues at coordinate 34,501 of CAVWCN010000008.1, forward strand.
TGCCGCCCGCCAGACCCTGATCCCTCCCGTTCACGTCAGCACGCCCTACCTCCTGATGTTGATCGGCCTGGTAGGCACGACCATCGCTCCCTGGCAGTTCTTCTATCTTCAGGCCGGCTTCGTCGAGAAGCGCGTCGGCCCGCGTCAGTACAAGCACGCCAGGTGGGACGTTCTCGTCGGCAGCATCTCCTGCATGGTGATCGTCTTCTTCATCATCGTTTGCTGCGCCGCCACCCTGCACGCCCACGGTATGACCAACATCGCCAGCGCCAAGGATGCCGCCGAGGCCCTCGGCCCTCTCGCCGGCCACTGGGCCGGGCTGCTGTTCGCTTTCGGCCTCTTAAACGCCTCGCTCTTCGCCGCGTCGATCCTTCCGCTCTCCACGGCGCACGTCATCTGCGAAGGCCTCGGCTTCGAAGCCGGCCTCGACCACAAATTCAAGGAAGCGCGCGCTTTCTACTCGCTGTACACACTGCTGATCGCGGTTGGCGCAGGAATCATTCTCATCCCGAGGGCGCCGCTCTGGAAAATCCTGATCTACTCGCAGGTAGGGAACGGCATCTGGCTGCCGGTCGTGCTGATTTTCATTCTGCTGCTGATCAACCGCCGCGACCTGATGGGCGAGTATACCAACACCCTGACCTTCAACGTGATCGCCTGGGCCTGCAGCATCATCATGGTCATTCTGACCTTCATCCTCATCTACGTCGCCATCTTCAATCCCAATGCCGCCGGCATGTCCGGCTCGCTCCTGCCATTCTTGTAGCGTCAAGAAACGCGGGAACACACGAGAAGAACCCGGGGGACGCAAGGACGCTGGAAGTCTTCTGCCGAACTCGGAACAAAAGGGAACCAAAGAGGAAAACAAGAGTCAATTTGGTGACCTGACGTTCAGTTCTTTGACGCCCGCGTTCTCCGGCTTCCTTTCCTCATCGGCTCAAAGCTTATAACCAATCTTCCTGACAAACTCATGCCGCTTTTTGGTGTCTTCGGCGCCCTCCACACCCTTGGGCGAGCAGCCGTCCACCACGCCGAGGATCGCCCGGCCCTGCTCCGTCTGCGCCACGATCACCTCCACCGGATTCGCCGTCGCGCAATAAATGGAGCACACCTCAAAGCAATCCCGTACGCGCGCCAGCAGGTTAATGGGATAGGCCCGCCGCACCAGCAGCACGAAGGCGTGCCCCGCGCCAATTGCCTGCGCGTTTGCAATTGCCGCCCGGCGCAGTTCTTCATCGTTGGACTCGACGCGAATCAGGCACGGTCCTGACGCCTCGCAGAACGCTACAGCGAACTTCGCTCCCGGAACGGTGTTCACCACGGCCTCGTACAGGTCCTCCGCCGTCTTTATAAAGTGCGCCTGCCCGAGAATCAGATTCGACTCCTCGGGAATTTCCATGCGAACTGTTCGAGTCTCGATCATCTGTTATCCCTTTTATTCTCTGTTCGGTAAAAACTTCCCAGATTCGGAAGGCGAACAAAAAATCGCCGCCCAACCGCGCCAGCCGAAGTCCATTATCAGCACCGCCGATGGCGTCCGCAACCCCTCAAGAAGATTGGAATCCCGCGTGCTCAGAGAATCGCGTTCGTAAGTTTCGCATCAAACCTTCAGGCGCGAAGAGCACCTCGCGCGCGGAAGATGCGGCAAGTTAGCTGATTGGATACTCTCAATGCTGATCAAAACAATGCAACATGCCAAGCGGTGGCTGAAGATCATCTTCGGCTTCACCCTCCTCGCCCTCGGCGTTGTGATGGTTTTTACGCCGGGTCCCGGATGGCTCGTCATTCTCTTCGGCCTGGGTGTCCTGGCCGCCGAATTTGTTTGGGCGCGAACGCTCCTCGATCGCCTCAAGGAGCAGGGCGTCCGCATCCGCGAAGCTGTCTTCGTTCATCCGCAGCCGCCGGCCAACCGCGCATAGCAGCCAGCCCAGCCCCCCAGCGGGCTCTGTCCCCAGGTCCTTCTTCCCGGCTTTTTCCTTTCCGAACTCTTCAGAGTTGTGCTCTGATGCTCTGGTCAGTATCGCGCTGCTTCGCTGAACATAGTCGATGTAGGGACGGGTCTCGGCTTGCCTGCCGCGGCAGGACCCGCCCGGCATTCTTCGGAGGTCTTCCGTGCCCAACCATTCCACCGACCTGATCGGCGATCGCTGGTACAACAAGTGGGCGCTCGTCACCGGCGCCAGCGCAGGCATCGGTTGGGCCCTGGCCGAGCAGTTGGCCGCCGCCGGCGCGCACCTCGTCCTCACCGCTCGACGGATCGACCGCCTGCAGAAACTCGCCGCAGATCTCTCCGCGAAACACGCTATCGATACGGAGGTCTTCGCCGCCGACCTGACTCGTCCGGGAGCCCCCGCTGAGATCTTCGCCTTCACCGAGCAGAAGCGCCGCCCGATCGACTTGCTCGTCAACAACGCCGGCTTCGGCGTCTTCGGCTACATCCACGAAAGCGACGAATCGCGCCTTCTCGAAATGATCCAGGTGAATTGCTCGGCTGTTGTGCACCTCACGCGTTTGTACGCGCCGGCCATGGTCGGGCGGCGCCAAGGCGACATCTTGATCGTCGCCTCCACCGCCGCATTCCAGGCGGTGCCATTCAATTCGGCCTATGCGGCCACCAAGGCTTTTGACCTGATCTTCGCGGAGGGAATCGCCGAAGAGCTGCGCCCATTCGGCGTCAACGTCTGCGCTCTCTGTCCTGGCCCCACCACCACCGAGTTTCAGCAGGTCGCCCAACAGCCGAACCGCGCCTTCAAGGTTGCCGAAACCGCCGACAAAGTCGCCCGCGTCGGCCTCCAAGCCCTGGCGAAAGGGAAGACCTTCGTCGTTTCCGGCGCCGTGAATCGCCTGATGATGGAGGCCGAACGCCTCGCCCCGCGCCGCTTCGTCGCCAAAGCCGCCGCCAAAATGATGCGCCCCGACGGCGCCTGAACTGGGAGAGCCAACCTCGGATTGGCTTCTTGGCCGTTTCCTGGGAGCGTACATCTCCCGATTGCCGCCTTTGCAGTTCGGCTGGCTCTGACACCGCGGCTCGTTGTTTCTGCGGTAAACGATTTTCTCTGTGTCTTTGTGGCAGATCCTTCCTGTCAGATCGCTTTCGCCATGCGCACGATCGGCAGCGATTCGCCCTCGCCGAGCGGCACCTCGATATTTTCCAGCGCGGCATATCCCTTGGCGGCATAAAACGGCACCCCGCTCAGCGTCGCGCCCATCTCCAGCCGCTTGAATCCCGCCGCCTTCGCCGCCGCCTCGCACGCGTCGAGAATCACCGTCCCAATCCCTCTCCTCGCCCACTCCGGGCGCACGAAAAATGCCCGAATCTTCGCCGCATCCCGCCCCGGATCGAGCAAATCATCCTGACGCGCGCTCCACTGATCCCCGCCAAACAATGTCTTCCGCTTGCTCCATCCGCCGCACGCGACGATCAGCCTCTTCTCGCCCGTTGCCGCCGCCGACGAAGCTGCCGCCTCCGCCGCAAAATACGTTCCATCCGCAATCAGTTGCGTATCGACGCCGTACACGCCCTTCAGCGCCGCCTCAATCTGCCTCGCCGTATAGTCCCGCGCCTGCAACCCGCGCACCGACGCCTCAATCACCTCCCGCAGCATCGGCACGTCTGCGACGGCAGCCTCTCGAATCTGGATTCTCATGGGTCCTGCGCTCTCGTCGACCCATCAATGACGTCTTCGGATTCACCGCTTTTCCCGCCAATCGTCCTGCCGATGACGATGGTCGTCAGATCATGAGCAACCACAAATCGGCCTTGGTAGCCCGCTCGCACCGCCTCGGCAAGCCCCTCCTCTTCCTTGTAGTGATAAATAGCGGCAACTCTGGGTCTGACGAGCTCGAAAACCTGCGCTGCATCCTCGGCGGATGCAATCGACCGCTGTGCCGGAGGCGTCGGATTCTTCGTCCCGACGCTCCACGCTGCGTGGATGAGACAGTCCGTGCCCCTCGCGAAATGAATGAGATTCTCTGAAAATTTCGTATCCCCGGAAATGACCGCCGAGTGCTCGGAAGAATCGACGCGATAGCCAAAGGCCGGCTTGATGCCTCCGTGATCGACGGTAAACGCCGTAACCCGAACCGGGCCGTCGTCGTAAACGTTCCCTTGCTCGATTTCCTGCGCATCGATCCCCGCACCTTTGGCCGGAAGCCCCTCGGTGGAAGCGCGAATCCGCACATCAAATGCGAAAGCTTCTGCAACACGTTCCGCCACGCTGCGAGTACCCTGCGGCCCCCAAACACGCCAAGGCTCATCCCGACCCAGGAACCATCCAGTCAGCCAAAGATCGGGGATTCCAACTACATGGTCGGAGTGCAGGTGCGAGAGAAAAACGGCGTCAATCTCGTTCGGCCTTACTCCCGCCTGCGTCAAACGTATGACCGCGCCCCGCCCGCAGTCGAAGAGCAGCTTCTTCTCGCCCGCTTCCACGAGAACGGCTGAGCCAAATCGCTCGGCGCTGGGAAACGGGGTTCCTGTGCCCAGCAGCGTTATCTTCATCTTCCTAGCGGGGTCGGCCGATCGTTTATTCTTCCTCGTGGCCCTGGGCCTTGGCCAGCCGGTCGATTACGGCCATATCCTCCAGCGTGGTGGTATCGCCAGATACGCCGCCCTTTTGCGCCAGCTCCGCGCAGCAATCGCCGCATGATCTTCCCGCTCCGCGTTTTCGGCAGCAGGTCGCAGAAACGCACATCCGCGGGCCGCGCAATCGTCCCGATCGTGTTCGCCACGTGCTCCATCAGCGCGCTCCGCAGCGCCCCATCGGGGTACATCCCCGAGCGCAGCGTCACAAAACAAACAATCGCCTCGCCTTTGATCTCATCCGGCCGCGCGACCACCGCCGCCTCGGCCACCGACTGGATGGCCACCAGCGCGCTTTCGATTTCCATCGAGCTCAGTCGGTGCCCGGCCACCTTGATCACGTCATCGACGCGCCCCAGCACCCAGATGTATCCGTCCTTGTCGCACTGCGCTGCGTCTCCCGCGAAATACACGCCGGGAATGCGCGTCCAGTATTCGCGGACGTATCGCTCGTCGTCGCCATAAATCGTCCGCAGCATCGAAGGCCACGGATTCTGGATCGTCAGATAGCCTGTCTCGCCCGGCTTCACCGCCTCGCCCTTCAAATCCACCACCCGCGCATTGATTCCGGGCAACGGGAGCGTTGCCGAACCCGGCTTCGTCGGCGTCGCACCGGGCAGCGGCGAAATCATGATCGACGCCCGTTTCGGTTTGCCACCAGGTATCGACAATCGGGCAGCGATTCTCCCCGATCGCCTCGAAATACCATTTCCACGCCGCGGGATTGATCGGCTCGCCCACCGTACCCAGCAGCGCGCAAGCTCGTCAGATGCGCGCTCTAATCCAATCCTTTCCCCACGACATGAACGCGCGCACCGCGGTCGCCGAGCTGTAGAAAATCGTCACGTTGTATCGCTCGATGATCTCCCAGAAGCGGTCCTTCTTCGGAAAATCGGGCGCGCCTTCATACATCACCACGTGGCGCCATTCGCCAGCGGCCCGTAAACCATATAGCTGTGCCCCGTCACCCAGCCGATGTCCGCCGTGCACCAATACACATCGTCGTCGCGCAAATCAAACACCAGTGCGCGTGCTCCACATGCATTGCAGCAGGTATCCCGCGGACGTGTGCAGCACGCCCTTCGGCTTTCCCGTCGTGCCGCTCGTGTACAGAATGTACAGCGGCTGCTCGGAATCGAACGGCAGGCGCGGGGCATTCCGCCGGCGGCCTCCTTTTCCAGGTCGTTCCACCAGAAATCACGACCCTCCTGCCACGCCACCTTCTCTCCCGTGCGTCGAACGACAATCGACTTTTCCACCGTCGGGCAATTCTTCAGCGCCGCGTCCGCCGTGTCCTTCAGCGGCACCACTTTTCCGCGCCGGAACCCGCCATCCGCCGTAATCAGGATTTTCGACTTGCCGTCCGCGATGCGGTCCGCCAGCGCCATCGCGCTGAATCCGCCGAAAACCACCGAATGCATCGCACCGATCCGCGCGCACGCCAGCATGCGCGATCGGCAGCTCCGGGACCATCGGCATGTAGATCGCCACGCAATCGCCCGCCTTCACGCCCAGCGCTGGTCAGCACATTCGCGAATTTGCAGACCCGCTCGGTGCAGCTCCGCATACGTGAACTGGATGGTTGAGCCGTCTTCCGCTTCCCACAGCAGTGCGGGCTTGTTCCCGTTTTTTTCGAGGTGCCGGTCCAGGCAGTTGTAGGCAACGTTCAGCTTCCCGCCGTCGAACCATTTCGCGTGCGGCGGGTCCCATTCCAGGACTTTCTTCGGCGGCTCGAACCAGTCGAGCATCTTCGCCTGCTCACCCCAGTATTCTTCGGGACGATTTACCGCGCGGTCCCACAGCTCGCGGTATTCCTCGAGCGACTTCACCCGCGCCCGCTTGCTGAACTCCTCCGGCGGCTGCAGCGGCTTCTCATCCAGCACATGCGGATCAAATTCCTGCATTGTCCCTCCCCAATAGGGCTTCAGAGGTTGGTTTTGTGTCAGAGCGCGACTTCCGTCGTGCCGTAAGCCGCTCCCCAAAATATCTTAAAATCCTTCTATCGTATCTGGGTTTCCGTACGCGGCCGCGGAAGCGCGGTTTTTAATCCCGTCGTAAGCCCGCCCTCATGGATTTCCCCAATTGTCTGACCCTGTCAAGGTAGGGGCACGGCATGTCAGATCCGCCGTGGCGGGCCGTGCCCGCCTTCCCCGGCGGATAGAGGCCTTGCATCGGCTGCGAGCCCAAGCCGCGACTATAACGCGCTTCGAATCCAGATTGAAGTTTCCTGACCTAGGTTTCGACAGATCTGGGGGGACTTCGCTGTCAACCTTCCCGCAACGCCACCAACGGATCGACCCGGCTGGCGCTTCGCGCGGGCAAATAGCACGCGAGAAACGCAATCGCCATCAGCACGAGCGACGCGCCTCCGATGCTGAAGGGATCAGCGCCGCTGACGCCATAGAGGAATCGCGACAGCCCCCGGCCGGCCAGCAGCGCAAGAGCCACGCCTGCTGCGACACCCGCGAGAACCAGCGTCATGCCCTGACGCAGTACAAGCAGCAACACGGTTCCCTGTCCCGCCCCCAAGGCCATGCGCACACCGATTTCCCGCCGCCGCTGGCTCACGGAATAGGCCATGATTCCATAGAGGCCCACGGACGCAAGTCCCAGGGCCAGGAGTCCGAAGACTCCGAGCATTCCGACTCCAATCTTGGCCCACCAGAGCGCCTGATTGATCACCTTTGTCCCGGTGCGAATGTCATCAATCGGCAGTCCCGGATCGAGGTCGTGAATCTCGCCCTGGATTGTCGTCAGCATCGTGGACGGATCGCCGGCCGTCCGCACGTAGAGAATCATGCCATCCGCGTAATGCTGCCGCAGCGGAATGTAGACGCACGGCTGCGGCGCCTCGCCGAGCGATCCGTAGTCGGCCGTCTTCACCACGCCAACGACCTTCAGGAAGTCCTTCCCGTCCGGCAACTGTAACCGCTTGCCCAGAGCGTCCTGGCCCGGCCAATACCGCGCGGCCATGGTGTCGTTAACGATGGCGACGGGCGCCGAAATGTCGCGATCCTCCTGCGTGAAGTCGCGGCCCTCGCGAAACGGGATTCCCAGCGTCGAGAAGTAATCGAGATCGGCGGTGATGACAACCGATGAAATCGCTTCGGATTTCCTGCGCTGTTCCTGCCCTTCGATGACGATCCCTGTCTCCTTGCCGGCCCAAAGCGGAAGGTTCGACGCCCAGGTCACCGACGAGATCCCCGGCATGCCGGCGACGCGCTCTCGAACGTCCTTGTAAAACTGCTTCGTGCGAACCTGGCTGTATCCGGCCTGGCCCGGGTAAAGCATGAACAGCGCGAGATGCTTCGTCTGGAATCCCGGATCGATCGTGTACTCGCGCTGGATGCTCCGCAGGAACAGCGCCGCGACCACGAGCAGGACCAGAGAAACGGCCACCTGGCCCCCAAGAAGAGCGTTCGCCAGAACGGCGCGGCTGGTGCTCCGGCCCACCGTGCGCGTCTCCTCTTTCAGCGCCTCCGAACCGGAGGTGTGCGAGGAACGAAACGCGGGAACGATGCCAAAAATAATCCCGGCGAGGATCGCGACAATCAGCGCAAACACGTACACGTTCCCGTTCATCTTCAGGTCGACCAGATTCTGCGCGTATTCGGCCGGACGCAACGACATCAGCAGTTGGCAGCCTGCGTACGCGAAGAACAGCCCCAAAACGCCGCCAAGAAGGCCCAGAAGAACGCTTTCCGTCAGCAATTGACGCAGCAGCCGCCCGCGCCCCGCGCCCAGAGCCATCCGAACCGCCATTTCCTGGCGTCGCGCCGATGCCCGCGAGAGAAGCAGGTTTCCCACATTCGAGCAGGCGATGAGCAGCACGATTCCCACGATGGCCATCAGTAGGGTGCTTCCAAGCACCACCGACTGACGTTCGGGTCCGAAGGCCGCTTCGGTGAGCGTTCTCAGCACCACGCTCTGGTCCTGATTGGCGTCCGGATATTCCTTCGCCAGCGCGGAGCCCGCTATTTTCAATTCGGCTTGCGCCGCCGCCATAGTGACTCCCGGCCGCAGGCGGCCGATTCCCGTAAAAACGGGAATCGCTCGATCGCTCAGCGCGTCCTTTTGCTGCGTGGGCAAGACTTGCGCTGCCATCATGGACGGAACCCACATATCGGGGCCAAAGACCGCATACACGCCCTTAAAGCCCTTCGGACCAACGCCAACGATCGTGAACGGCGTCCCGTTTATCTCGAGGGTCCGCCCGAGAATGTCCGCAGCTCCGCCGAACCGGCTTTGCCACGCCCCGTATCCAATAACGACGACGGGCGATGCCCCAGGCACCATATCCTCGCCCGGCAGGAAGAAGCGGCCCATGAATGGATGAAGTCCCAGCGTTCCGAAGTAGTTCGCGGTCACCAGCTCCAGGAAAACGCGGTGCGGCGACCGATTCTCCGCCATCGTCACCGACATCGGATTCGAATGTCCCGAAAAGCTGCTGAAGGATCGCGTTCTTTCAATCAGGTCTTTCAGATTCGGGAATGACAACAGCTGAAGATCGCCCGATTGCGCCGTTTTCTTGGTGGAAGTTGAGTTCACCGCGACGAGTTCGGAGATTTTGTCCACGGGGAGCGGGTTCAGCAGAAACGTGTTCACGATCGTGAAAACGGCCGTGTTGGCGCCGATGCCCAACGCCAGCGTTAACGCCGCAACGATCGTGAAGCCGGGGCTCTTGCCAAGCATCCGCGCGGCATAACGCAAGTCCTGCAGCAAATCCGAAATCCATCGTCCGCTGCTCGGCGCGCCCTCTGGCAGTGGAGCGCGATACGCTGATTCGGATCCGCGCAATTCGGACGCGAGGTCCCTTGCGTCCAATTCTGCCAGAACGCCGTCTGCCGCTCGCCTCTCGTCCGCGCCTTCCACGCGCAACTCCGCGAATCTGTCCTGCAGGTCCGCGGAAAGTTCGTCTACGATTTCCGCTTCACGCTCGGGCCGGAGATTCAGGCCCGCCAACCGCTTCCTCACTTCTTCTTTCCATTCAGGCATGTTCCGCCCCTGCGACTCGGCCCACTGCTCCCACAAATTCCCGCCATTTCGCGCGCTGCTGTGCCAGGACCCGCGTTCCCTCCGGCGTCAACCGGTAATAGCGGCGGCGCCGCTGGTTTGCCTTTTCCACCCAGCGCCCCTCGATCCAGCCTCGTTTTTCGAGGCGATAGAGCAGGGGATAGAGAGAGGCGATATGAAAATGGAGCGCGCCGCCGGAGCGCGTTTCGATTAGTCTGCCGATGTCGTACCCGTGGCGTGGCTGGTCCTCAAGCAGCGAAAGGATCAGCAGCTCCGCGCTCCCTTTTTTCCACTCCTGTTCCACGGCCCCTCCCATATATGTGCCTCCCACATATCCTTCCTACGCAGCTCCGCACGCCCGTATTTCACCGAACGCGTAGAATTTTTGTAGCGGCTGCCTTCTGGTCCGGAGCCTGTCGAAGCGCAATCCGCCCGCCTTCGCCAGCAAAGCCGTCGATCGATCAACAATGTGGATCTTCTGGACGCCACTTTTCTTCGCTTTGTGTTCGCTAAACACCGGCTGAATCTCGCCCTTCGCAGGCGCGTGATCTGGGGCTGGCGCTGGTGACGTTGCTCGGAGTTGCCGTTATGAGGACGGGCTCCGATTCCTCGGGGGTGGGACCGAGGCCAAAGCACGATACCATTTCTAGGCAATGCCTCAACCGGCTAGCCCGTATGGGATCGACGAACACATCGCGCTCCTCACTTCCGAACGCGTCGTGAAACGAGTTACCGATCGCACCGGCCGCGATCTCGAGCAAACTCGAATAATCCTCGATACTTATGCGGCCGAATGCCGCTACGGCTTCCATCTGATTGCGAAGCAGTTGCCCGCCGAGGGCAGGATATTGGAGGTGGGCGCGGGCCTCGGAATGTTGAGCTCATACCTGCGCCGGCTGGGGCACGACATCACGGCACTCGAACCGTCTGCGCCCGGCTTCGACTTCTTTGCTGAGATCCGGGCCGTGATATTCGACGAGACGACAACAAACTTGCCGGTGCTGCACATCCGCGCAGAAGACCTCCGCCCGTCCGATCATGGAGTGTTCCAATCCATATTCTCCATTAACGTCCTCGAGCACATCTCTGATCTCGCGGCGGCCCTCCCCTCGCTGGGGTCTGTTTTGGCCCCCGGCGGTCGTATGTTGCACACCTGTCCGAACTACTTCGTTCCGTACGAACCCCATTTCGGGCTTCCCCTGATCCCCTTATTTCCGCGCGCAACGCGCCTCTTGCTGCCCCGACGAATCTCTCGAAACGAGTTATGGCGCAGCTTGAACTTCATCACCTACTTTCAGTTGAAACGTTTGGCGCGGGCAAACGGCCTGACGGCAAATTTCCGCGCCGGAACGATGGCGGAAGCGCTAAGGCGGCTGGAGTGGGACAACGAGTTCGCCGCACGCCAGAGCGGCATGGCATCACGGATCTATCGGATACTGAAAGCGATCGGGGCGGTATCTGCTATTGAGGGCCTGCCGGCCGCGGTCAGCACGCCAATGATGGTGGCGATGGAGAGACGACCTGGAGTGCGACGGGAACCCTCCGGGTCTCCGAACCTTCCTTCAAAATCGGGATGAGTTCGCCATTCCCGATTTCAATACTCCACAACAACCTTGCCCGGCCAGGGTTCATACGCCTACGAGATTTGGGAACTCCCGGATGCAAGTCGCGGAATATGTAACGAGAGCAACGGCAGGCCGTCCTAAGCTGGGATGATTGGGGCCATGCGCCTTGAGCGCGCGAAGGAAATTGAACTGACTGACGACGACCTGCTGCGCCGGATGGCTGCGGGGGACGAGGAGGCTTTCACACTCCTGTATCGCCGCAAACATCCTGCTATCTATCGTTTTTCCTTGCACATGAGCGGGAACGCCGACGTGGCGGAGGACGTGACGCAAGAGGTTTTCATGACCCTGATCCGTAATCCGGGCCGATTCGATCCAGCACGAGGTAATCTGACGAGCTTCCTCTTTGGCGTCGCCCGGAACCACCTGCGAAAGCGCTGGGAGCAGGACCGGCGGCTGGTGGCGTTGGCCGAGGGCAGTGACGAGTTGGGCGTGCTGGGACCCACTGGGCAGGCAGGAACGAATGGCAACGGATTCAGGCACCCGGGCGGCCGTCGGAATGGACCTGGGCCTGAACCGATCGATCAATTCGTTTCGCTGGAGGCGGTTACCCAACTACGGCTGGCGATCTCGACGCTGCCGGAGAATTATCGCGAGGTGGTCGCCCTTTGCGAACTCGAGGAGATGAGCTACGAAGAGGCGGCTGCGGCGCTCGATTGTCCGGTGGGAACGGTGCGGTCGAGGCTGCACCGCGCACGGGCTCTGCTGGTCGGGAAACTCCGCGGCGGGCAATCGGAGCGCGCCACGGCGGTAGGAGAATAACCCAAGGATTCTGAGTGCTTTGAATGAAATGGGGCGTCTTATGAATTGCGCACAGTTCGATGAGATCGTGCATGAACTCGATCGGGGAAACCTGGGCGATTTGGTTGGCTCGGGCGGCGACGGGTCGAATGAATCGGAGGCTGCGCTGGCGCACGCGGTGTCATGCAGCCGATGCGCGCGATTGTTGACGGAAGTGGAAGGTCTGAACTTCGGGCTGCGCTTCATCGCCTCGCATGCCGCGCAGGAAACCGCTCCGCCGCGGCTGGAAGCCACGCTGTTGCGCGAATTCCGCAGGCAAGCGGCGTATGGCAAGCAAGTCGGGCGAAGCGGGCAAGTGGCCGTTAAACGCCAAGCGTATCGGTGGTATGTGGCGGTTGCGGGAGTCGCGGCTATGGCGCTGCTTACGACCGGGTTACTGCTCCTCCGCCCGAGAATCACTCCGCCTCAAGCGGCGCCGGGTTCCGTAGCGGCGGAAACGACGGGGCAAACGCCGCCGATCACCAAGAAGCCCCTGCCGATGGAACAAGAGGTTGTGACGCCGAATCCGTCGCGCGCGAGCCCGCCGGCGAGCGAAACGGCGGAGACGGAGGACGCGGCCGCGTTCTACGCTTTGCCATACGCGGACGACTCCGCTTCCATCGAGGGCGGCGCGGTGATCCGGGTGGCCGTGCCGAGGTCGGCGCTGGTTTCCTGGGGGCTGCCGGTAACTGGCATAGCGGCGGGGGACCGCGTTCCAGCGGACGTTCTGATCAGCGCGGACGGAACGCCACAGGCGATCCGGCTGGTTTCGCAAACGAGCGATTAGGGCGCTTGGAAGTTGGACCCGTGCGAGCAATCCTGGGCGAACAGGCAGACCCAGGGCGCGCGGATGAGCTTCGGGAGGCAGGGAAATGAGGATCGGATTGAGAACCAGGCAAATCGGGCTCGCTGCAGCAATGGCGACGTTCCTGAGCTGTGCCGGAATCGCGCGCGCTCAGGACGACGCGCCGCCACCAGCGCCTCCCGGCGCCGGGCGTGTGATGATCCAGGTGGGTCCTCTTGGCGATGCCGTCGGGTTCATGGGGTTTGAGGCGGGGATCGCGGGGAAGACCGTGACCGGAGCTCCGTTCAGCGCGACCGTCTCGACACAAATCACGCGGACCCTGGCGGATGGCAACCGGATCGACCAGAGGATCAAAGGCACGATCGCGCGGGACAGCCAGGGGCGGACGCGGCGCGAGATGACGCTGCCGGGCGCCCTGCTGGCGCCCGTGACGACCACGTCGCCCGAGGCCGTATTCATCAACGATCCGGTGGCCGGAACGAGCTACATCCTCCATCCCGACAGGAAGATCGCCGACCAGATGCCTTTACACGCGTGGCGGCGAATGGGAGAAAAGGCGCTGAACCGGATTGGTGGGAAGCGCTTCGGAAATGAGACCACCACGACCGACCTTGGCACGCAGACGATCAATGGCGTCGCGGCCCAGGGAACCCGAATTACTCGGACCATTCCCGCCGGGCAGATTGGAAACCAGAAGCCCATCACCATCGTGACGGAACGCTGGTACTCGCCGGAGCTTCAGACCTATGTGATGACCAAGACCAACGACCCGCTGATGGGCGACACCGTATTCCAGTTGACGAACATCCAGCGCGAGGAGCCCGGTCCTTCGCTCTTTCAGGTGCCCTCGGACTACACGGTTAAGCAACGTCCCCGGGGCATGATGCGCTATCGGCAACGGGGCGGATCGCAACAGCCTCCCGCTCCGCAGGAGCAAGAATGATCGATCGGCTCATTGGAATTGACCGTTTGGTCTGACGACTTTCCCCGTAGTAACCACAGCTTGCGGGCGGTCTCCCCGACACGCACCGCCCGCAAGTCCTCCTTCGGAAACCGCTCGAAAGCCGACGACCGCGCGCAAACGAAGTTGCAGTCGCTTTCCGAGAGGGGCTTCGGGAAACGTGCCCCGGAAGAAACGAAAGGCTGATCGCGCCGGCCGGAAATTCGCTGTTGTCGATCGCCTCCGGCCCGATCGGAGAAGGGACCGCACCGAGCGCCCCTTCACATAAAATGCAAATTCCGGGTTGCGCGGCGTCGAAGCTCCTATATAAAAGGAGCGGCCCTTATACGGCGAACCGCGACAAAGCTCAAGGGGCCAACACCATCGCGTTTACGATGAAGGATATGCTCCTTCTCGAATAGATACGCGCTCAATAACCTGGACGTTAAGGGCGACTTTGTCAAATCTGACAGTTCGGAGAGTCCACGAGCCAGGTGCTCCCAAGGGGCCTACGAGTCCTCGCAATAGCCGGGATGCTTCGCGGGTTTCGCTTTCCTTGCTGTGGTCATACCCCGGCTGCTCGCGATGACGCTGATACGTTAGGCGCCGAAGTCAAGCCCTGGACCGGCCCGCCGGCAAATGGCTGTTGGTCGGCGGCGCATACAGGGTGACCCAGGTGAGCGCGGAAGAGGTCGCTCGAATCCGGGCCTCCCGCATCCCCGATTTTGAAAGGATGCGCTTCCGCTTTTCTTGTCATCCTCAACGAACTGGTCGTCCGCCGCGATGTTTGAGATAATCGACATGCGATAAAATCAAGGATCGATCCGAAGCGTCCGGTGAGGGAGTATTTCCATCCCGTGAATTTTTTTGTGTGGCTTACGGCGGCTGGCGCGAGCGCCCTCTTTATTCCAGAAGGCGTCGCGCCAGAGCAATTGCTCCGTAACTCGTGGGGACTCGTCTTGGAGATGTGCCGCGATCGTGCTGTCGGGTTTGGCTCTCGTTCGTTCGACCGTACCTGCGGATTCAAGGCCTCAAGGCACTGAATGCATATCTGTTTCACCGGCACAGAATTGCTGTGTGAAAACGGGCGGGTGGCGCACACTTTCCTCCATGGCGCTCTCACGCAACCAAGTCTACGTCGAAGGAAGGACTGGGCGACCAGCCAGGTCAAACTTGCCAGGGCTGCAGAGGGGTACGTAGCCGACAACTTCATCTAATCAGCCCAAGAGCTTAGTGCTTTGGAGAGAGAGCCACGTTTGTTGGTGGCACCGTGGTCACGCCTACGTATGTAGGTAATCGGAGTATCACGGAATTGTTATCGGCGGAGCGGCCGGGGGAGAGACCCGTGTGTTTGGGAATTTTGTATTCGTACGTTACGATGAAGGTAATCGGATCGTGAGGGGAGAATCTCAGGCGAGCTTCGGTAACGTTGTACTCCGCGGCAATGGCGAGTAGTCGCGGTCCGTCCCTGAATCTCTGCGGTGGTCACTGCGCGACCGTCAGTCGTAACCTTTATATGAACAATCCCTTCGATGTGGGCCTCCTTCACTGCCCAAGGATAAACGGGCGCCTCGATTGTGACGACGTTGGGCAGGGCTCTGGCGGACTTCCTTGCCCTCTCGCGGCGACCGGCAGTAAACCGGCAGTTAATCCGGCTGCAGCCAGCAGAGCGGAGATCCATCCCAGCTGTTTTGGCATCTGTTCGATTGCCAACGGTCTGGTGAATGGCTGAGTTTGTCGGCGACTTTACGATCCGCATTATCGCGTGCGCTCTGCCTCCGGCACAGACCCGGGCGGCAAGGTTGCGGCGTGTCGGCAAGCATGGCGCTTCCTTTTTCGTGTGTCCGCATTCGCTGGTTCATTCGTGGTCTCTCTCTAGACTTGGCGATGAGATTGTGCGGCTTGGTTTCTGGCGGCACCCGCCGAGAGCAACTACAGGTGATGAAGATGCAGATGCCGGTGGCCGTAGCAGCGGCTTGTTCCCCGCGATTCTCCCATGGGTCAGGGCCGCGCATCCTTCGCCAACCGCGCAAAGGATGCCGGCACCGGGCAAAACATACCCCGCGGTGGAAGTAGCGCGATGCTATCATGTGCCCGCGGCGGCGATAAAGGCTCCGCGTCGAAGGAAGGACTGGGCCACCCGCCCAAAGTAACCTCAGGAATCGGACATGACAGATTTTGCCCGTGTGCCATCCTCGACCAATGAAAACTGAGCATCCTTGGCGGCTATGTGAATGAACGAGTTCCAATCGTGAACGTAGAATCGGCAGCAGAATGCATCCCCGGACACCTTCGGTTTCAGATGCTCGAATAGCGGGAATTGGCTGGCATCTTCGGGGTAGCCGTTTACTTGTATTGATCGCTGCGGGTACCAGAGGTGATCGGCATCCGGCGGCTCTATCACGAAATAGTAGAATCCGTTCAACAGCAGCACGGCTTGCTGATATTCGTCGCGATTGGGGCTATCCGGCGGGCTGCCACGGAGATTGAGTTGTAGCTTCGCCGTGCGATCCTGATAATCCAAAGTCAGGCCGGTTATCTCCGCGTCATCGAAACCATTCGGAAGTCTCTGCGTCCAGTTCCTCAAAGGTCATGGCTCCCTCTTTGCATAAGAAAATCTCGCTCTACGGTATGGCTTCGGCGGGTGGCCCACGCTTTCTCCATGTTCCTTGTTTGCTCCAAGTGCCCGGCGTCTGCGCGATTCGCTCTGCGCGAACTTGACGCGCAAGCGGTCGTAATGATACCACCCGCGTTAGTCGGTAGTACGACGACGAATACGGTCCCTGGGGGGATCTCCAGGGGTGATGCCTATTTTGAATTTAGTGGGAGGACCGAGGAGCAGGCACGACTCTTCGTCCTCGCTGATGAAGCGCGTGACGATCGCCTGGGCTGCCCGCAGGAGACTCTCGATTTCAGCGACGGTGCAGTTGGCGGCGCGAAGCCAGATGATCTTGGGCGGATAGCCGCGGAGCACACTTCGCTCTTGAAAGTCAGAGTCTCTTCGACACAACCGTGAAGTTCTGGTCCTTGGCGTATTGCCAAACAGCTTCATCGTCCGCGCTTCCCAGGCCGCAGTCGTGTACATGCGCCGAACCCGGATGAACGTCGGCAAGCAGTCCTGCTAAGGCGGGAGAGAAAGATTTTCGTCAAACAGAAGCTTCACGCGTTCGAAATTTCCAGTTCGCGCTCGCGGTCAGCCGCGAACGCCAGGCGTGCTCGGATATCTTCTCTTGTAAGATAGGGGAAGTCCCGCAGAATTTCCTCTTGGGCCATCCCGCTGGCCAAGTATTCGAGCACATCGTAGACGGTGACGCGCAGATCTCGAATACACGGTTTGCCGCCTCGTTTACTCGGCTCAATCGTAATGATGTCTGAATAAGGCATGGGCCCACTCTATGTGAAAAGCCACTTCGCGGCAACCGGAAACGCGCAGAGCAAGCACATTCGGGCAACTCACGCGGCGTCTGTGGCGCGTTAACCAGAACGTCGCACCGCGCTATCTCCGCCCAGATCCACTGAGACAGCAGGCATGGTCTCGTAGTGTAAGTAGCGCGGAGATGGTATCATGCTCGCGTGGCGGCGATAAAAGCTCCCGCGTCGAAGAGAAAGACTGGGCCCGCGGTGTAAGATAACCGTAGAATTCAAGACGCAGAAAGACGGTTGTCTTCATTCGAGGATATATAGCCTATGACAGACTGGTTCGCGCGCCCCGTCCTACACGTGACGGACGTTAAGGCCTCGCTCCGCTTTTACGTTGACCGGCTCGGCTTCACGAGCCCATGGCGCTACGAGGAGGACGGCAGAGCGCGCGTCGCACAGGTGGAGCGGCAGGGCTGCGCGCTTATCCTGGCCGACACGTGGCCGGAGAAGATTGGCAAAGGGCTGATGTTCATTTCCTTGAACGTCGAGCAGGAAACGCCCGAGGCCGTGTTCGCCGCGTTGGACGCGCTGCGCGCGGAACTCGAGGCCAAGGGCGTTCGGTCAAGGAGGGTTCCTGGGGCTACCGGCTCCTGGTGGTCGATGATCCCGACGGCAATCAGCTCTTCTTCAACTATCCGAACGAGACTGCATCAGCAAGATTGTTTAGTCAGGCGTGACCAGTCAACCAAATCTGTCTTTCGCCGTTAGCGATACCAATGCGTTCTCCGACAGACCCTTTTCGCGAGACCAGTTTCGTTCTTGCAACGGCAGCCGGCGGGTGGCGCAGCCCACCGGAAAGAAACCGAGAGCGGATCGCGCCTGGCCGAGAATTCGCACGAGCGGATCGCGTCTCCGGGGGCCAGCGGGAGAAGCGGCAGCCACCGATAGCAGCCTCGCACTCTTTGCGGTGTTGGCAAAGGGTGCGCGGTCTTACCGCCTGAAAAACGGGAAGTAGGGAGATAGGCCGACGGCCATAAAGGCTCCTGCGTCGAAGGAAAGACCGGGCCGCCCGCCATTGAAACGTAAAGAGGGAGATTGAGATTGAGCACTCCCACTTTTTGCCTTCTCTTCGGCGAATGGATCTTCGCCTCGATTCCAGGGACTGTGTTCTGGCCGTATTTCGCTGGAATCTCAATCTTGGCGATCGGCATTTTTAGGGACGGCAAGGGAGTATTGCAGGCGCACGGGACCGACAAGATTTTGGCTCTAGGCCCTTTATTTTTTGCTCTTCCCATGGCCGTTTTTGCGTCGCAGCACTTCACCGAGACTAAAGCGGTTGCCACCTTGGTGCCGTCTTGGCTTCCGGGACATCTATTTTGGACGTATTTTATTGGCACTGCGATCATCACCGCCTCCCTAAGCATCGTCGCGAAGATACAAGCACGATTGGCGGCCATCCTTTTGGCCGTCACGCTAATTCTTTTTGAACTGTCGCTGCATGTCCCCGCGATAATGGCCCATCCAAAGAACGTAATCGCGTGGGCCATTGCGTTCCGTGATCTGGCCTTCAGCGGCGGCGCATTGGCTTTTGCCGGAACTCAGACCGAGAAGGCGAAAGATGAAGGCACGAAGATCCTCAGAACCCTTGCGCGGGTCTTTCTTTCGGTGTCTGCCATCTTTTTCGGTGCCGAACACTTCCTTCATCCCGAATTTATGCCCGGCGTTGACTTTGACAGAAGTATGCCAGCCTGGGTTCCAGGACACGCATTCTGGAGCTACCTTGCGGGAACCGTTTTTCTGATTGCGGGGGCGAGCCTGATTGCGAATCGGAAGACGCGGTTTGCAGCAACGTGCCTCGGTAGCATGGCTCTTCTTTTGATTTTATTCGTGTATCTGCCTATTTTGGTTGCCAAGCCGTCTGACATAAACGACGGACTTAATTTTCTCGTAAGTACCCTGGCCTTCGGCGGAGCTGCTTTGCTTCTGGCGAAAGCAATGCCAAGAGACGGTCGTATTCATGTATTCGAAGAGTCTGGAGCGCACCCTACGGTTCCGACTCTCTGAACCAAGCTCTCCCTCGGGAACAACTCGCTCTATACGGGAATCACATCGCTTAGATCGCCGGATTGTCTGCCCTGAAACCTGCGGAACAGCGAGTTGAGTGTCAGAAGTGTTGCTATCGACGTTGCACTTATGTTAATCTCATGTCCGGATTTGTTAACCTATTGGTGCATAAAGGCTTAGCGTCGGAGCACCGGCCGATTGAGCGTTAAGCGACAGATACTCAAGTCCGCTTCGATCATAGCCTTCGTCACCGCCATCAGCCGGATTTGCGGATACTTACGCGATCAACGCATCACCCTCCTTCTCGGGACGTCGCCCGCCGCCGATGCCTTTATTCTAGCCTTCCGCATTCCCAATTTGATCCGCCGCATGAGCGGGGGAGGGCTCTCTCGGCGTCGTTTATCCCCGTGTTTACACGGCGTATTACGGGAGAGTTCGCGGGCCGAAGCCCTGACGTTCGCGCAGAAAATGCTGTGGAACATAGCGCTGGTGCTGGCCGTTGTGGCGATTTTAGGGTCAGTCTTCTCGAAGCAGGTGGTCTACGTCTTCACGCTTTTCGGCGCGACCCATATGCGCTGGGATATGGCCGTCTTCCTGAATCGAATCATCTTCCCCTCCGTGTTCTTCATCGGAATTGCGGCGCTGCTGGGGGCAGTTCTCAACAGCGTTCACGTTTTCGGGATTCCGGCGGCGACGGCGGTGTTCTTCAACCTGACCGTGATCCTATTTTCCTTCGGGTTTTTGTACCGGCCGATCATGCGCTGGGCGCCGGCAGCTTTTCAAACCCCTGCCGTGGCGCTGGCGGCCGGGGTCCTGCTGGGGACGGCGCTGCAGTTCCTGGTCCAGGTCCCCGCCGTAGCCAAGCGAGGATTGAAGTTCGCGCCGGCCGTCTCATTCAGCGATCCGGCGGTGCGCACGGTGGGAAAGCTGATGGGTCCGGCATTTTTCGGGATGGGGGTCTACCAGATCAATTTCTTCGTGGACACGATGTTTGCCACATCGTCCCGGATGCCGGCTGGAAGCGTGACGTCGCTGTATATCGCCGATCGCATCATGGAACTGGTGCTGGGAAGCTACGCGATCGCGATGTCGACGGCGCTGCTGCCGACGATGTCGCACCAGGCCGCCGAGGGGCAGTTCGGGGAGATGAAGAACACGTTCGGCTTTTCGCTGCGGATCGTCTCGTTCATCACGATTCCCGCGGCGGTGGGGCTGATTCTCCTGCGGCGTCCGATCGTGCAGGTTCTCTTCCAACATGGGCACTTTGTGGCGGAATCGACCGCGCTGACGGCGCACGCGCTGCTGTTCTATTCGTTGGGCCTGCCCGCCTACGCGGCGATCAAACTGATCACGCCGATGTACTACTCGACGCAGGACACGACCACGCCGGCGCGAGTGGGTTGCTACGCGCTGGGGATGAACATCGCGCTCAACACCTGCTTCCTGCTCTTTCTGTTCCGGTATTTGCGGAACGGGGCGCCGGCGCTGGCGAGCTCGCTAACGGCGTATTTCAATTTCATCGCGCTGTTTGCAATTTTCCGGAAGCGGTACGGGCGGCTGGACGGCAGAAGGATTCTGTCCTCGGTGATGAAAATGGGGTGGTCGACGGTCGCGATGGCCGGAGTATGTTTCGCGGGCCTGCGGTTTGCGCATCTCGACGAGGCGCGCGGCTTTTTGGAGCGGGCCGGGCTTCTGGCGGGGACCCTTGCGGCTGCGGTGGCCGTCTATTTCGCAGTGGCCTGGCTCCTTCGCTGCGAGGAGTTGCCCGAAACCGTGCAGCTTTCTGCGGCGCGGCGGGACGGCAACTGCTACTCCGGGTGCGCTGGAACCTTGAGCCGCATAGATGTGGGGCAACGTTGATGAAGCGGCACGAAAATGAAGAACGCCACGAACAAAGTCTCGCGACGGCGAGCGATCCTCACGTGGCGGCGTTCCTGCATTACGGACGCGCCGAAAAGGGCCTCTCGACGAACACGATTCTGGCCTACCGGCGCGACCTGCTGAAATTCGTCGAATTTCTGGAAACACGACAGGTTTCGCTGATTCATGCGACGCGGACCGACATCATAGATTTCCTCAGCAGCCTGTACAGGCGAGGGCTCGACAGCCGTTCGGTAGCGCGTCATCTGGTGACAATCCGGAATTTTTACCGCTTCGGCCTGGGAGACGACCTCATCGCGGACGATCCGGCGGCGAATATTGAATCGCCGAAGATTTACCGGACGCTGCCGCATTTCCTGAGCGTCGCTGAGGTCGACAGCCTGCTGTCGCAGCCGGATCTCTCGACTCCGGCCGGCCTGCGGGACCGCGCCATGATCGAACTGATGTACTCCACGGGCCTTCGCGTTTCGGAGCTTTGCGGCGTTCGCGTTTCCGATCTTCAGATCAACGCCGGAACCCTGCGCTGTATCGGAAAAGGAGACAAGGAGCGCATCGTGCCGGTGGGACGAAGAGCGCTCGAATCGATTGCGACATATGTGCGCGAGGCCAGGCCGAAGCTGCTGCGCGATCGAACGTCCCCGTTTTTGTTCGTGGGGTCGCGCGGGCAGAAAGATTCATCGCGTCCAGTTCTGGCAATCGCTCAAGAAGTACGGCCAAGAAGCGGGCCTGCGACAGTCCCTGAACCCGCACATGCTGCGCCACAGTTTCGCGACGCACTTGCTCGACCGGGGCGCGGATCTTCGCTCCGTGCAGTTGATGCTGGGCCACGCGGACATTTCGACGACGCAAATTTACACGCACGTGGTGGAGGAACGTTTAAAACAGGTTTATAAGACGCATCACCCGCGCGCCTGAAGGTTCGCGCGGCAATTCCAGGAGGCGCTACACCCTCATGCCCGATTACATGTTCTTGCTGGAAAGCCGGCTTTCGCCGGAGACAGCGTGCCGTGCTCGAGCGCGTGCAGGAGCTGGCGCGAGTCGCAGGACCTGAACATTTATCTGACCGGCGGCGCCGTGCGCGACCTGATTTCCGGGCAGCCCATTCGCGACCTGGATTTCACGGTGGAAGGCAATCCGGCGCGGATGGTGCGCGAACTGGAGAAGGGCGGGGCGCGCGCAACGCTTGGAAAACGAGCGCCTGCGCCACTACGAGATGATTTTCGCGGGCGACGTAGACGGCTCCGATTTCCGCCGCGCGCGACGAATATTACGAACGGCCGGGCACGAAGCCGGAGCATCGCTTCTCGAGGATCATGGAGGACCTGCGGCGGCGGGATTTTTCCATCAACGCGATCGCGATTTCGCTGAACGCGCAGTCGCGGGGACTGCTGCTCGATCCGACGAACGGGCTGGCGGACATCGAGAAGCAAGAGGTTCGCGCGCTTTCGATCCATTCGTTCACGAACCAGCCGATCCGGCTGATGCGCATCCTGCGCTACATGCGCGCGCATGGGATTCCAGCATGGAATCGCGCACGCAGGAGTGGTTCGATCTCGCCATGGAGCGTGGGCTGCAGGAAAATCTCGAGGGCGCTGACGGTGGGCGACGAGGTTCGCAGCCTGGGCCACGAAGATAATCCGGCGGCGGTGCTGAGACAATGGGACGCGCGAGGATTTCTGGAGGCGATTCACCCGCAACTCCAGCGCCGGAAGCCGGACTACGACAGCCTGAACAAGCTGGGGAAGGTTCGCGGAAATCTGTTTGGGGCGGGATTGCGGCCCAAGCTCGCGCTGCCGGTGATCTATTACACGTTCGGGCGGCTGAAATCGCGAGAAGCGGCGTCGGCGCTGCGCAACGTCGGATTCCGGTCGAACGAAATCGACGCGATCAATGAGTTGGTCCCGAAAGCGCAGGCGATCGTGAAGACGCTCAAGGGCCGCAAGATGCAGTCGCCGAAGGAAGCCTATTTCTACCTCGCTGCGCTGCCGGCGGAGATGCTGGCGTTTATCGAGGTCGAAATGCCAAACCCGGCGGCCGTGTCGAAAATCCGGGCGTACGTGCAGAAGTGGCGGCCGATGCGATTGGCGTTGCCGGCTGCGGAGCTGGATGCGCTGGGGATTCCGCGCGGGCCGAAGTTCGACAAAGTGCTCGAAGAACTTTTCGAAGTTCAGCTCAAGGGCCGCGGCCGCGATCCCGAATCACGCGTGAAGATTCTGCGGAAACTTGCGGGAATCAAGGAAGAGAAGAAGAAGCCCGAAAAGGAAAAGAAGACGCGGAAGGGAAAAGACGCGGAAGGGAAATCCACGGAGAAGCACGGCGAGGCCGGGGAACACGAGGCCGCGAAGACCGAAGAGAAAGAAGGAAGGCACGGAGCCGCAAAGGCCGCAGAAGCGCGCGCAGGGGCGGGACATCCCTCGCCGAAATCGGACGCAAAGGCCACCACTGCGGGGCACGCGCATGCGCGGAAAAGTCCAGCGCGCGGAGCTTCCAAGCCGAAATCGCGCGGCGCGAAAAAAGCACGCCATTAACAAAAGCGCGAGAACATTCTCAATCGTCCCTGCGTGACGTTCTTCTTGCTTGTCCTGCGTACCGTATTGTGAGTGTCGAGGAGAAACCCGGTCGGCGCGCGCGAGGGGCGCGCTAATATAAGGACGCGTGCAGGAGACCGCGCCAGCTCAATCATCATGTTCCGCAAAAAGCCAGCACCGGCCTCGACGCACAAGCGAGTGGTGGTGCTTCTGCTGGACGGCCCGCCGGTCCGCGGATACCTCGACGCGGGATTGCTCGGCCATGCGGAAGCCATCGACCTGCTCACGCCCGATGGCGATCATCGCTCGATTCCAACCGACGGGGTGAAATGCGTTTACTTCGTCCGCGAGTTCGGCGCTGATTTCGATCTCGAGCGCAAGACATTCCTGAGCAGGCCGAAGCTGGATGGTCTGTGGGTGCGGTTGCGATTTCGCGATGAGGATGTGCTGGAAGGAATCGTCGCGAACGATCTGCTCGGGTTGCTGAATTTCGGCGTGCAATTGACTCCTCCGGACTTGCACGGGAATACGTTGCGCGTGTTCGTTCCTCGCTCCGCTCTTCTCGAAATGAAGGTACTCGGCGTTGTGGGCGCCGCACGTCGCGCGACGCGACCGCTTGCCGCGGCGCAGGCTGAGGCCGGCGCGCCGGCGCAAACGAAACTATTCAACGAGTGAGCCGGCCCTTTTCTGCGACTCACCCGAAAGCGTAGGAGAGATTCTTCGCTCCGGGCCGGACGCCCGCAGGTGCGGGACGATGAAGAACGTCCGGCCCTCCGCTCAGAATGACACCCCTCCCGACCGTCTGCGCTGGGGTGTCTTGCTGGGAGCCTTGAGTAATGTAGAGTGTCCATATTCGAACGTGTTCGAGGAGAGCGACGATGAAGCTGGGCGAGATCGCGGAAAAGCTGGGATGTGAATTGGAAGGAGAGGCGGGGTTGGAGATTACGGACGTGGCCGGGATCGAAGAGGCGAGGGCCGGGGAGCTGACATTCTCGTGAACCGGAAATATCGACCGGCGCTGCGCGCGACGAAGGCGTCCGCAATTCTCGTTTCGCGCGAGGAGGGCGAGGTTCCAATGGCTTCGTTGCGTTCGGCGAACCCGTATTGGGATTTCGCGCGCGCCGTCGAAATTTTCCATCCCGCGCC
The DNA here is from genome assembly GCA_963753475.1 of uncultured Acidobacteriota bacterium. Taxonomy (GTDB): domain Bacteria; phylum Acidobacteriota; class Terriglobia; order Acidiferrales; family UBA7541; genus Palsa-295. The sequence goes on from CAVWCN010000008.1 coordinate 59,225, forward strand.
ACGGTATGCGCCAGGCGTTCACCCCACGGCTGTCGTTGCGAAGTCGGCGAAGATCGGGACGAACGCGCACGTGGGGCCGTACTGCTTCATCGACGAAGAGGCGCAGATCGGGCGCAACGCGGTGCTGCACAGCTTCGTGAGCATCTATCGCTGCGCGCGCATCGGTGACGATTCTTCGCGCACTCGCACGCGTGCGTGCGCGAGGGATGCACGATCGGGAACAGCGTCGTGCTGCAGAACGGCGTCGTGGTGGGCAGCGACGGATTCGGTTTCGCGCGAGATGCGGAGGGCCGCTGGCGGAAAATACGCCAGGCGGGCGGATGCGTGATCGAAGACGATGTGGAAATTCAGGCGAAAACGGCGATCGACCGCGCGACGATCGGCGAGACGCGCATTGGGCGCGGAACCAAAATTGACAATCTCGTGCAGGTCGGGCACGCGTGCAAGGTGGGGGAGGACACGCTCCTATGCGGACAGGTGGGACTCGCGGGAACGACGCACGTCGGAAACAAGTGCATTCTGGCGGGGCAGGTCGGCGCAGCCGGACATTTGACGATCAGCGATGGAGCCATGCTGACGGCGCAGACCGGCGTGCCGACGGACGTTACGCCCGGCGTGATTGATTCGGGATACCCTGCCATGCCGAATCTGACTGGCGAAAATCTGTCGCGGTATTCAACCGGTTGCCGGAATTGCAGCGCGAGCTGCGCGGGTTGCGGGACGAAGTGGAACGACTGCGGAGCGGAGGCGGAAGATAGGTCGGGCACCCTCCAGGCGAAGACAAAAGCAGATCCCGGCCAGCGCCAAAGGGTGTCGTCCCATCCGCAAACGGAGTACGAGGGCGCAGCCAGCAACGCCCCTACGAGCGCTTTCGGGGACGGCGGGAAGCGGGGCCGCCGATCTTGTCGAGTGTTTCCTGCGCGCGCGATCTGTAGGGGCTGTCGACGGAGATGGCTTCGGTCAGCACGGTGCGCGCCTCCGGAAATCGCTGCATCTTCGCGAGCGTGAAGCCCAGGCGATAGAGATTGCGGCCGTAGTAGAAGGCGTTCGACTTCAGCAGGGGATTCGCCTGCCGGAAGGAATCAACGGCGGTGGCGTTGCGCCCGCGGATGACATCCACCTCGCCCAGGCAGGAATATGCGAGGCCTTTTTCCAGCGCGATTTCCTGCTGCCATTGCCCATCGGTGACGTTGTCGGGCTTTTTCGCCTGCTGCAGGGTGTCGAGG
>CAVWCN010000009.1:0-159432 GCA_963753475.1 uncultured Acidobacteriota bacterium
GGACGCGACCCCGGCCTCGACTCCTGGTTGCGCGCGCAGCGCCACTTCCCATCGAGTGGCTCGCCGACTGGGAGCTGGAGAGCGAAGCGGAGCGGCTGGCGGCGCAGCTCGGCGGGATCGCCGTCGCTTGATTTGTTGGCATGCAACACAATCCAGTTGGCGTGCCAATGGTTGGTGCATCCATCGATTGCAGGAGGCGCGGATGAAGGTGTGCTCTCTCCGGCTCGGCTCGCTGCTCGCTCTCGCGCTCGCCCTCGGGCCCTCGCCCTCCGCCGGACGAGGGGATGTGGACGTACAACAACTTCCCAGCGCGGCGGTGGCGAAGGCATACGGCTTTACCGCCCGATCAGACCTGGCTCGATTCGGCGCGGCTCTCCTCGGTGCGGCTCGCGGGCGGATGCTCGGGCAGCTTCGTCTCGGCCGACGGACTGGTGATGACCAACCACCACTGCGTCCGCGGCTGCGTCACGCAGCTCTCGACGCAGGCGCGCGACTACGTCTCGAACGGCTTCTACGCGCCTACCCTCGGGACGAGGTGCGCTGCCCGGAATCGAGACTCACGAGCTGCTCTCGATGACCGACGTCACCGCGCGCGTCGCGCAGGCCACCCAGGGGATGAGGCCGGGCGCGCCAGCAGTACGCGCGCGCGCAGCTGGGCGCGGAGGCGGCAGCTCGAGAAGGAGTGCGCGGGCGGCGACAAGAAGCTGCTCTGCCAGATGTCCCGTTACCACGGGGCAGCTCGACCTCTACAAGTACCGGCGCTACCAGGACGTGCGGCTCGTCTTCGCGCCGGAGCTCCGTCGCCTTCGGCGGCGACCCAGACAACTTCAAGTTCCCCCGCTTCGGCTCGACGCCGCGTTCCTGCGCGCCTGGGATGAGGGGAAGCCGGCGCATCCGGCGCGGTGGTTCGGCTTCAGCGCGAGCGGGCCGAAGGAGGGCGAGCTCACCTTCGTCTCGGGAAATCCGGGCTCGACGCAGACGGCCCTACACGGTCGCGCAGTCCGTCTACGATCGCGACGTGGCGCTGCCGGAGCACCTGCTCGAGCTGGCCGAGCTGCGCGGACAACTCAGTTGCTATGCCAACGAATCGCCCGAGCAGACGCGCACGTCGCCACCTCGGAGCTGCTCTCGGTCGAGAACAGCTACAAGGGGCTGCGCGGGCGGCTCGCCGCGCTACCTATCCGACGTTCATGCCGAGAAGGAGGCAGCGGAGGCGCAGCTGCGCGCGGAGGTGAGAAGCGGCAGCGCTGAAGAAGGACGCGGGCCGGGCCTGGGACGAGCTGGCGGCGGCGCTCGCGGAGCTCGGCCGCGCCACAAGGAGTTTGAGTTCCTCGAGGGGACGAGCTCGCGGGCCAGCCGGCCGCGCTGCCCGCGTGGTTCGGCGCAGAGCTGATCGCGCTATGCGCGGCTGCTGGTGCGCGCGGCGGCGGAGACGAAGAAGCCCGACGGCGAGCGGCTGCGCGAGTAGGGCGACCGAGGCTGCCGGCGATCGAGCAAGTGCTCGCGAGCACCGCGCCGGTGGCGAAGGGCCTCGAGATCCTGAAGCTGACCTTCGGCCTGACCAAGCTGCGCGAGCAGCTGGGCGCGAACGACCCGTCCGTGAAGAAGGTGCTCGGGAGACAAGTCTCCCGCGGAGCTGGCGGCGAGCTGATCGGCGAGAGCCAGCCTCGGCGATCCGGCGGTGCGCAAGCGGCTCTACGAGGGCGGCGAGGCGGCGATCGAAGCTTCCGGACCCGATCCGGCGATCGCGCTGATCGCCCGCGGTCGACGCGGACGGCCGCGGGATGCGCAAGTGGTTCGAGGACGACGCCGGCGCGAGACGAGCGGCGACGAGGCGATCGCGCGCGCACGTTCGAGGCTCTTCGGCACCAACGCCTATCCCGACGCGACCTTCTCGCCGCGCTTGAGCTATGGCGCAGGTCAAGGGCTACCGGAGAACGGCCGCAGGTTGCTCCGATCACCGGCATCGGCGGGCGCGTTACGACCACCAGACCGGCCACAAGCCGTTCGTGCTCCCCGCCATCTGGCTGAGACGCAAGTCGACCTACTCGTGCCGCTCGACATCGTGACCGACAATGACATCATCGGCGGCAACTCCGGCTCGCCCGTCTTCGATCGAGAAGGGCGAGATCGTCGGGCCTGGTGTTCGACGGAAACATCCGTCGCTCGGCGGTGACTTCGGCTTCGACCGAGCGCCGGGACCGCGCCATGGCAGTGGACACCGCGGCGCTCCACCGAGGCGCTGGAGAAGATCTACGGCGCGAAGCGGGTGGTGGACAGCTGGGCCGGTAGCGACTATTCGGCCCAGGGCACGTCGAGCGGCTGCTTCGACTCATCTCCGCACGTGTGCACCTTGACGCCCTGCTCCTTGAGCCACGCTTCGATCCGGCTCCACTCGGAGTCGCGGGTGAGGCCACCGCCGCCGGAGCAGAAGCCGCGCCTGTTTCGCCTCCGGTATCGCGCCCTGCTCCACCCAGATCTGCGCGAGCTGCTGGAGCACCTCTCGATCTCCGAGCTGCCACGCGAGAAAATACTCGTCGACCGCCTCACCCAGCGCACCGCGCTTCCGGGCCGCGGCCGCACGCGCGCGATGTTCGCTCGCAGTCGGGCCACCCAGCGCGGCTTTGACGCCAATCGCCGGGAGCGCCAACACCATGGCGGCGGCCGTGAAAGGCAGAGTGATCAAGGCCGCGGTCCTGAACTGCGCGTCGCCGTTGTTCTCGTTCGCGGCTCGCGACCAGGCTGCGTTTGCGTCCAGGTCGCGCTGCACGTCGTCGCGACAGCGGAGGGCACACCCCGTCAGCGGATCCAAGAAGATCCACCTCGGCTTCCCCGGCGCTGTCTGTGCGATCCATTCCGCCTGTCTACCGAATAGCGCGCGGTCGTCCCGTACAAGCTGCGCGAGGACGCGGTGCAAGCGGAGCACAGCGCGAGCGAGAGCGCCAGCAGGGCCCACCGCCAGGCGCGACTCCTCTCGCGCCCGCTGCGTTGCAGTTCCGAACGCCCCCCAACCGACCTGGCGCTGCCCCCATTCGCTCCACCCCTTCTTCGCCAGGTCCGGCGTGGACCTGCTTTGGCAGGCGCCGCGATCGACCGCCCGGACGCCAAGATCGATCGCCTGGATGCCGGGATCAACCACCTTGATGCCGGGATCAACCACCTTGATGCCGGGACCAACCAGCTTGATGCGACCGCAGAGATGGCGTGGGCGAGCACATCAAGGTGGGAGCTTGCCCGGACGGCTCGACGCGGTGCTCAGCCCCGCTTGTCGGCGACAGCGATGCGCAGGTGCTTCATGACGGCGGTGCCCCCGGCAACGCCGGGTCCGAGCGCGGCGCCGAGCGCCACGAGATCCCCGTCGGAGATGACCGTGAAGCCGTGGCGGGCGAGGAGGCCGCGCATCTCGGCGGGCGTGTGCTTGGAGCGGAATCGGTTCGCCGACGCGGCGCAGGAGCTGGCCGACGACCCGCGCGAAGAAGACCAGCACGAAGGCGGACCTCGCGCGCGGTTCTTGGGCCCGTGCGTTGGCGCCTTCATCACGCGCTGGCGTCTGGTCCGGCGCGGCGGCCTCTCCACCACCGTCTACTCCAGGCGGGTCTGTGATCCCAAGGCGCCGGGCCCGGAGCCTGCTCATGGAGCCAGGCTTCCACCGTCATTTCGCCTCGCTCCACGCGTGCCCATCCCACTCCATCACGGCCGTCGATAGTGGCCTGGTGGACGCCGCGTTGGCCTGTCGGGCCATGGAGCGCAGCACCTCGATCTCTTTGGGCCCTCCGAGCATGTAGCAAACGACGGTCATCTCAGGCGCGACCGCGATGAGGTTCCCCTTCTTGTCGGGGAACTCTTCACCAGCAGCGGAAACCCCGCGCCGCGATCGATCGCCGTGCCCTTCCAGGCGGCGTCCATCTCGCGCCACGCCTCTCCGAGTTTTTCGCCCGCGAAAGGACCGTTGGCAAACTTGCACTCGACCCCTGTCAGCCACGCTTCTCCGATGGGCTGCACAAAATTGGTTTTGTCGGGGAAAAGCGGCGCGAGCGAACGCGCGCCCCACGGTCGCAAGCTGAAAATAGGGTCGAGTCGCGCTGGACAGGGTTTCACGATTGGCGCGTCAGTTCTCAATTGGCCATTCGCCGCGAGCGGCGGAGCCGGATTCGATCACCGGCCGAGGAAGCGGCCGAGGCGCCGCAATCCTTCCTCGATCCGCTCGACCGAAGTTGCGTAGGAAATCCGGATGTGCCCCGGCGCTCCGAACGCTTCGCCCGGCACGACGGCGACGTGTTCCCGCTCGAGCAACTGCTTCGCCAGCGTCGTGTCGTCTGGCGTGTCTTTACCAAAATGTGATGCGATATTCGGAAAGACGTAGAACGCTCCCTGCGGCGCCGGGCAGGTCACTCCCGGAATCGCGCGCAAGCCCGCCAGAATGATTTGGCGCCGTCGAGCATACTCGGCCAGCATCACTCCAACCGAATCCATCGGCCCCAGCATCGCTTCGAGGGCCGCGTATTGCGCGATGGATGTCGCGTTCGATGTCGCCTGGCTTTGTATCTTGTTGATCGCGCTGATAAGCGACGCAGGCCCAAGCGTATATCCCATGCGCCAGCCGGTCATCGCGAACGTCTTCGAAAACGATCCGGCGATGATCACCCGCTCTTTCGCTCCCGCCGCGCTGGCGATCGAATAGGGCTTCGCGTTTCCGTAGACGAAGTGCGAATAGCATTCATCCGAGAGCAGCCACACGCGATGCTTCTTGCAAATTTCGAGGATCGCCTCGAATTCCTGTTTCGGAATCACCGCGCCCGTGGGATTGTTCGGCGAATTGATGATCACGATTCTCGTCTGCGGCCCGATCGCCTCTTCGATCTGCCGCGCGCTCGGACAAAATCCGTCCTGTTCCGTGGTTTCGATGAAGACTGGTGTGCCGCCCGCGTATTTCACGATATCCGGATAGCTCACCCAGTACGGCGCCGGAATAATGACTTCGTCTCCCGTATCAATCAGCGAGCAGATGGTGTTGAAGATGGAATTCTTGCCGCCTATGTTGACGATGCATTCCGTCGGTTCATACGACGACCCAAGCTGCGCGGCGTGCCAATCGCAAATCGCCCGCCGCAATGGCGGGATACCCGCGGTCGCCGTGTACTTCGTGCGATTCTCGTCCAGCGCCTTTATCGCTCCGCGCTTGATGTGCTCCGGAGTCGGGAAATCCGGCTCGCCCGGACCGAAATCCACCACGTCGGCGCCGCGGGCCTTGAACCGTTCGGCTTCCTGCATCACCGCCATCGTCGGCGACACGGCAATTCGATTCACGCGTTCTGCAAAGTGAACTTCTTCTTGAAGTTTCATTCCGGTTGCCGGTTCCATTCTCTCCCTTTCGTGCGTATCCGAAGTCATCACACGGTGAAGCGTACCTCAGCTCACTTTACCTCGCAGGCGCTCCTCGACCAATTTCGGCACCAGTCCCTTCACCGACCCGCCGAGCCTCGCCAGTTCTTTCACCAACCGCGAACTGACATAGCTATAAGCTTCTCCCGGCATCATAAACACCGTCTCGATTTCCGGCTCGATCTTGCGGTTCATCATAGCCATTTGCAGCTCGTATTCGTAATCGGAGACCGCGCGAATCCCGCGTAGAACCACTCGCGCGCCCTTCGCCCGCGCGTAGTCCATCAGCAATCCGCCGAAGATGTCCACTTCCACATTGCGGAACTCGAATGTCACCGCCTCCAGCATTTCCACGCGCTCTTCCACGCCAAACAGCGGATCCTTATCGAGGTTCTGCGCCACTGCAACGATCAGCCGGCCAAAAATTTTGGCGCCACGTGCGATCAAATCGAGATGCCCGTTCGTCACCGGGTCGAACGAACCCGGATAGACCGCCGTAACGCCGTTTCCAGCTTCAGGCTCCATTCGGCGGTCGATTCTAACCCAGAACTTCGAGCCCCGCCCGGTGAAAAAGCGCGGCGCGGGCCCCGTTGGCGGACAATTTGGTTTTGAGGCCGTTCGCCGCGTCCAGCGCACTACGCACCGAGCCTTCGCTGATTTTTTCCTTTTCGGTGAAACCACGCAAGCCACACAGCCGTCCGAGTGTTCTCCGACCGCACGCGCACGACTCAAACGTTTTAATCAGGATCATTCATTTCGGAAGGAGAAGGCATGAACTTGAATCGCATTGCTCTTATCGCAGTCGCGGCACTGGTCAGCGCAACAACTTCACTGGCGCAGGGCAACCCCGAGCGCTCCCGCCGCGAGATGGGATCCCAACAGCGTCCCGAGACGCCGCAATCGCAGTCGACCGAAGAGAAAAAGCCGGAGCGTCACCTTCTGCCGCCAGTGGAAAAATCTTCTGTGACCCACCACAGCGCCCGCGTCGGCGGCCAGACGATCAACTACACCGCGACCGCGGCCACTTACGTGATTAAGGCCGACGACGGCACGCCCAAGGCCACCTTCTTCTTCGTGGCGCTACACTAAGGACGGCGTTCCGGATGCCGCGAAGCGCCCCATTTCATTTGTGTACAACGGCGGACCCGGCTCGGCGTCGCTTTTCACCCACATGGGCATGGGACCTGAGCGCGTCGTGCTCACCGACGACGGCCACGGGATGCCCGCGCCATACACGATCACCGATAACGAGGATTCCTTCCTTGACGCCACCGACCTCGTTTTCATCGACGCCGTGTCCACCGGCTACAGCCGCCCCGCGGCCGGCGAAAATCCAAATCAGTTTCACGGCGTGGTCGAGGACGCGAACTGGTTCGCCGATTTCATCTACCAGTACATCACGCGCAACGAGCGCTGGGATTCCCCGAAATTCCTGATCGGTGAAAGCTACGGCACCGTCCGCTCCGCCGAACTCGCGGGCGTTCTGGAGCACCGCCACAACATCTATCTGAACGGCATCGTGCTCGTTCTCCAGCATCGCATTCGCGAATTGGGGCGCCGACAACCGCTTCGAATTCTACATGCCCACTTATGCGACCTCCGCCTGGTACCATCACCTCCTCTCCTCCGATCTTCAGGCCAAGACCGTCGATGAGATCGCGCAGGAAGCTCGCGAGTTTACGAATGGCGAGTACGCCCAGGCCCTTCAAAAGGGCGATCAGTTGTCTCCCGACGAATATCACAAAGTTGTCGCAGGACTATGGCGCGCCTCACGGCCCTCTCGCCCACCTTCATCAAGGAATGCAATCTCCGCGTCAGCCCATTTCGCTGGTTTAAGGAACTCGAACGCAACAAGCGCCGCACCGTCGGCCGTCTCGACTCTCGCTTCGAAGGCATCGATGCGGACGCCGCCGGCGAGCGCCCGGAATACGATCCCAGCGAAGCCTCGTATCTCGGCGCCTTCGTCGCTACATTTCAGGATTACGTTCGCCGCGAACTGAAATGGGACAGCGACGCCTATTACACCGTCACCGCCAATGTTCGCCCGTGGGACCGCGAAGGCGGTCCGGCAAGTCGCCGAGGTATTGCGCTCCGCGATGACCGAGGAGACTCATCTGAAAGTCCTGGTCGTCTGCGGCTACTACGACCTCGCCACTCCATTCGACGGCATCGAGCAGACCGTCAGCCACATGGGCCTCGATCCGCCCATTCGCCCGAACATCACCTTCGCCTACTACCAGTCGGGCCACATGGTCTACATCGACACCAAGGCTCGCGACAAACTCCACAAAGACGTCGATAATTTCATCGACTCCGGCTATCCGCACTGACGCTGTTCGTTGGCGGGGCCGCGCCCGCACGCGACTCCGCCAACCTCGCACCGCCGCCGCGGGCCGCTTTGGAGTGCGCCAGCTTGTTCACCCTGAGCGAAGCCGAACGGCTGCCCGTTTTCTCCTTCTTGCACAGACTGTTCAGCCCCCGACGCCACCGCCCACCACTTTCATCTTCGTCCGGATCCGATGGCTCTTCGTGAGGGCTTGCAGCCTCCCGCATAGACTGTATAATCCGGCGCACCAATGTCCTTCGCTGCGGAGACGCAACTCGGTCCATACAAGATCGTTTCTCTCATCGGTTCCGGCGGGATGGGCGAGGTTTACCGCGCGCGCGACACTCGCCTCCTCCGCGACGTAGCCCTCAAGGTCCTCCCCGGCTCCTTCACCACGGATCCCGATCGCCTCCGCCGCTTCGAGCAGGAGGCGCGAGCCGTCGCCGCGCTGAATCATCCCAATATAGTCTCCGTCTACGACGTCGGCACTTCGGACGGCATCCACTACATGGTCTCGGAACTGCTCGAGGGAGAAACTCTCCGGCAGCGCATCGGTCCTTCGGGAATGCCCGCACGCAAGGCAATCGAACTGGCCATCCAGCTCGCCAACGGTCTGGCTGCCGCCCACGATCAGGGCATCGTTCACCGCGATCTGAAGCCCGAGAACATCTTCGTCACCCGCAACGGCCAACTGAAGATTCTGGACTTCGGATTGGCCAAACTCCGCCGCACTCAACCCGCGACCGATACTTCCGACGGTCTCACTGCCGCAACGCAAACCGGTGCGGGTCAAGTCCTCGGCACCGTCGGCTACATGTCGCCGGAACAGGTGAAAGGCCATCCCGCTGACCATCGATCCGACATTTTCAGCTTTGGCAGCATTCTCTACGAAATGCTCAGCGGCCAGCGCGCCTTCAGGCGCGACACCAGCGCCGAAACGATGACCGCAATCTTGAAAGACGATCCGCCGGAGCTTTCCCCGCGCGCCGCCGTCGCTCCCGCTCTAGATCGCATTGCCCGCCATTGCATGGAGAAGCAGCCCGCCCAGCGTTTTCAGTCGGCGCACGACATAGCTTTCGACCTCGAATCTGTGTCCGGCGTTTCTACCGTGAACGCACCGGCTGTGAGGCCTTCGCGCAAAGCGTGGCTGGTGCCTGCCATTATCTCCACAGCTCTCTTCGCCATGGGACTTGCACTCGGTATTTGGATGCATCCTCAGTCTCCGAAAACCTATCCGAAGCTTCACCGCATTACATTCCGCCGCGGCACGATTTGGAGCGCTCGCTTCACTCCCGATGGCAACCTGATTTACTCCGGCGCGTGGGACGGTCGCCCAATGGAGCTGTTCTCGGCGCAGCCCAGCAGCACGGAGTCGCGCTCGCTGAACATGCCATCCACCGGCCTTTTCGCGATTTCGACTTCGGGAGAACTCGCGGTCTCCACCAACATTCATCTCCTCGAGGGTTGGGAATACACCGGAATGCTCGCGCGTAATCCCGAGGGCGGCGGCGCTCCCAGAGACATCGCCGACGGCGTCGAATTTGCGGATTGGTCGCCCGACGGAACATCCCTCGCCGTCGTTCGCCGCGCGGGCGGCAAAGTCCGGCTCGAATATCCCATTGGGAAGGTGCTTTCTGAAACGGCGGGCTGGATCAGCCATCCGCGAGTATCGCCGGACGGCAAGCTCGTCGCGTTCCTCGATCATCCTTACGCTCTGGATGATGGAGGCTATGTTGCCATTGTGGACCAGGCTGGCAATAAGAAGACCCTCACAAGAGAGTTCGTAAGCGAACAAGGGCTCGCTTGGTGGCCATCGGGAAAGGAAGTCTGGTTTACCGCAACGACTTCTGGATCGAGCCGCGAGTTGCGCGCCGTCACGCTAGCAGGAAAAGAGCGGCTCGTGTACCTGGGAACTGGCACCCTCACCCTCCACGACATCTCGAAAGATGGCCGGGTTCTCTTCTCCCGTGACGACATGCGCGCCGGCATGACGGGCTTGGCCCCCGGAGAAAAACAAGAGCGCGATCTGAGTTGGCACGACTGGACCATACCGCGCGACGTCAGCGACGACGGGACACTTGTCTCCTTCGACGAGACCGGTGAGGCTGGCGGCGCAACGGGAGTCGTCTATGTCCGCCGCACGGACGGCTCACCCGCTGTACGTTTAGCCGACGGCGTCTATCCCATGCTGTCGCCCGATGGAAAGCGAGTACTGGCCATGACGCTGGGTGCGAGCCGCAATCTGGTCGACATTCCTACTGGCGCGGGCCAACCGCACATCGTCTCCACCGGCGATGTCCAGGTACAGCGCGCATTCTTCTTCCCCGACGGGCGCCATATTCTCGAAGTCGGCAGCGCGTCTGGAGGCCATGGGCTCCGGCTGTGGATTCAGGACGGCGACAACGGCACTCCGCGGCCCATCAGTCCCGAGGGCGCCTCCTTTTCGGGATATCGTGGATCTATTTCGCCAGATGGCAAGCGTGTGGCTGCCTTGAACCCGCAAGGCAAACCGGTCGTCTACGATGTCGCCGGAGGACCATCCGTCCTTATTCCAAGTGTTGAGCCAGGTGAACTGCCCGTTGAGTGGACTGCGGACGGGCGATCGCTCCTCGTCGGAGGAAGAGAAATTCCCACCCGCGTGTTCATCATCAACCTCGATACAGGTCAGCGCAAATTGTTTAAGGCTTTTTCCTCATCGGATCCGACGGGTCTGGTCGACAATTCTCCTCCAGAGTTCTCGCGCGACCTCAAGAGCTACGTCTACGGCTACACGCGTATCACCTCCGACCTCTATATCGTCGACGGCCTGAAGTAGCTCGCGCGCCTCGAGCGTCCCCCCGTCAGTTGACCCGCCCCGGACTAGTTCCTATAATTCTCGTCGTGAAGTTTGCTTGTGCGGCTTTCGCGGCGGTCGTATTCCTGGGAATCTCGGGAACGGGCGGGCGCGCGCAACAATCCACGCGACCAGCGCAGCGCCAGCAGGTCCAGCAAACTCAGCAGTCTCCGCCCGCGCAGAGCTCGTCCAGTCCGCAACAGGATCAGACTTCATCCGGCCAGCAGAAGCAACCGCCCAAGATCGTATCCACCACCGGCCTGGTTCATCTCGTAGCCACCGTGATGGACCGGCGCCGCAACTTCATCACTAACCTGAATCAGAACGATTTCCAGGTACTCGAGGACGGCTCGCCGCAGAAGATTCTCTTCTTTGGCCGCGAGACCGATCTCCCGCTTCGCATCGGGCTCCTGATGGATACCTCCAACAGCATTCGCCCGCGCCTCCAGTTCGAGCAGGATGCCGCCATCGATTTCCTCACCAGCGTCATCCGCCATGACAAGGACATGGCTTTTCTCGTGACGTTCGACAATGAGCCGGAAGTGGTTCAGGACTTTACCGACGATGTTGGCGAGCTGGGCGACGCGATCCGCCGCCAGCGCGCCGGCGGGGGAACGGCGCTCAACGACGCCGTTTACATGGCTTCTGAAAAACTCATAAATCCGCCGCCGCCCACGGGATCCAATCTGCAGGTGCGCCGCGTACTCGTGGTCATCAGCGACGGAGACGATGATTTGAGTGATCACGCCCTCAGCGATGCTCTGGAAGAGGCGATTCGCGCCGAAGTCGCCATCTACACGATCAGCACCAATACCGACTGGATCGCCGTCGACAATCCCGATCAACCGAGAAAATATCATCTCGATCCGGGAGATAAGATCCTTCAGGAGTTCTCCGACGAGAGCGGCGGCCGTGCCTTCTTCCCCTACCGCGTGGACGATCTCGCCCAATCGTTCGTCGACATCGGCACCGAATTGCGCAGCCAGTATTTCATCGCCTATGCGCCTACCGACCCGCTTTCGAATGGCGGCTACCGAAAAATCCAGGTCGACGCCGATCGCAAGGGCCTCAAGGTACGCACGAAAAAAGGCTATTACGCGGCGGCTCAGACCGCGGCCACTCCCCCAGGCAAATAGAGCGTCAATCGTCGCCGCCATAAATGCCTTTTAGGAAGTCGGAGGCTGCCTGAGGACAAACAGGTTTCAACTCGAAGGAAGCGTGGGCGCCGCGCCCGTCTGACCGCAAGTCGCCGCCAATCACCGCGCACAATGACTCGACACGCCGGGCGGCCCACCCTTGCGTGTTTTGGGAGCCTGGGTCTTCTTGACGCTCCGCGCAGAGTCGAGAGAGTGTTACGGCGTGAGGCAGCCGCGCGTCGCCAGTTCGGCAAACGAAATTGGAAGCTCCACGGGAGGCCGGAAACGAAAAGAGCTACCGGTTTTTTCAGCGTCCTCTTCAGTCGTGGTCGTTACCAACCCAAATCCCGTTCACCGTATCGGCGCGTAGTACCCTTTGCGCGCGAGCAGGTGTGTGTCCGGCCGGTTCGTTTCCACTTTGATTTTGCGGAAGGTTCCGTCGTGCTTTACGTTGGTGGGATAGTAGCCCAGGACGTACTGTGACCGCAGTTCCTCGGAGATCTCGTCGAACGCTTTTTCCAGGGACCTCTCGCTCCGCACTTCGATCTCCCGCCCGCCGGTCTGGTCCGCCATTCTCCGCGCCACGCTTGAGCCGCTGTATCCCACTCCCATTCCGAAGTAGAAGGGCTCGTCCGCAAGCCGCAGAACGTGAATGACGGTGTCCGTCCGCTGCGCGGAGGCGATTGCGTCGTCCAGACTCAGCTTGCTTCCCGTATCCTCCGCGTCGGTCAGCAGAATGATCGCCTTGCGCCCGGTTTGCGACGAAAGCTCGTCGTGACAGGCAAGATAGATCGCGTCGTACAGATCGGTGCCGCCGTTTTGCCCAACAGGCACCGTTCCCGGGGTCACCACGCCACCTCCCGCCACGGCGTCAATCTGTGTCCGCCGGATCGCCCGCTCCAGAATCGATGTGTCCTCCGTGAAATCCGCCAGCAGGTTGACGTCGAAGTCGAACCCGATCACCATCGCCTCGTCTTTTTTGCGCATGATTTCATGAATGAAGCGCGACGCCGTGTCCTGCTCCGCATCCAGAATGTTTTGCATGCTGCCGCTCGTATCGATCAGAATGCCCATCGTCAGCGGAAGGTTCGACTCTTTATCGAAGTAGGCAAGTTTCTGCTCCTGCCCGTCCTCGTAAATTTTGAAGTCGTCTTTTGTCAAATCGGAGATGATGGCGTTATGCTTGCCCCGCGCGGTGACGAACACGTCCACCAGGTTCGTTTGCGCCTTCAGCGTGTGGCCCGATTCCGGCAGTTGCTGTTGCGGCGGCGGTTTCGGCGCCTCCGGTTGCGGCGCGCTTCCGGGCGGACGCAGGGGGCCCTGTGTCTCCTGCTGCGGCGCAGCCAGCGCGCGAGATGTCAAGGAATTCCAGGCGAGAGCGCCTGCCAAAGCCGCGCCAAACAGCACGGCCGCGATACGCGTCCGACGCATTGTATAATTCTCTCCTGGGGGCATCAGAACTGGTACGATGCGCGGAACGGCGCAACGGATGTTCGGGTCAAACGCAGACGAGTCCGGCGAGCCTGACCGAGGAGACTCTTAAGACGTGAGATTGCCATGATGCGAATCCTTCTTTTATCGAGCGCGCTGCTGATCGCCAGCGTTCCGGCTGGCGCACAATCCTCGGATCCTCAGCATGCCACCCCGGGCGTTGCTGCGCAACAGAGGCGGGGTTCCCTTCCGCAGGACACGACTCGGTCGCGGATCGTGTCTCGGACGAATCTCGTTCTCGTGCCCGTCACCGTGAAGGACAGCCGTGGCCAGCTCGTCGCCGGCCTCCAGCGAAACGACTTCCAGATCTTCGAGGATGGTATCGAGCAGCAGATCATTCTCTTCGACTCGAATCCCTTTCCCCTCTCCGCCGTCGTCCTGATCGATAACGACCTCTCCACGAAGCAGGCGAAGGAAGTGCAGAAGAGCCTGATCTCCATTTCGGCCGGCTTCGGACCCAACGACGAAGTCGCCGTCATGAAGTACACCGACTATCCCGAAGAGGTTTCCGGCTTTTCTTTCAACAACGACAATCTTTTCACGCAGCTCAAGCGCCTCGAAATCGACTCCCATTCGACCGCCATCAACTCCGGCCCCGGCACTATCGGCCCCGTCATCAACGGCCAGACTCTTCCGACCGGCCAGGGCGTTCCACTCCACGGTTCCTCGCGGCCGGCGAACAATAACGCGCTCGATGACGCGATCTTCGCTGCGGGCCAGATGCTGAAGGGCCGCGGCCGCGACCGGCGCAAAATCATTTTTCTCGTTTCCGACGGCAGTAATTCGCACCACAATCAGCACACGTTCGATGAAACGCTGCGCTTCCTTCTCGAGTCCGACATTTCCGTGTACTCCATCTCCGTCGCGCATTCGATTCCCGGCAAATCCATTATCGAGCACGGTCTCGGCCAGGCCGATAAGTACGCCGTCAAAACCGGCGGCGACACCTTCTATGCCGGCAAGGAAGAAGATCTCGACCGCCTCTACTCGGAAGTCACTGAAGAGGCGCGCAATCAGTACACGCTCACGTTCTCTCCTCAGAAAGAGGATAAGACCCGCGACTATCACACCATCGAGGTTCGCGTCCGCCGCCCCGACCTGGAAGTTTCCGCGCGCGACGGTTATTACCAGAGCGCGTTGGGCATCGCCCGCTAGGATTTGCGGAGATACATTGCGCAGCGAAAATTCCGTGATCAGGATGTTTCACGAAAGCCATCGCGGCAAAAGTTTTTCTGCTTGACTTCGTTCGCCCTGACATTTACAAATGAACGAAGCGAGCCGGACGTGACGCGAAGTCAGTTCGCGTTCTTCTCGCGGGAGAGAGTTTCACTGTAGTCCATGCGCGAAACCGAATGAGGCTTTGCGTTTTTTCCTCGGGCCTTTCAGGAGAAGAGGCGGTCGCCACGGCGGCCGCCTTTTTTTTACGGAGGCCGCTACAGAACCATCAAAGCCGGCTCGACTTTGTCCTCGGATTGTTCAACCGCACGGCACCCACCTGTTCTGCTAGTTGTTTTCACCGGACGGCGGAAAGGCAGGCGCGCCTAGCCGATTCGCGAGACGAAATTCGAAGCCCCGCTGGAGACCGCAAACCAAAATCAACATTTGACGTTCCGCATCCCCTCTAAGCTGCTGGACCTGCGAATTTGCCGGTTCCCGTTCCCGCCCATCAGGAAATACGCATCCCCGTCGCCCTCGCTGACCGAATCGACACAAGCTGTTCGTGCGCCGGGCAAATTGGCTTGTAGTCGCAACTCGCGCAACCGTACCCGGGCTTCGGCGCGAAGTCGCCCCCGCGAATCCGGTCCGCTATTTCGGCGATCCTCTGCTTCGCGACGGCGAGCGCCTTCTGGTCCCGCGTGGTCAGCACCGCCTCGTTCGTCATCAAATTGTAGAACGCGAGGCGTGTCGGCTCGATGTCCAGCACTTCGCGCGCGGCCAGCGCGTAAATGCTCAGCTGCAGATCCTTGCCGGCTTTTTTCGCGTCCTTCGGTCGTCCTGTTTTGTAGTCGACGATCTCGTACTCTCGTTTCCCGATCCGGTTCACCTGGTCCATTCGCCCAGCGACGATGATTTCGTGCTCCATCGGCAGCTCGAACGTCTTCTCCTGATAGACCACGTCCGCCGGCGCCGCCGTGTACGAAACATGAAACGCTTCCAGCGCCTCCCGCCCCTCTCTCCGGTATTCATTCTCGTGATAGTCGTCCGGAAAGCCCGCCGACGACCATTCGCGGTCATAAATCAACCCGAGATCGTCAACCGAAACCTTGCGCCCCTGCCGCAACTCGCGCACGAACTCCTGGATCGTCTTGTGCATCACGTTCCCAAAGGTCGCCTCCGCGTGCGGTCCTCCGCGAATGCTCCACATGCGGTGAAGCATGTATTTCATCGGGCAATGTTCGTACTCGCTGATCGCCGACGCGCTCAACTGCAGCGGCTCAGGCCTCGGCGGGTGAAACGCCTTGGCCCACAGCGCCACCCGCGAGTACGCTCGCGACGGCTCCCGCAATCCGCTGAAAAGATCGCTCGGATCGGCGGAATCCGGCTCCGGCGCCGCGTCTTCCTCCACCGGCGCAAGCGCCACCTTCGGCGCCAGTTGCTGCGCGTCGAATGTCTTTACCTTCCGGTCTTCCAGCAGATCCTCCAGAAAAGGCGAAGGCTTCTTCCATTTGTTGACCACCGTGCACAGCGTCAGCCGCTGCTTCGCCCGCGTCAGCGCCACATAGAACAGCCGTCGCTCTTCCTGAATGTGGAAATCCCCCTCCGGTTTTTCCTCTTTCATCAGCTCGGGAGGAAACTCGAAGACCACCTTGCGAGCCGCCGGCGGAAAATCGCGCGTGGAAAGCCGGATCACGAAAACTTGCGGAAACTCCAGTCCTTTCGCCGAGTGCACCGTCATCAGCTCCACCGCATCGTTAGCCGGCTGGTCCTCGATGCAGACGTCTCCCCTCGCCTCGTTGAAGTAATAGAGGTATTCGAGAAAATCGCTGAGCCGCTTCCCCGTTTTCCGCTCGCCGTTCGCGCTCGCGCCTGCCGATTCCGCGGTCTCGCCCGCTTCCGCCTCCGCCAGGGCTTTTCGCTCCCAGTCCCTAACGAAATTCGCGAACCGGTCGACGTAGTAGTGGTCCGCCTCCGACGGCAGCGGCGCCACGCCCAGCGCCGCGATCAGATCGTCCAGCAATTCGCTCGCACGCTTTCGCCGCGCGTTTTGTCGCAACTGCTTCACCAGCGCAACCAGCTCCGGCAGTCGCGTCCCCGCGCGCGCAAACGGCAACTCCCTCTGCGCCGCATCGACCTCATCCCATAACGGGCGCCGTCGATTCTTTTCCGCGCGTTCCGCCAGCCGCACCAGATCGCGCGGCTCCAGTCCCCAATACGGCGCCGCCAGCACGCGCGCGCACGCCACGTTGTCGCTGGGCTGTCCGATCAGCCGCAACCACGCCAGCAAATCCCGCACGAGCGTGTTCGACAGGATCGAGAATTGCCGGATCACGAACGGGATGCCGCGCCGCTGCAAAGCCCCCACCAGCAGATCGCGGTGCGTGTGCATGCGGTAGAGCGCCGCCATGCTGCCCCATCGCGCTCCCGCCTCGTGCAGCCGTTCGATTTCCGACGCCACCCAGTGCGCCTCTTCCTGTGGCCTGCCGAATTCCACCACGCGAATCTTTTCGCCCTCGTGATTCTCGGTGTGCAGCCTGCCGTCGGGCAGGAGTGGCGATTGCTCGTTATGTCGGATCACCGCATGCGCCACGTTCAGGATGCGCTTCGTCGACCGGTAATTCTCCGCGAGGTTCAGGAGAGATCGCCGCCCCGCTCCGTTTTCCGAAATCGCGATTGCGGGCCTTGAAGCGGAAGGCGGCTCGCGGCCCGCGCCCGGATCCCGGAATGGCAACGGCTGCTGTTTCGGCGGGCGCACTCCGCAAAACCGCTCCAGAAAAAAGGTGAAGCTTCCGTACGACGCGCCCCGAAACCGGTAAATCGCCTGGTTGTGGTCTCCGACGGCGATGATGTTGCGCTGGTCGCCCGCCAGCAGCCACAACAATTCGAGCTGCGCGATGTTCGTGTCCTGAAATTCGTCCACCAGGATGTAGCGGAATTCGTTCTGCAACTGCGCGAGCAGCGCGCTATCCGTCCGCAGCAGCTTCACTGCGTCGAGGATCTGCGCGCCAAATGTGGTCAGGCTCCGTTCTCGCAACAGCTCCGCGCTCACGCCGAACGCCCGCGCCAGCTCTTCCTGCCTTTCAACCTGCTCCTCCGCGATGGCGCGCTCATCCGCCTCGAGCGATCTCTTTCTCGCTTCGAATTCCTTGCGACGCCCCTCAACGTAGCGCGCGTAGTCCTCCGGCGTTACCAGCTCGTCCTGGCATCGCGAGAAGAATTTCACGAAGTCTTCCAGGAATTCGCTCGGCGCCTGCAGCCGCTTGAAATGCTTCAACTGCAGCCGTCCGATGTTCCGCCGCAGCAGAATCTTGTGATCCAACTCGTCCAGCGGCTCGATTCCCGCGTTTGCCGCCCGCAGGATTCTTTCCAGGCAGAATTTATGGAACGTGCTCAGCCACACGCCCTTCGCGCGGTCGCCGATCGCGTTCACCACGCGGCTCTTCATCTCGCCGGCCGCTTTGTCCGTGAACGTCAGCGCGAGGATGTTTTCGCCCGCAAGATTGGGATCGGATTCGAGCAGATGCCGAATGCGCTCGGTGATGACCCGCGTCTTCCCCGTTCCTGCGCCCGCGACAACCAGCAGCGGCCCATCGCCGTGCTCCACGGCGATGCGCTGCTCCTCATTCAGTGGAAAGTTCAGGGGTCCTGTTCCTGCGGCTTCTGGCGAGTTGGGCCTCAACGTCATCGGGCAATTTCGAATGGACAAACCGAGCAAACACTACCAAAGCGGCAATCGCTATTGTATCAGATTTGACCCTAGGCGAACATAAAGCGAAACTACAAGCCGGTGCCCAGAATAACCTGGGGCGCCGATTGCTCGCGGAAGGCGATGCCACTGCGCCGGGCAAACCAAAGCTGCATGCCGGAAAGAATTCTACTGCAAACGCGTTTGCTCACCTCTCCGCAAACGCATGCGCCCCGTGCGTGACCGCCGCGCCCGCCCGAAGCGCCGCCGCCACCACGACCGCTTCGGCGATCTCCTGATCCGAGCCGCCTGCATCGCGCGCCCTCTTCGAGTGAAGCTCGATGCAATATGGGCACTGCGTCGTGAACGCTACCGCCAACGCCATCAATTCCTTGTACTTGACCGGGATCGCCCCAGCCGCCATGGCCGCTTTGTCGAACGCCCAGAACGCCTTCATCCCCTCCGGAGCGCTCGCATCCATTTTCTTCAATTGGCCGAGATTCTTCATGTCGTACACCGCACACCTCCTCGTAGGTCGCAGGATGTTACCGTGCGCCTCGCCCTCGGGCAAGCTTGGCTTGGCTTTTCACCCGCGGATCCCTTCCTCGCGCGACTCCGGCAGCACACCGGCTCTCAAGCGGATATTCGTTGGAATGCTGCTTTCAGAAGGGGTAAAACGGGCGCGCTGCAGGGTTACGCCGAGGCTCGCCGGGCGCTGAAGCTCTGAAGAGCCCCGCCGACATCGTCGAAGCACTCCATGACTTTGAGCAGCCCGGTGATTTGCATGGCTTCCTTGAACCGCGGAGTGAGGCTGAAGAGTTTCAACCGGGCTCCTCTGCCCGCCGACACCCATATCCGAACCAGAGCGCCGATCCCTTGGCTATCGACGTAGCCCACTTCCGCGCAGTCGAGCAAAACGCCCGTCCGCCCGCTAGCCAGCAATTCGCTGACTGTTTCCCGCAGCCCCGCGCCTTCGACGATGGTCAGCCGCGGCCCCAGCTCAAGGATTGTCACGGACCCAACATTGCGCTTGTTGATGCTCGCGGCCATTTCGGTTTGCGGGTACGGATTCTCTGGTTGGGCACACCGACTACTGGACCGGAAAGCTACTCTCATCCCGCTCCTACTGTCAAGCGAGACGCTCGTTTGCTCGTTTGTACCCGCTCGTTTGTTGAGAGACGCTCGTTTGTGAGTGTGCCCTTTTGGGTCCGGCTTCGGTAGGGGCACAGCATGCTGTGCCCGACTCAATGTCCACGCTTTATGACTGGCGATTGCGCGCCAAGCGCTCCGCGCCTATAGTTGAGGAAAACAAACCGGGTGAGGAGAACTGATATGCGGCAGCCAGTCATACTTAGCGCCGTGCGCACCCCAACCGGAAAATTCATGGGCGGCCTTTCGCCCCTCCAAGCGACCGAACTCGGCGCCAAAGTGGTCGCCGAAGTGGTCCGCCGCGCCGGAATCGAGCCCAAGCAGGTCGACGAAGTCATTATGGGCAACGTCGTTCAAGCCGGGCTCGGCCAGAATCCCGCTCGCCAGGCCGCTTTGCGCGGCGGGCTGCGATCCGCGCGTCGCCGCCATGACCATCAACAAAGTTTGCGGCTCGGGCCTGAAAGCTGTCGCCCTCGCGGCGCAAGCCGTCACTCTGGGCGAATCGGAAATCGTTGTCGCGGGCGGCATGGAGTCCATGTCCAATTGCCCCTACCTGCTCAAGGGCGCGCGCGCCGGCTTCCGTCTGGGCAATCAGGAAATTTACGACTCGATGATCGTCGACGGCCTCTGGGAGGCCTACGAAAATTTCCACATGGGCCAGACCGCCGAACTCGTCGCCGAGAAATACAAAATCTCGCGCGAGGAGCAGGACCGCTTCGCCCTGGAAAGCCATCAGAAAGCCGTTCGCGCAATCAAGTCATGCTTCTTCGGCGAGCAGATCGTGCCCATCGAAATTCCGCAGAAGAAGGGCGCGCCCGTCGTAATCAAAACGGACGAATCGCCTCGCGAAGACACTTCGATCGAAGCCCTCGCCAAGCTCAAGCCCGCCTTCAAAAAGGACGGCACCGTCACTGCCGGCAACGCTCCCGGCACGAACGACGGCGCTGCCGCTCTCGTCGTCACCAGCGAAGAAAACGCCTCGCGCCTCGGCAAAAAGCCCATGGCGCGCATCGTCGCGCAGGCCGTCAGCGGCGTCGAGCCAAAATGGGTGATGATGGCGCCGGTCGAAGCCGTCGAAAAACTGCTCGCAAAAACCGGCTGGGATCGCGACAACGACGTCGATCTCTACGAATTGAATGAAGCGTTCGCCGTCGCCGCCATTGCCGTGACGCGCGTCCTGAAGCTCAATCCGGAAAAGGTCAATGTGAACGGCGGCGCAGTCGCCCTCGGCCATCCCATCGGCGCGTCCGGCGCGCGCATCCTCGTGACGCTGCTCTACGAATTGCAGCGCCGCAACCTCAAGCGCGGTATCGCCGCCCTCTGCCTCGGCGGCGGCAACGCCGTCGCCCTCGCCGTCGAACGCAACGGCGCCTAAGGCGATTGCGTATGGGCCGCGTCAAAAATCCAAGAAAAAAGAAGCGATTGAGCCTCGATCGCGACCGCCGCAACGTATTCGGAGAGAATGACAAAGCCAGTCGGAAGAGTATTCCGCGAAATAAGCGGCGCAGTCGCATGCGGCTCCGGCACGCTGCGAGCCAAGCCCTCGCAAAGGTGAGGGGTGAAGTAGACGAATCCGTTGCGATGGAGGCGGAAGCCCTGACCCGGTCGCGCACGATCGTTCTTCAACGCAAAGCTTTCCGAAAGCGGCCTGACGAGCCGCTGAGGACCGTGATCGAGTGGCAGCGGAATGGACGTCTCCAAAAGCTGATCCAACAAGCGCTGAAGCAAGCAGGTATTTTGGCAGGGAGCGACCATATCGAGGTTGGCACCCTCAGGTTCGGCGTTGATCGTCGGGATTTGAAGCGAGCGTGCGGCATAATCCGGAAAGTCCAGAAAGCGAACGCAGACAGCTAGCCCGATGACAGACTCGATCAAAACAATCGCAGTGCTGGGCGCGGGGACGATGGGGAATGGCATTGCGCATGTTTTTGCCCGCTCGGGCTACAACGTGATCCTCCGCGACGTCGAACAGCGCTTCCTCGATCGCGGCATCGAGACGATCAGCAAGAATCTCGATCGCGAAGTGAAAAAGGGGAAAATCGCCGAGACGGACAAGGCGGCATCGCTTGCACGGATCGACGCGACGACAGACATGTCAAAGCTCGCGGCTGCGGACTTCGCCGTCGAGGCCGTCCCAGAGCAGCTCGAATTGAAAATCGGCGTGCTGAAGGAAGCGGACGCGGCGCTGCGTCCCGGCTCGATCCTCGCCAGCAACACATCGTCGATTTCCATCACACAGCTTGCCGCGCAGACCAGCCGTCCGGAGCGCTTCATCGGCATGCACTTCATGAATCCCGTGCCAATGATGGTGCTGGTAGAAGTGATCCGCGGCCTGGCAACGAGTGACGAAACGTCGCAGACAACGATGGCGTTGTGCGAGCGTCTCGGCAAAAAACCAGTCGCCGTGAACGATTCGCCGGGCTTCGTCTCCAACCGTGTGCTGATGCCGCTGATCAACGAAGCGGCCTTCGCTGTGATGGAAGGCGTGGCCACGCCCGAAGCCGTCGACGCGGTGATGAAGCTCGGCATGAATCATCCGATGGGTCCGCTCGAGCTCGCCGATTTCATCGGCCTCGACGTATGCGTCGACATCCTCGACGTCCTCTTCAAGGGATTTGGCGATTCGAAGTACCGCGCTTGTCCTCTGCTCAGAAAATATGTCGCGGCGGGGTGGCTCGGAAGGAAATCCGGCCGCGGCTTCTACAAGTACGCCTGACATTTCCACTTACAATCAACTATCGGAGATCCGAACTTTCGTGCGGGGTTTTTGGAGGTCGCAGCTTTAGCTCCGACGTTGCACTGCCCTCTTCGACCGGGGCTTTAGCAGCTCGCTGAAAAACGCCTTGTGTTCAGGAGGGCCGGGTTTTAACCCCGCCGTAAGTGGGCGTCTTGGGTCATGGGTTTTAACCCCTGAAGCTGCGGTTCGACTTTTTCAGCGTCCTGTTAGCCCCTGGTATGGTTTCGGGCGAGGCGTTTGCGATGAATCACCGGACAATCGCCGCCGCGATCGCGTTCGCGGCAAGCATTCTGCCGTTCGCGTTTGCGCAGAACCAGTCCACGCAGCCGGCGACCGGCGCACAATCCGCGCGGCCCGCGCCAGCACAGCCGCAATCCGCAACGCCAGCGACGCTCGCCACAAACACAGCAGCCGACAAATTAGCCCTCGAGCTGCCCAGCAATCAGTGGTTCGAGGGCCCGCTCGAGCGCGTGACGATTTCGCCGGACGGTAACTGGGCCATCGTCAACCGGCGCGGCATGCAGCCGAACCTTCAACTCTACTCGCTGAAGACGGGCCAGCAGGATCCGTTGAGCCTGATCGCCGATCTGAACCGTGTGGACAACGCCGTGTTTTGCGGGCCGTGGGACTCGCTCGGGACGGGTGGGCTCGCGCGGCTCGGCGAGCGCACGGTGGAAGACGGCTGGTTTCTGCCGCAGGAAGACGGCGAGCACCTGTCCTCGCTTCCCGCCGATGCCATCCCCATATGCGCCCGCAGCGCCAGCGAGCTGGCGTACTACCGCAAAGACGCTCCGGATCAGGCCGTCTTCATCGATCTGCGCGGCCGAGTCCGCGACTACGGTGTCGCGGGGCGAGTCACCGCGATGGCGTTTTCGCCAGACGGCGGCTATTTCTACGCGCTGCTCTTTCTGCCGAGCGGCGAGTCGTCGCTGATCCGCATCGACGCGAACACCGGCCAATCGCAAGTGATCGCGAGCCATCTCGACGCGAGCCCGCTGCCCGAACGCATGGCAATTTCCGCGGACGGAAAGAAACTGTATCTCCCACTCGCCACCGACGGCCTCCCGGACAACGCCGCGCGGCAACAGCCGCAGGCCGACCGTTGGCTGAAAATCTACGCGCTCGATCTTGCGACGGGCGCGCGGCAAGAACTCGTCGGCACGCCCGGTGAAGACGACGACGCACCCACAGTTGCGGGAAACAATCTGTATTGGGTTCGCACGGCTTATCACGATTCGATCGTGCTCCTGCCGTCGAGCGGAGGCGATCCCAAGGAGGTTGTTGCGGAAGGCGAACTGCCGATGTGGAGTCCCGACAGTCACCGGATCGGATATTTTTTCGGCGGAGCGCGACAGGCGGATTGGGGGCTCGATCTGGACGACGCGGTTGTCGCGATCGACGCTCAAGGTAATCGCGCGTCTGATCCTGCCGTGATCGTCTCGGGCAACGGAGAAGATTTTTCTCCCGCTTGGTCGCCCGACGGAAAATGGATCGCGTTTCATTCGCACCGCTCGCCGGTGCCGACGCCGCAGTACGGAGACTCGAACAGCACGGACGACGTCTATCTGCGGCGCGCGGACGACGTTCACGCGCCGGAAATCCGTCTCACGGATTTTGGCTGGGAGACGGGGCCGGCATACTGGTCGCCTGACGGAAAAAAACTGCTGTTCAATTCGTGGGACCGCAACGGGCTGCCGGGCATCGACAAACTGTGGGTGCTCACGATTGATCCAGGCATGGGACGCGTCGTGGACACGATCAAGCTGCCGCTCCCGTCGGAGATTCGCAGCGCGTCATGGGCGGCGTGGTCTCCGGATGGGACGCAAATCGCTGTCGAGGACAATCGCGGCGGGCAGGACCGTTCGCTGTGGACGATGAACGTGGACGGTTCTCACCCGCAGAAGCTGCTCGATTACAAGGGCACTACGTACGACGGATTGGACTGGATGGCGGACGGATCGTCGATCGTCTACAGCGCGCTAACGCATGGACGAATGCAATTGTTCGCGATCCCGAAGATCGGCGGCGTCCCGCGCCAGTTGACGCAAGACCCGGGAAATTTGCTGCACCCGAAGGTGTCGCCCGACGGCAAATGGATCGCATGCACCCGCATCGTGCAATCGAAGCAGATCTGGCGCCGCAAGCTGAACTGAAACTGTCTACCGGCCGGAAGGCCGCCTTCGAATTCCTCATTCCCTCTACCTGCGACGACGAAATGCGCCTCGTCGCGGCAACCCATGGCCAAAGTCTCTTTCTCACGCTGTGAACCTCGGGACTCGCCGAATCCATTTGTAGTAAGCTCACGCCCACGAATGATCGGGGGAGGGCCGAAACGATGAAGCATCCGAACAGGTTTGCGCGGGGCTGCGTGCTTGCTTGCGTCTGCGTTTTTTTTGCGATGGGCTCCGTCGCGAAGGCGCAGGGCAACGAGTCGGCGAACGCGCCAGGCGGCGGGCTGGCGCTGACGCCGCCCATGGGCTGGAACAGTTGGAACAAGTATGGCTGCAACGTCAGCGAGGACCTGATCAAGTCGATGGCGGATGCGATGGTCAGCAGCGGCATGAAGGACGCGGGCTATCAATACATCGTGATCGACGACTGCTGGCAGGTGAGCCGCGACAAAGACGGTAACATCGTCGCCGATGCGCAGCGGTTCCCCTCGGGAATCAAGGCCCTGGCGGATTACGTTCACTCGAAGGGCCTGAAATTCGGAATTTACTCCGATGCGGGCATGCAAACGTGCCAGGGACGGCCGGGTGGACGCGGTCACGAATTTCAGGATGCGCTGATGTACGCGTCGTGGGATGTGGATTACCTGAAATACGACTGGTGCCACACGGGCACGCAAGACGCGGAAGCGACTTACAAAACGATGGGCGAGGCATTGAAAGCCAGTGGGCGGCCGATCGTGTTCAGCCTGTGCGAATGGGGCACGCACAAACCGTGGCTGTGGGCCGCGGAGATCGGCGGAAACTTGTGGCGCACCACCGGCGACATTCAAGATCGCTGGGCGGGCATGAAGAAGTGGCCGGATGGGAGCTGCTGCTCGAATGGCGTCGTTTCGATCATCGACCAGCAGGCTGGCCTCGAATCGTACGCGGGCCCGGGACATTGGAACGATCCCGACATGCTGGAAGTGGGCAACGGCGGCATGACGACCACGGAGTACCGGTCGCATTTCAGCTTCTGGTGCCTCCTGGCGGCTCCGCTGATCACGGGCAACGACCTGCGCAACATGACCCCAGAGACCAGGGAGATTCTGGCGAACCGCGAAGTGATCGCCGTCGACCAGGACCCGCTCGGCCTCGAAGGGGGGCGCGTCTGGAAGGATGGCGATTCAGAGGTCTGGTCGAAAGAGATGAAAGATGGAAGCCGCGCCGTGATTCTGTTTAATCGCGGCGAGAACGACACCGAAATTTCCGTAGCCTGGAATCAGATCGGCTACCCGGATCACCTGTCGGCCGAAGTGCGGGATTTGTGGGCGCACAAAGGCCTGGGTAAGTTCACGGGCAGGTTCAAAGCGAGCGTCCCAAGCCACGGCGTCGTCATGGTGACCGTGAAGCCGTAGCCGTCGCGTTCCCCCATGGCTAATTTAAAAAGCCCACCGTCGATTAGCGGCGTTTTTCGCAGGATGACGCCTGTCTACCGTTGACAAGTAGCTCCAGCATTCTTGGAACACCAGGATACGGAGGCAAGGGATTTCGTGAAGTTTTATCAGCCTACGTATGTTGAGTCGCCCTTCGCGGCCGTGTGGAACACGATCGTTGAGGTTCTCGCGGCGCTGCTTGAAAGCAGATTGCCGCACGGCACAAAGCTTGCATTACCTGATCCGAAGATGCATCCACAATGGCCCAATCGCTTCGTGTTTGATGTTCCGCACTTCCGAACTGAGAAGTAGTTGTTCGCCGGTTCCCCGGGGACAGATGGCCCAGGTCCGCCAGCGGGGCCAGGGAGCCCGCGCCGCTCCATGATGCCTAGGTCGCCCAGAAAACTTTCGTAAAGCTTTCACGCGGTAGGGGCGGAGTACGATAGCTCAACAAAGCCGTTCTTGTAAGCGACCACATCCTTCAAATTCCAGGTCGCCTCCGGCAGGGAACCACCGAACAGCCGGAGGCCTTCACCCAATAGGACAGGCGCTATCGTCAACTTGATTTCGTCCACCAGGCCAAGTTCGAGAAAACGCTGGCACAACATGGCCCCGCCCACGAGCCATATGTTTCGATAGCGAGGCGCGAGTTTCGCGTCAACTAATGTCTTGAGATCGCCCGAATAGAACTCGACGCTCTTCCTCGCCTGCGGCCATTCTCTGCCGGTCACCACTACGGCCGGAGTATCGCCATAGGGCCAGCCCAGTTCAAGCGCGTGTCCGTAGGTGCGGGAACCGAGCACATAACAATCGATCGTTTTGACGAAGGCCGCAGCTTCTTCCTCCGAAATGGAAACCCCGGCTTCGTAGACGCTTCCAGGGGTATCCAGCCAGGAGACACTGTTGTCCTTCTTCGCGATGAAACCATCCAGACTCGAAACCATGTGCAAGATTACGCTTCGTCCTTTTGCGTTTCCTTCGCTGCGCGACATAGCTCCTCCTCGCTTTGGCCCGCATCGATGCGAAAAACCAAAGCTTTGCGTCATGATCCACCTCCATTCACGACTCTTGAGCGTCCTTAGGCGGCCAGCTGCGCGCTTCGACGCCGAACTGCCTGGCGTACTCGACGTGCAGGCGCTGCCAGCCGAACTTCATGGCCTCGGGGCCGACGATGCGTCCAATGGGCTGACCGTCGAGAAGGCGATCCAGAACATCGAAACAAATGTGCCACCCGGCCGCGCCCATTGCGATGAAGGGGCGAGCGATGTTGGTCCACAGCGTCAGGCGCGTGCCGCCGCCAACGGCTTCGAGTTCCCACCGCATATCGAAGCCGCCCCAGTTGTACTCAAGCGCCTTGGGGCGGTCGGCTCGCGTCACTCTTGTTTCGGTAATGTGCAGCGATGGCGCTCCCACCGTGGTGAGCTTCGCCGTTCCAACCGTACCCAGGCTTTTATCGGCGTCGAAGGGCGCCCACTCGCGCAGATGCGCCGGGTCGGTTAGCGCCTGCCAGACTTTTTCCGGCGAGTGGCGCAGCTCTCTCGTGAGAATAAGCGTCCACTTCTCTGCGTCCTTTTGCACTCGCGCCACATTGGCCGGACCCGGTATGTACTGCTCACGAGTGCTCATGTCTTTCCTTTCCGTCTTCTCTTCATCACGCGGAAACGCCTCGTCCGACCGGTAATTCCGCCCAGGACGGTGACGACTGGCGAGCTTAGTCCTCAGCTCACCGCTTTTTTCACCAGAACGCCGATCCTTGCCTCTTCGGCAGCAGTCAGCTCGGTCAGCGCGAATGCGGTTGGCCACATGTGGCCTTCGTCGAGCTTCGCCTTGTCGCTGAAGCCGAACGTCACGTACCTTGTCTTGAAGGTCTGCGTGCTCTGGAAGAAGCAGACCACTTGGCCGTCCTTGTTGGCATACGCGGGCATCCCGTACCAGGTCTTCGGCGAGAGGACTGGCGCGCTGGCTTTGATGATCGCATGGAGTCGCTCGCCTATGGCGCGATCCGCTGCCGGCATCGCGGCGATCTTGGCGAGCACGGCGCTTTCGCCGTCCTCCTTGCCCGCGCGCGCGCCCGCTTTCAGCTCCTGGACGCGCTCCCTCATCGCGGCTTTTTCCTCATCCGTGAATCCCTGCTTGGACTTGTTGCCGATCGTGGCGTTCCTGGCGGACTTTTGCGTTTCCTTCTTTGCAGGTTTCCTCTCAGCCATAATGTGTGCTCCTTGGCCCCGGACGGGGCAATCGCTCGGTCAGCCCTGCCAGCGCATCAGCTGCGTGAGCTGAATGAGGTTGCCACAGGTATCGTTCAGCATGGCGATCTTGGAGGCCGTCACGTCCTTGGGCGGCATGGCGAACTCGGCGCCGCGGGCTTTCATCCGCTCGTAATCGGCCTGCAGGTCGTCGGTGAAAAACATGGCCGCGGGCTGGCCCTGTTGAAACATCGCCTGCTGATAGGCTTTGGCCGCGGGGTTGTTGTTCAGCGCCAGTTGCAGCTCCGTGCCGTCCGGCTCCTCGGGCGAGGCCAGGGTCAGCCAGCGATATGGGCCCTGACTGAAATCGGTCTTCTTGGCAAAGCCCAGTACTTCGGTATAGAAGCGCAGGGCCTTGTCCTGGTCATCCACGTAAATACTGGTCACTTTGATTTTCATTTCGTTTCTCCCTTGTTACGTTCGCGGTTTTGGGCCACGTCCTTCTCCCTGGCTTCCTTTTCGTTCGTGTTGATTGATCCATGCGGTCCAGGTGGCGTTCGAGAGCATCCACGCGAGCGGACCAGAACCGGCGGAACTGCTCCAGCCAGTCATCCACCTCCTGAAATGGTCCGGGTTTCAGCCGGTAGAGACGGCGCTGAGCGTCCACCGTGGATTCCACGAAACCGGCCTCGCGCAGCACCCGCAGGTGCTTGGACACAGTCGGCTGCGTCATACGAAGCTGACGCTCGATCTCTCCCACCGACTGTTGTGACGACACCAGGAGGCTCAGTATCGCGCGACGGTTCGGCTCCGCAATGATTTCGAACGCTTCCATTCCCTTCATATACTCTACGCAGCATATACGTGTCAAGGCATATTTAGGGCGCAGGCGACGGTTTCCGCCGGCGCGCGGGGATGCACCGCTCGTCAGAGATTTTGGCGGTGAAATGGAGCGACATTCTGTGGGCGAAGGACGGATGCGAATTTCAAAGCGCCGGACCAAAGGGGCCAAAGGAGAGGACGGAGGTATATGCGGTCAGGTCAGCGCGCGGCCGTTGATTATGGCCCCAAATCCACCCCATAAGACGGGTGGCGGAAGGTTCCGCCGATCTTGATGGGCACGATCTCTCCGGCATTCTTCTTCTTTAAGAATGGCTCCAGAAATTTAAGCAGAAATGATTTCATCCCCTTCGATCCGTTGGAAAGCTTGTTATCGACTTTCAAAGTGCCGTGAAGGTTGATTTTTTCCGTCAACAGGCCGTACGTGCCATGCGCATGAGCAACCACGCCCGGAACGCTGAAGGAGAGCTCCGAGAAGGTTGCGATCGCGTCTTTGAGCACGACATGTCCCTTCAGATTCTCAATGACGCTCGCCGGATCGTCGTTCTCCTTCTCGCCCTGAGCCACCTGACTGAGGGTGTCAACGTGCTCCTGCGTGGTCGAGCGGGTGAAACTTGCCGCGTCGATTCCAAAATCTCCCCGCAGGTTCACTCTCTCAATGAAGTCTCGCTTCCCCGGCGGAACCAGGACTTGTACCCTGAAGTTCATCGCTCCGGTCAAGGGAGGGCGATCCGCGTCAGAGAGGAGGCGCAACCAATCCTGGATCCGGCCCTGCAGTTCCGTCGCGCCCAGCGAAACGTTCTTACCTTCCAAGCCCGCCTTGTTTGCCACTTCGCCTTGCGATACGAGCGATGTCCGCTCGAATTGTGCGTGCACCGACTGAAGAGCGACGTCTCCGTCCATACCATTCACAACCGCGTGGAATTGTGTTTTCAGGTGTACCGCATGATTGCTCCTCGTCACTCGGAAATCGGGCGTATCGGAACTCCCCTCGACCTCGATGCGTTCGAGCACACCATGGAATGTGCCGGTGGAAGACAGCGTTCCCCGTATGCCAGGAAATACGCCCAGGTCCGCATGTTGAAACATATAGGAACCGGAAAGAATGGTCTGGCCGACCCTCTGCGACCCCAAGGGGCCGAATTGCCCGTCCGCTCGAATTTCTCCCGGAGGCTTCGCATTGAGCAACGCGGCGTGGAACGACATTGGCCGGTTGTCGGCCACAGAGTTCAGCGTCAATTTGTGAATTTCGAACTTGAGGGGTTCTGTTCCGGGTTCGTCGGAAGCAAACTCCACCACGGCACCGTCCGCGATGATCTCGTCAATAAGCAGTGCGAACCGTTCCAGGCTGCCGGACGGCCGCGCTTCGCTGCCGGTGGATTCACTGCTCGGCGACACGAAAATGTGCAAACCTTCGACCCTGATACGTCGAACGCGCTTCGGACTACTGAAGAGCCCCCAGTAACTGCCCTGGACGGTGAGCTTTTCGATCGTCGCGATGGGCGGAGCGTTTCGATCGCTGTTGCGGCGGAAGGTCACTCCTTCGGCGACGCACCCCGGCGTGAAATACGTCCCGTGAAACGCTTTCAATTCGACTGTGCTGGAGAACTTTTCCTGCAGGGCCCTGACGATGGTCTGCCGCGTGAACGGCCAGTGGCTTGACACCAACACGGTGGCGCCGACGATCACAAACAGAACCACTAATCCGCCGATTTTGATCCAGCGGGACAACACCTTGCACTTCCCTTATCAATCGATCGAACGGGTAGACATCCTTCAACCGGGAACTCTCAACGGCTTACGCGAATCGTCGGAGCCTTCCCATTTTGAAGTCCCGTGTACGTAAAGAGGCCGACGACACATTCTACAGCTAGCCCGCGCATTTGTGCGGAAAGACCATGCCAACGCTCTAAACGAACCCCTGCCACACGGAGGCAACTCTTGAATTGAATAGAACACCGCCGTTTGATCGTGCGAGCCGTCTTGCCAAAACGCCTTTTTGCAGTTTGGACATAACCCACGACCGAAATACGGCCGGTAATTGATCTTTGCTTTTTCTTCGCCTCGTGATATTCTGCGCCGCTAGAAAAGCGCGGATGCGAATTTGCGCAGTCTGGTAGAATCGGGCCGCCCGCTGCGGCGGGAAACCCTCAGGTCTAAAGACCTGAGCTACATTCTGACCCTGGGCGGTTGTAGCTCACCTCTTAAGGGTGAGGATTTTTCGCGGGCGGGACTAAATCCGGGCTTGGAGTTGGCGGTACAATTCAAAACGCAAAGCCCCTTCGAGGTGGGTCGATGAGCGATGAAAAAACGAGGAACCTGGATCTGGCGATTTCGCAGATTGAAAAGGATTACGGCAAGGGCTCGATCATGCGCTTGGGGAGCCGGGACGTGCTGGTTCCGGTGAGCGTGATTCCCACCGGGTCGATTTCGATCGACGCGGCGCTGGGCGTGGGTGGATTCCCGCGCGGGCGCGTGATCGAAGTGTACGGCCCGGAATCGGGCGGCAAAACGACGCTGACGCTGCACGTGATCGCGGAAGCGCAGAAAATGGGAGGCCAGGCGGCGTTCATCGACGCGGAGCACGCGCTCGATCCGGTGTACGCGAAAAAGCTGGGCGTCGATGTGGACAATCTGCTGGTGTCGCAGCCGGACAACGGGGAGCAGGCGCTGGAAATTGCACAAGCGCTGATCCGCTCGAACGCGGTGGACATCGTGGTGGTGGACTCGGTGGCGGCGCTGGTGCCCAAGGCGGAACTGGAAGGCGAGATGGGCGATGCGCAAATGGGCTTGCAGGCGCGGTTGATGTCGCAGGCGCTGCGGAAGCTGACGGCGATCGTTTCGAAGTCGAAGACGTGCCTGGTGTTCATCAACCAGATTCGCGAAAAGATCGGCGTGATGTTCGGCAATCCGGAGACGACAACAGGCGGGCGCGCGCTGAAATTCTACTCTTCGATTCGCGTGGACATCCGGCGAATTCAGTCGATCAAGGAAGGCGATCGCGTGGTGGGCTCACGGACACGCGCGAAAGTGGTGAAGAACAAGGTGGCGGCGCCCTTTCGCGAGGCCGAATTCGACATCATTTACGGCGAAGGCATTTCGCGCGAGGGCGATCTGATCG
This sequence comes from uncultured Acidobacteriota bacterium, assembly GCA_963753475.1. GTDB lineage: Bacteria > Acidobacteriota > Terriglobia > Acidiferrales > UBA7541 > Palsa-295. The sequence continues at coordinate 31,631 of CAVWCN010000009.1, forward strand.
ACCTGGGCGTAATGAAGGGCGTTCTTGAAAAATCGGGAACGTGGCTTTCCTATAAAGGCGAACGGATCGGCCAGGGCAGGGAGAACGCGCGGACGTTCCTGAAGGAAAACGCCGACATTCGCGGGAAGATCGAGCACGAGTTGCGCAAGGGGCTCGGTCTGCCGACCCACGCAGCCGAAGAGAGCAAGCCGGCGGCGGCGGAGTCGTCCAAAACGGTGTCCATGGCCGCCGCGGCGGCAAAGGGTCGCGTCGGACGATAGTGAAGCCAAGAGAAGATTCAAACCCCTGAAAGGAACGTGCCGCTTACAGCCGGGTTCCCGGTTTCACCCGGGCAATTCCGCCCCGTCCTCCTACCGGGACAGGTTTTTCAGCGACCTGCCAGCCTCCACTGCTCCTGCGGGTAGGGCGCGCCCTGTTCGCCTGGCCAGTTGTCTCTCACGGCTGAAGGCTGGGAAAATACGAGTGTAATTTGGGTTGCAGAAAATCCTGAGGCTACTTACACTTGCGGTTCGTGGTAGGGGCATCCGGATCCGGCGCCCGGGCCTGTTTGGCAGCCCGCGTGCACAACCCAGGGTGGGACAACGATAGATGAAAAGGAACTCAGTCATTGCAGGCGCTATAGCAGTTCTTTGCTTCCTGATTTGCGGGACGATTGCTTCGGCTGCCGCTCGCCGGACCTATCGCTCCCGAGTTCACCATACCCGTTATCATCATCGTTATATAAGCCATTTTGATCCCGCAAAGTTCGACGCGGTGGATTACGACGATCCCGAAGTGCGTGAACTGGCCATCGCGGCGCTTGGGCACGAGCGCGGCTCGGTGGTTGCGGTAGATCCCAGCGATGGACGGATTTTGACCATCGTTGACCAAAAAATGGCATTCGACGACGGCTTCGAGCCGTGCTCGACGATCAAGCCCGTGATTGCGCTGGCAGGATTGCAGGAGGGGGTTATCACGCGCAACACCATGATCAAGGTCGGGCGGCGGCGCTATATGGACCTGACCGAAGCGCTCGCCCATTCGAACAACAAATATTTTGAACAGGTCGGCAGCCGGCTGGGCTTCGATACGGTGCATCGCTATGCGAGCATGGTGGGGCTCGGAGAGCGCGTGGGCTACGACATCGCAGGCGAGCAGCCGGGAGCCCTGCCCTCAAGACCGCCGGCGTACGGCGGAGTCGCGCGCATGTCCAGCTTCGGCGAAGGCATTCGCATCACGCCATTTCAGCTGGCGGAGCTGGTTTCCGCCCTGGCGAATGGCGGCACGTTCTACTATCTGCAATACCCGCGGACGGCCGAAGAAATCCAGAATTTCCAGCCGCGCGTCCGAAAACAGCTCGACATCGGAAATTATCTTCCCGACATACGCGCCGGAATGGCGGCCGCGGTGATGTATGGCACGGCGCGGAGAAGCTACGATCCCGACGGAGAACAGGCCCTGGGCAAGACGGGCACCTGCAACGACGAGAACGTGGGCGGCAGGCTCGGCTGGTTCGTCTCCTATGCGAACGAGACACATCCGAAGATCGTGCTGGTCGTTCTGCTGCACGGCGGCGGGCGAATCACGAGCGGGCCGCATGCATCGGAAATCGCAGGCCGAATCTATCGCGGCCTCTACCAGCGCAATTATTTCGTGGAGAAGGATACGAATGCGGCGGGGGAAATTGCGGGCGCCGGAGCGGGAGCTTCGCGCTAGCTCTGTTCGCAAGGCGAGTGGACGGGCGGCTTTCTTCGCGGCGTAAGGATGAGATTTCCAGTTCGTAATCCTGCTGTACTTCCCGGTGAATTTAAACCACGGCTTTACTCATGGCGAAGACGAAACCCATTCTCTGGTGCGCGTTGATCGCAGTTGGCGTGGCCGCTGATTTCGCCTCCTATCGGGTTCGCAACGCCGCGCAACAGACGACAATCGCGCAAACCGCGCTGGCGCGTGAAACGTCGAAACAAATTCAGCAGAACAGCGTCGTGTTTACAGCGGAAATGGTTCCCGCGCGGCTTCCGTTCACCGCGATTCTGCAGGGAGTGGGAATCGATTCCGCGAGCGCAGCGCAGATCGCGGCGTCGGCGCACTCTGTCTTCGATTTACGTCATGTGCGAGCGGGCAACGAGCTGAAGATCGGGCGGTCGCTGCTCGGAGAGCTGCGCGCGATCCGATATCGCATCGATACCGATCGCGTGCTGTTGATCTCCCCGAAAAACGGCGATTTCCAGTCCGAGATCAAAACGATTCCGTCGCAAACCGAAGTGGTGGGCGTCGCCGGCAGGATTCAGGACTCGCTTTTCGACGCCGTGACCGACGCGGGAGAAAAGCCGGAATTGGCCATGCGGCTGGCGGATATTTTCGGCTGGGACCTGGATTTTTATACCGACCCGCGAACCAGCGATACGTTTCGAGTCGTCGTGGAGAAGAAGATTCTGGCGAACGGCGAGTTCGCGGGTTACGGACGCATTCTCGCGGCGGAATATGACAACGACGGCCGCGCGTATCGCGCGGTCCTGTTCCACGACCCGGCCGGGAACGCCGCCTATTACACTCCCGACGGGAAGTCGATGAAGAAGGTGTTTCTGCATTCGCCTCTCAAGTTCGCGGCGCGAATTTCGTCGCACTTCAGCCTGCACCGTTACCATCCGATCCTGAAGATCTATCGGCCTCACCTGGGAACCGATTATGCGGCGCCAATTGGCACGCCCGTGCAGACCGTCGGCGACGGCAGAGTGATTTTTGCCGGGCGAAAGGGCGAGGACGGGAACCTGATCGAAGTGCAGCACGCGAACGGCTACGCAACCTACTACATGCACCTGTCGCGGATACTCGTTCATAACGGCGAGCGCGTTCAGCAAGGGGACCGCATCGGCCTGGTGGGCATGACCGGACTGGCGACCGGGCCGCATCTGGACTTCCGGATTCGCCGTAACGGGCAGTTCGTGAACTTCGAACGACTGCCTCTGCCGCCCTCGCAGCCGGTGGCGAAGAGCGATTGGGCGGAATTTTCGGCGGCACGCGACCGCGATCTCGCAGAGATGCCGTCGTTGCCGACGCAGCAAGTCGCAACGGCCAGCGCAAGCGCGCCTGCTGCTTCCCCGCTGACAGGCCACTAGAAGCTTCTCTACCGCTTTTCGCTTTCCAGCCGGGCCAAGCAGAAATCGACTCTACGCGTGGACTTCCCAGGTGTCGCCAGTGTGCAGCAGCTTCTCCAAATCGCCCTTGCCGCGGCGCGCCTGAACCTGCTGGATCTGCTCGGTGATGAGGTCCTCGTATCGCGGAACATCCTCCCAGGAGCGAAGCACGCCGATGGGCGTGGGGAATCCGGGGCGGTGCTCCATGTGCGCGAGAAGGAATGCGTACGCGGGGCGCGGATGATTTTCGTCGTGGATGAGAAGGTCTTTTTCCGCGATGCCGTCGCCAAGTTGAACGACTTCCAGATCCAAGCCATTCATCCGGATGCCCTTGTCGCGATTCTTTCCGAAGATGAGCGGCTTGCCATGCTCGAGCTGGACGACGTGTTCGCTGCGGGCGTCCTTTTCGGTCAAGTTTTCAAAAGCGCCGTCGTTGAAGATATTGCAATTCTGGAGAATCTCGAGATAGGCGGCGCCTTTGTGCGCCGCCATCTTCTTCAGAGTCTCCTTCAGGTGCTGCTGGAAGATATCGACGGATCGCGCGACGAATGTAGCTTCGGAGCCGATGGCGAGAGAAATCGGATTGAACGGCCGGTCGGTGACGCCGAAGGGCGTGGATTTCGTTTTCTTCCCGAGTTCGGAGGTCGGCGAATACTGGCCTTTCGTCAATCCGTAGATCCGGTTGTTGAACATGAGGACCTTGATTCCGACGTTGCGGCGCAACATGTGAATCGTGTGATTGCCGCCGATCGACAGTGAATCCCCGTCGCCCGTGGCCACCCAGACTTCCAGGTCGGGCCGCGCGATTTTCACTCCCGTCGCGATGGCCGGCGCGCGGCCATGAATCGTGTGGAAACCGAACGTCTTCATGTAATAGGGGAAGCGGCTCGCGCATCCGATGCCGGAGATGACGACGAACTTCTCCCGCGGAATGCGCAGCTCGGCGAACACGGACTGCACCGCGGAAAGAATCGCGTAGTCCCCGCAGCCCGGGCACCAGCGGACTTCCTGGTCGGTCTGAAAATCCTTCTTCGTGTAAACCGGCAACGCAGCGGTTGTCATTTGATTCTCCCCAAAAGCTCTCAGCAAACGTCCCAGAACTAAAGCCCTTGCCGACTCAATCTTTTCTTGCGGGCCTAAAAGGCCCGCGCTTCTGCCCGAAACCCTCGGGATTCCATCTTCAATCAAGAAACTCTTCGATCTTCTGCTCGATCTCAATCTGCTTGAACGGCTTGCCCTGAATCTTGTTGTAACCCTGCGCGTCGATCAGGAACTTCGCGCGCAGGATCATCACGAGCTGGCCCATATTCATTTCCGGCACCAGGACGCGCTTATACCGCTTCAATATCTCGCCCACGTTCCGGGGCAACGGATTCAAATAGCGCAAGTGCAGGTGGCCGACGCGGTGTCCCTTCGCACGCTGCGCTTTCACCGCCGCAGTGATCGCGCCGTGCGTAGAGCCCCATCCCACGATCAGCAGGTCGCCCGACTGATCGCCTTCCACGATTGCTGCCGGAATGTCATTGGCGATCAACTCGACTTTTTCGGCGCGCAAGCGAACCATGTGCTCGTGGTTCAGCGGATCGTAGCTGACGTTCCCGGTGACGTCCTCCTTTTCAAGTCCACCGATGCGGTGCTCCAGGCCGGCCGTTCCCGGAAGCGCCCAGGGCCGCGAGAGCGTTTCCGGATCGCGCCGATAGGGCTGAAAACCCTGCGGATTCGTCTCGAACTTCACCGGAATGTCCGGAAGGTCTGCCGTTGCCGGTATTCGCCAGGGCTCCGCCCCATTCGCCAGATAACCGTCCGACAGAATGATGACAGGCAGCATGTGCCCAATCGCGATCCGGCTTGCTTCCAGGGCGACCCAGAAGCAATCCCCTGGAGTCGACGGCGCGAGCACAGGTATCGGCGCTTCGGAGTTGCGCCCGAAAAGCGCCTGAAGAAGGTCTGCCTGTTCCGTTTTCGTCGGAAGGCCGGTCGACGGGCCCCCGCGCTGAATGTCGCATATCACGAGCGGCAGCTCCACCATCGTCGCGAGCCCAAGCGCTTCCGTCTTCAGCGCCATTCCGGGGCCGGAAGTCGTGGTGATGCCCAGAGCGCCGGCATACGCGGCGCCGATTGCCGAAGTGATGGCCGCGATTTCATCCTCGGCCTGGAACGTAATCACGCCGAAGTCTTTGTACTGTGAAAGCTCGTGGAGGATGTCGGACGCGGGCGTGATCGGATACGACCCGAGGAACAGCCGGATGCCCGCTTTCTGCGATGCGGCGACGAAACCCAATGCCAGAGCCGTGTTCCCGCTGATATTGCGGTAGACGCCCGGAGAGAGCTTCGCCGGCGGGATTTCGTAGCTGATCTGAAAAGCCTCGGTCGCCGCGCAATAGCTGTAGCCCGCCTGCAGCGCGAGGCGGTTGGCCTGCACCAGCTGTGGCTTGCTTTTGAACTTCTCGTCGATCCAGCGGACGGTGGAGTCCATCGGACGGTTGTAAAGCCAGTAGCACATTCCGAGCGCGAAGAAATTCTTGCAGCGGTCCATGGACTTCGCGTCGAGGCCAACTTCCTTTAGCGCCGTCCGAGTGAGGCGCTGCAGTTCAACCGGAAACACCCGATAGGCGTCGAGCGAATGATCCTCGAGCGGGTTCGCGGTCATCTGCGCTTTGCGCAGGTCCGTTTCCTTGAAGCTGTCGAGATTGACGATGAGAATGCCGTTCTTCTTCAGGTCCGCCAAATTCATCTTCAAAGCGGCCGGATTCATAGCAACAAGGGCGTCCACCGCATCGCCGGGCGTGTAAACGTCGTTCGATGAAAAGTGCACCTGGAACCCGCTCACGCCGGGCAAGGTGCCCGCGGGAGCGCGGATCTCCGCGGGATAGTCCGGGAACGTCGCCAGATCGTTACCGTAGAGAGCCACCGTATTGGTGAACTGGTTCCCGGTGATCTGCATGCCGTCGCCCGAGTCGCCACAGAAACGAATGACAGCTTTTTCTATGACTTCCCGCTTACGAGCACTCTGGACATCCATCGTTGTGGACATGGCTTTAGGACTCCACTTCCCCGCGGAAACCTGGAAATCGCAGCGATTTTGGACACCTTCCCACAGATTCGGGTGCGCGGGTGGCTCCGATCACGGGAAGCGTAGCACAGCGGCCAGTTAACGGAAAACCGATTTCCAGACGGATACTATACCCCTCGATATGCCTTTTCACGCTAACGGATTAGATGCGGTGATTCGGTGATGCGGCTAACCATGACATGTGACCGCCATCACGAACGAACGTGCCTGCTGCCCGCCACCCAAACCCCGTTAGCCCGCTAACCGGGGACTTAGCCCCGCAGCTGCGCGGTCGAGTAGGTGCTCAGGCAAACATTATTGGGCATTACGAGTTGCGTGCGCAGAGAATCCTCGATTGGGGTAATGTGCATCCGTGCTAGAGAAAATGCCACTCGCGAGGGATTACACATGAGAAGGCTCATCTTGCTAGTCATATTTTGTTCCTTTGGCTTACACGGCGTCTGCACAAGAGTGCTCAAGCGGTGATTTCAATTCTCTTTGCCAGACGAAAGCCGCGGTTTTGAGATTGTTGTCTCATCCCGCCTATTCAGGTTCCGATGAAAAGCTCCTGAATCGTGCGGGCGACATGGCGGCTCTTGCAGTGATCAGCAGTGTCTCAATGGAAGATTTGAAGTCCCCCGAAAAGGTCAGACAAGTTCTGCTGATATTGAACATGGCTTTTGCCACGCCCAAGCTGGAGCTCGGCAACGAGCGGAGAGACAACGTGGCGGCAGCCGTGCTGACCACAGCTACAAACGATTACGACCGAACGCATGTCAACCAGATTGAGAACGTCCGCAACGAAATTCAGCACAATGCGGGCACGGGGCGTCCATACGAACTCGTCACCTTAAAGGGCGAGCCTCCCCTTGACGTTGAGCACACGCAGTGGGTGGCCAGTGTACTTGGCTGGACCTATGATATTAAGCCAGGAATGACCCGAAGTGACTTGTTGAAGGTGTTCACAATGGAAGGGGGTATCTCAACCCGGACGCAACGAACCTACGTTTTGAAGGGGTGCCCCTATATCCACGTTGATGTGGAATTCTCACCAGCGGGGAACAAGAACGGGTTCGAAGAAAACCCGAACGATAAGATCATCAAAATCTCTAAACCGTACTTGGATTTCGCGCACACTGATTAGGCTGTTCGTCGTCTCCCTTCGGATTACAGACCACAGACGATTTCGCGCAAACGGAGTCAAATGCTGATACAACTCCCGGCTAGTTTCGCAACGAAAACGTCAGAGCGTCAACTCGAAATAGCTGGTTCCGGGGACGGGATTGTAGCGATACGCAGGAATCTCGTAGAAACCGAGCGCGCGGTAGAGGGCTTGCGCTTCTTTCATTTGAGGCAAGGTGTCGAGACGCATCCGGCGGTAGCCGATCTCGCGCGCGGCTGCAATCACCGTCAAGGCAAGGCTTCGTCCGGCGCCAAGTCCCCGAGCTTGGGGCCGGACGTACAGACGCTTCATTTCGCAGATTTCGTCGTCAAGTCTTCGCAGCGCCGCGCATCCCGCGGCTTTCTCCCAGTCAGGCGAATCCCCAAACGGCGTTGAGGGTCTGATGGCGGAGAGGCGAAATGCCGTCTCTCCGTCCGATGCATCGCTGTTTTGCGCCGTCTCCCGGATGGGCTCTTCGAGAATGGCGAGAAACAGTCGGCCGCGCGGAGGAGCATAGTCGCCCGGAAGGCCGGCCACTTCGTTTTCGAAGTTCTGAAACGACAAATCGAGCTGCAGCGAGGCCGCGTATTCGCGAAACAGCACGGAAGCGCAGGACCAACCCTCTGTGCGCTCTGCGAGAACGATCCGGATCGGCCGCGACATGCGCCGCATCTTCCGGTGGTTCTCACACGGCGGCAAGGCCCAAATTGGACGCGAAACATTCAGGTTTAGGCGATCGGGACGCACAAGAGCCCGGCAACGATTGCGGTTGAACGCTGAACAACTGCCGCCGAATTGTCGTAAAATCGAATTGGCATTCTTTTCGCGGCTGCGAGCTGATTTCTTTCCAGGGAACAGTTCCTCTCGCGATCGCGCTCCGATGGGTGTCCGGGTCGCACGGATGCCGCATTGTAGCTCCGGAAAATTGATCTGGTCCTAGTCTGCACGCACCCAAATGAATTATTCTGTTTAGGAACCTATGACAGGCGACGATTCTGCGCCGCGGGAGCCGAACCGGTTTCTGATCCAAGGTGAACGAGGCCGTTCGGCGGCACGCGCTGCTGGTTATTCACGGGAAACGATCCTCTTAAGCTGCGTCGGTTTGCTGCTTCTGCTTCTGGCGCTCACGGCCTTCATCTCGCGGATGTATCACAAGAACGTCCATGGTCTGGCTGACGAGTGGTTTGCCAAGGGTGAAGCGGAGTTTCGCGCCGGAAATCCGCTGGAAGCGGCCAAAGATTACCGCAACGCACTCGTCTATTCGGAGGGCAACGCAGTCTTTCAGTTTCATCTCGCGCAGGCGCTCACCGCGGCCCATGAAGACGACGAGGCGCAGTCCTACCTCTTGAATCTGCTCGTTGAATCCCCCGGGGGGGGCGAAATCAATCTCGAGCTTGCCCGCATCGCCGCGCGTTCGAAAAGCAAGCAGTCCATGCAGGAAGCCCTGAGGTACTACTACGGCGCGATTTATGGCGTGTGGGACGGAGACCCGCTCCCGAAGAGATGGGATGCGCGCCGGGAGTTGTGCGAATATCTGCTCGCTCATGGAACGATCGCTCAAGCGCAGCCGGAAGCGATAGCTTTGGCCCAGGACGTTCCGCCGGGCGACCTCCTGCGGCAGAAAGAAGCGGCTGCGCTGCTCATGCGCGCCAGCCTGTGGGATCGCGCTTTGAGCGAATACCGCGCGATCCTTGGCTCTCACAAGCGCGATCCGGACGTGCTCGCGGGAGCGGGTGTCTCGGCTTTCCAGCTCGGCCAGTACGCGCGCGCGGTGGGGTATCTGAATGAGCTGCCGCGTTCCGAACGCGCCGAGCCGCAAGTGTTAACTTCGCTGACTTTGGCGCGCGAAGTGGAAGCTACCAGTCCATTCCTGAGCAGCCTCTCTTCGCGCGAGCGAGCTCATCGCACAGCTGCCGCGCTTGTCCGCGCCAAGGCGCTGGCGCAGAGCTGCTCACAGCAGAGCGCCCCGGCCGGCAACGGGACGGCGTCGCCCGCACCCGCAACTGCAACGCCACCGAGCTCACCGCTCCAGAAACTCCAGGACGAACTGGCTCAGAGCTCTCGCGCCTGGACCGAGCTGAATTTCATTCGTAACCCCGGTCAGATCGACCCGGCCATGAAGTGGGTGTTTGACGTGGAAAATGCCGCAGCGCAATCCTGCGGCCAATCTCAAAATCTGGCGGACCGCGCTCTTCTGCTCATCGCAAAGTCCCGGACGAGTCCCGACGCATGACCGATTCGGCCCCCACTCCCGCCTCCGCGCCCCCGCCGCCCCCAGTCGCACCCCAAACCGGAGCCACGGCCGTTGCCGAAACACCCCGACCGCGGCGCCGGCTGTGGGAATCATGGTCGCGCTGGATTTTTGCCATCGGCGAAGATCGGATGTTTCTCCTACTTTCTGTGCTGATCGGCGTTTTTTCCGGTCTCGCCGTCGTCTGTTTTCGAGTCGCCATCGAGTTTACGAAACTGCTTCTGCTCGGTTCCTCTCTCACGCCAGGTGTCGAGCGCGTTCTGTTGGCGCCCACACTGGCAGGCCTTGGCATCGGCCTTCTGGCTCTGCGCGTATTCCCAAGGTCTCGCGGCAGCGGTGTCAATCAAACGAAGTTGGCCGTGTACGTTCTCAACGGCTACATTTCGTTCCGCACGGTGGTCTCGAAGTTCATCATGTGCTCCCTGGCAATCGGGAGCGGCCAGTCTCTCGGTCCTGAAGACCCGGCCCTTCAGATGGGAGCGGGAATCGCTTCGGCGATCGGCCGCGGCCTGCGGCTTTCGCAGAAAAAAGTGCGCATGATGGCGCCCGTCGGCGCTGCGGCGGGACTTGCGGCCGCCTTCAACGCGCCGATCTCCGCCGTGCTGTTCGTCATCGAGGAAGTCATCGGCACGTGGAGCGCCGGAGTGCTCGGGGCCATCGTGCTGGCTGCGCTTTCCAGCGTGGTGACCATGCGTTGGTTTCTGGGACCCGAGGCCCTCTTTCGCGTTCCGCATTTCGAGCTCATTCATCCGTGGGAGTTGATCGCTTACGTAATTTTGGGAGTCGTTGGCGGACTAACGTCGCTCCTCTTCCTGAAGTGGATCTCCTACAGCCGTCCGAAAGTTCAAGCCCTTCCCGGTTGGACGCGCGATCTTCAGCCGGCGCTCGCCGGGCTCATGGTCGGCGTGATCGGAATCAAGTTTCCACAGGTGATGGGCGCCGGTTACGTGATCATCGACGAGGCGCTCCACGGGCAATTCACCTGGAAGCTTCTACTGGTTCTTGGCCTGCTGAAGATTCTCGCCACCGGCATTTCCTTCTTGAGCGGCACGCCCGGCGGAATGTTCGCTCCTTCCCTTTTCATCGGCGCGATGCTCGGGGGCGCGGTGGGCGCCGTCGAACAGCGCCTTTTTCCGCACCTCACCGGCACGGTTGCCACGTTTGCGCTGGTTGGGATGGGCACGTTTTTCGCAGGGTTTCTTCGCGTCCCCATTACATCCGTCTTCATGGTCATCGAACTTTCCGGAAGCTACACCGCGATTGTGCCCGTCGTAATTTCTACGATGGTCGCCTACTTGATTTCGCGCCGTTACCAGAAGCTTCCCCTTTTCGATCTGATCGCGAGACAGGACGGCCTGGTTCTCCCGTCCATCGAGGAACTGAGAGAGCAGGTCACGCTCGTTGCCGAAGATGCCATGCGTCAAGATGGTGCCCTCGTCGTCGAGCCGAACGATTCGATTTCGGAAATCGCGCGGCGAATGGAGGGGCAACCGGATCTTCCGGCGCTCTTGCGCGCGAAATTGGGCGAATGGCGGCTTCTTGACCGCGCTCAGATTCAGAAGCTGGCAGCCTCAGCCGCCGCAGGTCCTGGCGCGGAGGTTCCGCAGGGTGCGGCCAACGCCCCGGTAGACTCACGGGCCGCAGGAACTCCTTCGGTTGCGAGCAGGGCCGCCGGGGCGCTCGCCGGAGCCGTCACTGGCGTGCCGGTTGCGAAAGTGCCTCGTACGGCTGCCGAGCTGGATTCGAAGGGTCCCCTGCCGCTGGTTTTTCCGGACGAATCGCTCGAAGAAGCGTTGCGCTGGGCCGGCGATTGGCCTGTCCTTCCCGTCGTCAACCGCGCCGATCTCGGCAAACTGGAAGGCGTTCTCGCCCTTGCGGACATTCTCCGGGCTTTCCGCTCCGCGGCCGCGGAATAGAACAACTCGAGAGCCACCGAGTATCGTCCGTTGAGGACCGGACCGTCTCGGAGGTCAGTCCACGATCCTGGCGCGATATCCCTTGCAACCGCCCCCTCCTTCTTCCCCCCTCCCCTTCCCCCCCCCCCCCCCCCCCCCCCCCCCCCCCCCAACCCCCCCCCCCCCAAAAACCCACACCCCCAAAAAAAGCCCCCCCCCAAACCCCCTGGTGCGAAGCAATGCCGGTTCGACAGATCAGGACGCCTTGGCTTCCGCGACGTACCGCGAAATTTCGCTCAACAGCGGGTGCGCGACAGCAGGAACCGGAACCTGCCCCTCGATGATTTCCTGCCGGCTCGGGTTCGGACCGTACATGGCCTCGTCGCCGCTCTTGTCGACATGCACAACCGTGCCATTCAGACTGACGCCCGCGAAAACTCCTCTCGACCTCGAGTAAGACAGAATCTCCGCGTGCATCGCGATGTCCGTGTTGGCGCTCGCGTGTCGTCCAACGGGACCCGCGGCGACGGAGGCATCAGCGCCTAGTTTGAACTTGTCGGTGAGCAGATGGTGCAAGGCGCGGTCGTTCATGAAGAGGAGCACCAAATCCGTGGACGATCCGCCGATCTGATATCCGACGCTTCCTCCCTCCACGGCCAGGAATATCGGGGCGCTCCAACCGTGCGCAGTGTGGCAAGTCGCAAGTCCTCTGCCGTACTCGCCGCCCAGAACAAAGGCAAACTTCACACTGCCGGGGATAATCGCGATACACCGGGCCTTTTCGAGCAGTTCCTGAGGAATGCCTTTGTCCGGCGTGTTCATAATCTGATTGAACACGTGAGTGGCGCTTTGGACTCTGCTGACGTCGTCATCGCGATCCGACGCCGACGCCGCGGCGGGCAGGGTCGCTAATAAAGCCAGTGCGAGTAGGAACGTAATGATGAGGTTTTTTGACATTCAGTCTTCTCCTTGGAGGCAACTTGGAGAATTCTGTCATGGGAAGAGGGTTTTGCACGATACGGATCGCCCCGTAGACGGGCTGCGGTTGTGCGGTATTTCTCCCAGTTTGTAATCGTCTGTGATATTCCGGTCCGCGCTGTGACGTCTGGATCGTCACTGACATCCGTCAATCATTACCTCTTGCCGTGAGCGATCTCCACGGCGGTGACGAGAGCGCGGGCCTTGTTGACGCTCTCCTGGAACTCGCGCTCCGGAACCGAGTCGGCGACGATCCCGCTGCCAGCTTGAACGTAAGCGCGGCCGTTCTTCGCGACCAGCGTGCGCAGCGCGATGCACGAATCCAGATTCCCCGAAAAATCCAGATAGAGAATCGCTCCCGCGTAGATTCCCCGGCGAGTCGGTTCGAGTTCGTCGATGATTTCCATCGCGCGGATTTTCGGCGCGCCGGAAAGAGTCCCCGCCGGAAAACAGGCCATCAGCGCGTCAAAGCAATCCACGCCTTCGCGCAACTTTCCGCGCAGCGTCGAAACCAGGTGCATCACGTGCGAGTAGCGCTCGACGAACATGAGACGCTCGACTTTCACGCTTCCGTATTCGCACACGCGGCCCAGGTCATTGCGTCCCAGATCGACCAGCATGATGTGCTCGGCGCGCTCTTTCGGATCGGCGCGAAGCTTCGCTTCCAGCGCGCGGTCTTCTCTCTCATCGCGGCCGCGCGGCTCGGTCCCGGCGATGGGACTGTAGAACGCGTCCCGGCCCTGCACCTTCACCAGCATCTCAGGCGAACTGCACACGACGGAAACGTCGTCCAGGCGCAGGAAGCAGAGATAAGGCGACGGATTCACGACGCGAAGAGCGCGATAAATCTCGAACGGGTCCGCGCTGATGTCCGCTGAAAAGCGCTGGCTGGGCACCACCTGGAAAATGTCGCCCGCGCGTATGTACGCCTTCGCTTTGCGGACGCCTGCCACGAAGTGCTGTTTGCTCATGTTTGAGCGAAAGCGCAAACCCCTGTGCCTTTTGGGACGGCGCTGAGCCGGAAGTGGCTGCTCCAACAGGCGGCGAGTTCGTTCGATTTCACGAACCGCGGAGTCGTATTTTTCGCGCAGCGCGCTTTTTTCAGAGCGCGTTCCCGGCGCGCCGCCTTCGGTGAACACGTTGCGAATAATCCAGAGGCGGTGCTGCACGTGATCGAACACAAGCAGCCCGAGATAAAACATCATCACGCAGTCGTCCAGACCGAGATCGTCGCGGCCCGTAGCCGGGATACGTTCGATGAGCCGCACCATATCGTACGCGCAGTAGCCAATCGCTCCTGAAATCAGCGGCGGAAGTCCTGGCACGCGAACCGGATGGAATCGCTTCGTGAGTCGCCGCAATTCTTCAATGGGATTGCCGATGAAATTCTCGCGGATTTGCATGCCTCTTCTCGTCGCTGTCCGGGGGGCGAGACCCGGACCTGCGCCTTGAGATTCGAGGCTGCATTCGCGGCCGCGAGCGCGGAACACTTCCACGGGATTCGCTCCAGCGAAGGTGTAGCGCGCGATCGTCTCGCCGCCTTCCACGCTCTCGAGCAGAAACGAGTAGCGCGCCTCCCGCGCGATGCGAAGATAGGCGCCTACGGGCGTGAGCAAATCTGCCGTAAACGTGTCGTAGACCGGCACGAGATTGCCCTGCCGAGCCAACCGCGAAAATGTCTTGAAGTCGGGCCGAATCATTTTTTTTCTTGCTGGATACCTGAAGCCGGATCCACGGGACCCTCGAGGGCCCCGATTGCCGCGCGACGCATGACGCCGGCCGGTGCGCGCCTGCCCGTCCAGATTTCCCATTGCGCGATTCCCTGCGCAACGAACATTTCGATCCCGGAAACCGTGCCGATGCCGCGCCGCGCCGCAAGCTGCAGCAGACGCGTCATACGCGGGCGATAAATCATGTCAAACACAAGGCGGCAATTCAAATCGCGCGACTCAAGCGGCGATTCCTGAACCGAGGGATGCATTCCGACTGGAGTGGCGTTGACAATCGCATCGAACGACATCCGGTGCAAGTCGTTCAGCCTGACTGCTTCGCCGTGAACCGCTTTCGCCAATTCCTCGGCTCGACGCTTTCGCCGGGCACTGATAAAGACGATCGAGCCCGCCCGCGCAAGCGCGAACGCGGCGCCGCGCGCCGCCCCTCCCGCTCCAACGATTAAAATACGGCCGCCGCGTAACCGCATTCGGGGCTCGAGCGCGCGAAGAACGCCGATGCAGTCCGTGTTGTAGCCGTGCAGCTTGCCGCCGCGAATTACCACGGTGTTCACCGCACCGATCTCGACCGCCATCGGATCGCAGGCATCCAAATACCGCATAATCGCCTGCTTGTGCGGAAGCGTGATGCCGAACCCGAAGATCCCCAGCGGTTTGATCGCACCAAGAAAATCCCGCAGTCTTTTCACCAGAAATGGCAGATGCACCGCATTGATTCGGCGCGCCTGGAAGGCGGCGTTGTGCATGACCGGTGAAAGCGAGTGCGCGATCGGGTTGCCAATTGTTCCGTAAACGCGCGTGCGGCGATCGAGTTGGCTCGCGCGATAAACGTTCTCCGTCTCGTCGAGCGAAATCTGGCCCGCAGCCGTTGAGTTTTCCACCGGCGCGTAGGAAAGTGCGCTCCCCTCGCGGAGTGCGAGAATGCGAAGCGCGAGCGCCGCATCTCCCATGGGGACCGCAACAACAGTTCCCTTTCCGCGCGCCAGACGCAAGACCCTTACGCCGTCGGCCAGGGAATCGCATTGCGCCGCGATCTTGATGGCGTCCGGCCGCGTCGTCTCAAGCTCGCGGATTATTCGATCCAAATCGCTCGGAAGCCGATCGAAGAAGTGAGCCGAAGCCAGGCACTTTCCCTCGCCCAAAAGAACGTCCCGGACTTCCGGCGGGCATTCTCGGATCGACTCGATCTCCAGGTCATACCAGCTGCAGCCCGCACGGAGCGCTTCCGCAAGGTGGACCAGCTGTTTGGCAATCGAACCTCGATACTTGCCTCCGGCCGCGCCGCGACGGCAGGTGGCAATTAGGGTGGCGCGAGGCTTTGTGGCCGCCAGAGTGCGCAAGAAACGGTCGATTTCCGCGTCATCTTTCAGCCAGTCGAGCCGCAGTTCCATCGTCTTTGTGCCGGCGCCGATCTGTGCCAGCGCGGCATGGAGCTGTCTCCCCATCGCGCCCGCCTCTGTGGCAGCGACGACTGCGCAAATTCTGTTTTTGCCGGTGAACACTTTCGAATCCTGGTTCTCGAGTCACGCAAATTCCACGGCGGCCCGGTGAAACGGAACGAGGCGGTCGCACACGAAATTCTGACATATGCCGCCACAAATGACCTCTCCTGACCTTTCGTACAGGGGAGTTCAGGCTTCTACCATGAGGTACCCAATGTGTAAAGCCTGCCAGACGGTTGCCTTGACGCTCCTGGGAGCGTTTGTTACGGTCGATTGGTCGGGAAATCCTCCGTGCTGATTGGCGAGCCTCGTCGACGGGGGGCCCTCCTGACAGGCGCCGAGGCAGGAAATGCGTTTCGATCCACCTCGGAGCAGCAGGTCAATAGCGGCGGAATAACGCGAACCGTCCAAAAGGAGCACGCATCATGCGCGGGAAAATAGTCTTCGCCGGACTTCTTTTAGCACTGTCGGGCTCAGTGGCCGTCGCGCAGGACCAAACACCGGTGGCCATCAATAGCGACCTCTATTGCTCGGGCGTCGTGACGACGGAAAGCGTCCCGCGGGGCAGCTATCTCATCACGGGCGAAGGCTCCAGCTACCGCATCACGTTCGACGAGGGCGATTACGTCTACATCGATCGAGGTGCAGATCAGGGCGTCAAGGTCGGTGACGAGTTCTCGGTGGTCCGCCCCGCTGTAGACCCCATCGGAATCGAATGGACCAAGTGGCAAGACGCCATCCTGCACAAGATGGGGACCGTGTGGGAGGACGAAGGGCGTGTCCGGGTCGTCGTCGTCCACGCAAAGACCTCAGTCGCTCAAGTTTCGAATGCCTGCAATTATATGCAGCGTGGGGACGTGGTTCTGCCATTCGAGGAGCGCACGCTTCCGCCGCTGAAATCCGAGGGGAACTTCGACCGCTTTGCGCCTCCCAGCGGAAAAGCAAAAGCGATGGTGATCGTGGGCAAGAAGTACCAGCAGGAACTGGGCGCGCTGGATGTTATGTACGTCAACCTCGGTCAAAATCAGGGAGTGCGGGTCGGCGACTATTTCAGAGTTTTCCGGTACACGGGAACGCAGCACGACACCTCCTTCGAGACGCCCCGCTTCGCTTTCGATGTCGAGGGAGAGTGGGGACCGACCTTCGGCTTCGGCGCCGCGCCCAAGAAGTGGGACTGGACGAATATGCCGCGTGAAGTGCTCGGCGAAGGCGTCGTGTTGCGCACGTCGCCAAACTCGTCGACTGTCTTGTTGACGTTTACGCTGCGCGAAATCTATGCGGGTGATTACGTCGAAATCGAATAGCTTTCCCGGGAAGGTTCGCTCGCGCGAAACTCTGATTCGCTGAAGACTTCCGCCGTAAACGACTGAACTCGCGTTTCCGGGTCCTTCCAGGCAGACCGGTCGAGACCCGCTTTCACGCAAGTCTCTTCAAGAAACGTCTCGGCACTCCAGCCCATCTGCGTGGCCACCTGGGGCAAGAGAACTCCGCGCGCCCAATCGCGGCTCACCATCAAGCCGTGCGTACCGGGAACAATGTCCTGCGCGGCGATATCCTCCAGCTCCGACAGCACCGAAATCTCGATTTCAAGGCCGGCCAGGTCGTCCCTCTTCAGCGGCGGAAAGCGCGGGTCCTCAAGTGCCGCCTGCACGGCGCAGTGAGCCACCACGTGGATCAGATCGTCCTTGCCGGGAAGCTGGCCAATGCAGCCGCGCAACCGCGAACCGCGATGCAAGGTCACGAATGCGCCTGCCGGCTTTCGCAGCTCTTGGTCCTCCGGCAGGCTCTGCGGGTTTTCGCGCCCGTTGACGGCCGCAATGATAGACCGCCGCGCGATCGCCAGGAGTAAACTCTTTTGCGGATCAGTGAGTGAGGACATCCTGCGGCTTCTCTTCGGCCTCCACAACCGGCCGGCTGTACCGTTGCTGAACGCGGGAGTTGACCTGGCTCCAGAACATCTGGAAGTAGTGGACTGCCGACGCGATAGCACTCAATACCACCAGCCACATCAGCACGTATCCCAATGTCTTTAAGGCAGGATACTTCGCGGCGAGAATCACAGTGCAGCCGGCAATCACCTGCAAAATCATCTTGGTCTTTCCCAGGGCCGATGCAGGAATCACAAGCCCCTCGGACACACGCGATGTCGCGCAATCCTGTGACGACAAATTCGCGGCCAATGATGATCACTACCATCCAGGCGGGAACGAGATTCATCGCAACCAACGAAACGAAAGCGGCGGAAATCAGGAGCTTGTCTGCAATCGGGTCCAGAAGGATGCCGAGAGTGGTGATTTCCTTGCGCGTGCGCGCCAGATAGCCGTCCATCACGTCGGTGGCGGCGGCAATCAGCAGAATCAAAACGCCGAGAACTTCAAAATGGATCGGCAATCCCCAGATATTCCAGTTCGGTTGGCGTGTGAGCAACACCACAACCAGCAAAGGCACAAAAAATATCCGCAGAATTGTCAGGCTGTTCGGCAGGTTCATTGCCGCTCTCGATGAAGGCCCAGCTCAACTTCGATCGGTCGAGCCAGGGACCTTCACTATAGTCTCCCCATCCGGGCGAGTCAACGGCAAGCGGCCGGGCCCACAGAATTCACGTCGGCGATGTGGACAGCCGCAAATACAGGAAAACCCTAATGTTAGATACAGGAAATGCTGCAAACCTGTGCAAAAGCTGGGCGCTGTCCGGGGTCAGGGCTGGGAGCTCCGGCGTAAAGCGTCTTGCGGCACAGAAAGCGACCGTAAGCTATTTATTGTCAATGTGTTACTGGGAAACCGCCATCAGACGTTTCCGGAGGAGTCGAGTTAAGGAAAATCGAATATCGGAGCCGTCCCAGCGATTCTTTTCCACAGCGTTTTCCACCGCTGATCGGTACGCCTTACGGCCGGAAACGGGTGTCTTTGCGTGAGTTCCGGCGCTCGGTCCCCTGCCTACACGGGGACGCGAGCGGGGCGCGCCTCTGTGCCGGCAGGGGGCCTCATGAACTCCCCCAGCCGCCGCGTAAGAGACTGGGGAATCTCGGCATCGAGTACGAAATGCCCGTCGCGCACCTCGTGATGGAGAACCCGGCCGCAAGCGTGGACAAGAGCAAGACTTCTGCCGTCAGACGTGGGGACATAGAGCCGCAATCGCTCGAGCGGATCGAACGGCATCGCGTCGTCAATCTGCCGCAGGAGTTCAGGCAATCCTTCACCCGTGCTGGCCGAAACGAAAACTTTGCGGATTCCCTGGCCGTTCGCCTTCTTCAGCGCATGGACTTCTTCCTCGCCGAGGCAATCGATCTTGTTGAGCACCTGGAGGCGCGGCCGGTCCTGAACGCCGAGATCGGCGAGAACCTTTGTCACCTCGGCATCCTGCTCGGCATGGCGCGGATTCGAAATATCCGTGACCTGGAGAATCAGGGCCGCTTCCTGGGCTTCCTCCAGTGTGGCCCGGAAGGCGGCGATCAAATCGGGCGGAAGGTCGCGCACGAATCCCACCGTGTCCGACAGGAGCACCCGCCGGTGCGACGGCAGGCGAACCGCGCGAATCGTAGGATCGAGAGTGGCGAACATCTTCGACGATGTGACAACGTCGGCATGCGTCAGCGCGTTGAACAGCGTGGACTTGCCCGCGTTCGTATAGCCCACCAAAGCGACCATGCCCAGCGGCACCGCCTGCCGCGCCGTGCGGCGGGTGGCGCGCTGCTGCCGTACCGTTTCGATAGCGCTTTGAATCTTCGCCACGCGCCCTCGAATGCGCCGGCGATCCGTTTCGAGTTTTTGCTCGCCGGGGCCGCGCGTGCCGATGCCGCCTCCCAATCGCGAGAGCTCTTCGCCGCGTCCGGTCAATCGAGGCAGCAGATAGTTCAACTGGGCGAGCTCAACCTGCAGCTGGCCTTCGCGCGTTCGCGCTTGGCAGGCGAAAATATCCAGAATCAGCTGTGTGCGATCGATCACGCGGAGTCCAATTGCCTTTTCCATGTTGCGCAACTGCACCGGCGTGAGGTTGTGATCTACGATCACCAGAGGTGCGCCGCGCGCCTGTGCCTCGGAACGAATCTCATCGAGCTTGCCTTTTCCGACCAGCGTGGCCGGATCGAGCGCGTCGCGAATTTGCAGAATCGTACCGGAAATCGCGGCGCCCGCGCTGATCGCCAGTTCTTCGAGTTCTTCCAGCGAGTCGCGTCCCGTAGTGATGGGGCTGCCCGGGAGCCCGTGTGTCGGCCTTTTCAGGCCTACGCCCACCAGCAAAACTCGTTCTCGATTATCCAGGGGCTGTGCAGTTTTCATTCAGGCGTCGCGTGAGGGAATTGCGTTCGACGAGGCATCCACATCCTACCAGGCGATTATACGCCTTTGCTGCCGGCGCGCCGCAAAATAACTCTGCGGCCTTTATGGACCGGATCGCGCCTTCCGGCATCCCAGAGCATTCAAGAACGCAGTGCCAGATCGAGCGCGGTAGAAGCGGTCTCCGGATCGTCCCCAAAGCCCGCGAGCCAGTTCACGCCGGGTTCTCGTCGAAACCATGTGATTTGGCGCTTCGCGAAATTGCGCGTGGCCTGCTGAATCCGGGCGATCGCCTCGTCGAGTGAAGCTTGGCCTCGAATGTGTTCCCGCAAATCGGAATACCCGATGAATTGAAACGGTTTGGCATCCGGCGCAATCCCGAGCGCAACCAAGTCCTCGACCTCGCCGAGCCAGCCGGCCCCGAGCATCGCCCGCACGCGACCGTCGATTCGCGCGTAGAGGTCCGGCCGCGGCGGCAGCAACCCGATCTTGATCACCCGGTAGCCCTCCAGCCCTTGCCTCCCGGCCCGATGAATCTCGCCCACGGACCGCCCCGTCAAAACGCGCATTTCGATCGCGCGGATTACTTTCTGCGTGTCCCCCGCTGCGATCCGCGAAGCCGCTTCGAAATCCAGACGCGCAAGAACCTTGTGAAGATACTCGGCGCCGCGAACCCGAGCCCTGCTCCGAAGCCGTTCGCGCAATTCCTCCGATCGGGCCGGAGCTTCGGACAGTCCCTCCAGGAGCGCTCGCAGGTAGAGTCCCGTGCCCGCCGTTATCACGGGCGCCTTTTCGCGACGGCGCAGATCGTCCAGCGCCGCGAGAGCCCGGCTGCGGTATTCTCCCGCCGTGAATACTTCGTCGGGTTCAACCAGATCGAAAAGATGATGCGCGATTCCCTGCTGGCCGGCTCCGAGAACCTTTGCCGTGCCGATATCGAAATGGCGGTACACCTGCGTCGAATCGCAAACAAGCACCTCGCCGCCCAGTTGCCCTGCCAGAGAAATGCCCAGCGCCGACTTGCCCGACGCTGTAGGGCCCAGAACAACAACCAGCCGCTCAGCCCGGCTCATCCCGGAATTTTCCAATAGCGCAGCAGGAGAACCAGCAAGACGATCCCTGCGAGCAGCAGCGCTCCGACGATTTGTGTGCGCTTCAGCATGAAATTTTTTCGCGCTGTGCTTCGATCCTCGGCCGGTCCCGTCGCCCGTTCGGCCTCAAATCGCAATCAGTGGGAGTAATCAATCGGCAGATTATAGAAGAAGACGAAGCGGAGTTCGATATCCGGTCCTTTGAATTGCTGGGGCAGCGGCTCGAATGGGCTCGACGTCCGAATCGCGGACATTGCCGCCCCATCCAGAGGCTCTTCGCCCGAGGTCCTTTCCAGGACGGGATCGGGGACCGGAACGGTGCCGTCGCGCTTGATGTGGAACGTGATCATCACGATGCCCTTTTCCCCCATCAGGGCGGACTCGGGCATCACGGCGTACCAGTTTCGTCTGACGGTCGCGATTAAACGCTGAATGTAGCTCGAAAAATCCACGCCTTCGGTTGGCGTCAGGATGGAAACGCCCGGCTGCATTCCCGGTCCGCGAATGCCACTGCCGCCACCGCGAGGAAGCCCTCCGCCCGGGGCGGTATACGTCGGACCGCCGCTACGGCTGTTGATCGCGTCCTGCAACTGATCGTGCAGCGTTTGATTTGGCAAATTGAAATTGTAATGACCCGGTTGTGGCTTGATCGGCTCGACCCGCGAGGGCGCTAGGGCCGGCGTCGGCGTGCGCTCCACCGGCGGCGGCTTCACCTCGACGTGAGGTGTAGGAGCCGCGGGCAGCTCCGGCGCGGCCCTCTCCACTGGCCTCGGCTGCACTGCCGGCGGCGCAACCAGCGGCGCCTTCTCCACGGGCGGAGAGACCTTGTTCAGGATTCGCGGGTCGATGTGAATCCTCGGCGCCGCAGGCATGGGCTTCGAAACCTCCGGCGGCAGATACACCCAGTTTTTCAGCTCATTCCGCGCAAGATCGAGCTCTTCCTGCGTGGGAACGTGCGGCGGAAAAAGCTTGGGAATGGAAATCAGGAAAATCACCAGCGCCAGGTGCAGAATCACCGACATCACGCGGACGGTCGTGTCGGTTTTCAAGCTTCCCTTCGGCTCTGCCGCAACCAGCAGGTTGGCAGCGCCGGTGGTGAAGATGTCCGGCTGGACCACTTCGCGAAGCTCCGCCGTCATCTCGAAAGGCTTCGCGAGCTCCTTCAGATCCTCTTCGACGGCCGGTTCAACGTATGCCGGCACCACGACGCGCGAATCAAGAACGGCAATCGAAACATACTCGTCGTCGCGCTGCCGTCTCTCGATCGGCTTCGCGGGCATTCCGCGCGGCACCAGCGTGCGATCCACAAGTACGTCCAACGGAAGATGGGCCGGGATAGAGGATTTCCCGTCAAGCGGGACAGCATTCTCCGAAAGCTCCGGCGGAACCACCGTCCGTTCGTCCATGTACGTGGTCGTCCGGCGCGCCGGCCTCCCCAGTTGGTCAGGGGAGGGTGGGCGCACGTCGGCCGGAACCACAGTGCGCGAGATCATCGAGTTTCCTGGGGAGTGAAAGGTCGCGCCTCGTGCGCGCCAGTCGGTCGCGACTCAGCCGCTCCGGTCGGTGGCGACTCAGCCGCTCCGGTCGGTCGCGCTTCAAGCGCGCCGGTACTGAGTTGGACGCGGCGGGCGTGGTCGAGGATGCCTTCCATCACGCGGTCAGCCAGCGCCAACGCGCGGCGCCCCGCTGCACCATCCACCACAGGGGCACGCCGGCTGCGCACCGAGTCGAGGAACGAACGTAATTCCGTCTTCAACGGTTCCTCGGGAACGGTGGGCAATTTCTCGAATCCAATCTCGGGCTGCGCGTCCGTGGCCTGCGCGCCGGCGCTTCCTGCCTTCACGCGCACGCGCAAAACGTCCTGCCGCGCGAAATCCATGGAGATGTACTCATGTTCCTGGAAAAAACGCATTTTGCGGACGCGCTCGGTCGAAACGCGGCTGGCCGTCACGTTGGCCACCGTTCCCGTTGAAAACTCGATTCGCGCCTGGGCGATGTCCACCTTGTCCGTAATGACGGGGATGCCCACCGCTTTCAGATCGATTACGTCGGCGTTCACAAGCGTGAGGAGGATGTCGAGGTCGTGGATCATCACATCGTACACGACGTCGATATCGAGACTGCGCGGCGTGAAGACGCCCAGGCGATGCACCTCGAAGAACATCGGCCTGTTCACGATTTTCAGCACTGCGGCGACGGCGGGATTGAAGCGCTCCACCTGTCCCACCTGGAGGATTCGGCCGGCACGCTCGGCCGTCGCAATCAGTTCGTCGGCCTCTGGGAGCGACGCCGCTATAGGCTTTTCCACCAGAACGTCATGGCCGGCGCCGAGCAACTGGCACGCCACGCGGGCGTGCTGAACCGTGGGTACAGCCAGACTGACTGCTGCAACGCGCTCGTCAGCCAGCGCTCCGAGACCCGGTAATACAGGTGTGCCAAACTCCGCGGCGACTTTGGCGGCGCGCTCGGCGTTCGTGTCGACGATGCCGGCCAGCTCGGCGCCCTCGATCTCCCGCCAGACGCGAACGTGGTTGCGCCCGAATTCGCCGGCGCCCACCACGGCGACACGTGTGGCTGCCGGGCTCACCTTCTTTTCTCCGCCTCAGCCCTTGCGAGGTCGCGGCCGACGATCGGGGCGGGCTCAAACGCCTGGATGGCAATCCCCGCTTCGTCGGCTACTCGAATCAGGTCGGCGCGATCGAAGAGTAATGTGCGTCCCGCGTCGATGGCCAGCGCCGTCGCATTCGAATGACGCATCAGCTCGATCGTCTTCAGCCCGATCACTGGAACATCGAAACGCATATCCTGCTGAGGCTTGCTCACCTTGACGACCACCAGCCTCTGTCCATCCGTGATTCGAGCGGCGCGCTCGATGGTCTCGTCTGTTCCTTCCATCGCCTCGATGGCGACGCAGGCGCGTCCGCTTACAACCACGGTTTGGCCCAGGTCGAGACCTGCGATCTGCCGCGCGATTTGATGGCCGTAGTCGATGTCGCCCGCTTCCACCTCGCTGGGCGAACGCCGCGTAAGCACCCCGGTTTGCGGAAGCAGCGGGCCGAGAAACTTCGTCGAATCCACAAGCTCGATGCCCTCGTCCTGCAATACGTGCGCCACAGCCCCGATCAGCGAGTTCGTATTCTTCGACGTGAGCGAAAGCAGCAGTTTGGCCAGCCGCCAATCGGGGCGAATCGAGCTGAAGATTTTGTTGTGTTTCACCTGCCCGGCCATCACCGCGTGCTTTACTCCTTCTTCGTGAAGCAGCGAAATCGCACGGCTCAATTCGCCCAGGCTGACCCAGTGGATGCGTTTCGCGCTCCGCTCGAGACCCGGAGACGCCTCCTCGCGGATAGCGATCACCGCCATTTCGATGCCTTGCCGGCGGGCTCCCTCCAGCACAAGAAACGGAAAATCCCCATTCCCCGCGATCAGCCCCCACCCCGACGAATTGTTCCCATGATTGCTTGTCACAATTTTCCCTCTAGCCGGCGGTAAACACGCCAACACGGAACTGCTTTTTGACTTGCAGCCTCCCTCGGCGCTTCGAATGTCGCCCTGCGAACTGGCATGGCACGGCTCGTCTACCGCTCGCTTCAAACCTCAAGTTCTTTTACTTTCCACGGTGGCTGATTTCGGGTTCCCGAAGGAAAGGGTTCCCTTTCCAGGTCTCTCGTCGGCTCTTCCCCCACCCATTTCCAACGTTTCCGCCCATAACCTTACTTCGTGATCCCGCGCTCTGCCGACTCGATAAACCGGATCACAGTTAAGACGTCTTCCGAGTCCGAGAGGGTTTCGCGCATTTGTTCGATGGCCTGCGCCGTATTCAGTTTCGAGCGCAGCAACAACCGGTAGGCTCGCTCGATCGATTGGATGCGCTCCGCCGAAAAGCCCTGGCGTTGCAATCCCACCGTGTTCGCGCCGTAACACCGCGTCTCTCGCGGCGACACGACTTTCGAAAACGGCAGAACGTCCTGCGTGATCACCGTGTGCGCGCCCACATACGCATGACGTCCGACGCGGCAGAACTGGTGCACCGGGCTGAAGTTCCCGATCGTCGCATAGTCCTCCACGGTGACGTGCCCCGCCAGCGTCGCCCCATTCACCAGAATCGTGCGGCTTCCCACCTGGCAATCATGACCGATATGCGCGTAAGCCATGATCAGATTGTTGCTGCCGAGCCGCGTCGTTCCCCCGCCCTTGATCGTGCCGCGATTGACGCTCGAAAATTCGCGGAATTCGTTGGCGTCGCCCACTTCGAGCGCCACGCGCTCGCCCTTGTACGTCAGGTCCTGCGGGTCGCCGCCAATCACCGCGAAGGAATAAACACGGTTCTCCCGGCCCAAACGCGAGGGCCCGTGCACCACGGCATGGTGCTCCAGCACGCACCCGTCGCCCAGTTCGACTTCCTCCCCCACAACCGCATTCGCGCCGACTCGGACGCCGCTGCCGATCCGCGCCGAAGGCGACACGATCGCGCGCGGATCAATCTCGCTCATCGCCAACACCGGCACTCGATGCATTGTCCACACGCCTGTCATCCCGCCGGCCCTGAGCGCAGTCGAAGGGAACCCAGTCCCGCGGTTTTTGCGGGAATAGGGGTGAGAGATCTGCTTTTTCTTTTCTCCGCGATCGGCGCCGTTCCGCCGACAGGCGAGAAAGGCGAATACCTCCGGCCCGGTCTTTCAAGCCTCGCCTGCAGGATGTCGGCGGGGCCGGCGATCCCCCAGCCGGCTGTTCTCTGTGATCCGTCATTCGGACTTTCCGACGGGCACCTGGGGCGGCTGCTGCTCCGCTTCGATATCAACCATCTTGCACATCAGTGTGGCTTCCGCGGCGAGCTCGCCATTCACGGAGGCGCTCCCATCGAGCTTGCAGAAATCCCCGCGCCATGCGACCACTTTGACTTCCACGCGCAGCTGATCGCCCGGCACAACCGGCCGCCGAAAACGTGCGCCATCGATCGCCACGAAATACAGCATCTTTTTCTCCCGGTCGGGCACTTCCTGCAGCAGCAGCACCCCTCCGGTTTGCGCCATCGACTCGATAATCAAGACACCGGGCATAATGGGCCTCCCGGGGAAATGGCCCTGAAAAAATTGCTCGTTGATCGTCACGTTCTTGATTCCGACGATGCGCTTCCAGCGTTCCATTTCTTCGATGGCGTCAACCAGCAGAAACGGATAGCGGTGCGGCAGAATTTTCTGGATCTCGTTGACGTCGAGGATCATTGACTCGCCTCTGATGTTCGCCAATTCCCATTTCCTTTAAGTGCGCGACGCGGCGCAAGATTTTCCTGCAAGTGCCAACAATTCTATACGAAAGCCCCGCCCTGGGGAATCGACGTTGCCGCCCTTCAAGGTGGCTGATAGCATACGCGTTCGCGCGGTAGGGGCCCTGCTTGCTGCGCCCGTTCTGGCAACAAATGGCAGACACAAACATTCGCCCTCGAGAAATCCTGCATGCTCTGCGCGGCCGCCAGACGGAAATGGTCCGCCTGCTCGAGAAATTCGTGCGCTGCGAGTCGCCCAGCTTCGATAAGGCTGCCGTTGACCGCTTCGGCGAAATCGTCGCTGCGGAATGGCAAAGACGCGGAGCGCGCGTCAAGATTCTGCGCCAGCCGAAGCGCGGGAATCACATTCGCGCGGAAGTTTGGAATAGCAAGGGCCGAGCGGCGGGCCAACTGATGGCGCTCGGGCATCTCGATACCGTCTATCCGCTCGGCACGATTTCTACTATGCCCTTTCGCATTTCCGGAAGACGCGCGTGGGGTCCCGGAACTTTCGACATGAAGGGCGGGCTCGTGCACGCCCTCTTCGCAGTCGACGCCCTTCGCGCGGCGAAAATCGCCCTGCGAAAGCGCCTGGTGTTTTTCTGGAACTCCGATGAAGAGATCGGCAGCGATTCCTCGGGCGACGCAATCGAAGCCGAGGCACGTCGCAGCGATGTGGTGTTGGTTCTCGAGCCCGCATTCGGCCGTGATGGCCGCTTGAAGACCGCGCGCAAAGGAGTCGGAACTGCCCAGATCGTCGTCACCGGCCGCTCCGCCCACGCCGGCATCGACCCCGAGCGCGGCGTCAATGCCGTGCACGAACTCGCCCTGCACGTTGCGCGCCTCATGAAAATGAATGATGCGCGGCGCGGGATCACGGTTCAGGCGACCGTGATCGGCGGCGGGACCGTTTCAAATGTCGTGCCCGATCACGCGAAGGCGGAAGTCGATATTCGCTACGCGCGCGCAGCCGATTCAGCTTCACTCACTCGCAAGCTTCACGCGCTACGACCCATCTTGCGCGGCGCGCGCATCGAAGTCCGTGGCGGCATCAGCCGCCCGCCCCTCGAACGCACACTGCAAGTCGCCCAGCTCTTTGCGCACGCGAAATCGCTGATGCGCCAGATGGGCCTGCACCTCGGTGAGGCATCCACCGGCGGCGGCTCGGACGGCAACCTCACCGCCGCTCTCGGAATTCCAACCCTCGACGGCCTGGGCGCTGTCGGCGACGGCGCCCACAGCCCGCGCGAGCACGTCCTGATTCGCAGCATGCCCGAACGCGCCGCCCTCCTCGCCGCCCTTCTCGCCACGAAGTAGGCGTCAGGCCGGGTGCAGACAATCCCTGACCGCAGGGGTGCCCCGCGGAGCCTGGCTCGTCCTCGCTTGGCATCGTGTATCAAGGTTACCGACGAACCCACCGCGAGCAGCGAAATTGCGCCTGTGCTAGGCACGCGGGCGGATAAGGGCAGCTCGTAAGTCCCGCCGAATCAGTGCGGATTTTGGTTGCCAGGACTGCGTCGGTGCCCCCCGGAGTATGCTGTCATTAATCGATACACGTGTCGAACAATTTTTTAGATTAAATCCATTGAAATCAATAAGATGACAAAAATTAATCGATACACTTTTCAACCTTCTTGACCTCAACCGGTTTGACCTGCTGGCGGAAAGTCAGAACGCACTCGATTAGTGCAAATATTGGCTCTTCAGGTAGGCGACCGTCTGCTCTTGCAGGTCGTTGTAGTCGGAGTGAAGTGCTTCGCGCACCGCGTCTTCCGGCGATGGCGCTGTAGCCATGCGGTCAATCAAACGGCTGACGTCGCTGGTCCCGCCGTTCTGAATGATCCATTCGACCACCGCCAGCGACCACGCGTACGCCGTTCCCGCCGAATCGGTGGGCAGCGCCATCCACGATCCCTCGAGCGATTGCAGGCTCGGTATCGCCCCCTGCGTC
This sequence comes from uncultured Acidobacteriota bacterium, assembly GCA_963753475.1. Classification (GTDB taxonomy): domain Bacteria; phylum Acidobacteriota; class Terriglobia; order Acidiferrales; family UBA7541; genus Palsa-295. Next base: position 59,840 of record CAVWCN010000009.1, read on the forward strand.
GCCGCGTCGACCAGCGCGCCCGCATCCATGGTGCTGCGCCGGCCTTCCATCCATTGCGCCACACCTTCCTGCAGCCACGTGGGTGCGCGCCCCTGCGACTTCTGGGTGATAAAGCTGTGCGTCAACTCGTGTCTCAGAACGTGCGCCAGTTCCGGCGTCACGCTCGTGAGCCCCTGCACCGGAATACGCAGCCGCCCGTCGTTGATAGCGCCCACCCAGCCCGGCGCGCGCGTGATATCGGCAAACGCCTGTTGCGTGTACAAAATCACGCTGATCTGGTTAGGCGGCGTGTAGTCAAGCTGCGACTCGATGTCGTTGAAATCGTCTTCAAGGGCGTGAAGGATCCCCCGCGCCAGCTCGGGCGCGGCGCCGCCGTAATACTTGAGGGCGAAGTGCGCCGTTTCGCCTTCGCGGTAGCCTTCCTCCTCAGCCTGATCCTTTTGCGCTTTCGCCAGAGCCTGTTCCACTTGCGGATCGGCCTGAAGCTCTTCCGAGTGTTTCCATTCCTTGATCGCCTCTTCCATCTTGTTCGACCGGTAGTATGCCCAGCCCATCAGCTTGGCGATGGCGGCTGCTTGCTCCCCCGGATCCGGCGTGAGCTCCCGGGCGCGTTCGAGAGGATCGAGAGCGGCCGCAAACTGGCTCTCGCGAAGATAGAGCCCGGCCAGATTCAAGAGAAGTCCAATGTTGTCCGGCGCAAAAACCATTGCCTGCCGGTACTGATCGACCGCGGAATCGAGGTTCCCCTGCGCCACCAGAAACTGTGCGGCGGCATGATGAGCGGCCGCGACCTTGGCGACCGCTTCGGCCGGTCCGGATCGGGCGTCGCCCTCCAGTCTGGCGAGATAGGCGTAATCGATCGCATTGTCGTGAACCGTTAACTTGGCGATTTCCTCGTATCCGCGGACGGGAGCAATCTGCGGAACCGAAATAGGCGGCGCGGAAGCAGCCGCTGAGGTGTAACTCAGATCGTCGCGTTCAATGCGCGCCACGATCGACCGCGGAATCGACATTTGTCCGGCCGGTGTCTGGTAACTGACGTGGTGGGCGTCTTCGGTCACGTTCGTGGCGACGATTCGGTGGCCGTTCTTCAGGACGATGGTATCCGCCGAAGTGGTGGAAGCGACCACCAGGACGAGAAGGGCTACGGGAATCGCACGCCGCACGCATCAATTTTACGCAAGTACGATTTACGAGGTCCCCGCGCCCTTGCTGCCTATTGTCCTAAGCGGTACAGTCCCTACATGTTGCGTTTCGCGCGGTATTCGCTGGCCAGTGTGTCCCTGGCAGCCGCGGTCTGCATGCCCGCTTCAGCGCAGACCCAGGCACCGCCTCAGCTCCAGCAGGGCAAGTCTCCTGTTGTCCAGGCCTCTCCGGTCCGGCCGGCCCCCACGGAGCCTCGCGCCCTGTACCAGGCCCTGAACGCGTTGCGGCCCGATCCTTACCGCGTGTACAACGTTAAGTCGCTTACATTGCGCCGCGACGTGATCAATTTCACCTTTGAAGACGGCAAACTGGCCTTTCTGCAGTCGCTCGGCGGGCGCATTACGGGGCTCGTCTTTGCCGGCCGGGGCCACGCGATCGCCATTCCCCACGATCCCGGCGAACGGCGCTCGCTCGCGCAGTTCACGGGCGTGCCCATCCTGGACCAGTCCTTTTCGCGGGCCTATTTGCGTTTCGACGACGGCACGCCGGAAGAGATCGCAGGCGCACTGGCCAGAGCCGGGGACACGGCGACAACCGACACGAACTTTGCCGAGAACCGGGATCCCATCTTCGCCAACACGAACCCATGGCACTCGCTGCGAATCATGGAGGACTGGCTTTCGACTGCGCCGCGGCCGTATTTCTATGCGGGAATCCTGACCGACGCGGAAGGAATGGTCGACCTGGTGGTCGATCAGCGGCGCGACGAGCAAGTCCTGTTTGGTCAACCGCGCCGGATGCCAGGCGGGGCCATGGCTTACGATATTTGGGCCTCCTTCCGCACCTTGGATTCGCCGCAGACTCCCGCCGACGCGTTCGTGCCAGTTGATTACACGATCAACACGAAGATCGCCGACGACCTCTCTCTCGATGGGACTACCTTCATGGACGTCAAGGCGCTGCGGGGCGGCGACCGCGTCGTGCCGCTGGAGCTTTCGCGCAGGCTGGCTGTCGAAAATGTAAAGGACGGGAACGGAACGCCGCTCGTCTATTTCCAGAACGAGGACTTGAGCAAGCGCCAGATCCAAAGACGCGGCAACGATACGGTGCTGGTGGTCCTTCCGGCGCCTGTGCAGGAGGGGCAGGAGCTTCGGCTGGAAATCTCCTATCACGGCAGCGTAATCAGCGACGCCGGAAACGGCGTGGAATACGTGGGAGAGCACGAAACGTGGTACGCGCATCCGGCGGGCCTGGGCGACTTCGCGTCGTTCAGTCTCTCGTTCCACTGGCCGAAGCGCTTCACGCTGGTGGCAACCGGAAAAGAAGTGGAGTCCCATGACGATGGCGATTTCGAGTCCGGGCGATGGGTTTCTGATGTGCCGTTTGCCGTCGCGGGATTCAATCTCGGCGAATACCAGAGCGAAATCGCCAATGCCAGCCAGCCGCGAATCGAGCTGTATGCAAACCACGAGATCGAGAGCGCGATCCTGGCGCACCTGCAGCAGGAACATCCCGTCTTAATTCCCTCGAGGCCGGAACTGGGCCCGTTTCGAACGGGCCAATTGGACAGCGTTCCTTCGACGCCTCCGCCCGACCCGGCCGCTATTCTCAAAAATCTTGGGGGCCAGATTCTGGACGCAATCCATTTTTATGAAAACCTGAACGGCCCTTTTCCTTTTGGCAGTCTGAAGGTTTCGCAAATCCCCGGCACCGTAGGACAGGGCTGGCCCGGCCTCGTCTACCTTTCGACTTTCGCGTTCCTGCCGGCTCAAGCGGACCAGCACGCGGGAATCCCGGAACAATCGCAAGAAATGGCGCGAGAAATCATGCCGTTCCACGAAGTGGCGCATCAGTGGTGGGGAAACGTGACGGCGGCGGCGACGTATCGCGACGTCTGGATTCAGGAAGGGATGGCAAATTATCTGGCTATGCTCTACGCCGACACACGAAAGCCGCCGGCACGGCGCTTGAATACATGGCTCGAGCGCTATCGGGCGGCTCTCGTTGCCAAAGCCCCCCAGAGCGAAGAAAGCGTCGAAACGACGGGCCCGCTCACGCTGGGGTACCGCTTGGCATTGTCGAACGACCCGGGCGCCTATAACCCGGTGATCTACGGCAAAGGGGCGTGGGTGATGCACATGATTCGCGAAATGCTGCGCGAACCCGCCACCAGCGATCCGGACGCCCGCTTTCGCCGGCTGCTGCAATCGATTCTGACGCACTACCGCTTCAAGCCGCTCTCCACAGCGGATTTCCAGCGCGCAGTGGAAGAGCAAATGACTCCGTCGATGGACCTGGAAGGCGATCACACCATGAACTGGTTCTTCAGCGAGTGGGTGAAGAACACGGGGATTCCGGAGTACAAGATCCAGTTCGAGGCGAAGCTCCACCGGCACGAATTCGTGGTGACCGGAACGCTTCGACAGACGAAGGTGGATGATTTGTTCACCGCGTCCGTCCCCGTCTACGCGGAACGTTCCGGGCGCAAACCGGAGCGGCTGGGAGTCGTTGTGACCACTGGTCCTGAAACGAAATTCCGTTTTGCGTCGCGATTCCGCCCAACACGCCTCGCCATCGACCCCGACCTTACCCTGCTCTGCACGCCGGATTGATCCCTTCGCATTCAGCGTGCACGGCTTGCGGCGCGAAAGACGAAATACGACCCGACAGGATTGTTCTTCGTACACAACGGTGTGGGCTCAGAAGAGTGGGCCATGAACGGTTTCACGAAATGCTGAACGGCAGCATCAGCATTCTTTCCCGGCTGCGGTCAGCCCGTCCCTCAGTACAAGTGGAACGTGACTTCGACCACCTGCGACGTTTCCACCGGTTTGCCGTCCATCGTGGCGGGGCGAAACTTCCAGTGCTCGACGGCTTTCATCGCGGCTTCGCCCATGTCACAGGGCAGGCCGCGAAGCAGCGTGATTTTTGCCGGGAAGCCTTCGGCGGTGATGACGACGTCCAACGTGGCCGTGCCTTCAATCTTTGCACTGGTCCCCTCGGCCGAATACTGCGCTTGCGGGCAATGGATGCATGCCGGATAGCCGACGCCGAAGGTGCCGGACCTCGCGGGTTTAACATCCGGATCGGGAGGGTGATCGCGGCTCACCCAAGTGGGCGTGGGACGAGCGGGCGCAGCCGCTGACGCCAGCGCCTTCAGGTTGGGCGTCAAAGAAATCTGAATGCGGCGATCGACGAGGGGCGCGTGGGTTTCCTGGACGTGGAGCGAGAGGCCCAAAGTGTCGCCAAGTTCGGTGAAGGTTCCCGTCACGAAGACGGGTGTCGCGTGCGGTTTGCAGTAGCATTTCCAAGCATCCTGGCCCGTCAGGTCATGCTGCGCCATGCCGGTCAACCGCGCGCGGTCGATCACGTCGAATCCGCTGGCGTGCTTGCTCAAAGCGAACGCGAACTCGTTCGCCAGGCTGACGCCGAGAAGCGTTGTGGGCTGATTCGCGTCCCCGAAGTCTTCGACGAAGACTTCGACGGGCGCCGGCGAGCCATGCGCGTTCCTGGTGATCGTTGGGGCCACATCCGCAGCCATGTTGTCGATCCCCTGCTGTTCGTCCTGAGTAATCGCGCGCCCGCAGCCAGGGAGAGCGGCCAGGAGAATGGCGAGCGGAAGGAGCGGGCCGAACGATGATAGCGCGCGAATGCGAAACATTCTGACCGATCCAGTTCCAGAGATTCAGCTCCGGATATTGTCCGCAAGATGATAACGCATTTCCGGTGCCTCCGGCCCGCGAGCGCTCAAGTTCCGGGAGCCTTTATATTTTTGAACTCGTAAGGCGTGCGGCAAGACGCAATTGGTTTTCAGGCGGTCGCCGAGCGCACGCAAATGTTTTCCTCAGAGAATTTTGCGGTTTCGCTTGCGTCCGCGCAGTTCACGCTTTATGCTGTCGGGTCCTGAGTGGAGCGATCGAGTCGCTGGAAGACTGCGCGACCCAAAAAACGCGGGAGAAAATGCGGACCGCGTTCGAGCTTCTTCGGGAGTGGATCGCCGCCGCCGTGGGGGCAGCGGGGCGGATCCAAGCTAATTTGGCTATCCTAGATTCAAAGCCCTTCAATGTTTCGCAGGCATCGAGCCAGGCATTTGTCTGGGGACACTGAGTGGATTCCGAAGGATCAAAAAACACAGTCGTTGAGCGGCCGGACCCGCTTTTAGAGCCGGGTCACACGCTGGCCTCGGTCACCGACAAGATCAGCTCGATCGTGCTGACTCGCGGCACGACGAAGGGCTGGATGGCGGGGTTCGCGCTGTCGTTCGCGCTCTTCCTCCTCCTGAACCTCGTGATGGGCTATCTCTTCACGAAGGGCGTCGGCATCTGGGGCATCAATATTCCCGTCGCATGGGCGTTTGCGATTACCAACTTCGTCTGGTGGATCGGAATCGGCCATGCCGGCACGCTGATCTCCGCGATTCTCCTCCTGCTGCATCAAAAGTGGCGCACTTCGATCAACCGCTTCGCGGAAGCGATGACCATCTTTGCGGTGGCCTGCGCGGGCGCGTTTCCGCTGCTGCACCTGGGCCGGCCGTGGATGTTCTATTACCTGCTTCCCTACCCCAATGTGATGTGGCTGTGGCCGCAGTTCCGAAGCCCGCTGGTTTGGGACGTTTTCGCGGTTTCCACGTACCTCACCGTTTCGCTCCTTTTCTGGTACATCGGATTGCTTCCCGACCTTGCGACCCTGCGCGACCGCGCGAAAAACAAGGTGTCGCAGGTAGTTTACGGCATGCTGTCGATGGGGTGGCGCGGTTCCGCATCGCACTGGACGCGTTACGAGACGGCTTCCATCCTGCTTGCCGGACTGGCCACGCCGCTGGTCGTTTCCGTCCACACGGTGGTGAGCTTCGACTTCTCGATCGCACTGGTGCCCGGGTGGCACAGCACCATTTTCCCTCCCTATTTCGTCGCCGGGGCCATTTATTCCGGGTTTGCCATGGTGCTGACGCTGGCGATTCCGGTCCGCAGGTTCTATCACCTGGAGGACCTGGTCACCATCCGCCACCTCGACATCATGGGCAAGGTGATGTTGGCGACCGGGATCATCGTAGCGTACGGCTACATCATGGAAACGTTCATGGCGTTCTACAGCGGAAACGGTTTCGACCGCTACATGATCATGAACCGGATGGTTGGGCCGTACGAATATGTCTACTGGACACTCATCGCCTGCAACATCGCGATTCCGCAGGCTTTATGGTCGCGAAAGGTGCGGCGTAGCCCGTGGAAGCTGTTCATTATTTCGATCGTGGTGAACATCGGAATGTGGCTCGAGCGGTTCGTGATCATCGTGGTGAGCCTCCATCGCGAATACGCGCCCTCCTACTGGGGAATGTTCTACCCCACGCGTTGGGACTGGGCCACGCTGATCGGCTCGATGGGGCTGTTCCTGACGTTGTTCTATCTGTTTATCCGCTTCCTGCCGATGATTTCGATCGTCGAAGTGCGCTCGCTGGTGCACGAGACCCAGGAGAAGGGGAAGGAGGACGCCGCCTAAGCAGAGCGCGCACAGCGACTTATGTCCCAGGTATTCCATCGCAGCGCAAACCTGATTTCGCGGATGTCGATTTATGGCGCCGTTGTGCTGATTGGCGTCCTGACGTACGCTTTCTATCAGATTGAGTTGTCGGGCTGGTACAGCAACAGGCATCTCACGATTCAGCAGCCCGTCCCGTTCAGCCACCGGCATCACGTGGGCGAACTGGGCATTGATTGCCGGTACTGCCATACATCCGTCGAGAAGTCGTCGTTTGCAGGTTTTCCGCCGACCGAAACCTGTATGACCTGCCATTCGCAGATCTGGACCAATGCGGACATGCTCGAACCGGTCCGCGCCAGCTATCGAGACAACGTTTCGATTGCCTGGGTGCGCGTGAATTCGCTGCCGCAATTCGTGTATTTCGACCATAGCATCCATGTCCGGCAGGGCGTCGGATGTACCACCTGCCATGGCCCAATCGCGAGCATGCCGCTGACGTATCGCGAAGGAACCCTGTACATGTCCTGGTGCCTCAATTGCCATCGCCAGCCGGCAGCGTTCCTGCGACCCAGGTCCGAGGTCTTTGATCCCTATTATGAGCCGCCATCAGGCGTGAATCCCTACAGATACAAGGGCGTGAAATACACCGATCAGCTCACTTTGGGGCGCCAACTAATGAAGGACTACAAGGTCTATAGTCTGCAGGACTGCGACACATGTCACCGGTGAAATGCGAATGAGCTCTGATCCCAAACCGATCAACCCCGAGCAGCCCGAGCCGAGCTTGAACAGGCCGGCTGACGTCGAGGCTGCCGCCTCTGCCATCACGGAGACCGGCACGCCACGCGAGTGGAGAAGCATCGAAGAATTGCGCGGTACGGAGCAGTTCCGGAACGCCCTCGAAGGGGAATTCAGCTCCGGGACCGATCTGCCGAATGCGCCTGGGCGGCTGATGGGGATGGTTTCGGGCGCGCGGCAGCAAGTGTCTGGGGAGAAAGCGAACATCACCCGTCCGCGGCCATGGGACGCATGGGTGGCGAAGGCTTCCCTATCGCAGGCGTTGTCAGAATCGGGCGAGGGCTCTGGTCTGGTGCAGCTGCAGGGCGCGGTTCAGAAAGGGCTGGCAAACTCCGCGGCTGGCGACGGGCTGAGCCGGCGGGACTTGCTGAAGGTTGCTGCGGCTTCGGCGGCGATGGCCGGGCTGAGCGCTTGTACGAAGCTGCCCACCGAAAAGATCGTGCCCTATGTGCGGCAGCCGGAAGAGATTATTCCCGGCAAGCCGCTGTTTTACGCGACCTCGATGACGATGCAGGGCGTCGCGACGGGATTGCTGGTCGAGAGCCACATGGGCCGGCCGACCAAGATCGAGGGCAATCCGGAACATCCGGGCAGCCTGGGCGGGACAGACGTGTTTCTCCAGGCGTCTGTGCTGGGTGTTTACGATCCGGATCGATCTCAGACCGTGCTCCGTAACGGGCAAATCAGCAGTTGGGAATCATTTCTTGCCGAGATGGGCGACCGGCGAGCGGCGTTCGGAAAGGGCGCTGGACTGCGCATCCTGACGGAGACGGTGAGTTCGCCGACTTTGGCGTCGCAACTTCAGACGCTGCAGCAGCAGTTTCCCGAGGCCCAATGGCACCAGTATGAGCCTTGCAGCGGAGACTCGGCGCGAGAAGGGACTCGATTGGCGTTTGGAAGGCCCGTGAACATCGTGTACCGGGTGGATCAGGCGAACGTAATCGTGGCGTTGGATTCCGATTTCCTTGTTTCAGGGCCGGGGCATGTGCGCTATACGCGAGAATTTGCATCGCGGCGCGCGATCGAGGGAACTTCGGCCAACCTTAACCGGCTTTATGCGGCCGAAAGTATGCCGACCAGCACCGGCGCGATGGCCGACCACCGGTTGCGGTTGCGCTCGAGCGAAGTCGAAGGACTGGCGCGCCGGCTCTCGGCTGCCATCGGAATCGCTCTGCCCGGTGGAACGGGCGGCGATGACAAGGCGGTCCCGGAACAATGGGTTCGGGCCGTGGCAAGCGATCTGACGAAAAACCGCGGGGCAAGCCTGGTGATTGCCGGCGAAACACAGCCTCCCGCCGTACATGCTCTGGCACACGCGATGAACGAAGCGCTCCAGAACGTCGGTAAGACGGTTTATTACACCGACTCGCTCGAAGGGAATCCCGTGAACCAGGCCGAGTCTCTGCACGAACTCGTGAACGATCTCAACGGTGGGCAGGTAAGCCTGCTCGTAATTCTCGGCGGTAATCCGGTCTACGACGCGCCGGCGGACTTCGATTTTGCCTCCGCTCTGATGAAAGCGCAGACGCGCGTGCATTGCGGCCTATACCAGGACGAAACGGGAACGCTATGCCATTGGCATGTTCCGGCCGCGCATTATCTCGAGTCCTGGAGCGACGGGCGAGCCTACGACGGAACGATTGGCATTGTGCAACCACTGATCGCGCCGATTTATGGCGGGCGAACGCACCACGAAATCGTCGCTGCGCTGACAGGCGATGAGGGAAAAAGTAATCACGAAATCGTGAAGGAATACTGGCAGGGGCAGCGTCCTGAAAAGGGGCAGGCTTTCGAGGATTTCTGGGAAGCCTCACTGCATGACGGGGTGATGGCGAAGACCGCCCTGCCGGCAATTTCGGCGCCGTTGCATCGCGACTTCATGCAACAGCCGCCTGCGCAATCCGCGGCCCAGGCGGGGGAGCTGGAACTGGTGTTCCGTCCTGATCCGGCGATCTTCGACGGGCGCTTCGCGAACAACGGCTGGCTGCAAGAGACGGCGAGACCAATCACACGAATCACGTGGGACAACGCCGTGATGATGAGCCCTGTGACGGCCGTTCATCACGGATTGAACCACGGCGACTACGTGACGCTGCGCTGCGGCGGGCGCGAAGTGAAGGGCGGCGTATTTCTTGCGATTGGGCACGTGGACAATGCCGTGACGGTGCATCTCGGCTACGGCCGGAGCGTGTCGGTGCCCCGCCCGGACATCGGCTCACCCGAGTGGGTGAGCGGCATCCCCGGATTCAATGCGTATCTTCTGCGGACTTCGGCGGCGCCGTGGATCGCGAATGCGCCGTTGCAACTCGAGAAAACGGGCGAGAAGTACACGTTTGCGGCCGTGCAGCACCAGTGGCTGATCGACAACAAGGGCGTCGAATCGGACGACGAGAGCGTGAATGCGTTCAAGCGCGACCTCGTGCAGGTCGCAACGCTCGATCAATTCCGCCGCGACCCGAATTTCGCGCAGGTTCCCGAAGCCAGGGAAACGAAGGATTTGTCGCTCTACCCGAACTACCAGTACGACGGCTACGCGTGGGGACTGTCGATCGATTTGAACAAGTGCGTAGGGTGCAACGCGTGCGTGGTGGCGTGCACGTCGGAAAACAACGTCGCGATCGTGGGCAAGGACCAGGTGGACCGGGGCCGCATCATGCACTGGATCCGGATCGACACGTACTTCCATGGCGGAATCGAAGACGCCGGAGATGTACTTCGAGCCCTTGCCCTGCATGCAGTGCGAGAACGCGCCGTGCGAGTACGTGTGCCCGGTGGGCGCCACGACGCATAGCTCCGAAGGCCTGAACGACATGACCTACAACCGTTGCGTCGGCACGCGGTATTGCTCGAACAATTGTCCCTACAAGGTGCGGCGCTTCAATTTTTATCTGTTCTCCGACTACAAGACACCGAGCCTCTACGGCGTGCGCAACCCGGACGTGACGGTGCGCAGCCGCGGCGTCATGGAAAAGTGCACGTACTGCGTGCAGAGGATCAATGAGGCCAAAATCCGGTCGGCGGAAGAAGACCGCGTGGTCCGCGACCTGGAGATACAGACCGCATGCCAGCAGGCGTGCCCGGCCGGAGCGATCGTGTTCGGAAACATCAACGACAAGAAGAGCCACGTGGCCCGATGGAAAGCAGAGCCGCGCAATTACGTGCTGCTCGCGGACCTGAATACACGGCCTCGCACGAGCTACCTGGCGCGCGTTCGGAATCCGAATCCAGAGCTTGCCGGATAAGAAAATGGAACGAAAAGAGCTTTACGGCTTGATCGCCGAATTTGAGACGCCGGAAGAGGTGCTGGAAGCCGCGCGAAAAACGCACGCCGCGGGCTTCCGGAGCATCGACGCCTATTCGCCGATCGCCGTGGAAGGGCTTTCGGAGGCGATCGGATTCGAAAAGACCAGGCTGCCGTTGATCGTCCTGATCGGCGGCATTCTGGGCGGACTGACGGGCTTTTTCATGTGCTACTACGCGAACGTGATCAGCTTGCCGTGGAACATCGGCGGGCGCCCCCACAATAGCTGGCCGGCCTGGATTCCCATCACCTTCGAACTGACCGTGCTGGGAGCGGCTCTGTCGGCAACTTTTGGCATGCTGGCGCTGAACGGGCTGCCCACGCCGTATCATCCGGTCTTCAATGTGGCGGAGTTCGCCAAGGCTTCGACCGACCGGTTTTTTTTGTGCATCAAAGCGCGCGATAAGCAATTCGATCTTGCAAGGACGAAAGCCTTTCTGGAGAGCTTGGATCCCGATGGAGTCTTCGAAGTTGATGTCTGAACTCGGACCGCCGCTGGACGGTAAATTCGCTTTTGGCAGGCGCGCGGGCCGGATGGCGCATGTGGTGGCGGCCGCAGTGCTGTTGGCGGGCGTCCTGGCCGGCTGCCGGCTGGACATGCACGTCCAGCCGAAGTATGTGCCGGAGGAGCCCACGGGCTTTTTCGCCGATGGCCGCTCGGAACGGCCGGTCGTCCCGGGAACCGTCGCACGCGGGCACCTGCAGCTCGATGAGCTGCTGTACACGGGGAAGGAAAATGGCGTTCCCTCGAACCGGTTCCCTTTCCCCATTACGCGCGCCGACCTGGAGCGCGGCCGGGAGCGATTCAACATTTACTGCACGCCCTGCCACGACTACGAGGGGAACGGAAACGGGATGATCGTGCAGCGCGGGCTTTCGCATCCGCCGTCATACAACGTCGATCGTTTACGCAACGAGCCCGTGGGGCATTTCGTGGACGTGATGACGAACGGTTTCGGCGCAATGTACAGCTACGCCTCGCGCGTAAGTCCCGCGGATCGCTGGCGAATCGCGGCGTATATCCGCGCTCTGCAATTGAGCCAGCACGCATCGCTTCAGGACGTGCCGCCTAACGAGCGGGCGAAGCTGAGCGACGGCTCCAACTCCGCAGCGGCGAGCCAAGCGCCAGCGAGCGAACCGGCAAAGAGCACAGGACGGGAAACCCAGTGAGCGCATCGGGGACAGTTTCGTCACAATTGGAGCGAGCGCAGAAAATCGCGCTGGTGGCCGGCCTGGCCGGGGTGGCGCTGGTCGTGCTCTTCGCGCTGTTGCCGCACGCCCAGGGACAATTCTTCCGGTCGTATCTGTACGCGTTCGTTTTCTGGCTGATGGTTCCCATGGGTTGCATGGCCATCCTGATGCTGCATCACTTGACGGGCGGCTGGTGGGGCTATCCGATACGCCGGCTTCTGGAGGCCGGCTCGCGTACCTTCGCGTTGATGGCCGTGCTGTTCCTGCCGCTCTTCTTCGGGCTCTCTACGCTTTACCCCTGGGCCAATCCGATCGCTGTGAAAGCCGATCCCATTCTCCAGAACAAGAAGTGGTACATGACCACCGGCTTCTTCACCGTGCGGACCGTAATCTACTTCGCCGTCTGGGTGCTCATCGCCATTCTGCTCAACCGCTGGTCGAGGGAGCAGGATCGTACCGGCAATCCCCGACTGACCAAGCGCATGGGAAAATTCAGCGGCCCCGGGTTGATCCTTTGGGGGCTGGCGCTGACCTGGGCGGCAGTCGACTGGATCATGTCCATCGAATCGCACTGGTTCTCGACGATCTACGGGATGCTTTTCATGGTGATTGCGGCGCTGACCGCAATGTGCTTCGTGCTGTTCGTTCTGCGAATGCTTTCGGACGAGGAACCGCTGAAAGATTGCGTTCCGCCCAAGGACTACAACGACCTCGGCAACCTGATGCTGGCTTTCGTGATGCTGTGGGCTTACCTCTCGTTTTCGCAGTTCCTGATCATCTGGGAAGGAAACCTGAAAGACGAAGTCCCCTGGTACATCACGCGAGCGTTCGGAGGCTGGGCGGGAATTGCGGTGGTATTGATGGTCCTGCACTTCGGAGTTCCCTTTCTGCTTCTGTTACAGAGGTCGCTGAAGCGGCGGTTGCGCTCGCTTTCCTTCATTGCTGCGGGAGTGTTCTTCCTGAGCATGGTTGACGTGTACTGGCTGGTGATGCCGGCGTTCGAATCGGAACGCAAGGGCCCGTACTTTCACCCCCTCGATTTTGTCGCGCTGCTGGCCATCGGAGGCCTGTGGGTTGCAGCGTTCCTGTGGCAGCTGAGGAGATGGCCGCTGTTGCCGCAGCACGATCCACGATTCGAAGGAGCGCTCGAACATGCCGTGGGCGAGTAAGCGCCAGCCGGACGCCGGAGACGGTTACGAGAAGCGGGACGCGAACATTCGCGGATTGCTTTTTTTCGGTCTGGGACTGGCCGTGGTCATGGTGATCACTTTCTTGGCGATGAAATGGACGTTCGAGTTCCTGTCGGCCAAATCGCCGTTGGGGCCGCCCGCGGCGCCGTTTGCGAATGCGCGCCAGTTGCCGTCTTCGCCGCGCCTGCAGGCGCACCCACACGTCGATTTGAGCACCTATTGCGAGCAGCAGTTGGGCGCTCTAAACAGCTACGGATGGGTCGACCAGCAGAGCGGCGTGGTCCACATTCCCATCGATCGGGCGATGGACCTGCTTCTGAAACAGGGTTTCCCGGCGCGTCCCCAAAGCGAGATGAGCCCGTACGACAAACAGGCAATCGTCCCGGTGGGGAACGTCGACGCTCTTCCACCGGAAGGAGTCGCAGGACAGTGCAAGTTCGTGGACGAACATCCGCCTGCGGATTACACGAAGTAAGCGGCGTCCGAAAATAGAGTTTTTGTAAAGGCAGGTAGAGACGTTGAAAATGAAAAGAAAAACGCGGAGTTGGTTTCGGGACTGCCGGAGCGGCGAAGCCTTGCGTGTTTCGCTGCTCCCTCTTACGGCCACGCTTTTGGCTTCGGCCTTCTTTATTCCTTTTTGCACAGCGGCCCAGGAGCTGGGCGGCTCGGTTCCCGTTCAGAATATCGGCGTGCGGCCCGCACTGCTCAAGAACGTGGGAATCGATCAGAAACTGAACGCTTCGGTCCCACTGGACTTGACGTTCAAGGACGAAACCGGAAAAACGGTTGAGCTGAGCCAGTATTTCGGCAAGAAGCCTGTGATCCTCACGCTTGTCTATTACAACTGTCCCGATGCTGTGCACGCGGATTCTCGAACGGATCTCGACGAAAGCCTGAAACAGATCCCGCTCGACATCGGCAAGGAATATAGCGTCGTGACGGTGAGCATCGATCCGACCGAAGGCACGGTGCTGGCCGCCGCGAAACACGCGATGTACACCGGAATGTACGGGCGCCCGGGCGCGGCCGAGGGCTGGCACTTCCTGACGGGCGAGGAATCGCAGATCAAGGCGCTCGCGGCCGCCGTTGGGTTTCGCTACGCCTACGATCCGGATTCCAAGCAGTTCGCGCACGCCAGCGGAATCATGATTCTCACGCCCGAGGGCAAGCTCTCGCGCTACTTCTACGGCATCACGTTCCGCGCCGCGCGATTTGCGGCTCGGGCTGGTGGACGCGTCGACGGGAAAGATCGGTTCGCCCGTCGATGAGGTTTTGCTGTTCTGCTACCACTACGATCCGGCGACCGGAAAATACGGCGTCATGATTTCGCACGTGATTCAAGCTGGCCGGCGGCGTTGACGATCCTGCTCGATGGGCGGGCTGATATTTATTCTCTTCCGCCGAGCGAAAACTACGGGGCATGGAGGAAGGGGCACGCATGAGACGGACGCCGGCAATTTTCGGCGGCCGAGCAAGAGCGTTCGACGGGCGAACGATGATCAGCCAGGTTCAAGCCGGTCTGCATTCGATCGCTGCGCTTGCGGCATGGTTCCGATGCACCCGCCGCGGCGTCTCCAAGATCGCGGGAGAGCGTGGACCAGCTGTATTACACTCTGACGGCGATCACGCTGTTTTTTCACCGTCGCTGATTTTCTCGATGCATTTTCTATTTCATGATCAAGTACCGGCGGCGATCCGAAGACGAGCGTGCCGACCGGAGATCGACGGGAACGTCCCGCTGGAAATGATCTGGACCGTGATTCCCTCGATGATCTGCGTGGTAATTTTCATCTGGTCTGCGAGCCTGTACGTCCGAAACGCCCGGCCGCCCGCTAACTCGACGGAAATCTTCGTCATCGGCAAGCAGTGGATGTGGCACATTCAGCATCCGGAGGGCCCGCGCGAAATCGACGAACTGCACGTGCCGGTGGGCGAGCCCATCAAGCTGACCATGACGTCGCAGGACGTGATTCATGGATTTCTATGTTCCCGCGTTTCGCGATGAAGAAAGACGTTCTGCCGGGCCGCTACACCTCGCTCTGGTTCAAGGCCGACGAGAGTGGGCACATTTCATCTGTTCTGCCGGCAGTATTGCGGCGCCGGAGCACTCGGAGATGATCGGCTGGGTGTACGTCATGAAGCCGGCGGACTACGCGGCGTGGCTTGCGGGCCAGAGCGAACGGATCGAATCGATGGCGCAGGCAGGCGAGCAGCTTGTTCAACCAGCTGGGCTGCGTCACGTGCCACGTCGCGGATGACACGGGCCCCGGGCCGTCGCTCGTGGGCATGTACGGGAAGCCGGAAAAGCTGCGCGACGGGTCGAACCCGCATGGTGGACGATGACGCTGATCCGGCAGGCCATCATCGAACCCAATTCCATTCTGCTGCCGGACTATCCGCCGATCATGCCGACGTTCAAGGGGCAAGTGAACGAAGAGCAGGTCCTGCAGCTGATCGCTTACGTCAAGTCGCTGGGAGCGCAAGAAAGGACATCGGCGAAATGAGTACGGCAGTCGCAGAACTCCCGACAGCGCCGGCCGAATCCCGCGTGAATTATCTGAACGCGAGTTACGGCATCAAGTCCTGGCTGTTGACGACCGACCACAAGCGCATCGCGCTGCTCTATCTGGTCTCGATCACGTTCATGTTCGTGGTGGGCGGCATGGCGGCCGCGCTGATGCGCATTCATCTGATCGAGCCGCAGGGCGCGCTCGTCGAGCCGGAAGACGTACAACAAGCTGTTCACGATGCACGGAATCATCATGGTGTTCTTCTTCCTGGTTCCGTCGATCCCGGCGACGCTGGGAAATTTCCTGGTGCCGATGATGATCGGGGCGCGCGACCTGGCGTTTCCGAAGCTGAACCTGCTGAGCTGGTACATCTACATCACGGGCTCGCTGTTCACGCTGTACGCGATCTGGCGGGCGGCGTCGACACCGGCTGGACGTTCTACACGCCCTACAGCAGCACCTATTCGAACACCCACGTGATTGCCGCGGCGATCGGCGTTTTCATCACCGGGTTCTCGTCGATCCTGACGGGCCTGAATTTCATCGTCACGATCCACAAGATGCGCGCGCCGGGCATGACCTGGTTCCGGCTGCCGCTTTTCATCTGGGCGATGTACGCCACCAGCCTGATCATCATTCTGGGCACGCCGGTGCTCGCCATCACGCTGTTCCTGCTGGGGCTCGAGCGGCTGCTCCACGTCGGCATTTTCGATCCGGCCGTGGGCGGCGATCCGCTGCTGTTCCAGCATCTGTTCTGGTTCTATTCGCATCCGGCCGTCTACATCATGATTCTGCCCGGCATGGGCGTGATCAGCGAGCTCATCGCGTGCTTTCGCCGGAAGCGGATCTTCGGCTACAAGTTCATCGCGTTTTCCAGCATGGCGATCGCGGTGTTCGGCTTTCTGGTGTGGGGACACCACATGTTCGTCACCGGCCAGTCGATCTATGCCGGGCTGGTTTTTTCGGTGCTGAGCTTCCTGGTGGCGATTCCTTCGGCGATCAAGGTGTTCAACTGGACGGCGACGCTCTACAGGGCTCGATTTCCTATGAGGCGCCGATGCTCTACGCCCTGGGCTTCATCGGGCTGTTCACGATGGGCGGGCTGACCGGGCTGTTCCTGGCGTCGCTGGCGACCGACGTGCACCTGCACGACACCTATTTCATCGTCGCGCATTTCCACTACATCATGGTGGGCGGCGCGGTGATGGCGCTACCTGGGCGGGATCCATTTCTGGTGGCCGAAGATCACCGGCCGGCTGTATCCCGACGCCTGGGCGCGGTTTGCCGCGCTGATCATTTTCGTCGGCTTCAACTTGACGTTCTTCCCGCAATTCATGCTGGGCTATCTGGGCATGCCGCGGCGCTACGCGGTCTACCCGCCGGAATTTCAGGTGCTCAACGTGATGTCGTCGGCGGGCGCCATCGATTCTTGGCGTCGGCTATCTGATTCCCGCTGATCTATCTGATCTGGTCGATGCGATACGGACCGATCGCCGGCCGAATCCGTGGGGCGCAACGGGCTGGAATGGGAGACGCCGTCGCCGCCGCCGACCGAAAATTTCGAGGAAATGCCGGTCGTGACTGAAGAGGCCGTACGACTATCCTGGAACCGAGGTGCCGGTCCGTGGCTGAAATGGCTCATCCATCCCCGGAACACGGCACGAATCGCACTTCCGGAGCTCGTCCATCAGTTCGAGACTGTCGAGCAGCAGCGCGAAGCCGGACACGCTGGGCATGTGGGTGTTCCTGGCCACGGAAGTCATGTTCTTCGGCGGGATGTTCTGCTCGTATATTGATTTATCGTTCCCTGCATCCGCAAGCTTTCGAAATCGGCAGCCATTTGCTGGAGGTGAAATTCGGCGCCACGAACACGGCGGTGCTGATCTGCAGCAGCTTGACGATGGCGATGGCCATCCGTTCCGCGCAAACCGGCAAGAGCAAGAGAACGGTCATCCTGTTCCTGGTGCTGACGATGCTGCTCGGGCTCGCCTTCTCGGGGTTAAGCTCCATTTCGAGTGGTATCACGATTACCTCGAACACATCGTCCCCGGATTCGGTTTTCAGTACCGGCCAGTGGGGATCGAATGGCCCGATGGTGCAGATGTTCATTGTGCTTCTACTTTCACGATGACCGGCCTGCACGCGCTGCACATGATCGTCGGCGTCGGGATCCTGACGGTGCTCATCATCATGGCGGCTCGGGACAGATTTTCGACCCACTACTATGCGCCGCTCGAAATCAGCGGGCTCTACTGGCACTTCGTCGACATCGTCTGGATTTTTCTTTTCCCGCTGCTGTATTTGGTCGGCGGAAGGTACATGAGCGGGGGACACTGATGTCCGAGCACGTCGTTCCGGTGAAGATTTACATCGCAGTATGGGCCGGCTTGCTGGTTTTGACGGGGCTGACGACGGGCGTGGCTTACATCGATCTGGGCGTGTTCAATACTGTCGTCGCGCTGGCCATCGCCGTAGCGAAGATGATGCTCGTGGTCTTGTTCTTCATGCACGTGAAGTACACCCCGGGAATTCCGCGCATCGTGATGGTGGCTGCCGTCTTCTGGCTCGCCATCATGATGTCGCTCACGCTTGCCGACGAACTCACGCGCCACTGGACGCCGGTTGCGCATTCCTGGGGCGCCGGCGTGCTGCTGCCATTGCTTCCACACCTGCTCCGCTAACCGCGCCACCGCCGGACTTCTCCTCACGTCGAAAGTGAGCCGCACCTGACCTCAGCAGGCGCGGAATTCTAGACCGATTTGCAGCGCGAGGCGAGAAAGCCGGTAGCCGCGTCAATATCGATATCAGCGACCAGCAAGCCTGCCTTCCCGTACGGCTGCCAGGCGAGCACCGTCCCATCGGGACGAATTACCGCTGAGGTAGTCTGTGAACCGGCACTCGCGCAATTTACACTCGCGAAATAGCAGGTGTTCTCTGCCGCGCGGCACAACGCCGCCTTTTCATGGAATGTGTTCGCGGGATCGGCGAAGGTCGTGGGCACGTGGGCGCCCGGCTCCGTTTCGTGGAGATGGGGGTGGAAGACGATGTGCGCTCCGTGTCGCACGGCCCAGCGAACGGTTTCCGGATAGCGCCATCCTTCATGGCAAATGGAGATGCCGAACGTAAGAGGGCCGGTTTGAAAAGCCCGCCGGCCACAACCAGGCGAATAGATGCCTTCCTCGGAAGGATCGAGCTGCACCTTATCCTGGAAACCGGCGAACGTCCCGTCTCGATTGATCACCAGCGCGGTGATTAAGAGCGCGCCGTTGACGATGCGCTCGGTGCCCAGAATGACCGCAACGCTCGCCTTCGCGGCGGCCGCTGCAATGGTGGACCACGCGCGTTCGAGGAACGCGGCGTCGGGAGGCGCCACGGATTTCCCTAAACCTCTGTAGCCTGGGACGAAAGCTTCCGGGAAACAGACGATCCCTGCGCGCTCAACTGCGGCCCGGGCGATAGCTCGTTCGGCTGCGGTGACCGATTCTTGAGGATGCGCCGGGAACCGAAGGTTGGCGAGCGTGATTCGATAAGCATTCATTGTGCGATGCCGATTCTAGCTGATTTTTTCCCGCACAACTCGCACGATCGACGACGGTCCTGTTTCCGTCGAGCCGCTGTTTTCGGAGGAACTCTTCGTCGCTCTTGCGCCCGGGCCACGTGCTCCTGAAACAGCGCAGGATTACGCTTGAGAAGCTGACGCGCGAGCGCTTCGTTCAAAGACCGCAGCACATCCGAGCCATTCCGTGCGCCGTTTGCAATTTCAGTTATGCATTTTTTACAAACAGAAATGGGGCGAAGTCCTGTATTATCACCACAAACTGGATTTCTAATCGATACAAAAATCGCCGTTTTCAGAGCAGTTCAGTTCGCGGTCAGCTCGTTGAACTTGGCGAGGTCGATGTTTCCGCCGCTCACTACGGCAACCACTTTCCCACTCCCGCACTTTCCGCTCAGCGCGGCAGCGACCGCGCAGGCTCCGGCGCCTTCCGCGATCACATGATTGCGTTCGGCGACGAGCTTCATGGCACGCCGGATTTCGTCCAGGGAAACGACGATAGAGCCCGCGAGAACGTGATTCGCCAGAGCCCACATGCGCGGAAATACGCTCTTGCCGCCGCAGCCGTCCACCCAGCTTCGCGTCCAGCCGGGAAACTGCTGCGCGGACCCCTTGGAGAACGAAAGCGCCAGAGGCGAAGCGGTCTCCGGCTCGGCTGCAAAGACTTTTACGGAGGGCTTGGACCTCTGCATGACCGTGCCGATCCCGCAGCTCAACCCGCCCCCGCCAAAAGCGGCCACAACCGCATCCACGTCGGGGAGGTCCTCCAGGATCTCGAGACCGCAGGTGGCGTTCCCGGCAATGAATTCGTCGTCTTCAAAGGGATGGACGAAAGTGCCCGTCATGGCGGGATGGCGCCTCTCGCCAAGGGCCTGCCAGCATTCGTCGAAGGTGGCTTTGACAATTTCTGCGCCGAGCCGCTCGATGGCGGCGAGTTTCGTGGTGGGCGCGGTGTCCATTACGAGAACGTTGCAGGGCGCGCCCGCCCTGCGCGCCGCGAGAGCCACTCCTTGCGCGGCGTTCCCCGCGCTGACGGTCCAGACGCCCGCGCGGCGCCGGCTCGCGGGCAGCAAGCGAACCGCGTTGTAAGCTCCGCGGATCTTGAACGAGCCGATGGGCTGCAGGTTTTCGAGCTTCAGATAGATCTCCGCCGAAGCGCCGGCATCCTGCAGGCGAACGAGCGGAGTACGCACGGCGGCTTCATAGACGTGCTTGCGGGCATCTTCGATGAGCTCGTACGGAATGACCCGGCGCTCTGCTCCGGCTGCTACTTCTGCCATTTTTCCTCTCTCACCAGCGAATCCTCGGCGAGCGATGGAGCGCCGTTCGCGTGCACCTGAATCTTGTGCGACTGGGTGAGCGGTATGCTCGCCTGCTCGAAAGCCAGTTTGATGCGCCGGCGGAGCTCGCGCGCGACATCGTCCTTGCGGTTCAGCACGGTGCGAACCTGCATGCGAAGCACGGTGCCATCCAGCGAGAGCGATTCGACTCCGAGAACGCGCGGGCCGTCAACCAGAGCGACGGACCAGTCGGCGGCCGTACGGAAATCGCCCGCGACTTTCTCGAGTGTGGCCAAAGCGCGTCCCACCCGTTCATCGCCGGGAACGGTGACGTCGACGAAAGTCTGCGACCAATCGCGGCTCAAGTTGGCCACCTGACCGACCAGTCCGTTGGGAACCGTCACGAGCGCCCCGGACACGTTCCGCAGCACCGTTCGTCTCAGCGTCAGATGTTCGACGCGGCCGGTCTCGCCATTCACCTGAATCAGATCGCCGATCACGAACTGATCTTCGAATACGATAAACAATCCGTTGATCAGATCCTTCACCAGGCTTTGCGCGCCGAATCCGAGCGCCAGGCTGGCTACGGCTGCCACCGCAGCCACCGGCGTGACATTGAATCCCAACTCGGGGAGTGCCGTCAGGATCGCGCCCGCGACGATCACCGCGGTGCCTACGCTATAGAGCAAGGCGGCCATGGTGCGAGTCTGCTGCTCGCGCATCTGCGCCACGCGGCTCGGAGACTTCGCGCGCTGGACCAGCCGCGTCGTGATCGCCTTGAGGATGCGGGCGAGGACGAGGGCGATGAGAAGAATGACAAGAATGCGCAGGGCGTGCGACCCCGCGGTTTCTGTCCACTTTGCGAACGCATTCGTCATAATGGAAGAGCGGGATTATACCACTCGCCCGAGGCTTCCGGCCCCAGTTGGACCCCACCGTGGCACACTCCCGCGCTGTTCCGGACTGATCTCCGCTCCGTCCGCTCCGCCGCTCCGCAGCTATCTCGGAAGGTAAGGAGTACCTTGCGTGAATCAGGCCTGACGGATGGGCCTTTCCCTCTGAGCTGAGGCAGTAGAGGAACTGCGTCCTATTTTCGCGTTCAGAAAAAGCTTGCATTTTCTGCTTATCTTGTAGCATCATTGCTACAATATGAAACAAGAACCTCGCGGCCCTCGGGCCGCTCGTCTTCGTCAACACAAATTTCATCTGCTCGGCCGTTTCCCCATCCCACCCGATCTGCTGCCCGGAACCCTCACCCGCAGTTTCACCCGCTGCGGGAATCCTCGCTGCCATTGCGCTCACGAGAAAGGCCATGAGGCCTGGACGCTCACCTTCATGGTCAAAGGCCGGCACCGTGTGGAGCGCATCCCCCGGGATTGGGTGGAGGAGGTCGAGCGGCGCGTCTCGGCCGGGCGCGAATTTCAAGATGCCGTGCGCGAAGTGCTGGCCGCCAACGTCGAGCTTTTAGTGTTGGCCCGCCAGCAGCGCAAGAAAAACAGGAAGCGCTCCTGAGTAACCCGACGCCACGCCGGGTATGGAAGTTCGTCATCCAGCACTTTCCTCTGTCGGCTTACTTCCGCTCTCCTGGCGATGGGCGTGCCAGCCACAAGATTCCAGCGAAAGATCTGTTGTGGTCGATGGTCCTGGGCACGATCTTGCGGCAATGGGCTTTTCTGGCCCTTGAGTCGCTGGTGGGATCGAAAGCACGGAGGAACCTAAGCATCAGCCGGAGGTTCGGCGATGATGCTTTGGGATATTTCACTGAACGTTTAGACCCGGCACCCACGCGGGCGGCTTTGGCTTCCGTGCTCCACCGCGCCAAGCGCAACAAGGCTTTCGAGGACTGTCATTTCGTCGGCCTGGCCCTGGATGGCACGACCGGCGGACGAAGGCGTAAGAAGGGATGTTCCTTGTGCCGTTCCTACCGCAATGCTCAGCAAGAAATCCTTGGCTATCGTCATCACCTCGTCCTGGCTGCGGTGGTTGGTGGTGACCTCACCCTACCCGTGGATGTCGAAGCCTATGGGCCGGGCGACAGCGAATATGCAGCGGGGCAGCGCCTGTTGCGTCGCGTGCGCGCGAACCTGGGGGCGCGCTTCATTGATTACGTGGTCGTGGACGGGGAATTTGCCACCGCCCCTTTTCTGCATGTCGCAGCAGAAGTGGGTTGGCCGGTAGTCGCCCGACTGAAGGACAATCTGCCCGAATTATCTCGAGCGGCTGAGCGGCGCTTCCGCTCCCGACCGCCGGACCTCGTCTTTCGCGGGGGCACCGATCGTGTGGAGATCTGGGATGCAGACGATTTTGATCCTTGGGAAGGGTTGCAGTGGGACACCGTGCGTGTCATTCGTTACCGCCAACATCATCGGAACGGCGAAGTTGTCGAGGCTTATTGGCTCACCAATTTCTCTCCGCGTGAAGTGAGCAGCCGCTGCCTGTACTCCATGGCGAAGAGCCGATGGCAAATCGAAAATGAAGGCTTCAACGATGCCAAGAACCGCTACGGACTCGAGCACATTCGTCATCATCACGAATGCAGCCTGCTCATTGTGTGGCTGCTGACCTGTTTGAGTCTCACACTGGAGCGGCTCTATCGTTTGCGCTACCTGCATCGCGGGTCGCATCCGGCACGCACCGCCGTTGAGCTCTACCGCCTTCTCGTTCTCGGCCTCTCCATTCCGGTCCTCACCAATTCCACTTGAGATCGGCGGGGTTGCTTCACGATACCCGTGAATTTTTCCACGCCGAGCCCGGCAGATCGCACGGGCGTCTCGACAGAGCAAAATTCACCCCGCGAAAATAGGTCGCGACCGCAAACGCACTTGCCCCAGCGCACTATTCAGGTCGAAAACTGCTCCGAAGGGCTCGCCACTACCAAACTTCCGAAACTGCTGGCCGCTCCGGTGGTTCCTTTATCGGGCCGCGGAAATCAAGTAGAATGCGGCCAAGCGAGGCGTTCTGCGCGAAGGTGGCGGAATTGCTTCATGCCCGCCTCGCATGGCCCAACGCCCGGGAAGTTCTTCCCAGCGCGCCTGTAGCTCAATTGGATAGAGCACTAGCCTCCGGAGCTAGGGGTTGGAGGTTCAAATCCTCTCAGGCGCGCCAGCTCTTCGTCGCAACAGGCGCACGCTTTCAGAACTCAATAAACCGGGACCCACAGAACCCGCGCTCACACAACGAGCACGGGGCGCCCGCAACAACGAACCCTTGCCAGAGTCGCGACGGTGCGTCTATCTCAAGATGTGGATTGCAGCCTCAAGTCTGATTCACGGTATTTCCGCCGCATCGCAGGCTCAGAAAGCCGCCGACTTCATCCGAGGTCAGGCCCCGCACCAAACAACGGAAGCACAGGGCATCCAAGCGGCCCTTGACAGACATACGAGTATAAGTATATTTATATATAATGGACGAGGTTCTGAAGCCCGTCAGATGGATTGGAACATCGCTCAGGGATTTGCGGTCTTTCCCTCGTCAGGTCAGGATCGACATCGGGCACGCGCTCTTTGCAGCCCAGGAGGGCAAGACCGATCCTGCTGCCAAACCCCTTAAAGGCTTCGGCGGTGCCAGCGTACTCGAAATTGTGGCTTCGCACCACGGCAATGCGTGGCGGGCCGTTTACACGGTGCGTTTTCATGGATGCCATCTATGTTTTGCATGTATTTCAGAAGAAGTCCACAAAAGGCATCGCCACTCCGCCCAGAGAGATCGATCTAATTAAACAGAGACTTGCGGATGCAGAGCGCGACTACCGAGAAAGGCAGAACAAAAATGAAGACGAAGGCCCAAAAAACCCGCAATCGCGCTGCCCGCGTAACCGAAGGCAGCGGGAACATCTTTGCTGACCTTGGACTTCCCAATCCTGAGCAAGAGCTGCTCAAGGCGCAGCTCACCCTGCAAATCTATACCATCCTCAAGGACAGCGGCATGACACAGGTTGAGATCGCCAAAATCCTCGGCGTGCAGCAACCGCAGGTCTCCCTTCTGATGCGGAACCGCGCGGGTAGCTTCTCCGTTGGACGCCTTATGGAGTTCCTTACTGCTCTGCGTCAGGATGTTGAAATCACCGTCCGGCCGACCCGCAAGGAACACGGCGCACTCTCGGTGATCTCGGCGTGAACCAGCCCGAAAGGAATTCCGGGTCGCAAAGATCCTCCTGGGCAATAAGCCGGTACGTTATAGGGATAGGACGTACGGCCCAGATGGCGTGCGCCCCCGTCTCAGATTCGATGTGCCGTGTGCCGTTGTTTCCGTGGCGCCTTCTGGTCCGCTTCCAGAATCGCTTCCACAAAAGCCTTCGCTGGTTCCAGTTTCGGCCTGTCGCGCACAGGCGTCTTTCGCTCCGCTGGAACAGCACTGAGCACTGCCTCACGCACGATGCGCCGGTGAATCCCCAACTTCTTGGCGATTCCTCGGATCGTTCCCCCACCACGCTCGTACTCCCGTCGTATCTGCTCGAATAGCTCCACTTTGGCTCTCCTGTCCACCCGACCTCCCTTTGGGCGACTGAGCCCGAAGCGGAGTACACGGTATATGAGTTTCAGTAGGGTGGGGCCAAATCAAACGATCGAAAGGGGCCAATTCAGAGTAGCGGGTAACCGCACGCTGCGAGTCATTTTTAACGATTATCGCGCAGGTGATGACCGAGCTAAGAACGTTCTCCGCGAGCTCCAACAGCTGGGCTGCAGCTATGAAGGTATGCAGCCAAGGCTGGTTTCGATCAATGTGCCCCCCGAAGCGAATCTCAGTTCTGTAACAACGTTCCTCACAGGCCTCCCTGGGTTGCAGTGGGAATACGGAGACCCAACCTACGAGCAAGTCACAAGCGCAGCGAAAGGGTGACCGCTGGGCGGTCTAACGGCAGATTGCAAGCGCGGTTACACGTAAGTCACACGCACGAACACGTGCTTGTGCAGAGACCAGCTTCAGCTGAAAATCCGAGTACGGCAGTGATGCACCATTCTCCGGGCGCTACCGCCGTTGGAGATTAGGCGATGGTTGCATTCAATTTAACTGAACTCGACAAGCTGGAGCGCCGCGAACGCCAACTAACGATTCTGGCGGCCGTCGTTGTCGTGGTGATGGCGGCAGGCTCGGCGCTGCTGATGTATCCGCTGGTGTTCGTGCATCCGGACGAAGCGGAAAAGTGGCCGCTGCGTTTTGCTTTCTTCGGATTCTGCGTCCTCTCGCTCCTGATTGCGGCCTATCTGCTCGACCGTCAGAGGACGTTTCGGAATGTGAAGCAGCAGCTCGTGTCGCAGTTGCAGAGGAACGTCGAATTGCAGAACCGCGGCAATGCGGATTTGCTGCATTCGATTCCGGACCTGAGTCACTTCCAGGATCGCCTCGCGATGGACTACCGTCGCGCCGCCGCAAGGCAGCAAACGCTGTCGGTCCTGCTCGTGAAAGTCATCTTCACCGGGAACTCAGTCGACGCAAACAAAGAGACGACGGCGCTAGGCGACGCGGCCCGCGCCATCGAGCGCACCATGCGTTCTACCGACTCGATGTACCTTCTCGACCGGGCAATTTTCGGCCTCCTGCTCTCCGACACGGACACGGCGACCGCGAACCGGCTAAAGGCCGGGTTGGAGCAATCGCTGAGACTTGTGGGCGCCAACAACAACTTCACCTCCGTAATTTTCGTCTGCAATTATCCCGACCAGGCAAAAAGCGCGCACGACCTGGAAGAAGCCGTATTCTTGCGCCTCCCCGCGCAGGAGCCCTGGGTAGAAACCACCGAAGCCGAAGTGCCCTAAAACATCTCAACCGTGGCAAACTGGGCGCGTGGTCGAACCGGTCAAACGCTGAAAGCTTAGTTCACCATTTTGTGGCAAGCCGGCCACAAATTCGCGGAGACAAGTTCTAAAATCGGTCCCTTGGGCGCGCCACTTCATTTCGTCCTTTACCGCGATGGATGGGCCGGAGTAACCTGCCTGTGACTGAGGCTTCGTCGAGAGGCGGCTCGACCCGCTTGTCAAGAACCTGCCAAATCTCGCTCACAGCTTTGACATGATATAGGCACTCGCAGCCGCTGATTCGATCTCTGGGTCAGTTGGAGCGGCGTTGCCACACAAAACATGAACCTGACAACCTTTGCGAAGGAAGCGGTGACCGACTTCCGTACCGTTGGTGCGGTTGCTCCAAGCTCCCGTTTTCTGATCCAGGCCATGGTGCGACCGCTTCCGCTGAAGAGGGCGCGCGTCGTGGTTGAGATGGGTCCGGGCACCGGAGCGATGACTCACGCGTTGCTGAAACTGATTCCCTTTGACGCGACCCTGCTTGCTTTCGAAATCAACCCTCGTTTTTCCAGGTACCTGAGGTCAAACATCTCCGATCCACGCCTTGTAGTAATCAACGCCAGCGCAGAGACGCTCCAGAAGGAAGTACACGGGCGCGGGCACGATTCTGTCGACGCTGCGGTGTCGTCGCTGGCCCTGGGACTTATGCACGACCGGCAGAGGCGGAACCTGCTTGGGGGACTGGCCAGCCTCCTCGGCGAAACCGGCGTTCTCACCCAGTATCAGTATCTCCATCGCCTGCAGATAGAGAAGGGGCAGGTTAGAAAGTTCGATCTTGCGCGTCTCCTGCACCGATATTTCAGCTCCGTGCAGCAGCGGGTCATCTGGCGCAACCTGCCGCCGGCGTTTGTGTTCACGTGTTGTAAGACCGGCGTCGCCCGCAAACAGACCTTCAGCACATAAGATTTTGTGAGATGGCCGGATTTTCAGCGCCGGACGGTACGACGCGGCGCGTCATTCCGCGTTCGGTTTTCGTTCGGGCGGAATCGTTCCGGCGCCGGCGAGTTTTCAGGCGATCGCGAAGGGTTGGGGATATCCTGGACGAGCGCTTCCGGTTTTATTTATGGCTCGCTTCCAGGCCTGAGCCGCCCTGGTTGAAATCCGGCTGAACATTCACGACGCCGAACTGACGATCTTCCTTTTCCCGGTGGGCGGCCATGGCCCAAAGGAAACCGATCGTGTGCCCTGGAACCGAAACGTTGGGATGATAGCCGCTCGGCATCAGGACGGCGTCTCCATCGCGAACGGGAACGACGAGTTCCGGGTACTCTTCGTCGTTGTAAACGAGCTGCAGACCGAACGCGGGCGCCGGCATATGGAAATAGACGTACATCTCTTCCAGCATTTTTCCGTGCTCGTGCGGCGGCCAGCTGGTCCAATTGCCGGGCTCGGAAACCGTGAAACCGACCAGCAGCCGGCCCGCCTGCACGTTCTTTCCAAGAGAAATATTCACCTGTCGCTGGTGTCCCGGCGCGCCCGTGGTGAACTTGAACGCAGGATTTTTCGCAATCTCCGAGTAGCGGACGAATTGCAGAGGATACGAGCCTTCCACGTCGGCGGAAAACTCGGCGAAGTCTACTGAGGAACCGGTGGAAACTTGGATCGCGCTGCCGCGCGGGATGTAAATCGCATCGTACGGAACGAGATCGAAAGTCTTCCCCGCGGTCTTCACGCTTCCCGCTCCGGAAAGGCAGATCAGCCCGGTTTCCTGGCCGCCGTTGTCGAACGAAACGGATGGCGTCGAGGAATTCAGAAGGATTCGCCCGTAGCAAAGATGTTTGTTCGTGCTGTTCGCCGGAGTCACCGAAATCCGGCGGCCGGTGTGCTGGTTGGTCTTGCGGAAGACCATCTTGTCGACAGCAGGACTTGTTTGCGTGCTCATGGCTGCTCCTATCGCGCGCTGCATTTCGTTTCGGTCGGGTCGCCCAAAAAGGCCGGCGCAACCGTCGAACAAGGCGAGTCGAGGACAGGGTGGCGTCCCGGCTCTGCCGTCTCCTCACAATTTCTATTTAAGAAAGCTCCCCTGAATGTGTCAAGAATCTGGATTCGTGGCTGACCTTATCTCAGCAGCGCCGAAGCGGCCCATAGAACGGGCGCCTGGCCATGGTCGTCTCCCGTGTGGCGCGGGCGAGTCAGATAAAATTCGAGGCTGCTGTTTTTGCCCGTGCCGACGCACACGTTGGTGACGTCCGCGTTCTGATCGACAAAGCCGGCCAGCGCAAGCCACGCCTTGCGGGCCGCCGGGCCGTAGGCGTCTTCGTCGAGCCAGCCGTTCTTCACACCGGTAATCAAAGCGAATGTGAACATGCCGCTGCCGGAGGTTTCCTCGAAGGATTCGGGATGATCGATCAATTGCCGCCACATTCCGTCCCGGCCCTGGAGACTCACCAGAGCTTTCATCATTTTACGGTACGCGCCGAGGATGCGGGCTCGCTGGGGATGAGTTTCGGGAAGCGAGCGCAAAATCTCGGACATACCCGCGGCCATCCAGCCGTTGCCGCGTCCCCAGAAGAAGGGCGCATCGGGCGCGTGGTAGAACAATCCATTCGGCTGCTGGAGCTTGTCGATGTAGGCCACCATTTCTTTTACGGCGCGATCAAGATAGCGGGAATCGCCGGTTGCGCGAAACGCCTGGACCTGCAGGATCGTGATCATATACATGTCGTCGATCCAGTAGCGCGTCTCGGAAGTCAGACCGTCCGGCTGTGGATTTTCCCACTCCGCATCCGCGAACGTTTTCCCGAGCGCCAGGTACTTCGGATCCTTCGTCTCGATATAAATCTCGAGCGGAAGGCTTCCGAACATCGAAAAATCCACGTGCCGCTTGTCCGAAACAAGAGCCGATCCAGGAGCGCTCAGTAACGGATTGAACCGCTGGATGAGCTCGGAAGTGAGCGCCTTATCTCCGGAGAGCTGCGCGAACGTGAGCGCTCCGTACCAGGTACACACCTCCTCATAAACGATGTGCTCCGGATTCGCATGTGGACTCGTTACGAAATGTTCCGCGACGCGTTTCCCGACGTCCTGGGGTGAAGTGGCCGCCGGCCAATCTGAAAAATATTTCGTGTGCGGCGCGTTCTGCGCTCGGGCGCCCAAGACCGCAAGGCCAGTCACGAAGAGCAACGCCAACATCCTGCCGAATCCGCTCAAGGTTGTACTCCCATCATTCACCGAATCTGCGCGGCCAAAGCGCCCTCAGAGCTATTGTCCCGATATGGTGACTTCGAGCGGAGAGCGCAATTGCCGGGCATATTGAGTAACGTATTGATTCCAGGCTTCAGCAGTTGGGAAGCCGCTCTTGCTCCAGCCGAATCCGGCGTAGTATACAGCGGTCCGGTTTTCCGGCACCTTCACGATCATCAAGAAATTCTTGGCATCTTCTTTAAAATCGCCAAAATTAGCGGGATCAGCGATGACCGCGCAGCCAAGTTGTCCGTGATCGTCCGGAAGCGTCTCCCAGGTCCGCATGGTTGCCGTGCCCTCCGGCTCGGAAACCGCGGCGTTCGTCCCTTTCCGGATGCCGATCGCGTCCGTCAGTCGCGCCGTGCGGCTTTCGAGAGTGTAGCGGCTCTCAAAACGGTCGAAGTCCTGCCCGGCATCCAGACTGACTCGCTTGACTTCAGCGACGGCGGTTCCATTGGCGTCCCAAGCGGGGTAGGTCAGCTCAAACATGACGCGAATCGGGCCGTTCGCCAACACGCGCGAGTCAATGAAGTTTGTGGACGGATAGAGCTGGCCTTCCTTCCAGATTCCGTTGCCGCCACAGCCGCGCGTACTGCCGGCGTTGTAGAAATCTCCGCCTTCGCCGTGCTCGCGGTGATAATCGTCGACCATGTACCAATCATTGATCACCAGCCGGGAGACGCGCTTCACCCACACGTCAACGGCGCTGCTCGTGAGCGGATCGATGAGCGAAGTTTCGAGGGCTTTGCCGTACATTCGGTGCGCGATGCGGTCATTCTCCCAGGCAAAGTCGTCCTCGCGCTCGCGCACGAAACGGCCGTACGCCTTGAACTCCCGCGGGGCCGGTATGCGGCGTTCGCCGACGCTGAGCGTAAACTTCTTCGTTTCGTTGGGCGCAATATTCGTCTGGAAAATCAACTCCTCGTGCTTGCCGTCCCCGTTCGTGTCGACCGCTTGCGTCAGCAGGTCCTGTCCAGACTGGACATCCCGCACATGCACGCGGCGAATATCGTCCACCGAAAGGAGGCGGCGCAGAGTGGATGCATCGAGGGTAATCGTCTCATTGGACCGCGTCAGGTTCGTGGGATTTCGCACGGTCACGGTGACATCCGAGGACCGGGCGGCCGATGCAGTGCCCAGGTATATAAGGGAGATGAACAGAGCGACGAGCAAGCGATTCATGTACGTATCCTTTGCGAGCGAAGCTGGATTATACGCTTCGCGCCGCGATCCGAACTGCGGGAAACAACCGTTTTCACAATGTGGCATGCTGCTTTCTCGCAAAGCCGCCCGGGCAACGCGAAGGCGGCGATCGACTTAAGAGAGGGCTGGGCGATCGACGTGGCTCCGTAGAAATCGGGACGATCGTCGTGCATCCCTGGCAAGTTTTGCGTCTAAAATAAGTGGCTTCATACCTGTCGTGACAGTTGCATGGGCCGACGCTCATCGCGCCGGCCGGTTTTGGCGAAAGGAGTCTCCGACAAATTGGTCACGATCGCGGAAGTTCGAGCTGCGCTGCAACGCGTGCGAAGTGCGATTCGCGTTTCTCCGTTCGCCCGCTCGGAGACCTTTTCTCAGGCAGCGGGCCGCTCCGTTTTCCTGAAGTTCGAGAATCGCCAGGCCACCGGCTCGTTCAAGGAGCGCGGGGCGCTGAACAAAATCCTGCTGCTTTCGCCGGAGGAGCGCGCCCGCGGGGTGATCGCAGCGTCTGCAGGAAATCACGCGCAGGCTGTCGCCTACCACGCCGCCAAGCGCGGCATCGCGGCGCAAATCTGCATGCCGCTGACGACGCCGCTGGTGAAGGTTTCGGCAACGCGGGGGTACGGCGCCGAGGTGGTGCTTTCCGGCGCGAACTACGACGAAGCGTGCGAGGAAGCGATCCGCCGATGCAACGAGCAGCACCTTACATTCATTCACCCGTTCGATGATGAGGCGGTGATCGCGGGACAGGGAACGTTGGGCATCGAGATGCTCGAGCAGATGGACGACCTCGATGCGGTGGTTATCCCGATTGGGGGTGGCGGATTGATCGCGGGCGTGGCTTGCGCCCTGAAGGAGACGAGTCCGCGCGCGAAAGTGATTGGCGTGCAAACCTTGCGCTTGCCGTCCATGAAGGCGGCACTCGAGCGGCACGCTCTTGTAACCCTGCCTGCGAACAAGACGATCGCCGACGGCATCGCCGTGCGCTGCGCGGGCGCTCGGACTCTGCCGCTCGTTGAAAAGTACGTCGATGAAATTGTGACGGTCGACGAAGAGGAAATCGCGAACGCGATCCTGCAGCTTCTGGAAAAAGAGAAAACCCTGGCGGAGGGAGCCGGCGCCGTCGCAGTCGCGGCGCTTCTGAACGACAGGATCCCAAGGAGCGCCGGTGAAACACTGGGCGTTCTGGTGAGCGGCGGCAATATCGACGTATCGCTGCTCTCACGTATCATCGAGCGCGGCCTGGTGAAGGACGGACGCCTGGTGCGCATCCGAATTCACCTGCCCGACCATCCGGGAGCGCTGCAACGCCTTTCCACAGTGATTGCTTCGGAGAAAGCGAATATCGTCGAGACGTCGTTCAGCCGAGCACATTACGGCGTCGTGCTGGGCGACACGGCAATCGACATCACCATGGAAACGCGCGGTCCTGGCCACATCGCCGACTTGAAGGCCGCGCTGCAGTCCCATGGCTACGAGCTTGAACTGGTTCAGTAACCGCTCGCGGGAACACTTTCTTCATCTGATGCAAACCTGAGAGTCGTCCTGTGAATTTCCCGCCGAGTTCGGTAGCATGTTCGAGCCATGCCACCGATCGCCATTTACGCCGGCCGCGTTCTCACACCGCAAGACGAGTTGAACGACACGGTGATTCTGGTGGACGACGGCCGAATCGTCGCGCTCGGCCATCGCGATCAAGTCACTGTTCCGGAAGGCGCCTTGGATTACGTCGCTGGCGGAATGACGGTTGTGCCCGGCTTCGTCGACGTCCACATCCATGGAGCGGGTGGACACGACGTGATGGAAGCGGACGCTCGCGCGCTGGACCGCGTCACCTCGACAGTCGCACGCTACGGAACCACGTCGATGGTCGCCACCACCGTAACCGCACCAGTCGACGACACGTGCAAGAGCCTCGAAGGCATTGCGAGATACATCCGCAAACATGCGAGTGAACAGGGCGGGCGCTTCGGCGCGGAGATTCTCGGCGTGCACCTCGAAGGGCCGTTCATCAGCCCAGCGCAGCGCGGCGTGCATCCGGCGCAGTGCCTCGAAAAGCCGTCCACTCAGCTGCTGGATAGATTTCTGCAGGCCGCTGACGGGCTCGCGCGCATGATCACGCTGGCGCCGGAACTGGCCGGCGGGATGGAACTCGTCAAACATGCTGTGGCGGCGGGACTCGTCGTGGGCCTGGGCCACACCGACGCGGATTACCGTCAGGCGCGCGAAGCGATTCGCGCCGGGGCTCGCCACGCCACTCACACGTACAACGCCATGCGTCCGTTCACGCACCGCGATCCAGGCGTAATCGCCGCTGTGATGACGGAGCCCGACGTGACGGCAGAGATCATCGCCGATCTGGTTCACGTTGCGGGCCCGGCGATTCAGGTGCTGCTTGGCGTGAAGGGGTTCGACACGGTTCTCGCAATCACCGATGGCATCGCGGCTACCGGGATGGGCGACGGGACGTATCGTCTCGGCACGTTCGAAGTGACGGTGCGGGACGGCGTCTGTCGCAACTCCGAGGGCAAGCTTGCGGGCAGCACGCTGACGCTCGATCGCGCACTGCGCAACCTGGTTTCCCTCGGTGTTCCGTTCCCGGATGCGGTGCGGATGATGACAATCCTTCCGGCGCGCCGGCTGGGCCTTGCAGGCAAAAAAGGGATCCTCGCGGTCGGATCGGATGCGGACCTGGTCGTGCTCACGCCCGATTTGCACGCGGCGGGAGTAATGACCCGTGGCGCCGGATTGGTGTGAGTGGGTGAGTCGTCGTGATTTGTGACTGGCGATTCGTGCTCCTTCGAGACCAGATTTTGAAAGGTACGGATTCCCGTATCAACCCAATCTGATCATGGCCTTTGTCGGCGGCTCGCAGCTACACGGCGCAAAGGTCGACGGCACGGACGATACGGACTGGTACGGCCTCTTCATCGAACCGCCTGACAAGATGATTGGCCTCGATCGGGATGAGTTTTTCGTTTACACCACCGGAGGGAAACAGGGCGGAAACGGACCGCAAGATGTGGACGTCTCCCTCTATTCCCTGAGAAAATGGGCGGGAATGGCGGCGAAAGGCAACCCCTCAGCTCTGCATTTTCTCTTTGCTAAACAGCAGTTTAGGAAGGAGTCTTCGCGGCCATCTCCGAGCTCATCACAAACGTTTATTTGGACTTTTGGGGACGGAGCCAGTGACGCGCTCGGCTTCAATCGTCGACCGTCAACCACAAATCACTGATCACCGGTCTCAGCGCTTCGACGGATTCAGGGGGATGTTCAATTCTTCCGCGAGTTGGTGCGGGTCGAACGGGCTGCACGCGAAGTAGCGCCCGCCGATCTCAATCGTGGGAACTTTTCGGCGCCCGTCGTTTGCGCGCAGAACAACGTCCTCTGCTCCTGGTTCCTCGTCGATGTTGACTTCGCGGAACGCGACGCCGCGCTCGCGGAGAAATTGCTTGGCGCGCCGGCAATCGCAGCAGAAGAACGTCCCGTAGATCGTGATATCAGCCATTGTTCAGTGGTTGGTCGGTGCTGAGCGGCAATGCGTGCAGCATCGATCCTGGCTCGTAATTCGTCACTCGTGCAAGCCAGAGCAACCCATCCATCAATTTAGATGCGGACACTCACCGCCGGATTCAGCTCCCGGCCTTCGATGCGACTTGGATGCGCACCATCGCGCGCTGCAGGGCCGACTGCGCGCGCTTCCAGTCGATGTCGGGCGAGCCAGTCTTTGCAACCAACCCCTGAGCCCTTTGCAAGGCCGCCCGCGACCGCTCGACATCGATTTCCGAGGCGCGCTCGGAAACTTCGGCCAGCACGATCACGCGATCCGGGAGCACTTCCGAGAAGCCTTCCATTACGGTGAGGACGTGGCCCTGGCCGTTCGCGCGATACGTCAACACGCCGATACCGAGCTCGGTGAGCAGCGGCGCATGGCCGGGCAAAACGCCGAGGTACCCATCGAGGCCCGGCAGCTCCACCGACTCTACGTCCTCGTGCAGGACGAGCCGCTGCGGCGTGACCACTTCGAGTTCGATTTTGTCGGGCAGCATGTCTTAGTCCGATACGCCGCGTCGCAACCCTACGCCAGCGCGGCGATTTTCTCCGCTTTTTGCTGCGCTTCCTCGATGGTTCCCACCATGTAGAACGCCTGTTCGGGAAGCTCGTCGTGCTTGCCTTCGACGATTTCCTTGAAGCCGCGCACGGTGTCCTCGATCTTCACGTACTTCCCTTCGAGGCCCGTGAACTGCTCCGCGACGAACATCGGTTGCGAGAGGAACTTTTCGATCTTGCGGGCTCGCGCCACCGTCTGCTTGTCTTCGTCGGACAGCTCCTCGATTCCGAGGATGGCGATGATGTCCTGCAGCTCCCTGTATCGCTGCAGAACGGACTTCACGCTGCGAGCCACATTGTAATGCTCGTTTCCTACGATGCGCGGATCGAGAATTCGCGAGAAGCTGGCCAGCGGGTCCACGGCGGGGTAAATTCCTCGCTCGACGATCTGCCGGCTGAGGTTCGTCGTGGCGTCCAGGTGCGAGAATGTGGCAGCCGGCGCGGGATCCGTGTAATCGTCTGCCGGAACATAAACCGCCTGGACGGACGTAATCGATCCGTTTTTCGTCGAAGTGATGCGCTCCTCAAGTTCGCCGATCTCGGTGTTCAGGTTCGGCTGGTACCCGACCGCCGAAGGCATGCGGCCCAACAGCGCCGAAACTTCCGAGCCTGCCTGCACGAAACGGAAAATATTGTCGATGAAAAGCAGAACATCGAGATGTTCTTCATCGCGGAAGTACTCGGCAACGGTCAGCCCGGTCAAGCCGACGCGAAGGCGCGCGCCGGGCGGTTCCGTCATTTGCCCGTAGATGAGCGCGCAACGCGATTTTTCGGAGTCGCCGGCCACGATAACTTTCGATTCCTGCATTTCGAGCCATAGGTCGTTGCCCTCGCGCGTGCGCTCGCCCACTCCCGCGAACACCGAAACGCCGCCGTGCTTAAGCGCGACGTTGTGGATGAGCTCCTGAATCAGCACCGTTTTGCCTACGCCAGCGCCGCCGAAGAGCCCGATCTTTCCGCCTTTCAGGTAGGGCTCGATAAGGTCCACCACCTTGATGCCCGTTTCGAACATTTCGAGCGTGGTCGACTGGTCCTCCAGGGAGGGAGCGGGACGATGAATGGGATAGCGCTTCTCGGTCTTCACGGGGCCCAGGTTGTCCACCGGCTCGCCGAGCACGTTCAGCACGCGCCCCAGTGTTGCGCGCCCCACCGGAACCTCGATCGGCTGTCGCAGATCCTCGGCTTTCATGCCGCGCACCATGCCCTCGGTCGGCTTCATCGCGACACAGCGCACGCGCCCTTCGCCCAAATGCTGCTCGACTTCAGCGACGATGTCCATCGGCTCAGGAACATCGAACCCTTCGCTGGTGATGTGCACCGCGTTATGGATCAAGGGCAGGTGGCCTTCCTCGAACTGAATGTCCACAACCGGGCCGATGACTTCGACGACACGCCCGACTCTTGCCTGCTCGTTTGCCATGGCAACTCCTAAATTCGTGATTGGTGGTTCACCGCTTACGACACCGCCGAGGCCGCTCCACTCACGATTTCAATCAGCTCCTTCGTGATCGCCGCCTGCCGCGTCTTGTTCATCTGCAAGGTCAACCGATCGATCAGTTCCGACGCATTTCGCGTGGCGGAATCCATCGCTGTCATCCGCGCGGCGTGTTCGGCGGCAGCCGATTCCAGCAGTATTCGAAATACTTCCGCTTCGAGATACCGGGGCACAAGGTGCGCGAATATTTCCTCCACGGGCTGCTCGTAAATATAGTCAACGATAAAGGATTTTCCGGAAGGCGAAAGCTCACGCGGCAACGAAGATTCGGAGTCCCCGCGTCCCGCCGCGCTTCCCGCTTCGTCCCTTTTCTCGGCGACGACGGCCGGGTCAATCGGCAGGAGCTTCTCCACCCGAAGTCTCTGGACGATCACATTCTTGAACTCGTTGTAGATCACGTAGACCGCGTCCACTTCCTTCTTCGTATAGAGGTCCGCGATTTTCGCCGCGATTTCCTTGGCCTTGCCAAAATCAACCGCGCTCGAAACGTTCAGATATTCCGCGACGAACTTCCAGCCCCGTTTCCGGAGCGTGTCGCGGCCCTTCTTGCCCACGATGAGTATCTCGTTCTTGTTGGCCGCGCGTTCCCGGAGGAACTGAATCGCGCGCCGGATCACGTTCGCGTTGAACGCCCCAGCCAGGCTCCGGTCGCCCGTCAGGATCACGACCAGGACCTGCTCTTCCGCGCGCCGTTCGAGAAGCGGGTGCGCCGCCGTCTCCATGCGCGCCGCAGCCGAACGCAGCACGCGAACGATCCCACGGGCGTACGGTCGAGCGGCGAAAACGCCCGTTTGAGCACGGCGCAGCTTCGCGGCGGCGACGAACTTCATCGCACGCGTAATCTGCTGCGTGCTCTTGATCGAACGAATCCTCCGTCGATAATCGAGGAGCGTGGGCATAAGTCAGGGGCTGAGCGTCAATCCGCTGCGACCGCGCTTTCGTTCGCCTTGAAGCCCTGCCTGAAGGCGTCCAGCGCTTTCTTCGCCTCGGCGCGAAGAGCATCGTCAAACGCCTTCTTCTCGCGCAAAGTTTTCAAGAGGTCGCTGTAATTCGTATCGAGAAAGGGATAGAGTTCCTTCTCGAATTTGCGCACTTCGGAAATTTCCAGATCGTCGAGGTATCGGTTTGCGCCGGCGAAGATGATCATCACCTGCTTTTCGACGGGCAGCGGCTGGTACTGATCCTGCTTCAGAACCTCCGTCAAGTCGCTGGCCGCGCGCCGAGCTGCGCCTGAGTCGCTTTGTCGAGCTGCTCGGTGCCGAACTGCGCGAAAGCCGCCAGATCGCGGTACTGCGCCATATCCAAGCGCAACGTTCCCGAAACCTGGCGCATGGCCTTGATCTGCGCGTTTCCGCCGACGCGGCTCACGGAGATACCGGCGTTGATTGCGGGACGGATGCCCGCATTGAAGAGATCGGCTTCGAGATAAATCTGTCCGTCCGTGATCGAAATCACGTTCGTCGGAATGTAAGCGGACACGTCGCCCGCCTGCGTTTCGATGACAGGCAACGCGGTGAGCGATCCGGCGCCGAGCGGGTCGCTCAGTTTCGCAGCGCGCTCGAGCAGCCGCGAGTGCAGGAAGAAGACGTCTCCGGGATAGGCCTCGCGGCCCGGCGGCCGCCGCAGCAGCAGCGAAATCTCGCGGTAGGCCTGCGCGTGCTTGGAAAGATCGTCGTAGAAGCAGATCGCGTGCCGCTTGCTGTCGCGGAAAAACTCGCCCATGGCGCACGCGGCGAATGGTGCGATGTACTGCATGGTGGCCGGCTCGGCGGCCGAGGCAGCCACGACGATCGTGTAGTCCATCGCGTCGCTAATCGGTCAGCGTCTTGACCACCTGCGCGATCGTCGAACGCTTCTGCCCGATGGCGCAGTAGATGCAGATCAGGTCGCCGCCGCGTTGATTGAGAATCGTGTCCAGAATGATGAGCGGTTTTTCCGGTTTGCCGGTCGCCGATGATCAGCTCGCGCTGGCCGCGCCCGATCGGGATCATCGAATCGATGGCTTTGATACCCGTTTGCACGGGCTCGCGCACAGGCTGCCGATCGACAACCCCAGGCGCTAGGCGCTCGAGCGGATTGCGTGTGTCCGTCAGCACCGGCCCTTTGTCGTCGAGCGGCTGCCCCAGCGGGTCCACCACTCGCCCGACCAGAGCGTCTCCCACGGGCACGGACATGATTTTGCCCGTGCGCTTCACGGTGTCGCCTTCGGAAATTTCGGTGTAATCGCCCAGCAGAACGGTGCCGACCTCGTCCTCTTCCAGGTTCAGCGCGATGCCGAAAACTTCATGCGGAAACTCAAGCATCTCACCGGCCATGCAGCGGTCGAGCCCGTGAAGGCGGGCAATGCCGTCGCCGACGGAAATCACCGAGCCAACTTCTTCGACCGCGACGACCTGCTTGTAGTTCTCGATCTGCTCCCGCAGGATTCTTGTGATCTCGTCCGCCTTGATGTTCGCCATCCCTGCTCCTATTCCGATCTCGAGCTCCGCGCGCAATCGCGCTGAGCTGTTCGCGCACGGAACCGTCATAGATCGTCGACCCGACGCGCACCATCGCGCCGCCGAGCAAATCCTTGTCCTCGCGGAACGTGGCTTCGATTTTCTTCCCGGTGCGGCGCTCGAGCGTCGACGTCAATTCCCTTCTCTCGCTCTCGTTCAACGAACGCGCCGATGTCACCTCAGCTTCGGCGATGCCAAGCCGCGCGTTCAGCTCCTCGCGGAAGGCAGTCTCAATGTCGCGCAACATTTCCGTGCGGCGATGGTCCACAATAATCCATATAAAATTCCGCACGGCTGGAGTCACGTTCATGCGCTCCGCGATTTTTTCGATGACGCTCCGCTTGGCTCCCGCATCCAAACCCGGACTTCCAAGAAAGTTCCTCAGATCATCCGACTCGAAGAACGCATCGACAAACGATGCGAATCCGCTCTTGACCGCTTCGCTGTTGTTCTGCTCAATCGCCACATCGGCGAGAGCGGCCGCGTATCTTCGAGCCAGCGGGCCGTTCAATTCGCGCTCCCGCCCAGTTCGACCACGAACGCGCGGAACAGGGCCCCGTCATTTTCCGGATCGAGCTCCTGCCTGAGCAGCACCTCCGCGCGCTCGACCGTCAAGCGAGCCGTCAGGGCTTTCAATTCGAGCCGGGTAGCACGTTCCGCCGCGGCAATCTCGGCCTGAGCCGCCTTCTCAATCCGCTCCGCATCTTCGCGGGCCAGGGCGCGTAACCGCTGGATTTCCGCCTCGGAGTCGCGCTTTGCGGCAGCGCGCATCCCCTCGACCTCTTTATCCAGACCCGCAAGTTTCGCTTCGATCTGCCGCCGGTGCTCCTCCGCCGCTTCGCGCGCCCGAGCTCCTTCTGCGACCCGCTCCGCGATCACCTCGGCATTGCGCCGGAAATACGGGCCTCCCTTCTTGACGGCCAAGTATGTTATCGCGCCAAACACAATCGCAAAATTGATCCACCGGAAAACCCATCCGACCGGGGTGTCCGCTGAAGACTGGCCTGCATCCTGCGCCAGCAGCGGCATCGCGGCGGTGAAAACGAGCAGTCCGAGGGATGCGAAGCGAACCAAGGCGCGTCTCATTGCGCCGGACCTCCCGCCAGTCCGGAAGGACGATCGAGAATGGCCCGGGCAATCTGGGCGGCGAGTTCGGGAATTTGCCGTTCCGTCTCGCGATGGGCATCGGCGATTTCCGCCGCGATCCGTTCCTTCGCAGCCGCGACTTCCTCTTGCGTCCGTGCGCGCATGGCCTTCAACAGACGAGCGCGCTCGTCGAGAATAGCCTGCCGGGCCCGCTCCTGTTCCTGATAGATTTCCCGCCGAGCCTTGGTGAGGGCCTGCTGATAGGAATCGAGTTCCTGCTTCGCCTCTGCTTCCAGCGCGGCCGCTTCCGCGCGCGCCCCTTCGATCCGCGAAGATCTCTCCGCCATGGCCTTTTGCAGCGGCCCGAAGAACGACCATCGCAGGAACAAATAGAAAAGCAAAACCAGAATGATCGTGGGCACAGCTTGAAGGAACAATTCGCCGAGCTGGTGGAGAATGTCCATCGTTCAGGAATGAACTCGCTTGCAGTCGCCTCGCCTGCGCGTGCCTGTTGCCTGCGAGCGGCCACCCCTCTTTATGGCCGGCCCCGCGCACGAACGCGGTTTCAGCGTCCGCACAAAGAAGCGAATTATCGCATCGCGCCCGGCTCACGTCAACGCCTTGCCGATTTTGCCGATTCTTGCCGATACTTGCCGATCACGTGAAGC
Organism: uncultured Acidobacteriota bacterium; assembly: GCA_963753475.1. Lineage (GTDB taxonomy): Bacteria > Acidobacteriota > Terriglobia > Acidiferrales > UBA7541 > Palsa-295. Next base: position 100,331 of record CAVWCN010000009.1, read on the forward strand.
CGATCATGGAAGCGTATGCCGAAGCGGCCTGCGCCAAATTCCACGAGATGAAACGGCTGACCGCCGCTCCTAAGAGCTTCGAAGGTAGATCCCGATGCGATTCTAAGGGCCATCGCGGAAACGATCGAAGTTTGATCGGCAAACGCAGGAGCGGTGCTTTGGTCCGTCGCCGGAAATTGCTATATTGGATTGAAGGTGCTTGGGACCGAAGCCGTCCTTCACAACGCCAGCAGCGCGAAGCTGGCCACTTTCAAATTCATACTGCGAGGATATTGATGGGCGCCGAACGCACTCCTGAGTTTTTCTCCGGCAAGGGAATAAAAATCGGAATCATCGGATGTGGATACGTGGGGCTGCCGCTGGCCCTCCGTTTCTCCGACGTTGGCCACCGCGTGACGGGCTTCGATCTTGATACCTCGAAGGTGGACAAGCTGAACGCCGGACAGACCTACATCCAGCATATCCCGGCGGAAAAGATTCGCCAGCACGTGGAAGCGAAGCACTTCAGCGCCACGACCGATTTTTCCAGGCTGAGGGAAATGGACGCGGTCCTCATCTGCGTCCCGACGCCGCTGGACGCGCGGCGCGAGCCGGATATGACCTACGTGGAGAATACCGCGTGCGAGATTTCGCCGAATCTGCAACGCAACCAACTGGTGGTCCTCGAAAGCACCACCTATCCCGGAACAACGGAAGAATTGGTTCTTCCGATCCTTGAAAAGAGCGGCCTGCACTGCCCGATCGATAACGGCGCAAGCGGCAAGGATGTAGCCGGAGACTTTTATCTCGCCTTTTCACCCGAACGCGAAGACCCCGGAAACAAAAATTACGGTCTGGCGCAGATTCCCAAGATCGTCGGAGGCGTGAATCCGGCAAGCAGCCAGGCAGCGCAGAATCTGTACGCGCAGATCGTTTCGCGCGTTGTGCCGGTAAGTTCGACGCGCGCGGCGGAGATGGTCAAGCTCCTCGAAAACATCTTTCGATGCGTGAACATCGCTCTGGTGAACGAATTGAAACTTCTCAGCCTGCGCATGGGCCTCGACATTTGGGAAGTGATCGACGGCGCGGCGACGAAGCCGTTCGGGTTCATGCCCTTTTATCCCGGCCCTGGCCTTGGCGGCCACTGCATTCCCGTCGACCCGTTTTATCTTTCCTGGAAAGCGCGCGAATACGACTTCGCCACACGATTCATCGAACTGGCGGGGGAGATCAACACGCTGATGCCTTACCAGGTGATTGAATCGGTCGGCGAAGCGCTGAACCAGCGCGAGAAGAGCATAAAGGGGTCGAAGATTCTGCTCCTCGGAGTCGCTTACAAGAAAGACGTGGACGATTTGCGCGAGTCGCCGTCCCTGAAGCTTCTCGAACTCCTGACGGATCGCGGCGCGAAGATCGAGTACAACGACCCATACTTTCCCGCACTGCAGAAGATGCGTCACTATGATTTCTCACACATGCGCTCCGTCGACCTGACTCCCGAGCGGCTTGCCAGCTATGATTGCGTTCTGATCGCGACGGACCACTCGGCGTATGACTACGAGTCCATCGTGCGGCACGCGCGACTGATTGCTGACACCAGGAACGCGACGCGGAACGTGAAAGACGGGCGCGACAAAATTCTGCATTGTTAGCGCTCCGCCGGGCAAGCGCCTCAGTATCAATGAGATAGCACGCGGCTCCGAGACGGGGGCGATAGGACGTTAGTCCTATTGCGGCGTACGTCTCGTACCAGTAGTGTATTTCGATTATGCCGCTCCCTACGGTGGCAGAGACGGAGACGAGGAGCTGGGTTGCGGATCCCGGACGGCGCAGGAGTTTGCGCGTCCTCCTCAGCGTGCCCATCCTGGTCAGCGGGAAAAGCGCGTCCGGCCAGGATTTCAAGGAAGAGACGCGTACTCTGGTCGTGAATGCCCATGGCGCCCTGATTTCGCTGGCAACGCAGGTCACGGCAGGTCAGCAGATCCGCGTGTCGAACAAGGCCACGGAACAATCGCTGAACTGCCGAATCGTCTACGCCAGCAAGCCCCAGGCTGGAAGGTCACAGATGGGAATTGAATTTGAGAAGCCCATGGCTTCCTTCTGGCAGATTGATTTCCCTCCTGACGACTGGGTCGTCCCCGAAAACTAGTTCTTTCACCCGTCATCAGGCAAGAAATCTGAGACCTCAAGAGACACGCACCTGACGGCATTGTGTGCCTGGCTCAATCACCATTCTTTAAATCCTCAAGGAGAGACGATGATGGCGCTGAGTAGCTTGTCGAGGAGAGGAAATTGGAGGTCGAGATAGGCGTTGCCTTCCTCAAAGAGCTTGCCCTGATGCCCGGCGCGCATGCCTCCGCCTGAGCGTTCTCCGTAGCCGGAATAGAGCGTATCGACGACGTCCATTCCCTGAACCACTTTTCCGAATGGCGCGAAGCCCATCGCGTCCAGGCGCGACTGGTCGCCCGTGTTGACATAGATCTGCGTGGTACGCGCGTCAGGGCCGGTCATGGCGAAAGCGAACGTGCCGCGAACGTTCGAGGCGCGCACCGGGTCATCCGGGAAGCGCTGGTTCCTCCAAATCTGCGCGATCGCCGGATCGCCTGCAATACCAAACTGCGCGAAGCGCCCCGCTATCACGCGATAGAACCGGGAATTGTCGTAAAAACCCGTCTCCATCAGATGGTAGAACCGGTCGGCGCCGCGCGGCGCGAGCGAACGCCTCACTTGGAGAACGATATCGCCCTTCGTGGTTTCGATCTTTACGCGATAAACGTCCGGCGCGGGGCGCGTCCAGAGCGGATCGCGCGGGTTGCGCAGCGCCCGTTCGCGTTCGGCGCGATTGATGGAGCCGCGGCTCGCCCAATTGTTCAGGGTTCGACCGAACGCGAACGGCAAGAGTCCTGCCGCTATGGCGACGATCGCGCGAGAAGAGCGTAGTAGCGGCTGTAGTCGCGAAAAGCTCATTTACCTGGACCAAGCGATCGTAGTAGCACCATCGCCCGAGTCAAGCCACGGCATCGCGGTACCTCTTTTCTTGGCGGCTTCGCGCGGCTTAAACAAACCTGCCGGATGCCTGCTCCTCGAGAGTGGCATCGTTGGAGGCACAGGAAGTGGCTGCCGAAGCGGGCGCGGTATCTGGCTTGCGACGGCACCGCTGGGATCGCAGTTGATTCTCATCGGCGCGCGGGCAAATTTGTCGCGCTGGCGCACGCGGCTTTGAAGTTAGAGTAATTCCCCCACGCCAGGGTCACCGATGCATGCTCGATCCGCAGGCCGGAGCGGAACGTGCTCGAGTCGCTTCCGCGATCGTCCGTCACCCGTTTCGGACCGTCCCATTTGCCACGAGGTCGAAGAAGCCCCGCTGTTGGCCCACATCGAAAATCTTCTGTTCGAGCAGACGCCAACCTACGGTGCTGTTCTCCGTGCTCCTCCATCCGCCATAGATCGTGCCGGTCAGATCGAGGTACTGCGTCACACCGGGCGAAGTGCACAGCCATGCCGAACCCTGCAAACCACCCGTGGGACGCTTGCCGTCCATACGAAGATGGGACGAATGAGAGGATGGGAAAAAATTTACGTACAGCGGATATTCGATTCCACTCTTGGTGTGCAGCTTGCCTGATCCATGCCACATCAGGAACGGCGTCGAACGACCGCCGATATGGAAGGCCCACGGGCTGGTGACGGGGACCACCCCGTAGAGTATCGCCACGGCGACAAGGCCGACAGCAGGCAACCACAACAGCTTTGCAAGACAGCAGCCGGGACCTTTGCGCATGCGCGGAGTATATCCCGCCACATGCGACAGTTGCGAGCCGAGTTCTCCCGTGCTTCAGGCTGGCGCTGCTGCATAGTCGAGGATACGTGAAAGAGCGTCAGAAAGTTTCGGGCTCCAGGAGCCAAGCTACTCGCGACGCCGGCGACGCCGGCCGCGCTGCTGGCGCGGAGTGGTGTTGGTCCGCTAGAATGGCGCGGCGGTGCCACCGCGCGGCTTTGGGCCAAACGTGTCATCCTGAGGGAAGGATTTCTCTTCAGGATGGCCTCCTCGCCATGGCCGCGATAAGGAGAAGCTCATGGCTTTTGCTGGCGTCGATTTTCTCGAATTCGATTCCCTGCTGAGCGACGAGGAAAAGCTCGCGCGGCAAACGGCTCGGCAGTTTGTAGACGACGAGATCCTCCCCATCATCGAGGAGTGCAACCGCGAGGGAAAATTCCCCACGCAACTCGTGCCGCAGATGGCCGAACTCGGGTTTTTCGGCGCGAACCTGAAGGGCTACGGTTGCGCGGAAATGTCGAACGTCGAGTATGGGCTCGTAACACAGGAACTCGAGCGCGGCGATTCGGGGCTTCGGAGTTTCATCTCCGTCCAATCGGCGCTCGTGATGTTTCCGATCCACACGTATGGGTCCGACGCGCAAAAAGACAAATGGCTGCCGCAACTGCAGCAGGGCAAGGCGATCGGATGCTTCGGCCTGACCGAGCCGCAATTCGGTTCAAATGCCGGTGGAATGCTGACGCGCGCTGTAAAGAGCAAGGATGGCTACGTGCTCAACGGCGAAAAGATGTGGATCACGAACGGCTCGATCGCGAATGTCGCGATCGTCTGGGCCAAATGCGAAGACGAGAAGATTCGCGGATTCCTGGTTGAAAAGGGCACGCCCGGATTCAAGGCTTGGGACGTGCACGGCAAATGGTCGCTGCGCGCTTCGATCACATCGGGCTTGGCCATGACGGACTGCAAAATTCCCCTGGACAATCTCCTGCCTGGCGTCGAAGGCCTGAAAGGCCCGCTTTCCTGTCTGAACCAGGCGCGTTACGGGATCGGCTGGGGCGCGATCGGCGCGGCCATGGCCTGTTACGACACCGCGCTGCGCTACGCGAAAGAGCGCAAGCAATTTGCGAACAAGCCCATCGCCTCGCATCAGCTCGTGCAGGAAAAACTCGTCTGGATGATCGCCGAAATCACGAAGGCGCAATTCCTCGCCCTGCAAGTGGGCCGCTTGAAAGACAGCGGGCGCGTGCACCCTTCGCACATTTCGATGTTGAAGATGAACAACGTTTGGATGGCGCTCGAATCGGCGCGCCTGGCGCGGGGCATCCTGGGAGCGAACGGAATCGTCGATGATTACCCGATCATGCGCCACATGAACAATCTCGAATCCGTTTACACGTACGAAGGGACGCACGACATCCACAAACTCATCGTCGGCGAGCGAATCACGGGAATTCCGGCGTTCGTTTGAGACCGCCGCTTTATCGCGCAAGAGAATCCGGTCGAGCTGCACGCAGTTGGATTATCATAGGTTTGGGTGAGTTAACCGTTCGTCTGCCGTTCGTCATTCCCTGATTCAGGAGCCAGTCATGGAGCGAGCACTCAGTCTCGAATTTCTGCGCGTCGTCGAAACGGCGGCCATCGCGTCAGCGCGAACCATGGGCCAGGGCGATCGCCACAAGTCGGATCAGGCCGCGGTCGAAGCCATGCGAGAGGAAATGGACCGCGTTGGCATGGACGGCACCATCGTCATCGGCGAGGGCGAGCGCGACGAAGCCCCCATGCTGTACATCGGCGAAAAGGTAGGCGCCGCCGTTCGAGAGAAGAACCCAAACTTTCCAAGAGTGGATATTGCCGTCGACCCGCTCGAAGGAACGAACCTGTGCGCGACGGGCGAACCAAACGCGATCACGGTCTTGGCCGCTAGCGAGCCGGGCGGACTGCTTCACGCGCCCGATATTTACATGGAGAAGATCATCGTCGGGCCGCCCTGCAAGGGCGCGATCGACCTGGATGCTCCCGTCAAAGTCAACCTTCAGGCCATTGCGAGGCGCCTGGATCGCGACGTGGAGGACCTTGTCGTGATCGTGCTCGACCGCCCGCGGCATGAGAAATTGATCAACGACATTCGGACCGCCGGCGCGCGCATTCAGCTGATTGGCGACGGCGACCTCTCGGCGGGAATCAAGGCGGCCGTGCGCGGAACGGCTGTTCACGCAGTCATGGGCACCGGCGGCGCTCCGGAGGGAGTGCTTACCGCCGCTGCGCTGCGCTGCCTCAATGGGCAGATTCTGGCGCGACTCGTCCTCACAAAGCCGGAAGACGAGCAGCGGATGGCGCAAATGGGCATCACGGACTCCAAGCGAATTTACGACACAGCGGACCTCGCCCCAGGGAAACGCATCATTTTCGCCTGCACAGGCGTCACGGGAGGGGGCATGCTCAACGGCATCCGCTTCTTCCGCGACGGAATCCGAACCCACTCGCTCATCATGACCCTTGAGGGAGGCGAGGTGCGCTTCGTCGATTCAGTGCATCTCGAAAAGCACCCCGCCGTCGAAGTACGCTTTTCCTAGCGCTGGCGGAACTCAGCGGTCGCCCAGATCTTCAAGTTCCTTCTTCGCGCGTTCGAGGATTTCGCGTATTCGCGTGATCCGCTCGGGGTGGTCGGTGGCACGCGTGGCTGCGCGCATGGCGGCCTTCATGACGCTCGCCGCCGGGCCTGCAACCATGCTTGCTGCCGGACCCATCCACGGAGCCCAATCCCCCCAGGATTGCGCCCGGTCCCAGATTTTCTTTACGGAATCGGCCGACGTCTTCAGTTCGTCTCTACCCGTGTCAGTGAGCCGGTAAACGCGCCGCCCCTCTGCCTGTTCGGAGAGGATCAGGCCTTCGTCTTCCAGCTGTTGGAGCGTCGGGTAGATGGCGCCAGCACTGGCGCGGTAAAGGCCGCCAGAACGGGCTTCGAGATCCTTCATCAATTGATAGCCGTGTTTCGGGCCTTCTTCGAGCAGCGAGAGAAGGGCCAAGCGAACTTCTCCGCCTCCAAAAAAGCGGCTCCAGCGATTCCAGGGCCGATGAGCGGCCCAAGGTACGGCCGTCCAAGTCCAAGTGTTCCAAGTAGTTCCACAACGCATGGTTTAGAGCACCTCCTATGGTGCGTAAAATACGTATCGAGTTATATCGTACGATATATTTAGCGTCAATAGGATTTCGCATCGCCTCCCGGGATTCACCGCCGACCAAGCGGAGCGACTTACGGAGCGATCCGGAAGCTGCCGTCCTTCTCGACAAAACCGTAGGCCATGTGCGGGGTGTTAAACGCCGCGGCGGGGGCGCCTTCGCGGTCGAGCAGGATCAGGCCGCCCGTGGTGCGGGCGCGGTGGGCGAGTTTGCGGACGCAGGCGTCGGCCACGAACTGCGCGTGATTGTGTTCGGACTGCGAGCCCTCGGGCTTGGGTTGGAATTGATAGGGGTCCTGGGGCGGTTCGGCGAGGAGATCGACAGCCATCTTGGCCATAACGATTTTCATGATGCCCTCGCCATTCCCCGTGCAGGAAACGCCGCCCCATTCCGAGTCGGCGTAGCACCCGCAACCGATCAGCGGAGAATCGCCGACACGCCCGGCGTGCTTGCAGCACGTCCCGCCGCTTGACGTTCCTGCGAAAAGGCCGCCACGTGAATCGAGGGCGACAGCGCCCACGGTACCTTGCGCGTGACCTATATGGTGTTCGGCAGCGTGTGAATCCTCGCGGCAACGAAGCCACGCCGCCCGTTCCTGCTCCGTGATCAGATCTTCCGGATTGCAGAGTGCGATGCCGTTTTCCTCAGCGAACTGTTCGGCTCCCAAGCCGACGAGCATCATGTGCTTGCTCCTCTCAAGGACACAGCGGGCCAGGCGAATGGGGTTGCGCACGCGTTCGACGGCGGCGACGGAGCCCGCCTTCAGCGTTGCTCCATCCATCAGAATCGCATCGAGTTGAACACGACCCTCGAGGGTGAGATGCGAGCCAAATCCAGCGTCAAACACTGGATCCTCCTCAAGGACAACAATGGCCGCTTCGACGGCATCGGCCGCATTGCCTCCCGCGGAAAGAATCTTCCAGCCCACTTCGAGGGATCGCCGGAGGCCGCCTCGGCATGCGGCGAACCTTTCACTGGGGATTGGCGAAGCGCCGCCGTGAACGATGAGAGAGGGTCGCAAGGGAGGTCAGAGCTTTGTGTAGAGCACCAAGGTGACGCCCAACGCGATCAGCACGGGCCCCAGCACAAACGCGAAGCCCATCCCCAAGAGAAACCGAACGGCGCTGTGGCGTCGCTGGGCTACCTCTTTGATTGGGAAAAAGCGGAGTGGTTCCCCAAGCCGAAACAATGCGAGAAGAAGATTCCGGTATGCCGAGAACCAAAACCGCAGCTCGTGGCGCGACTGCCAGAGAAGGTCCAGGCCCGCGCAAATCACGAGCGCGCCAATAATGCCCAGCAATTTGGGCATATCAGTCGCCTCGCCCCGCAGAACGCGTGAGGACAGAACGCGCGGGCGCGTCCGGCGGCTCCGGAGAGACGCTTGGCGACAGGCGCACCGGACCGGCATCCGCGTTCTCGACTCGTTGCTTGCGAAGTTTGCCTTCCGTCTCCTTCCAGGTGTGGACGATGCGATGAATCACAGTCAGATTGGAGCCGATGGCCAGAATCCACAGCGTGAGACCCATCTGGTTGACCAGGCCGCCGATGATCATCAGCACCAACCGCTCGGGCCGCTCCCAGAAGCCGACGTCGGACGATGGTCCCAGGGATTCAGCCCGCGCTTTCGCATAGCTGACCATCACGGCGCCGGCCATTGCCACGCCCGCCAGAATGGCGTATGAAAAGCGGTCTACGCGAACATAGTAAACGAGAAGGCCCAGAAACAGGACGAGATCGGCATAGCGGTCGAGAATCGATTCGAGAAACCCGCCGAACCTGGAAACGCGGTTCTGCCGACGGGCCACCGGACCATCAAGCAAGTCGCAGGTCCCCGCAAGAATCATCAAGCCGGCCGCCGCGGCAAATCTGCCAGCCGCGAAAAAGACACAAGCCCAAAGATTCAGAACCAGCGCCGACCAAGTGATGACGTTGGGGGGAATGCCTGTCGAGGCCAAAAGGAAGGAAAGGACTCCGATGGGCCAGGAAAGATAGCGGCCGATGGTCCGCGTCAGCATGAAAAGACGTGACCCCCGTCAAGCTTCATCGTAGATGGTGGTCAACCGAACCACTTCGTATTCCTTTACTCCGGCCGGGGTGGTAACCGTCACCTCGTCACCGACCTTTTTGCCCAACAGCGCGCGGCCAATTGGCGAACTGGTGGAGATGAGTCCTTTAGCGGCGTCGGCTTCTTCAGTCGTAACGAGCTTATATTCAATTTTGGCGTCTTTGGCAACGTCGAGGACAAGGATTCGGGATCCGTAGGCGGCCCGGTCTCTGGGCAGATTGTTCAGATTCATGAGAGAAATATCTGCCATCCGCTTATGGAGCTGTCCCAGCCGCGCCGAAACATAGGCCTGGCGCTCCTTGGCGTACTTGTACTCGGCGTTTTCCGAGAGATCTCCATGGGCTCGGGCCACCTTGATTTCCTTGGGCAGCTCGCTGTGAAGCTCGTGCTCGAGCGCAGCAATCTCGTCCTTCAGTTTTTTCTTAATTCGTTCGGCTAGATCGGTCATGTCTCTAATCGATGAAGATGCTGAGCCGGATGGCGCTGCCGGCTCCGTGCGAGGCCACCAATTTGAGTATAGAAGATTTGGTTGGGCTCCCGCAAACCCTCTCGGGGGAGCACCTTAAGAAGGGGAGGTGGAATAAAACGTCAAAAGAGAGGGTCTCCGGGAAACTCTGATTGTACTTCATATTACAAAGTACTTGCAATATGGAATTACTTGGCGTAGAGTGTCCCCGATTCCTTCACGATCCCTGGAAAAGGAGACGAGGCGTGGCCAAACGCATTGCCGCTATTCTCTTCATCTTCGTGTGCACCGCAATTGCCTGGATGATTCTGGGAGGCACGATCTTCGATCGCACTTACAACTCCCACTCGCAGCTGCGGGGGCGCGTCGCCTCGAACTGGGGCGCGCCCCAGGAACAATCGCCTCCGACGGCAACTTACGACATCAAGTTTTCGAAGCAGGTTGTGTCGGAGGAAAACGGGAAGAAAATCGCGCGCACCGAGGAGGACCGAAGGCTCTGCGCGTTTCCGATCGAGAAAAGCCGGGTGAACGTCGGATTACACCTCGACTACCGCCGCAAGGGGCTTCTGTGGTACAGCGCCTATCGGGTGAAATTCGCGGGCGCCTACGAGTTCACCAATCCCGACGACGTCGCGCGCGATGTCACCTTCACCCTTCATCTCCCCGCCGAAAAGGCTATCTACGATGGTGTTGCGTTCAGCGTGAATGGAAGGCCTTTAGCCATCTCCAACGAGAAAATGGAGACGTACGGAACGACACGGATCGAGCCGCACGAGAGAGCCATACTGGCGGTAGCCTACGAGTCTCAAGGCCTCCAGAGCTGGAAATACAATTTCGGTGGCGCGGTGAACCAGGTCCGCGACTTCGAGCTTCACGCCACGACGGATTTCGGCGGCTTCGATTTTCCGGAGACGACTCTCTCGCCCACGCAAGAGCGCGCCGTTCCGGGCGGCTGGGACCTGATCTGGAATTACAAGAATCTCGTCTCCGGGTACACGATCGGAATCTCGATGCCACAGAAGCTTCAACCGGGCCCTCTGGCCGGACGAATCAGCTATTTCGCGCCCGTTTCGCTGCTGTTCTTCTTTTTCGTGCTGTTTACACTGACCACGATTCACGGAATCGAACTCCATCCGATGAATTATTTCTTCCTGGCCTGCGCGTTTTTCTCCTTCCACCTGCTCATGGCATACCTGGTGGATCACATCTCAATTCACGTGGCCTTCGCGATCTGTTCGTGCGTCTCGATGTTTCTGGTGGTCAGTTACTTGCGGCTCGTGATGGGAATGCGTTTCGCGGCGGTGGAAGCGGGAATCGCTCAGCTTCTCTATCTCGTCCTTTTTTCGTACGCATTTTTCTTTGAAGGCTACACGGGCCTGGCAGTTACGATCGGCGCAATTCTGAGCTTGTTCGTGGCCATGCAAGTGACCGGGCGGGTCCGCTGGTCGGAGAAGTTCGCACCGCGGACGGCGTCCGTGACACAAGCAGCGCGATAGAGAGGGCTGACGAGCTGTCGAGACTTGCGCCGAGCCCCACCCGGAGCGCCTTCTCAGTGCTCGACAGGCGATCAGTGCACTTTGATTGTTAGAGATGCGGTTTTCGTCTTTCCGCGAGCGTCCTGCGCCGTCAGAGTGTAGGTTGTGGTTTTTGCCGGGGATATGTCGATGCAGCGGGTCAGCGACGGCCACATGCCGCGCTTAATATCGGGCTCGATCTTAACGCTCTGGGCGTTCGCAACTCCGTAGCACAACTGCACGCTCTCTCCACGATGGATCTCGCCAGGCATCGCATAGAAATTCAGAATGTTGAATTCGGTGCCACCCATGTTTTCGATGGAGTTTTCGTCTTCTGCACGCTGGGCTGCGGCAGCCTGAGCTTTTTCCTTCGCCCGAAAGTCCCGGTCCTGATTCCAGCGGTACAAGAGCATGGAACCCGCGTAGATTGCAGCTACGACGACGCCGATTGAAGTAATGCGGCGGATTTTGCGGCCGAGATCGGGCGGTTTGGAGTTCGGTTCATCTGCCATTTCCTTTTAATTATAGCGTACCCGCCTGTGTCACAGCTCCGTCTACTAACGCGGCGCTTTACATCAACAGAGCGGAATGGTATGACCTCGTGTTTCTTTTTTCTCGCAAGAAGCAAACAAGACCAGCGACGGGTTCATAACCTTCTCGCAGGAGGACAGGGAATGTCGTCAGAGGCTCGCTTGGAAAACGATCGGAGACCGGGAAGATTCGGGTTGCTGACTGCCATTTTCTGTTTCGTTCTGGCAGGCGCTGCGCCACTTTTTGCGCGCGATCATGAGGCGCGGCGCGATCCCAAGCAGCCGATCGACCAGGAGTACACCGACAAGATTCAAAAGTACACGACGGAGCCGTACTTCACGTCTCCCCTGGTGAATTACCTGCCGGCATCGAAGACCGTCCCAACTCCGAAAGCCGTGCTCGGCGATGTGGCCGGCGCTCCCGGGATCCTGCCCTACTCGAGCGATGTATATAAGTACATGCGGATGCTGGAGAAGGCCAGCCCGCGCGTGAAGGTCTTCTCCATCGGTCATACGGAGGAGGGCCGCGAAATGATTGCCGTAGCGGTTTCCTCCGAGACGAATCTGGCGCACCTCGACGAAAACCGCGCGCCGCTTGGCCAAGCTTGCCGATCCGCGAACGATTCACTTGGACGATGGCGAGGCCGACCGATTAGTGGACGCTTCGGTGCCCATCTATTACATCACGGGAACGATTCACTCGGTCGAAACCGGCGCGCCGACGGCGCTGATGGAGCTGGCCTACCGGCTGGCGGTTGATGAAAGTCCGTACATTCAGGATATCCGCAATAACATGATCACCTTGATCACGCCAGTCGTCGAAGTGGACGGCCGCGACCGGATGGTGGACATTTACCGCTGGCACCTGGCGCACCCGAAGGAGAACTGGCCGCCGCTTGTCTATTGGGGCCACTACGTGGCGCACGACAATAACCGCGACGCCATGGGTATGACGCTAAAGCTGACGCAGAACGTGCTGAATACGTTCGTCGGCTGGAAGGCGCAGGTGCTGCACGATCTACACGAGTCCGTGCCGTATCTCTACGACAACACTGCGGGCGACGGCCCGTTCAATGCCTGGCTCGATCCGATCCTGACGAACGAGTGGGAAATGATCGCGTGGCGGAACGTGGCGGACATGACGGAATTCGGCATGCCGGGCGTCTTCACGCACGGCGATTTCGACACGTGGTCGCCGGGCTATCTGATGTTCATCGCGGCTACGCACAACGGCATCAGCAGGCTCTACGAAACATTTGGCAACGGTGGGGCCGATACAGAAGAGCGCACGCTCCAGCCCGGCGAGTATTCGCGCACGTGGTACCGCCAGAATCCGCCGCTGCCGAAGGTCCTGTGGTCGCAGCGCGACAACAACAATTACGAGGAAACGGGACTGCTTACTTCCCTGCACTACTTCGAGCAGAACAGGAAACTCTTCCTGAAAAATTTCTACCTGAAGGCGAAGCGGTCAGTGCTGAAGCCGACAGAGGAAGGTCCAGCGGCTTACGTTTTCCCGGCGAACGACCCTCGGCCGGGCGCGCAGGCCCACCTTCTCTCGATTCTGAGGATGCAGGCATGCGAAATTTCCCGCGCGAAAGAGGCATTCTCGGTGACGGTCAAGGTGCCTGAGAAAAAGAAAGCGCCCGACGAGAACGCAAAAGATGAAGGGGCAGGCAAGTCGTCCAACGAATCCGGCACGGAGGTAAAAAAGGAGACTGAAAAAACCATTCAGTTCCCCGCCGACAGCTATATCGTCCGCATGGATCAGCCGTACTCGCGCATTGCCGACGCGCTGCTCGATCACCAATACTGGAGCCCGGAAGATCCGCAGAAAACGCCCTACGACGATACCGGCTGGACGTTCCCCGAGCTGTTTGACGTGCGCGTGACGCGTGTGACGGACAAGAAAGTGCTCGACGTGCCGATGGAGCTTGTAGCGGAAATCAAGGCCAGGGGCGGGGTAAACGGCAGCGGCGCCGTATTCATCATCAACAACAACGCGGATACGTCGCTCGCGACGCTCCGATACGAGATGAAGGACGCGTCGATCGACGCAGCGGAAGAACCGTTCGACGCGGCGGGACAGAAGTTCAGTCGCGGCTCGTTCATCATCAAGGACGCCAGCGCGACTGACGTGCAGAAGGCCACCGCACAATTGGGACTCGAAGCCTACGCGGCGGCGTCCGAGCCGTCTGTGAAGACGCATCCGGTGCGTGCCGCGCGCCTAGCGCTGATGCACACATGGCTGAGCACGCAGGCAGAGGGCTGGTGGCGCGAGGCGCTCGACCAGATGCGCATTCCGTACGCGTACATCAGCACGCAAACCGTAGCGCAGGAAAGCGATCTCCGGTCGAAATACGACGTGATCCTGTTTGGGCCCGTCGGCCGGGGCAATCCAACCACCATCATCGACGGCATGCCGACCGGCTGGGGCAACGCGCTGCCGTGGGAGAACACACCGCAAACCCCGAACATTGGCAAGATCGACTCGACACCTGACATGCGTCCGGGCCTCGGCTGGGAGGGGGTTGCGCATCTGCAGGAGTTCGTGAGACAGGGCGGAGTGCTCGTCACTACCATGGGCACGTCGGATTTTGCGGTGACGCTAGGGCTGACGCCAGGCGTTTCGGTTGCACGCCCGCAGCACATGAAGATTATCGGAAGCGTGGTGAAGGCGCGCTTTGTCGACTCCGCGAGTCCGATTGCGTATGGATACGACGGCTCGCTTTCGGTTTACTGCGACAACGGCCCCATTTTTGACCTTTCCGACTTGACGTCCGGCCGGCGCTTTCGCCAACTCGGCCCGGAGCAAGGGAAGCGTCCGACGGGCCGAGGCACGATCGAAGATCCCGACTTCACGCCGGGGCGTCAGGCGGTTGCCGCTCCAGAGCGGCCGCACGTTGAAGCATGGCAGGCGCAGCCGCTTACGGACGAGCAATTACGGAACGGCATCGACGTGATTCCCCCGGCGAGCCGGCCACGCGTCATCCTTCGTTACGGCGACGCCAAAGAATTGCTGGTGTCGGGCCTGGTGGAAGGCGGCGACGAGATCGCCAAGCATGCGGCAGTGATCGATGTTCCGTCAGGAGAGGGGCACGTCGTGCTGTTCTCGAACAACCCGATCTATCGAGGGGAGACGATCGGAAGCTATCCTCTCGTTCTCAACACAATTTTGAATTTCGATCACTTGAACGCCGGGCGAAAACTCGACGCGAAATAGCCTCTTGGCGGGAAGCAGCCACCCGGCAGAGAGCTCCGCAGATTGATTCGGCCATACTTCGTTTGAGAGCCGGCAGCAGCGTGCCCGAGGGCGGCGTCTTGCCCGAATTTTTCCTCGTTTTGATCGAATCGGAGTACAATCCCACGCGCATAGGGCGACCCTGGGGCGGATCGCCGCAATCAATCGAGAGAATTTCCAACAGGGCTACTGGAGAGGAGTTGGCGCACATGTCTCGCGGACTTGTGAGGTTTTGTGCCATTTTCGCGCTTATAGCTCTCTCCAGCGGCGCGCAAACTGTGGATGAGGTGATCGCAAAGAACATTCAGGCGGAAGGCGGGCTGGCGAAGCTTGAGTCCGTCCAGACGCTGCGAACGAGCGGGAAAATGATCGTCCAGTCGTTTGAAGTGCGCTTTGTCGAGGCGGCCAAGCGCTCGGACAAAGTACGCGAAGAGATGACGGTCCAAGGCATGAGCCAGGTGCGTGCGTTCGACGGCGCGACAGCATGGCAGGTCAACCCGTTCGAGGGGCGCCGCGATCCGGAGCTTCTGTCCGCCGACGATTCGAAAGATCTGCAAATCGACGCGGACATCGACGGGCCGCTCGTGAACTACAAGGAAAAGGGATACAAAGCGGAACTTGTGGGGCACGACTCCGTCGAGGGAACAGATTGTTACAAGATCAAGCTGACCCTCAAAAACGGCGATATCCGCTACTACTACCTGGACACCGATTCGTTTCTGGAGTTGAAACTCGAGACGCAGACCTCGATCCGCGGATCGATCCAGGAGAACGAAACGTTTTACGGCGACTATGAGGAAGTGAACGGGATTTACTATCCATTCGCCTTCGAGACGGGACAAAAGGGCGGCACGGACCGCGTGAAGTTCACGGTCGAGAAAGTCGAGCAGAACGTGCCGCTGGACGATTCGCTTTTTTCCATGCCCGCTGTCAAGAAGGCGCCCGGCGCGAATTAGTCGCTGCGCACGTTTTTGATCTTCGCAGGGTATCGCTGACATTTCGAACCGAGGCTCTGTCCAAATGAACAAGAATGCTGGTCGATTTTCGACGTTTCGAGCTGTCTCGATTCTTGCCGCAACTCTTGCCCTGGCCTTGCCTGCCTGCGCCCAGCAGGTGAAGGTGGATTCCGATACGATCTCGGGACTGGGGGCGCGGAACATTGGCTCGGCGACGATGAGCGGCCGCGTGGCTGCGGTTACAGCCGTCCGCGAACAGGGCCGTCTGACGGTCTACATTGGCGCGGCCGGCGGCGGCGTCTGGAAATCGATGAACGGCGGCACCACGTTCAAGCCGATTTTCGACAAAGAGGGCTCGCAGTCGATCGGCGCCATCGCTATCGATCCGTCGTCTCCGAAAACGATCTGGGTGGGCACTGGGGAATCATGGACGCGTAACAGCGTTTCGATCGGCGACGGAATCTACAAGTCCACGGACGGCGGCGATAGCTGGACCAACATGGGCCTGAAGGATTCCGAACGCATCGCAAAAATCCTGATCGATCCAAAGGACGGCAACACTGTCTATGCTTGCGTTCCGGGCAAGCTCTGGAGCGACAGCGACGATCGCGGCGTCTACAAGACGAGCGACGGCGGAAAGTCGTGGACAAAGATTTTGAAAGGCTCGAATGCGTCGACAGGCTGCTCCATGGTGTCCATGAGCTCACGCGACCCGAAAACGATTTTCGCGGGCATGTGGGATTTTCGGCGTAAGGGCTGGACGTTCCGCTCCGGCGGCGAAAATGCGACGGCGCCCAGCGGCAGCGGTCTCTTCATGAGCACCGACGCTGGCGCAAGCTGGACCGACCTCGACGAAAAGAGCGCGAAAGGTCTTCCGCCGAAGCCATGGGGACGCATCGCCGTCACGATTGCCCCCTCAAATCCGGATGTTGTCTACGCCTTGATCGAGTCGCCGAACAGCGCGCTCTATCGCTCCGGCGACGGCGGCAAGACATGGGAGCGCCGAGACGCAAGCCAGATGATGGTCTGGCGGCCGTTCTATTTTGCGAACCTGATCGTCGACCCGAAGGATGAGAACAAAATCTATAAGCCGGACGGCGGGCTGATTCTCAGCACCGACGGCGGCAGGAGCTTCGGCGGGATCTCGGGCGGGGCCCACGGGGATTTCCACGACGTGTGGATCGACCCCGAGAATACGAATCACGTAATCACGACCGATGATGGCGGCGTGTGGTACTCCTACGACAGCGGCAACAACTGGTGGAAGGCGAACAACCTGCCGATTTCGCAGTTCTATCACGTCAGCGTCGACATGGACGACCCGTATCACGTCTTCGGCGGATTGCAGGACAACAGCGTCTGGATCGGAGATTCCGCGTACCCGGGCGGAATCACGAACAGCCGTTGGACGAACTTGTACGGCGGCGACGGATTCTGGGCCTTCTCCGATCCCGCGGACCCGAATTACGCTTACGTCGAATCGCAGGGCGGCGAAATTGCCCGCGTCAACCGCGGTACGATGGCGCTGCGCAGCATCAAGCCCCAGCCGAAATATGGCGAAGGAAAGTTGCGCTTCAATTGGAATACTCCGATCCATATGAGTCCCAACGAGCCCGGCACGATCTACATCGGCGCTCAGTTCCTGTTCCGCTCGCGCGATCACGGGCAAACTTGGGATCGAATCTCGCCGGACCTGACGACGAATGACCCCGAGAAGCAAAAACAGGAGGAGTCGGGCGGCGTGACCGTCGATAACTCCGAGGCCGAGATGCACACGACGATCTATTCGATCAGCGAATCGCCTCGCGACGCGCAGACGATTTGGGCGGGAACCGACGACGGTAATCTCCAAATCACGCGCGACGGCGGGAAGAACTGGACGAACGTCGTGGCCAACGTGCCGGGACTGCCAAAGGCTTCATGGGTATCGTGGGTCGAGGCGAGCCGGTTCGACCCCGCCACGGCGTATGCCGCGTTTGACCGTCACACGTTCGGCGATATGGATCCGCACGTTTTCAAAACCACGGACTACGGCAGGACGTGGACATCGATCGTTTCTCCGCAAGCTGGAGTGCGCGGCTACGCCCACGTGATCAAGGAAGACACGATCAAGCCCAACCTGCTGTTCCTTGGCACGGAGTTTGGCCTGTGGATTTCGCTGGATGGCGGCAACCAGTGGGCGCAGTACAAAGGCAGCGACTTCCCGAACGTTCCGGTGCGCGACGTTGTAGTGCAGCCTCGCGACTCCGACCTGGTGATCGCCACGCACGGGCGCGGAATCTGGATCATCGACGACATCACTCCTCTGCGAAATCTCACTCCGGATGTCCTCGCGAAAGACGCCGTGTTCGTGCAAGGCAGGCCGGTTCAGCAGCGGTTGAATGCGTTCGGCGGCTGGGCCGAAGGCAACGCGTCGTTCAGCGGAACAAATCCGCCCGACGGCGCTCTGATCACCTACTACCAAAAGAAGCGGCACATCTTCGGCCGCATGAAAATTGAAATTTTCGACGACAAAGGCAAATTCATCGACACCGTGCCGGCGAGCAGCCGCCGCGGGCTGACGCGCGTCGTCTGGTCGATGAGTCTGAAGGCGCCGCGCGTGCCTCCGGCGGCGACTGCGGCATTCGAGGCCTTGCAAGGGCCCCGAGTGCTGCCCGGGACATATACGGTGAAGATGACGCGAGGCAAGGAGGTCTACACGACTCAGCTCGTCGTGGGCCTGGATCGCCGCGCCAAATTCAACGTAGACGATCGAAAGGCGCAATTCGATGCGGCGATGCGCGTGTACGGCTTGCTCACGGATATGACCTTCGACGTCGACCAGATCAATGGCGTGCGAAACGAGTTTGCGGAACGAGCGGCCGGCCTGAAGCCGAATGATCCGCTTCAGAAGCGGCTCGAGGATCTCGCAGCCCGGGCGGATGAAATGCGGAAGAAGATCGTCGCCACGAAAGAGGGCGGCGCGATCACCGGCGAGGAGCGCATCCGCGAGAAGACAACGGGACTCTATGGAGCGATCACCCAATACGAGGGCCGTCCCGGCGATTACCAGGTGGCGCGAATCGATTCTCTGACGCAGGAACTCGGCGATGTAACGAAACGGTTCGACGCCTTCATGGCAAGCGAACTGCCCAAGGTGAATGTGTCGCTGGCGAAGAAGAAAATCAAACCGATTCGCCCAATCGCGCGCGCAGAATGGGATAAAGCGAACAACCCTTCGGAGGGCGGCGGTTCCATCACGAGCGCCGCCGTCTCTCTTCGACTGGACGGGTCTATGCCGGGGCAGACGGCCGCTGGATTCTCATTGCCTCTGCGGTAACGTCGGTATATTTCAATCCTGCGCCAGTGTTGAAGAGGACCACGCGGTCCTGCGGCTTCAGAAATTCGTTCGCAAGCAAGCGATCGTAAGCCGCGGTCGCGGTGGCTCCTTCCGGCGAAAGAAAGATTCCTTCGTTCTGCGCCCAGTCCTTGAGCGATGCGAGGATCTCATCATCCGGAATTGCCAGGGCTGTACCGGCGGAAGCGCGCAGAATTTCCAGAATGATGTAGTCGCCGTACGCCTTGGGAACGCGTAGGCCAGACGCAAACGTCGCCGCGTCTTTCCACCCTTCGCTGGTTTGCGCGTGCTGGTCGAATGCGCGCGGAATCGGCGCGCAGCCTGCTGACTGCACCGCAATCATGCGCGGTCTCTTGCCCTTTACCCAACCGAGTTCCTCGAGCTCGCCGAACGCCTTCCACATGCCGATGAAGCCGACTCCCCCGCCTGTCGGATAGAAGACCGCATCCGGATACTCCCAGCCAAGCTGCTCGACCAATTCGTATCCCATCGTTTTCTTGCCTTCCACGCGGAAAGGCTCCTTCAGCGTGGAGACGTCGAACCAGCCCTCCTTCTCCTTTCGCTCCGCCACCATGCGGGCGCAGTCGGAAATCAATCCGTTGACCAGCGTGACCTTTGCGCCGTAGGCTACCGCCTCGACGTAGTTCGCGAAGGGCACGTCGCGCGGCACAAAAATGTGCGCCTCGATCCGGGCAGCGGCGCAGTATGCGGCAAGCGCTCCCGCGGCGTTCCCGGCAGATGGGACGGCCAGTTTGCGCAGACCGTAGTGCCGCGCCATGGTGACCGCAAGCGCGAGGCCACGAGCTTTGAACGAACCGGTCGGGTTGGCGCCTTCTTCCTTGACGTAAAGATTCGGATGCCGCCGGCTCCGCAACATCGGCGTCCAGCCTTCGCCGAGCGTGACAGGCTGCACGTCAGGAAGCACCGGGCGATAGCGCCACATGCCGAGCCAAGGCGAATGTGACGCGTTTGTCGCGATGTCATCGCGTGGCGCGGCGCCGCGGGCGGCGGTGAGATCGTACCGAACGTAAAGCGAGCCCGCGCATTTTGAGCAAAGCGTCTGTGGCCCATTAGGAGAAATAACTGCGTTGCACCGAGAGCATTCGAAATGATCGATCGTTGGCATGCTTGGGAAAATAGCAGACGATCCCAACCGCTACAAGGCGCGCTGCTTCACTCTCAACACGCGAGGATCTCACTTCGCGTTGGGCGGGGTGATTAGATGAACAGCCCGACGAAAACGGCGACCAGCTACCACGTCACGGCGATTGGCCTGCTGCTTTTCTTGACCGGCGCGGTGCTGCCGCTTTTTCTCCTCGCGCATTCCTGGTTCGCCGTCGTCCGCTGGCTTGGCGTCGCCGCTCTCGGCATGGACGGCTGGCGACGGAAATCGCTGACGTATTGGATTTTCTTCTCGATGCTGCTGGGCGCGGAGATCGGCTTCGACGCGCCGCACTTCGCCGAGCATCTCCGGCTGCTCAGCGACATCTTTCTGCGCCTGATCAAGGTGATCATTGCGCCGCTCATTCTGGGCACTCTCATCACGGGAATCGCGGGTCACGGCAACCTGCGGAGCGTCGGGCGGATCGGCTGGAAAAGCCTGTTGTATTTCGAGGCGGTCACCACCATTGCGTTGTTCATCGGCGTCGCCGCGATCGACATCAGTCGTGCGGGAATGGGTTTGGCCATTGCCGCACCGTCTCACGCGGCGCAGTCGGTTGCACCCCTGAACTGGAGCGACTTTGTGCTCCACATCTTTCCTGAGAACATCGCGAAATCCATCGCGGACAACCAGATTTTGCAGGTCGCCGTGTTCGCCATTCTTTTTGGAATCGCGCTCGCGCGCATTTCCGAAGCGAAACGCAAGCCTCTCGTGAACTTCTGCGAATCGCTTACGCAAACCATGTTCGCGTTTACGAACATCGTGATGTATTTCGCGCCGTTCGGAGTGGGTGCGGCGATGGCTTACACCGTCGGACAGCTGGGTATCAGCGCGCTCTTGCCCTTGCTGAAGCTGCTCATCACCGGCTACGCCGCGCTGATCGTGTTCGTGCTGGGAGTTTTCCTGCCCATCGCGCTGATCTCTCGTTTGCCCTTTCGCGGGTTCCTGCGCGCTGTCGCCGAACCCGCGACGATCGCGTTTGCAACAAGCACGTCGGAAGCGGCTTTGCCGCGCGCGATGGAACGCATGGAGGAGTTCGGCGTGCCGCGCCGGATCGTCGCATTCGTCATTCCGGCCGGCTACAGTTTCAATCTCGACGGCTCGACGCTTTACCTCGCGGTCGCCTCGCTCTTCGTGGCTCAAGTGGCGGGCATCCACATGTCCTGGTCTGCGCAACTCTTCATGGTCTTCGCGCTGATGCTCATGAGCAAGGGCATCGCCGGTGTGCCTCGCGCGACTCTGGTGGTGCTGATGGGCGCCGCCGCTACCTTTCGCCTGCCGATCGAGCCGATCTTCATGATCCTCGGAATCGACGCGCTCATGGACATGGGCCGCACGGCCGTAAACGTCACCGGCAATTGCCTCGCGTCCGCCGTGATTGCCCGCTGGGAGGGCGAACTCGCGCCGGCGAAGGAGGAAGCGCCGGCCGGCCAGTGAGTCCGCGAGCGCGGGAAATCTCAACAAAATCGTTCGATACCAACTGCGGACAAAGTAAAATCCGCGGGACTTCTGGAGGGCATTGATGTCGCTGAAGCCATCGTGGAAGGTGTGCTCGCTTGCTTTTTTATCGTTGGTGTCCGCGCTTATATTCGCCTTTGTTGCCGCCGGCCAGACTCTTTCGAAAGATTCCCTGGAGGGAATGAAATGGCGTCTCGTCGGACCGTTTCGCGGCGGGCGCGTTGAAGCGGTAGTGGGCGTTCCCGGTAATCCTTACGTCTACTATTTTGGCGCTGCAGCCGGCGGAGTCTGGAAGACGACGGACGCGGGCGTGAATTGGACGCCGGTTTTTGACCACGAGTCCAGTCCGTCGATCGGCGCGATCGCGATTGCGCCCTCAGATCCCAACGTGATTTACGTCGGCACCGGCGAGCCCTGCTTTCGCGGCGATATCACGTACGGCAATGGAATGTACAAATCGGTCGATGCGGGGAAAACCTGGACGCATATCGGCCTCGAAGATTCGCGCCACATCGCGAAGATTCTGATCGATCCCCGCAATCCGGATCTCGTTTACGTTGCCGCGCTCGGGCACGCCTTCGGCCCCAATGAAGAACGCGGCGTTTTTCGCACCACAGATGGCGGCAAGACCTGGCAGAAAGTTTTGTATAAAGACGACAAGAGCGGAGCCGTCGATCTGGAATTCGCCGGCGGAAATTCTCACGTTCTATACGCCGCGCTCTATCAGGTGATTCGCAAACCATGGGATATCGTCAGCGGCGGCCCGGGAAGCGGGCTATATAAATCATCCGACGGCGGCTCGACCTGGCATCCGATCAAAGGACACGGTTTTCCCGACGTGCTCCTCGGAAAAATCGGTATCGCCGCCTCCCCGGCCGATCCGCAGCGGGTATACGCGCTGGTCGAAGCAGCGAAGGACAAAGGCGGGATCTACGTTTCGCACGACGAGGGCGAGACTTGGCAATTTGTAACCGGCGATCACCGGCTCATCCAGCGCGCCTTCTATTACATCCACATCTTTGCCGATCCCAGCGATGCCGACAGAATTTATGTCCAGAATGTCGGATCCTACCGCTCGACGGACGCCGGCAAGACCTGGCAGACGCTGCATCCGCCGCACGGCGATAATCACGCTCTGTGGATCGATCCGGAAAATCCCAAGCGCCTGATCGCCGGCAACGACGGCGGCGCCACGATTTCCGTGGACGGCGCGAATACCTGGACCCCGGAAGATAACCAGCCGACCGCGCAGTTTTATCACGTGGCCGCGGACGACCAGTATCACTATTACCTTTACGGCGCGCAGCAGGACAATTCCACCGTGGCCATCGCGAGCAGCACGGACCATGGCTATATCGGCCGGCAGGATTGGTATGACGTGGGAGGTGGCGAAAGCGGATATATCGCGCCCGTCCCGGACAATCCCGGAATCGTCTACGCGGGCGGAAACTACGGGATTGTCACGCGCTGGAACAAACAGACCGAGGAGGCCCACTTGGTCTCGCCGGCCCCGGTGAACATGGATGGATCAGCGGCCGCGGACCAGAAATACCGTTTCCAGTGGACCGCGCCGATCGTGATCTCGCCATTCGATCCGCACACGCTCTACATCGCGGCGCAAGTCCTCTTCAAAAGCACCGACGCCGGGCAGACCTGGACGGTGATCAGTCCGGACCTGACGCGCAACGACAAAAGCAAGGAGCAGATGCCTGGCGGTCCGATCACGAAGGACAGCACGAGCGTCGAGTTCTACGACACCATTTTCAGCGTCGCCGAATCGCCCGTGCAACGCGGCCTGATCTGGGCTGGAAGCGACGACGGATTGGTGCACCTGACGCGCGACGGCGGAAAGAATTGGAGCGATGTGACGCCAAAGGATTTGCCGGCGTGGAGCAAGATCAGCATGATCGAAGCATCGCCGTTTGATGCGGGCACGGCTTTTCTGGCCGTGGATTGCCACATGCTCGACGATCTCCAGCCGTACGCCTACAAGACGGCGGATTTCGGCAAGACATGGACGAAGATCACCGATGGGATTCCCAATGGTTCGTTTGTGCGGGCTGTTCGCCAGGATACCAAGCGGAAAGATCTGCTGTTTGCGGCCACGGAAACGGGCGTGTTCGTTTCTTTTGACGGGGGCGCGCGCTGGCAATCACTGCAGTTGAACTTGCCGGTGGTTCCGGTTCATGACGTCATCGTGAAGAACGACGATCTCGCCATTGCGACCCATGGCCGCTCGTTTTGGGTTCTGGACGACGTTTCGCCCCTTCGCGAACTGAAGGCCGGCGACCTGGACCAGCCGGCATACCTGTTCCGGCCGGCTCCGGCACATCGCTCGCGAGGTGGCGGATTTTCCATCCACGAGGTCCCGTCGGAGCAAATCCGCCGGGCGGAGTGATCATCGACTATTCGCTCAAGTCCGAACCAAAGGGAGACATTACTCTCGAAATTCTCGACGCCCAAGGGCAGCTCGTCCGAAAGTTTTCGAGCAAAAAGAAAAAGCAGGAGGGCGAGTCTGACTTTTTCGGGATGCGCGGAAATCCAGTTCTTCCGAAGAAGGCCGGCCTCAACCGCTTCGTCTGGGACATGAAATATGAACCGCCTCGAGAGGTTCCCGGAGCCGTGTATGACAACGGGCCGCCCGAGGGCATCCTCGCCTTGCCCGGGAAATATGTGGCCAGGCTGACCGTGGAAGGAAAGCCCTACTCCGCCCCGATCGAGCTGCTCTCCGATCCAAGGGCCAAAATTTCCGAGGCCGACCTTCAAAAGCAATTCACGCTGGCTACGCAGGTGCGAGATCTGACCGACTCGGATCACAAAACCGTTCTGGAGATCCGAGACTTGCGGAGCCAACTTGACGCTCTCGACAAGCGGCTCGGGAAAGGCGAGGGCGACAAGGCAGTGCGTTCCGCAGCCGACGATCTGAAGAAAAAAATCTCCACAATCGAGGATCAGCTCATTTCGTCTAAATCTACCGCCAACGAGGATCAGCTGAATTACGGAAACATGCTTAGCAGCCAGTTGGCGTATCTGGAAAACAGCCTTGATGATTCCGACGTTGCGGTTCCACAAGCGGAGATCGCGCAAGTCGGGGTTTTCCGCGGCCAAATGGAAAAGCTCGAAACCGATTGGCGAACGGTCGTAAAGAAGGACATCGCCGATCTCAACGAACTGATGCGCAAGAATCACATTGCCGCTATCGGCGTTTCTGCTCCGGCCGACAAGGAAGATTCGGAGAACTAGGTTCGACGCACTGACATTTTGGGGATCGCGGAGGACGCTTTTGCGACGCGCCCTTCGCGATTTGATTCTGTGCGTGTCCTCAGTCAAAATGAGAGTCATCCGCTGAACCGCAATTCGGCGGACACGCAGAGGTCTCCCGTCCGATGAGCTTGAGTTTTGCATCCGCTGCGCCGTCTTCTCTGGATTGGGCGCATCCCCTGGTTCGCGATTGGTTCGCGAGCCGCTTTGGCACGCCGACCGAACCTCAGGAGCAAGGCTGGCCGCACATTCTGGCCAGCTCGACGACGCTGATCTGCGCGCCGACAGGTTCGGGCAAGACCCTCGCTGCTTTTCTCGCCTGCATCGATCGTCTCGTCCGCAAGGCCCTTTCCGGCGAACTGCGCGACCAAACGGAAGTTCTCTACATCTCGCCTCTGAAGGCGCTGAGCAACGACATCCGAAGGAACCTGGAAATTCCGCTTTCCGAGATTCTGGCCCTCGCCGGAGAGCGCGGAATGTTGATGCCGGAGATCCGCGCGGCCGTGCGCACGGGTGACACGCTGATGCGCGAACGGCGCGCGATGCTGGACCGTCCGCCGCACATTCTCGTCACCACGCCGGAGTCCGCGTTCATCTTGCTGACTGCGGCGAAAAGCCGTGAAATCCTGCGCAACGTGAAAACCGTGATCGTCGACGAAATTCACGCAATGGCGGATGACGAGCGTGGGGCGCATCTGGCGTTGTCTCTGGAACGTCTGGACGCTCTTGCGGGTGCGCCGCCCGTTCGCATCGGATTATCCGCCACGCAAAAACCGATCGAACTGATCGCCAAATTCCTGTCCGGCAGCGGCCGTGCCGAACCGGTGATTGTCGAGGTCGAGAACCGGCGGCAACTTGATCTGGCGATCGAAACCCCTCCCAGCGAACTCGGGGCTGTCGCGTCGAATGAAATGTGGGACGAGATCTACAAGCGATTGGGCGAGCTTGTGAGTCAACACCGGTCAACGTTGATTTTCGTGAACACTCGGAGGCTTGCCGAGCGTGTGGGGCATCATCTCGCTGAAATACTCGGCGAGGGCGTCGTCGCCTCGCATCACGGCAGCCTTTCTCGCCAACGAAGGTTCGCGGTCGAAGCGAAGCTGAAAGCTGGAGAATTGCGCGCCCTGGTGGCCACGGCCTCTCTCGAACTGGGAATTGATATCGGCAGCGTTGATCTCGTCTGCCAGATCGGCTCGCCACGCTCGATTGCGGTCGCGCTGCAAAGAATTGGACGTGCCGGACATTGGCGCGGCGCGACCCCCAAAGGCCGAATCTTCGCCACCACGCGTGATGAACTGCTCGAATGCGCCGCGCTGGTGTGGGCCATTCGGGAAAGAGAGCTCGATCAGGTCAGCGTTCCCGAAGCTCCGCTGGACGTGCTTGCGCAACAGATCGTCGCCGCATGCGCCGCGGAAGATTGGAACGAAGAAGACCTTCTCGCGCTCGTTCGGCGGGCCTACCCGTACCGGAATCTTTCGAAAGAAGACTTCGAAGCGATGATCGGGATGCTGTCCGAAGGGATTGCGGCTCGCCGCGGCCGCTACGGCGCATACCTTCATCGCGATCGAGTGAACGGCCGGCTTCACGGGAGGCGCGGAAGCCGTCTGGCGGCGATCACCAGTGGCGGAGCGATCCCCGACAATGCCCTTTACACGCGTGGTGGCGGAACCGGAACACTCTTCGGTCGGCACGGTCGACGAAGATTTTGCTGTGGAGAGTCTGCGAGGCGACATTTTTCTGCTCGGCAACACATCGTGGCGAATTCGCAGCGTTCGTGGAGGTGCTGTGCAGGTGGAGGATGCGAAAGGCGCGCCTCCCAACGTGCCGTTCTGGCGCGGCGAAGCGCCCGCGCGGACGATGGAGCTTTCGCAACGCGTTGCCCGCTTGCGAGAAAAAATCGAGTCTTTTTTGCCAGTCTCGGCAACAGAAGGAGAGGGCGAACGGTCTGCCGCCACCGCCGACGCTTTGATTTGGCTGAAGCGCGAGTGCGGCCTCGATGATGCCGGGCGCGGAACAAGCCTTCGAATACATCGTGGCGGGACGCGCGGTGCTCGGAGCGGTTCCCTCCCAGAAAACGATCATCGCGGAACGGTTCTTCGACGAGGGCGGAGGCATGCAGCTCGTGATTCACGCTCCGTTCGGAGGGCGAATCAACAAGGCTTGGGGGCTGGCTCTGCGCAAGCGCTTCTGCCGTTCGTTCAATTTCGAGCTGCAGGCAGCGGCCACCGACAACGGCCTGAATATCTCGTTGAGCGATCAGCACAGCTTTCCGCTGGCCGACGTCTTTCACTTTCTGCATCCCGAGTCCGTTCGGTCCGTATTGGAACAAGCTGCGCTGGCCTCGCCGATCTTCGCTACGCGCTGGCGCTGGGTGGCCGGACGTGCCCTGGCTCTCCTGCGTTTTCAGCACGGCAAGAAAGTTCCGCCGCAGATTCAACGGATGCGGTCCGATGATTTGCTGGCCGCTGTTTTTCCGGAAGCTCTTGCCTGTCAGGAAAACATCGTCGGCGACATCGCGATTCCCGATCATCCTCTCGTTCGCGAGGCCATGAAAGAAACGCTCACGGAAGCGATGGACATCGACGGCCTCACTGACCTCCTGAAGGCGATCGCGGCTGGGGAAATCCGCTGCCTTGCCGTGGACACGCCCGTGCCGTCGCAGTTCTCGCACGAAATTTTGAACGCGAATCCGTATGCTTACCTCGACGATGCTCCGCTGGAAGAGCGACGCGCCCGAGCCGTCGAAATGCGCCGCGTATTGCCGGAGACTGTCCTCTCGGAAGTCGGGCGGCTGGATCCAGCCGCGATCAAAGAGGTCGTCGAGGAGGCTTGGCCGGATGTTCGCGATGCGGAGGAATTGCACGATTCCCTGCTGACGTTAGTCGCTTTCCCGGACCCCGCCCAGAACCTCCCCGTGCGGTTGAATCATATCCGGGAATCCGCTCTTGCCCGGCGCGACTTCTTCGCGGAGCTAAGACGGGCGAACCGCATTGGCCAGGCGACCGCCGGAGGCCGCACGTACTGGGTTGCGGCGGAGAGGTCGAAGAGTTTCGCGGCCATCTTCCCGTCCGCCGAATTCATTTCCGCGCTCCCGCAAGTCGAAGCCGATGTTTCGCGCGACGATGCTCTTCGAGCGCTGGTGACTGGATGGCTCTCGCACGTTGGTCCGTGCGCCGCGAAGGAATTGGCGGAGCTCATCGGAATTTCCGAAGCGGAGACGGACAAGATTCTGCTGCGGCTGGAAAGTTCTGGAACGATTCTCCGCGGGCATTTCACGGAGGGTTCGCTGCAGAAAACGGAATGGTGCGATCGCCGGCTTCTCGCGCGGATTCACAGGCTCACCATCGGAAGGCTGCGCAGCGAGATCCAGCCCGTCGCGGCCACTCACTTCATGCGCTGGCTGCTTCGATGGCAGCATGTCGCCCCGGGAACACAGAGTTTTGGCGAGCGCGGGATGCTCGAAGCCCTCCGGCAGCTTCAGGGTTTTGAAGCGCCTTCAAACGCTTGGGAGCGGCACATTTTGCGCGCCCGAATCGCGAATTACGACCCGAAGGTTCTGGATCGCCTGTGCCTGACGGGTGCGCTCGGATGGGGCCGGCTCTCACCGCATCCGGCTATCATGCGCGCCGGCCCCGAGTCCGCACGCCGCGCCGCTCCCACGAGCGCCGCTCCGATCACGTTTTTTGTCCGCGAGGACGCAGACTGGATGGGCTCGCAAGATGCGGGCAAAGATGATGACGCAGCGTCGGGCCTGAGTGCGAACGCGCGCGCGATCCTCGATTTTCTTCGCCAGCGGGGCGCTTCCTTCTTCGTCGACATCGTTCGCGGTACGCGCAAGCTGAAGTCAGAAGTAGAAACGGCTCTGTGGGAGCTCGTGGCCGTGGGGAAGATCACTGCGGATGACTTCGACAACCTGCGCGCCCTGATCGATCCGCGAAGGCGCGCCGGCCGCGGTACCGGCCGCATCGCGCGCCCGAGACATAGCGGCGGCCGCTGGTCCCTCCTGCATGCGGACGAAGTTGACGACCGCGCTACGGTTCTCGAATCGGTCTGCTGGATGCTTCTCCGGCGCTACGGCGTGGTGTTTCGTGAGTTGATGGGACGCGAGAGCATCGTTCCGAAGTGGCGGGAAGTCCTCATCGCTCTGCGCCGGCTCGAAGACCGCGGCGAAATTCGCGGCGGGCGCTTCGTCGACGGCTTTCTGGGAGAACAATTCGCGCTGCCCGTCGCCCTGGAATCACTGCGCGCGGCGCGCAATCAGCTTCCCTCGGGCGAAACCGCAGTGATCTCCGCCGCCGATCCTTTGAACCTGACCGGCATTCTGATTTCGGGCGAACGGATTGCCGCGAATTCGGGAAAGAAGCTTACGCTGCGGGACGGCTTGCTTGTTTCGGCTGAAGAGCCCGGAGCGCTTGCGAGCCTCGCCGCAGGCGACTGACCGCGGGCGCAACCAATTCATCTTGCCGACGCAAGCCGGAAAACCATGCTCACATATTGCTCGGTTTCGACTGCCCGGCTCGCAAGAAACGTCTCACCATACCGCCAGTCGCGAACCGCGGAAACCGCAGCCGATGAAAGCATTGCGGGACCGCTGAGGACACGAACGCTTCGGACCGTGCCGTCCATGCCGACCGTGACTTCGAGCTTTACAACGCCTTCGATTCCTTCGCGAGCCGCCTCGATGGGATAGGCGGGAGAATAACTCGAGACCAGGCTTCCGGTCTGGAGATTGCTGGGGAGTTGCGAACGCGTCCACGCGAGGCTAGGGGGAATCAGAACGGCGCGAAACTGCGACGTTGCCGCTACCGATCCGCTGGGAACCCCCGCCAGAGGCATGCTCGGTGGAACGGGCGAACTCTCATAGCTGGGTACCTCGACTACGGCAACGCCGGATGCCGAAGCCGCGCCGCGCGAGGCACTTGAAGAACGCGGCGGCGCATAGGGAGTTGAACGCGCATATGCGTCCTGCACCGGTTGTGGTTGAATCGCCTGCTGTTGATTTCCAGCGGCTCCGTTGGGGCGGGAGCCCGAAGCCGAGCCGGGTGTGGACGCCTGAGCAGTCTGCGCCCGCCACGTATCGATTGGGCTCTCTCGTTCCGTAGTTGTCCGTGCGGGCTGCTGAACTCGCCTATTGCCAGACGGTGACGACGCTACTGGATTCTGGCCGCCTTCGCGGGTGTTCGCAGAGGAGGCAGGTTGCCCTGCGGTCGAGGATGAGCGCGTTCCCTTATATCGAGGGGGCGGACGTTGACACCTCTTCGCCAGTTTGCCGTCCGCCCGCAGCATCGCTGGGCTGCGCCTTAACTCCCGCTGGATTCGCGGTGTGCTTGGGAGAGCTTGCTTCTGGAACAGCCGCTTCCGCTTGATTCGCGTTGTTTCTCGGACTACTTGATGCTGGAGCCGCGGATGGTTGCTCGTTTGCGGGCAGGTCTTGTCGAGCATTGGCCGATGTGGCCGATGGCGGCGCCTGCGGGGCAGATTGAGCAGGAGTATTCGGCTGGGCAGGAGCACCTGAGGAATCGGGGTTTGAATTCTCCGCCGGCGAATTTGCTTGCGCAGGAGTCGAGCTATTCTGGTCGACGGCCTGCTCGCCGCTCGCGGCTGTGTTCGACTCGTGCGTCAAAGCATCGATTCGCGCGCGGCTGATCAGGCCGGGATCGATTGCCATCAGTCCTGCGAATCCAACCGCCGCAAGTAGCCCGAGCGTCGCCGTGTACGTCCACCAACGCCTGGGCTTCTTGAACTCCATTCCGACGCCCGGAGCCATGCGCCCGTTCCACTGCGGCATGGCTGGAGTTCGCTCGAACATCGGGCGTTCCCGGTACCGGCTCTCGCGGCCGGCGTCTCTCGAATCGGCGGCGTCAACTCGCCAGTGCGTGGGCACTCCTCTCTGAAACGGAGTCGGAGTTTCAGCTCGATCCGCTGGCCGGTTTCTACCCGCTGGCAATTCGGGTCACGCGAACTGGCTTCTCCTCGCTGGAGTCTACATCCCGGTCAATTCCGTTCTGAATATCCGCTGCCGGCTCCGGCGATGGTGAACTCATCGGGGTGCGGGGACTCGGTCTCTCTGCCTCGAAATATGCCCCTTTGACCGGCGTCGCTTCGGGCGGTCGCTCTGTTCTGCTCTGTTCGGCTGCTGCGGAACTTGCGATCCGGGATTGCTCCGAAGAAATCCACGCTTTGATTGCTCCCCGGCTCTTGTCAGAAAGCCCCGCGAATGCGATCCCGGCCTCTTTCTTGGACCGGATCTGCCAAATAACCTTACCCGATGCCTCGATGAGCGTGTCGGTCTTCGGCAGGCGAAACTGCATTTTCGGCAGGTGGTTGGACGTGAGCATCTGCACAGCCTGCACGGCCATTCCCGTCTCGCTGATATTGAGGATCAGGCCCGCATTTCCGTCCCCTAATTCAACGTATGCGAGGGAATGGACTTTTACGCGCTGGTGCCCACGGCTCTCCGCAGCCCTTGAAACCCGCTCGCTTTGTGTTTCGCGCGGCATCCTGTTTTCTTCCTGGCGGGACACAACGAAGGATCAGTCTCACCCCATTGTATCGCGTGTTTCGGTTACCTTCAACCACGGGTATCGCCTGCATGTTGTTTCGATGGCAAGACTTATATTCAGGTGGCCTGCTTCGCGTTGCGCAAGCCCGTGCGGCCGGGCGACGAAGGAAAATAACAAAAAGCTGGCGCGCGATGATGTGGTAGAAGTGGTCCCCCAGGAGACCACGGGATGGCGGATTACGTCGGCGCGATCGATCAAGGCACCACCAGCACAAGATTCATCGTGTTTGACCGCTCAGGTGGTGTCATCTCGGCCGCGCAAAAAGAGCATAAACAGATCTATCCCAAGCCGGGCTGGGTGGAGCATAACGCCGAAGAGATCTGGCAGCGCACCCGGGAGGTCATCGGCGAAGCGATGAGCAAGCGTGACCTGCGGCCCTCGGACCTTGCGGCGATCGGCATCACAAATCAGCGCGAGACCTCTATTGTTTGGAGCCGCAAAACCGGTAAGCCGGTGGCGAACGCGATCGTGTGGCAGGACACGCGCGTTGCGAACTACGTCCGCGAGATGGCAAAGGCGGCCGGGCAGGACCGTTTTCGCCGCAAGACCGGACTCCCACTGACCACTTATTTCAGCGGCCTGAAAATCCGCTGGATTCTCCAACACGTGAACGGCGTCCGAGAGATGGCCGAGGCGGGGGATGCCCTCTTCGGCAACGTCGACACCTTCCTCGTCTGGCGCCTGACCGGCGGCCCCAACGGCGGCATTCACGTCACCGACGTGACCAACGCGAGCCGCACGCAACTGATGAACCTTGAAACCCTCTCGTGGGATACAGAACTCCTCGACGCATTCGGAATCCCGGAGGCGATGCTGCCGGAAATTCGTTCGAGCAGTGAGGTTTACGGAATCGCGAAGGAGCACTCGATACAGGATGTAGCCATCGCGGGAATCCTCGGAGACCAGCAAGCCGCATTGGTGGGCCAGACCTGCTTCGATCCCGGAGAG
This sequence comes from uncultured Acidobacteriota bacterium, assembly GCA_963753475.1. Classification (GTDB taxonomy): domain Bacteria; phylum Acidobacteriota; class Terriglobia; order Acidiferrales; family UBA7541; genus Palsa-295. The sequence goes on from CAVWCN010000009.1 coordinate 132,766, forward strand.
GCCAAGAACACATATGGCACCGGTTGCTTTCTGCTCATGAACACCGGCACTCGAAAAGTTGATTCGAAATCCGGCTTGCTCACGACCATCGGGTACCAATTCGGCAGCCAGCCGGCCCGCTACGCGCTGGAGGGAAGCATTGCGATTGCCGGCGCTCTGGTGCAGTGGGTGCGCGATAACCTCGGCTTGATCGAGAAGAGCTCCGATATCGAATCGCTGGCGCGCACCGTAAACGACAACGGCGGTGTTTATTTTGTGCCTGCATTCTCGGGTTTGTACGCTCCGTACTGGAAGGACAGCGCCCGCGGCGTGATCGCGGGACTGACTCGTTATGCCAATAAAGGACACATTGCGCGCGCCGTCCTCGAGGCTACGGCGTTCCAGACGCGGGACGTGCTCGAAGCCATGGAACAGGATTCGGGGATCAAGCTGGACGTGCTTCGCACGGATGGCGGTATGGTGAACGATGACTTGTTGATGCAGTTTCAGGCCGACATTCTCGACCGGCCGGTCGTTCGTCCGCTTACCAAGGATGCCACCACTGCGCTGGGGTCGGCCTATGCTGCCGGGTTGGCGGTCGGCTACTTCCAGGACCTCAAGGATCTGCGCGCGAACTGGAAGGTTGACCGTACCTGGAACCCGAACCTCGATGGCGGAAAACGCGACGATTTGTACAACCACTGGAAGCGCGCGGTCACGCGTTCCTTCGACTGGGTCGGCTGAGCGAAGAACCGTCTGATGCAGCAGATTTCCTCCAACGGAAGGAGTCTTCATGGCAGCGAGATTTCTCGGCGAGTTCATGGGAACTTTGATGTTGATCCTGCTCGGAGATGGGGTCGTTGCCAACGTTCTGCTGAGACGATCGAAAGCAGAAGGCGCCGGCTGGATGGTCATTGCCAGCGGATGGGCCTTCGCGGTCATGGCGGGCGTCTTCGTTGCGGTGGCATGCGGGAGTCCTGACGCGCACATCAACCCGGCGGTGACCCTCGGGTTCGCTGTCGCCACAGGAAGTTTTGTGAAGCTGGCGCCCTATTTTGTAGCTCAGGTTTTGGGTGCGTTCGCCGGAGCGATCCTGGTATGGCTGCACTTCCTGCCGCACTGGAAGGAAACGGAAGACGCCAGCCTGAAGCTCGCGTGCTTCTGCACGTCGCCGGCGATCCGCAACCTTGCGGCAAATCTGCTCAGCGAAATCATCGGAACGCTCGTGCTCGTTTTTGTGGTGGGAGCCATCTTCTCCAAAGCAGTGGTGGGCGCGGGTTTCGTGTCCGGCATGGGAGCTTACCTGGTTGCGGCACTGGTATGGGGCATTGGCCTCTCGCTCGGCGGCACCACCGGTTACGCAATCAATCCCGCCCGTGATTTTGGCCCGCGCCTCGCTCACGCCCTGCTGCCTGTCGCCGGCAAGGGCAAGTCTGACTGGGGCTACGCCGTGGTACCCATTCTCGGACCGCTCATCGGTGGGGCGCTGGCCGGCGTGCTCCTGCGTGTCATTGGGATATAGGGCCGAGAACTAAAGACTCGTCCGCTCGTAATCTGAACATTGCTAGAAAACCCTGTAACTTGCAGATTCCGGGAGACCTACGCTTAGCCAATACCGCGAACCGCTCGAGATCTTCCAGTGCGGCGAACAACGAAGTCGTCCCGTTCCGCTTATAGTCGTGGGTCATGGTTCTGCCACGGCCCTTTTTCATGGGCAGGCCCGGTTGCGTGCGATCCAGCGCTTGTATTTGGCTCTTTTCATCTACACAGAGCACGATCGCTTGTTGCGGAGGATTCAGATACAGGCCCACGACATCCGTCAATTTCTCCAGAAACTTCGCATCCCGCGACAGCTTGAAACTTTTCACTCGGTGCGGTTTCAGACTGTGACTTTGCCAGATATTGTTGATGGTGGACTTACTGACTCCCTGGCTCGCCGCCAGGAGCCGGCAACTCCACTGCGTCATTCCCTTGGGTTTGCTGCGTAGCGTGGCATCCACAATCGATTGGATCTTCTCGGGCCCGTAGGTCGGTTTGCGCCCTCGCCCCGGCGCTATTTCCCACAAACTATCGAGGCCCTCCTGGGCAAAGCGATGGCGCCACAGCATGACCGTCTTGCGATTCGTATCCAACTGTTGAGCGATAACAAAGTCCGATTGCCCCTCGGCGGCAGCCAACACAATGCGACTTCGCAAGGCCACCTGCTGTGGTGTACCGAAGGCCGACACCCAGTGTCGCAGCTGCTGTTGATCGGCGTCTGCGAGCGCGAGTGGAAGGGGTCGAGGCACGCAGGCAGGATAGCAGGAATTCATTTTATAGTCCATCTATTTGTTGGACACTACACTAGGGTCATGAATTCAGGCGCGGCAAAAGATCGGCGGTCGAAGGCGGACACGGTGTCCGTCTACACGCAGAGAAGAGCGTTCGACTACCGGACCGACCTCACGCCGGGCGAGGAGAAGGTTGTCAGGGAATTTGTCGCAAAAGGCAAATCCATTGACAAGCCCCTCAAGCGGTTCCTTCGCCTCGCATTAAGAGTGAAAGCCATTTTTGGCAAGAAGGTGCGGGGCGTCCCGGTGGCTTTTTCGACGGGCACCATTACATGGATTTCGAGGCGTTCGTCGAGCGCAACTTGCCGGGCAGCGGTCGCCAGATGCGTCGTTGGCTCGCAGGAGAGGGAAAAACCGATCAACGATTCGCCAACAAACGGAAGCCCAAGCCGCCCAAGGTCGGCTCGGCGAGCGAGTCCGAAACTGCCTCCGCGAGCAAGCCACGATTTGGAGTCGCGCCAGAAACGGCAATCGCAAAGATGAAGGCTGGAAGAGACGCGAAAATCCGTTCGGGTCGGTCGGCTTGAAGCCGGACAGCGTGTCCTGCCTTCGTAAGCTAACCTAGCCAAAATTCCTCGCTGAGACACAATGCCTTGGCAGATGTTTCCGAGCGGTCTGACTAGCGTATAACCCCAGCATATTGCAGAATTTCGATTAGCTCACCGGGCGTCGTGCATTGCCAGCCCATGTCCTCGGAGGTTTGCTTCATTTCATCAGGGAGCAGCGCCCACGATTCCTCGTCCCGGAATTCCAAAACAGTGTGGGACAGGGCGGGATCGGCGAGCTTCTCGTTGTTATCGACCACGATCCAGCCAAGCTGATCGTCCATAACAAGCAAGTCCATGTTGTTGTCCTCGTCGCACCGAACTTTGATTCGTGGCATGTAAATCCCGTTCACTCGAATCTTAAGCTTAAGCATGGCCTCTCCTAAAAGCTGTCTGCATCTCCAGGGTGTCCTTCTTGCGACGCCTCAAAACGCCAGCACTCCGGACCTGATCAGCAAGAATATTCCCGCGTAGCCAAGCACGAAAATGACGAACTGCACGAGGTAGCTCGACTTGCGACGGAAGACGAGGTGGCTGAGCACGATGTACCAAAGCACCGCGCAGAAGGGGCCGAGAACGCAGAACGCCACCTTCATGAGCCATCGATCGTCCGGCGACCCCCATTGCCATGCGGCTAAACAGAAAAACGGCAGCAGCAGGACGAACGCCACCACAACCAAGAAGTTCGAGATGCCTCTGATCATGCTGAAAGGCTAACGCGGGGCGACGGGATCGGCCAATAGGACGAGAGTTACAGCCGCATTGGAACGGCGCATCTCGACAGGTCTCCTTCACGCCTCGGAACCATTGACCCAGCCCTCAGAACACAAAGCTCTGGACAACCACCTGCGTTGGAGCATCTTTGAGTCGGCGTGGCGATGCCCAAATCGCTACGTACACCACACGACAGGAGAAAATTCGATGAAACGTATGCTGTTTCTTGCTGTGTTTGTTGCTTCCTCTGCGGTTGCTGGTTTGACCGTGACCTGTGCTTTGGCGAATGCGGGCACCCGGACCGGACAGCAAACCGTGCCATCACCACGCTTCACCAGTTCTTTAACCGCGATTGGCATCAGGGCGTGCCGTCCCGCGAGCAGCGGCGCTCTTCTCGCGGACGGAGACCCGCCTCCCCCGTGGCCTAAGCAGACCAGCGCCCTGCTGGCGGACGGAGACCCACCGCCTCCGTGGCCTAAGCAGAACGGTGCTCTGCTCGCGGACGGCGATCCGCCTCCCCCGTGGCCCAAGCAGAACGCGGCGACCGTCGGCGTTCTAGCCTGAGTGCACCCCTGAGTATCGGGCGTATCATAGTAGTAGAATTGTGTGGACTTTATCGCTATGATACGCCCGTCTCTCAGCTCCATTGGCCCGGGCGGAGAAGCATGGCAACTCTCATCCTTTTCGTCTTGCTCAGCGTCATAACCTTGCTGTGCTTGATTGCACTCTTGCGAGAGAAGCCCGTTGCCCATCGCGCTCGGAAACTTGCGGTCAACGACCTCTTCCCGGTCCACCACTACAAATTCGAGCAGGTGGATCGACGGCTCAGCGAATACGAAGAGATGCTCACGAACATCCACTCGGAAGAGCGGGCGGTTGCCCTGCGATATCTCGCCGAATTGCGTCTCGATTTCGAGAACGTCACACGCTTGCTGAACTGTGCCGCAAAGTTTGTCCCAGAGATCAGAGTTGAGCAAGAGGGCGAAAGGCTTTGGGTTGGGATCAGGTTTCGGTTCGAGTATCGGCTCGCGCAGGCGCGGATACGTCTGGGCTTTACTCCGACCGCCGACGTTCGGTCCCTGACCGAAAAGGTCCGTTTCTTGGCGAGACTGGCCGACCAGTTCCTCAACGAGATTGCCCGCGCACAGGGCCTCCGTGTTCTCGAATCTGACCTCAACAGGTGAGAAAATCCTGACCCGATTGATGCGGGAAAGCGCGGGCATGCGGTAAAGCCGATCAGATTCGGAACCTAGGTGGTATGATCCGCACCAAATCCGATGCAACTTGGGAAGCCTGAACTCCTTCTGTGGTACCTCGGCCTCTTCCTCAGGCTGGCCGTGTGCGTGTTCACGTTCCGACGCCGCCTGTATCGCCAGCTTCCTGTTTTCAGCGGCTATGTCGTGACGGACTTCGTGCGCGGACTGTTCATATACGGGGTCTACCACTCGATGGGGTACGCATCCCGTCAGGCATTCTATTCCTTCTGGATAACGCAGGCCGTTCTGCTCGGTTGGCGGGCGGCCGCCACAGGGGAACTTGCTTGGACGGCATCGCGCCGGTATCTCGGCCTGCGAGTCGTCTTGAAGTGGGGCGTTGTGCTGGTTCTCTCGATTCTCGCGATTCTTGTGCTCTGGTTCGCGCTTGAGTCGCCCTCGAAACTGCCGCCCTTCGTGCTCACGCTGGAGCGCGATTTGGAACTCGCCATCGCTGTCGTGCTCTTGGCGTTGTTCTGGCTCGCCAGACACTACCAGTTTGGGTTCACCCGTGTTCAGAAGTGGATCGCAGTCGGCTTGTTCGTGTACTCGGTGTCGCAGGTAGTGAACAACGTGATCTCCATGCAATGGTTGCGACCCTATTTCCATTGGTGGGGGATCGTTCGCCTCGTCTCGTTCCACGTCGCTTTGGTGATTTGGCTGCTGGCGCTCGTTAAGCCTGTCGAGGAACTGGTCCCAGACCAAATCATCGACCTCCAGACCGCCCGCGCTTTTATGGCCGAGGGAACCCACGCCATGCACGGCCTGTCGGCTCGCCTGAGCCGGTTCAGACGCAGGTTGCAGTGATCGGAACGGTGAAGCGGAACGCAGCGGCGTGGTACCCTCGCTGACGCGCCCGTTGGGCGGACGCTGTTCCCATGATCGCAGTCGACATCCGAGAGCAAGGCGACGTGGAAAAACGGACGGAGGAGCCGACGCGGGGCGCGAACCGGAGCGAGAGGCGCGAGCTATGCCGGTTCGCCAAGGCGCTGTCGCGCATGGAAGACCGGCAGCGGAAGCTCCTGCTCGCGATGGCGACCCGGATGGCTACTCAACGTGGAGCGACGGCAACTCAGGCGTGAACCCAAAGTTCTCGGTAACGCTTCAGCACCGGAAGATAGATGGATTCCATTCTTCGAGACAAAGTAACTCGACTCGAAGGAAGAAAAACAGTCCGCAGCGCGGCCGCCTTCCAATCCGGCTTCCCGTCGTGTTTCATAAAAGCCCGAATCAGCGTTGGCTCCCAGTCCTAAAATCAACGGCATAGGACGTCAGCGGATGCCCGTCCGGCGATTGGAATCCCCACGAAGTCAGCACGAAGTTGTAAGTTGAGTCTGGCTTTAGCTGCACCGGCAATTCAATTGACGTATCGCCGGGGAGGAATTCGGTGTCCCCGGTGATCGGGTACTGTTCCTTCCCACCCGGTCCAAAATTAATCGAGGAAACTCCTGCGCGTAGCGGCTTATCGAAACTGACAATAATCTCCTTTACGTCGGGATCAACGGTGTCAGAGTGGTTCGCAAATGGCCGTAGGCCTGTGACATGGACGCACTCATTATTGAAATCGCTGATCTCGTTCGTGACCTGCGGAGCAAGCGAATGATAGAACTGGCTAACCTGTGGAACGAAGCTGCTGAACGTAGGGTACCGATTTCGGTGTGATTCATAGCTTCCGAGCAAGTCGCAGAGTTTGTCCATCCAGACGAAGCCATTCGCCTCCTCGCGAACGATTTTGCGTTTGATGTCGCTTGGGCTGTCCTTGTGCGCTTCGAAATACAGAATCACGGCGGCGCGTACCAGCGATTCGTTCACCATTGTCTCGGCGTTTCCATAAGCCATGTCTTTCATTTGCGCTGCGACACGGCTATACACTTGGTTGGCAGCCGTGGCGAACTCGGTTTCGTGCCGGTCCATTATCGGATTGACGAACGAGTGGTTGAACTCGTGGATGATCGTGGGCAGGTACTCAGCGGAATTGTAAATGGGATTTCCTGAATCGTCTTTCGTCCAGCAGCCAATGATGGCATAGATTTCCTCCTGTCCGTCCGGGAACACAACGTGGGGTCCGTAATTACCGCCTCCGTTGTTCATCCCCAGAATTAAGTTGAAGCGTCCCTGTGACGCTTCGCCATAAAATCGCTTGTACCAGTCGAGATCAAGCCTGCTAAGCGCAGCGGATTGAAACCGTGTTTCCGCCAGTTTGTACATCGGTTCGTGTGCGACAAAAAAGGCTTGGAAATTCGAATCGCGATAGAAGTCCCGGAGGGCTTGAACGAACGCAGTTGCATTTTCCTTACCCCACCTGCGCTCGGGAACATCGTTGGTGAACGGCACGAGGGGCGACAGCGCGGGCGGCGCAGAAAGGTGAACCGCCATGGCCATTACCGCGTCGAAGTAGACGCCGTTCTTTGCGGCGAGCCTCTTCGCCATCAAAACCGCCGGATGATTCTCGTATTTTGAAAAGTAATGGCCGATGTCGGCGCTGTACGCAGGCAACTGATCCATATTGTATTCGGGGTTTCCTGCTAGGCGAAAGACAATGCTCAGGAGTTCGATCCGAGGATCAACACGGGCCACAATCGGCATCGCGCTCTTATCAGATGACGTTTGGTCTTGTGTAGTCTGCTGTTGCGCCGAGGATTGAGTCACAAACCAAGGCGATAGCACAAGCGCCAATAGAATTGCCGCTATCTTCATCGCCCTCTCCTTAAACGGCCGCTGCCATGAGTTGAAACTCCGCGATGTTGGAATCGCAGCATATGGATTAGCCGGTGTCTGTGATAACGGTACCCGGCGGCCGTGATGGCAATCACAGCCGGGCTGCCAGTCTCGACAGCGAGCGAGTGGAACGCGCTTAGTCGTGTAACAGTACATTCGGTCCGGGCGGGGAGCGATTGCCTATTCCCGCAAAGCCCGACGCGAACTAACGCGAATTATTGAACCAAGCTGCGCCGGTAGTCCGCGATGCGTGGCTCCCTCCCACGCAGCCGCGCTTGGCGCTAGGTGTTCGGGCAACTCTCGGGAGCGGTCCCGAACTTGGTCGGCTTCCGGCCAATGGAGGCCAGTGCCGACCTATAGGTGACCGGCGAGACCGTGATGCTCATTTTCTTGTTCAGCCGGGAAATTTCGAGGACGATTTTTCCCGCGTTAGACGGAGTAAGAAGTCTGCTCAAGTCGGGAGCATCGATGCGGTTGAGCGGCGATCCGTTGATGGCGAGCAGCACGTCTCCTATATGTATCCCCGCGTGAAACGCGGGCGACGGGTACTGCACGTGGGCGACCACGGCTTCGCCGGACCTCTCGGGCCGAAACATCCAAATCCCGAGAACGTATTGGTCTGGCGACGGGGCTGAAGGTTGCGGAACGTAGCGGACAGGCAGAGAGGATTCAATGTCTGCGGTCTTTTGCAACGTCATGGTGACTGCAATCTGAGACTGACCTCGAACTAGTTGCAACGTGAGTTCCTTCGGCTCGCCATTGGTGGACAGAAGTTGGTTGATGTCCTTCGCATCCAATCCAGTCGTGTCTCGTCGGTCGATGGCAACGATTTGGTCACCCGGCAGAACGCCTGAGTGATATGCGGGAGAGTCGGGCATGACTTGCTCGACTAAGAGTTGGTTTTTGAGCAGGAGGGCGAGAAAGCCAGCCGAATAAGAATTCGGATTCGGACTGAAACCCACGACTGTGACTCGATCAGATTGCCGCGCTTCCTCGACTTGGTCGAACTGGCCCCGCTTGGTCGCGGCGGGAACATACAGTCCGTCCAACCGTTTGAAACCGTCTCGTGCAAACGTGCGGTCCAAGAATTTCTGAAATGCTTGGATTTCGACTGGACGCTCGCTGAGCGGAACCTCAACCACGGGGCCGAAGAACCCGATCAATCCGCCCACCCTCGCAAATTTCTGCTCGCTCAGCATCGCCAGCGTTGATTCTCTGGCGCGGGGCACATCAAGTTCCGTGATTTTGGCACCACGTCTAACTTCCAACCGGACAGAACTAGGCGAAGCGGAAACGATTTCTTTTATGATTCGAGTCTTAGGCTGATCTGTTGTCGAGATACCGTTCACTGCTAAAATCTGGTCGCCAGAACAGACTCCCGCTTTTTCTGCTGGTCCGTGCGGCCATGTTTGTAGCACAACGATGGGCTTGTCTCCGGGATTGAAAATGATGGTGCCGGGCACATAAGGATCGCAAATTCCTGAGTCCTCAATCGACTGACAGGTTTGAAGACGCTTCGGCCAGTTAGCCGACCCAATCGAAGGCACAGCGAGGAACATGATTCCGACCATCCAAGCGCAGACGCTAGTTCGAGACATAACACATCCTCCGAAGGCGGCGAAGTTTGCGCAACGGCGGAATTGTACGCGGGCTACAAGTGGTCGGCAAAAACTGGCGTGTCCGCAATCCTGAGCGGGAAATGCCGAAATACGAATGGGACTGAAGCGATGGCTCGACGAACTGCATCGGTCCCCTCCATTGCTGAACAAGAAACGGAGCGATGACGGGATGGATAGCACGCGGATTCGTTCGGGGATCACGGCCGCTACAGCCTTCTCACTACGAGGAGCGGCATGACGGCGAACACTCCAAGCAAGACATAATAGACCGCTCCCGACACCCGATCTCGTGTCGCGAAGTATTCCCTGATCGAGAGGCGGCGCACCCACAGAACCAGCCCGAATTCTGCGGCTAGCAGGAGGCCAAGCGCGAAGCCGCCCATTCCGAGCCGTGCAGAGAGCAAGGGCGGCACAGCGAGATGCAGAACGACCCAGCGCGCTGCCAAAATCGTGACCGCAAGCATGAGGGGCGCTTCCATGAGTTCCGCGTTCCGAGCGCCGACACAGGGAGCAATCCACACGGTGCGGAGCGTTCCTAGCAGGAACCCAGCACCGAAGACGACAGCGAAGTAGAGCGCACCTGCTTTCAAAACCATCATCAGCGAGGCAGACCCACGCCGGAGGCTTCATCGCATTTTAAGACGAGATGAGGCGCTACGCGGCTCCCAGAACAGTCGCGGCCTTACGAGCCGCCGCACGCGGGAGGAAGATCACCGCGCCGTAGGTTCCCGCAGCGCCCGACATCTTGAAGATGTAAAGGGCTGTGCTCTTCCGCAGGCGCAGTTTCGCCTGCTTGGCAGCCGCGACGAAAGCCGCGCCGTCTTCCGGGGATGAATTCAAGCTGCGCCTTCCCCTTTCCGCTCGGATATCCCCAGAACGCGATCAGGTTCACGCCCGCGTCCCGAAGTGCGCCGAGCACCCGCGCCCCTTCGCCCGCCTTGTCCGGGATCGATGCCGAGTAGTGTTCCACCTCCGGAGTCTCGTCCGCTATGACCTCTCCTCCGAGTCTGAAGAACTGGGTCTTGCGAGGGCCTGCTACCTCACTAGGTTCCAGATTCTATCGCAGCGTTCGTCTGGTCTTCACCCGGTCGCATGAGTTCGGCGCTTCCGAGCCTCCTCCTCGTCCGGCGTCGTTCGCACCGAACGTCGAGACGCGACAAGCACTTCCGAGGTGACGCCGAAGGAGAGCACCCTACTGTGGTGGTCAATCGACCATTTGTCGGACGAGAGCAGCGTGCTCAAATCGCTCGGGCGGCAGCCACCCACCAACTCGGGCTTGCATCTCCACACCGCCTCCCAGAGTGCAGTCACACCTCTGGCAAGACCCGAGGTACCACACCCGAGACTTACCAAATACAACTTGCCGTTCGGGCACAGGATGCGCTGGGCTTCCGCTAGAACGTTGGCCGCCTAGTCGGGCGAGAGCAGTTCGAACACATAGTTCGAGACAAAATGGTCGAACGCGCCGCTCCCTTCAGGCAAGGTAGGCGAGCCATCGCTAAGTTTGACCGTTGCGCGGGCTGCCCACCGTTTCAATCGTGGGGCTGCGAGCCGCGTCATCTTCGGACTCACGTCAATACCCACATAACCACAATCCGCAGGCACAATCGTCATTAGCTTGGCGGCGAAAGCACCCGTGCCGCAGCCGAATTCGAGGACCGATTTCGCGGAGTCGAACGACCCCAGCCGGACAATTTCCCGGATGGCGCGGCCCTCATAGACGACCTGCCAGTCCTGAAATCGGCCAATCCGGTCGTACACGCGGCTGGCCTGCTCGGGGGTAAGAAATCGTCCGCCTAATTGAGCATGGAAAACGGCACCACTCTAGTCTGAATTCCGGGTCACAGGCATGCGCTTTGGCGTGTCTTGGCAGTTCCAAACGTACTGCATCGGAGGAACCCCGCCGGTCAAAAAGTGTAGACCGTTCAGATGTTCTGGGCGTATCGTGCAGGCGAATCCCGTAAACACGGAGAAAAGAACTCGTGGAGGCCCTCGAACACGAAGCCGAACATCTGGAGAACCTCGCGTCCTACCGCCACTGCACCGAGCGCATTCACACCGCGTGGCCGGACTTCCTGACCAAACGGGAGCAGCGGCTCGAACAGCAGCGCAGGCTTGGCGAGGCTTGCGAGAAGGTCGCCGAGAACATCTTGGAGGACTTGTTCACGACCGTTTTGGACTGGCCGCTCGCCGACTTCAACAACCAAGTCGAGCACGCCGACATCGTGCTCACCGACCACGGAATCAAGCGGCTCGTCGTCGAGGTGAAGCGCCCCGGCTCGTTGGCTTGGAGCCGCCGAGCGGTCGAGAGCGCACTCGATCAGGCTTTGCGTTATGCGGGCGACCAGAGGGTCAAGGCGGTCGCGATCAGCGATGGCGTCATGCTGTACGTCGCAGACATCACGGAGGGCGGCTTGCGGGATCGGCTTTTTGTCTCCCTGTGCGAATGCGAGCCTCCTCTCGACCTCTGGTGGATGGCGGTGCAAGGCATCTGGCGAGAGCGCGAGTTCAACCAACGAGCGCAACTTCGGCTCCTGCCCGAAGAGCCGGTCGAAGCCGATCACGAACCGCGTGCGAGCGATGCGCCCGAAAGCCTGCTCCACCCGAAGTATCATCTGCCCGCGCAGTGCTTCGCCTACGTGGGCGATTACTCGAAACCGCACTCGTGGAAGCTGCCTTACCTGTTGGCGGACGGAGCCGTGGATGCCAAGAGGCTACCAAAGGCGGTGCAGGCAATCCTGAGCAACTACAGGGGTGCCAAGGTGTCGGGCATCCCCGAAGAGGCGATTCCCGCTGTCCTTCAGCGGTTGGCGAAAGCCGCCCGGCAGGCCGGGCACATGCCGCCTGAGGCGTGCAATCCTGCACCGATCTACAGGCAGCTTGCCGACGCGCTGGAGCAGCTTCGGTCATCGATGTGATGGGTCCAAGACTATAAGGCATTGAGGAGGTGTGGAAGCGATGAAAGAGACGTTTCCGATTGCGCCTATTTCGGGCTATCCTCGACTGTTCCCGGCCGTCCTCATCCTAATTGCAGTTGTGCTGTTCGTTCTCGTGGTCCTCTTTGTTTGGCCAAGATACAGCGCCCACCACGTCCGCTTCGAATTGGATGCCGGTGGCTTGACCATCAAAGGCGACATGTATGGCAGGACGATTCCGTGGAGTGAAATCGATTCGAGTAACGCCCGCGCCGTGAACTTGAAGGAGCAGACGGGCTTCCGCCTGAAGTGGCGAACCAATGGGAAAGGGTTGCCGGGTTATAGCTCCGGATGGTTTAAGCTCGCCGATGGTGAAAAAGCTCTCGCATTTATCACCAACCCGACGAGTGTGGTCTACGTTCCCACGAGCGACGGCTACGCCGTGATGATGAGCGTCGAGGCTCCCGCCGCATTTCTCAATTCGCTGCGTCAGCACGCGGCGGCAGAGTGAAATAAGAGTACTGCGCCGGAGGCAAAACCCATGTGCTCTGTACGGCTACGCTTGCGCGGCGGCCTGCACCTCGGCGACGCTGCAAAGGCCCCTCGGAGTCCGCGAACTGTGCCAGCAGACCTCCGAAATCCTGCTTCTTCGGCGGCAGCGTGAACCGCACTCCTTTCGCGGTCGCCTCCTTGTGGAACTGACTACTTTTCCTTCTTACCGCCGTCCTTCTCGTCGTCGCGCTTCGCTTGCCGTTCTTCCAACAAGTCCAAAAATGCTTCCCAATCACCGGGAGAAGCCACCTTCGCTGCTCGATCAAAAAACCTACGGGCCTGCTTGTTGCCTTTGAGCGCTTCCAATTCTTTGGGCAGCTTGTCCGCCAGAGTGAGGAGCTCAATCGAATCTACCTTGAGCGCATCGGCCAGTTGCCGGATCGTTTCCACCGCTGGCGTGTAAGGAATCCGTTCGTTCTCTATCTTCGATAAATAGGTGAAATCAATCCCCGCACGCTCCGCAACTTCGCGAAGCGTCAATCCCTTTTCCTTTCGCATTTCCCGAAGGCGCTCGCCAAAATTCATTGTTTTCCCCAAGTCGAGAATACCAAGTTGTTGATTTGAAGTCAACAACAAAGTGACGGGAGGACTGGGCCATAGGGTGAATTATATTTTCGGTTCGGTAGTTAGCCTGCCAGGCCAACTTCTTGACACTTGATGCCACTTAACTTATACTTTACGCAGAATTGTTTGCTTGCTGGGCTAACTAGTGCGCACAAACCATAACTCGAACTTGAAGACGAGTCGTAGTCGTATGGCAAACCTCCTGATGGCTCTCTACGACTCGGGGCGCACCACGTTCACGACGGCAGAAGCCGCACAAATTACGGGTCTCACAATTCCACTCATCAGCAGTCTGCTCCACAAAGCCCGAAAACGAGGACTCGTCTCCCAGATCAAGCGCGGCCTCTTTGTGATTGTTCCGCCGGAACTCGGAAGCTCGGCCGAATACGCTGGAAATCCCTACCTGGTCGCGCGTTACTTGGTCGACGGCACTCCGTATTTTCTTTCCCACGCGTCCGCCATGGAACTTCACCGCATGGTGACTCAGCCGCAGTTTGTCATTTTCGTATCGAGCACCAAGCGAATCCCCAAGCAAACACTGCACGGAACCCAATTCCGTTTTCATTTCCTGAAGAACAAGGATTTTTTCGGGAACACCAAACACTGGGTCACCAAACAAGAGTCGGTCGAAATCAGCGACCTGGAACGGACTATCCTCGATGGACTGCGCCACCCCGAGTGGTGCGGCGGTATAACCGATGTTGCAAAAGGTCTCTGGATGCGCCATGCCGACATTCGCGTCACAAAACTTCTCGACTATGCAAATCGCCTAAATGTCGGATCCATCTGCCGTCGCTTGGGGTATTTGCTCGAACTCTTCAGCATCGCCACAGAGGACGAACTGCAGTCACTTCGCAACGGTTTGACTGCTACCTACGTTCCTCTTGATCCCTCTTTGCCGAGAGAAGGCTCGCACGTTGCCAAATGGCGCCTGCAACTCAACATCCCAGCCGAAGAGTTGCTGGCTGTGAGGAGCACGTGAGTGATTCCACAACGGAACGTCTCCCTGCTTTCTAATCGTCTCGCAGCCGACGGAGAGCTTCGCATTCGCGAAGACGTCCTCGAACGGGATTACTGCCTCGCTTGGCTCTTGAACGCACTCGCCGGATCCGATCTGCACCCCATTCTTGCGTTCAAGGGAGGCACGGCACTCAAACGCTGCTACTTTGCCGATTACCGCTTCTCCGAAGATCTTGACTTCACTCTGCGCGAAGCGCTCTCCTTCGAAGACATTCGCGCGCGTCTCGAACGCGTGTACGCAAAGGTTCAGGAAGAATCGGGCATCATCTTCACCTTCGACCGGCAGGACCCGCGCGTGCGCGTCAACACCCACACTTTCTACCCCCGCTATACCGGGCCGCTTCCTGGAAGCAATGACGTGAAAGTGGATGTCACGATCGACGAAGTGCTCGCTTTCCCTCTCGAGGAGAGGCCGGTCCTTCGCGGCTATCCGGAGTTCGCCGACCTTCCCGAAGACCGACCCATTCTTGTTTATTCCCTCAACGAGATCGCCGCCGAAAAAACAGTCGCACTCACCGATCCAGCCCGAAACGAGCCTCGCGACCTTTACGACCTTTGGTATCTCACAGAAAACGATGAAATCCAGCTCGATCACATCATTCCCGCGATTTGTCAAAAATTGGAATTCCGCGAAAAACCTTGCGCGGGTCTGCAAGCCGCGCTCGTGCACAAGGAAGCCCGGTTACGCGCTCTTTGGAATACTCGCCTCGCCCACCAGATGGCCACTCTTCCGCCCTTTGAACAGGTTTTCCGCGAGGTGCGCCGGAATTTTCGTCAAGCCCAGTTACCCTGAACCATCCTAGCCTATTTGTTTCCCATCGTATTGAATTGGAAGCATTACTCTCTCACCTGGATCGCTTAGCAGTTTAATCAAACCGATGCATCCGGTTTGTGCGCACCGAGCCGATCCGCACCCGACCGCGCAATGCGGGGGTGGGGCACTTTTAGCGCGCTCGTATAACACCCCCCAATGCCGTAACTCGGTGAGAGAGTTCACTTGCTATTGCTCGACATCCTTCCTCGCGATGGGCACCGCTTTCCTGATCGGCGGAACGCTTGGGCTGGTGCGCTCCGTACGAGAAAACTGGCAGTGGGCAGAACGCTTGCCATTAGCGGTTCCCCGACTAGGACTGGGGATATACCTCATTTGGATTACTTCCAAACTCAAGAAAGCGCGACAGCAACGATAAACGCGCGGCAGGATCAATCGGCTATGCCTCCGAAAGCTAAGGTTCGCCGTCGGCTATACCGAGAAGAAGCAAGACAGATTCTCGAAGATTTGGTAACGGGCAGAACCGACGACATCTCTGTGGCATATGGCCGTCTCTTTAGTTTGTGGAATGGTAATGACCCAGTTCTGCGGGGAGCTTCGACCGCTGTTCAGCATTAGGACTGGCGGAGAGGGGGGGATTCCGTCCACGCACCCTAAGAAATTCTCAGTGGCGATGGTAAAACGCAAGTTCTTTGTGGTCAACGAGCAAATTGTCGAAAAACTGTCTTGCCAGTGTTGTTGGAGAATCTGAGGTCTGGGATTTCGTCAGAAGTCTTAGGAAAAGCTTAGGAAGATCGAATGCTTTCCGCGCCCTGAGAGATTCGTCCACTGACCCTTCAAATGTACCCAACATAACCAAGCCCGCAGCTATGCTCGCATGCTCGACCATTCCCCGACCTTCGTGACGCGCACGCTCCCGTCTGGCTGCCCGCGCACTGACCCTGTCGAGCTGAGCAGCGGCGTACAAGCCGGATCGGAATCGGGTGCGGCTCCGCTCGTCTATGCCGATGCCCGGAACGTCGAAGTGCTGACCGACCTTCAGCCTGTGAACGCGGGCCGCGATCTTGCGGTAATTGCCCCGGTTGCTCGACCCGTGGACGGACGTAGGCGTGCCGCAGCGAGATGCACCGCTGGTTGAACATATAATTCACGAGCGTGACCAATTCTTCATTCGAAGAAACGCTCATCGAAGTTTAGCGTCAGGCCCTCGCCGAGAACGCCTCGGTCGTCGAACTGGACGGCACCCGCTATCCTGTCCGGCGCACTCCGAGACGCGGCTTGCGAAGACCTGATGATGCTAGAATCCGACAACACCACCCAGACGACACCGCCATGCAACTCAGCTACGCGATCAAATTCGTCGCCGACATGGATCGTGCAGTGAAGTTCTACCGTGGGTACCGGTTGAAATTCCAGTCTCCCGACTGGAGCGAATTCCCGAGAAGAACCCCGCAGGGACGATCGAGTTGGGCTTCACGGTTCCTGATGTCCGGCCGTTCCACAAGGAGGCGACCGCGAAAGGAGTGCGGTTCACGCTGCCGCCGAAGAAGCAGGATTTCGGAGGTCTGCTGGCACAGTTCGCGGACTCCGAGGGCGGGCTTTGCAGCGCCGCCGAGGTGCAGGCCGCCGCGCAAGCGTAGCCGGTCCACCATCGCCCCCCGTAACCTTTGGCTCTTTCCTGAGTTATATGTGTGAAGACTTCAGATTACAGTGGGAGATTCCGGGGTTACGGGGCTGCGCTTGTGAAAACCACTACTGGTAAGGGCATGTCGGGCACACCGCTTTCCCTCGACGAAATCCAGAGGAAGCTCGGCAACGACAACCTTGATGAACTGCTTCATCTGTGGTGGACAGAGCAAGGCGATGCGAAAAGACGAGACTTGGAACTGATCGCGGCCGCCCTTCCTTTTTTGCCTCAAAAAGCATTGCGCGTCCTTGATCTCTGCTGCGGCCCCGGTGATGTCGGCCGAGCGATCCGGTCGCGCTTCCCGAAGGCACGGATTGATTGCGTGGACCGCGACGTGTTCCTGATCGCGATATGCATCGGAGTGAATCAGCGCGAGGGCATCTCAGGGCAGACGTTTGTGCGCGACCTGCGCAGCGGGGTTTGGTCAAAGGGATTAGCGCCGGAGTACGACGTAGTCGCTACCGCGAATGCGCTTCATTGGCTCAACGCCCGAAGGGCAGCAGCATTATTCGGTGAAGTCTTTCGGCACCTTCGGCCGGGCGGAGTGTTCGTGTTCGCGGAGCCTGCGTCCGCAGAGAAGAGGTTTGCCAGCGGAGTCGCCGAGTGGAAGTCCAAGCAGCCCGCCCGTTACAGCCAAGAAAGCTGGAAACGGTTCTGGTCGCGGGCCAACGAGTTGCTCGGTTACGATCACACCAAGCAACTCGGCTCCCCCCGTACTCGCCGGATCGGCGAAGAGATGTCGGTGCAAGGCTGGATTGAACTCCTCAAGAATTCGGGTTTTGAATCAATTGACGTGCTGCTGCGCGATGCCGACGAAGTGATTCTCGCGGCGGCCAAGCCCCGGAAATCTTCGCCAAGCTCGCGGCGACGGTCGCGTCTTTCGACCGTCTGAGAAACGCACGCCGCCGATAATTCAGGCTAAAGTGGTGCCGTGCTCCAAGCTCAATCAGGCGGACGATTTCTCACGCCCGAGCAGGCCAGCCGGGTCTATGACAGGATTGGCCGATTTCAGGACTGGCAGGCTGTCTATGAGGGCCGCGCTATCCGGGAAGTTGTCCGGCTGGGGTCGTTCGACTCTGCGAAATCAATATTGGAATTCGGCTGTGGCACGGGTGCCTTCGCTGCCAAGCTCATGACGATTGCGCCCACGGACTGTCGTTACGTCGGGATCGACGTGAGTCCGAAAATGACGCGGCTCGCAGCCTCACGATTGAAACGGTGGGCAGCCCGCGCAACGGTCAAACTTAGCGATGGCTCGCCTACCTTGCCTGAAGGGAGCGGCGCGTTCGACCATTTTGTCTCGAACTATGTGTTCGAACTGCTCTCGCCCGACTATGCGGCCAACGTTCTAGCGGAAGCCCAGCGCATCCTGTGCCCGAACGGCAAGTTGTATTTGGTAAGTCTCGGGTGTGGTACGTCGGGTCTTGCCAGAGGTGTGACCGCACTCTGGGAGGCGGTGTGGAGATGCAAGCCCGAGTTGGTGGGTGGCTGCCGCCCGAGCGATTTGAGCACGCTGCTCTCGTCCGACAAATGGTCGGTTGACCACCACAGCAGGGTGGTCTCCTTCGGCATCACTTCGGAAGTGTTCGTTGCCTCTCGGCGGTCGGAATGAACGGACGCAGCAGACGGAAGCTCTGGAATAGGTCGGCATGTCGGCAGGGCCTTGCGTCACACAGGTGTGACGGACGCGCTACGCGAATGCAGTCTGTCGAAGGATTCCACGGTTCGCCTCGGGGCAAACCAGATTATCTGCGAAGGGTGGCTTTACACCGGATGGGATGAAGCAGTAAATCGAGACCGTTGACGATGCCCACGACGAAAATGGTCGCGTTTTTCAAGGCTTTCTATATCGCCAACTTCTTCGGCGGCGCATTCCTCGTCAACGCGATTCCGCACTTCGTGAACGGCTCTCGGGTCGCTCGTTCCCGACTCCCTTCTCTTCTCCGCCCGGCAAGGGGCAGTCTTCGCCTGTGGTGAACGTGCTCTGGGGCACCGCCAATGCCGCGGCGGGATACTTCCTCGTGTCTCACGTCGGCGAATTCAACATCCGCAGCATCCCCGACGTGCTCGTGCTCGGAGCCGGTGGTCTCCTGATGGCGCTGATGCTGGCTCATCACTTTGGCAGCATATATGGTAGCGAGCAGCCTCAACACTCAACGCGGGTCGCCCATGAATGACAGTTGCACGAACCGGGACTTGGTTTGCAGCCCTTGGGCTTGCCTGCTGTGGGGTGTGCCAACAGCGATGTTGCTCGTCGGCTTTTATCAGTCGGCTTGGCGTGTTTGGCTGCGGATTCCTGCGCTCGCTGTTGCAGACGGTGCCTGCATCGCGAATGCGGGGGCGCTGCGGTCGGTTGCATTGCTACATCACGGGGCCAGTGTTTCTGCTGGCCGCCTTCTATGTAGCTCTGACTGGATTCCACGTCGTTCCGCTACAGCCCGAGCCTTTCCTTCTCGTCGTCGTGATTGGCGTTGCGGCCCGGCTCGCGAGCGAAAACGAAACAGCGGCGGCCACCCGCTCTCCGCACACCACCGGAAGCCACCGGGGGGTGATGAGCCTCGTTTTACAGCAGCGCGTGTGGCTTCTCGGAATATCTCACGATGGCGACCCCAAACGATGCATCGAGACGAGCGAAGGCTGGCGAGCAAGTTTCCGAGTACAACGTCATACGGCCAATTGCGCAGCCCTAACTCTCAGCAGTTTCGCTACGTCTCGCTTCGCGGTAGAGTGGCGTCGTGCGCAGTCCCGTCGTTGAGTGAGCGCTCGGGAGGCCCGATGAGTAATTGGCTTCGTTTTGTTACTGTGGCGCTCGCGATAGTCACGATGGTATCGCTCCCTGCTCAGGCCTACGAGCAGCAGCTAACGACCGAGGCAATTCGCGAGGCCTACTTCCTCGGCAGCCGTAACGACGAAATCACCACCGAATTCTGGGGCCACTACGAGCAAGTGTTCACTACGCCGAGCGCGAGTCTGCATGTTGGAGCCGTCGAAGTGCTCACGCCATACGCTCAGGTTGTGTTCGACGCGCAGAATTACATGATTAATGAAAATGCTGTCGATGCAGTACAGCGGTACGGGGGCCGCTCGCTGCCGCTACTGGTGCGCGTCTCGATCTACTATCCCAGTAACGCGCTGCCGGGCAAATACGATGTTGAGGGGGAATCGTCCGTGCTCGTTACGCAAGGCCGTCCGTTGAAGCCCCGGAAGATTACCTACCATCCGCAACACGCCCTCGTTGGCAAATCTGGCAGCAGGTCCCTGGTAGTTCAGGTGGAGCTTCAGTTCGACACGGCACAGATAGCGTCTCGCGAGCTTACCATTCGCGTTTCATTCGAGGACGGCGGGCACTTGGAAACGACTTTCGATCTTGCGCGTCTCAAATAACAGCGCGACAACCGTTGGCAGCGTCCGCTGTGCGACACTACATCAGATGCCGCTGAGTCTCGACGAGCTACCTGACTCGATTGCCACGCGCCATCCACAGAGCTGTGGCGAGCAGGAGCTTCCGCTGCTGGTCGTTCATCCGCGACAGTGCCTTGGCGAATCTGCGAAACTCGCTTTGCTCCGACCCGTTTTCTCCCCACTTCGGCTCGGCATCGCCGGTCGGGAGCAACTTTGGTTTTTGCACCGGCTCGTCGCCCTCGTGGAAAAACTTGTACATCGGGACTTCGAGCGCCGCTGCGTACTTTTCCAGTGTCTCGACGGCCGGGACCGTGTGCCCGTTCTCGACCCGGCTCGTGTAGCAGCGAAGCAAGCCGGTCCGTTTTTCAACGTCGCCTTGGCTGAGTTTCTTCGCTTCGCGGAGTTCCCGGAGCCGTTCGCCGATTAGCTAGATGCCACGCCAGAATGACAGACGAACGTCGGCTTGAATGTGAGGCACCGGTAGGCGAACCGCACTGGGCCAAGCTGACGAATTGGATCGAGAATTAGACGCTGCCAAGCCGTGATCCGTAGATGTCAGCAACCGCCGCGAGCGCGGACGTTTGGACGTTTGCGGTCACCACCGCCCGTCAGACGCCCCGCCAGCATGGTCCAAAAGCCCGCATTGCCCCCGGACCACCGACCTGCGCCCGCAGCCCCATGCGCCGCCGGGAGGGGCGGTGCTGCGGCTCCCGGCGCAATTCGGCTGACTCGGCAGTTTGTGGCAGGCGGATCGCGGCGGCTGAACGCTGTCGTGACGGGGGCGAGGTGGCGATATGAACTTATGAGGATTACGTTGTCAGATGGCGCGTCAAGCTGGGAAGGCCGCTCTTGCCCTTCGTTCTGAGATATTGGCTGGCCTCTTTCGCGCCGGTGCGCAGGTCTCGCATAAATGTTTCGTTTTTGCCTTTGACTCGAACGACTGTCAGTTCGACGACTTCCTTGCCATGGCCGGGGAAAACAAACTCGTAGGCCTTCCACAGGATTTGCGCGGGCTGAGGTCCGTGTCCCACGACTCCGTACAAGTCGAAGAAACACGTCAGCACCCCATACATGTATGCGATAACGAACTCGTCGCTTCGGAACTTCTCTCGCAGGTTCGGCGCGCCGAACGGTTTGAATATCGAGTCGAAAGTGTTGAACACGACATGAGTCACGCGCAGGAGATGCCACCATGCGCTAACCCGCTCGAAAATCTTCATTCGAAAACGCACATTCCGAGGTTGAGCAAACCAGTCGCATCCCGCACGAGAATTTCTGCCGTATCTTCGTCTTGCCCCTCGATGCGACCGGCCCGGCGTTCGGTAACGTTCCAAATCTCGCTATGCCTTGTCGAAGACCCAGACCGACCGTTCCGGTTTCCCCGCTGCGTTGGTCGAGTGAACGATGACTGTGCGGGTCTTGCCGTCCGGCGAGACAATCATTCGGACGGTAGTTACGATCTTGCTTCCACTTTTCACCTTGATCGCGACTGTACGGTCGTTGATTTTCGTGAAGGCAACCATTACCTTGGTGCCCTTTGCGGAATAATAATGGCCGTCCCACTTGCCCGTCCACTCGGTGTGGACCGGCTGGCCCTTTGCGTCCGTTCCCTCGCGGATTTCGGTAACGTCCTGTCCGTGCTCCTCGTAAATCACTTTCGTGATCTTGCCCGTTCCGGGCGCGGGCTTGGACTTTGCCTCATTGAGAGTCCACGTGCCGATGAACGGTTTTTGCGCGTAGCAGACTCCGACTCCGAGAACGAAAGTCAATAATGCGAGTATAGTGGCGGGCAACAGCTTGATCTTCATTGCATTCTCCCCATCTGATCTCCGCCTTTAGCGCGGGCGGGCAGGCGGAGTATACATCGTCCGCGCGGGCGGCGCAGTATGTAGCCAAGACGCTCGCCAGATTTGCCGTCCGGCTGGCCCAAAATCCCCGCGGCCCCTCGGGACCACCGACCTGCCGTCGCACGTCCATGCGCCGCCGGGAGGGCGGTCCTGCGGCTTCCGTGGAAGTCACAGCATGCAGGGGCGTGTTCTCCAGAGCGATTTATGGTTAGAATCGCGGAACGTGAGACTGAATCTTCTGGCATCTCTGGCTATCGTCACGGCTGGTATTGTGCTGGCGGCACCTGCTCCGATTCCTGCCTCTCCGATCCAAGTGTATGGCGTCTGGCATTGCGGGAGTGACCTGTGCGCGTGGGCTACGATCCGTGATATGGCCGATTTCGATCACAAGAACCATTGGCTTGTTGATCGAGGCGATGGTTCCCCGTCAGTTAATTTGGTCGTTCTCAGTTTTGTCAGTCCTCTGAAGCTGCTGAAGCTCACGAACGACAGTGGGACTGTGGACGGCATCCCGAAGGGAATGACGGCGGACGTTGTGAAGTATTTCGCTCGCCACCGAATCCGCGTCATGCTGTCCATTGGTGGGCTGAGCTACGTCGAAGATTGGGACAAGGCTCTCGCCGAAAACCCGAAGCAACTCGGCATCAATGCTGCACGCACCGCACAACGCCTTGGTGTGGGGATTGAAATCGACTATGAAAATGACCGCCGCCCAAACACTCGCGGCTTGCAGGAATTCATCGCTGCCTATCGCTCCACCATTCTGCCCTATGATGCAGGAGCCATTCATCCAGCGGCACGCCTGACGATTGATCTCGCTCCCGGTGACGAGTATCTTGTGCCGCTGACGCGATATGCGGTGTCGCACTGGCTCACTACGGCGCACCCGGTTCTCGACTACGCAAATGCGATGGTGCCTTTCCATCCGGTGAGCGCCTCCGAATTCGAGAAAGGGTGGGAGGAGCATGTTGAGGGCAGACCGCCAGTTCCTCCGTTAGCTCCCTCGAAGCTCACCGGCAGCCTGTACACAATGACGGCTGGGCATGTCTTGTCGGAATGCAACGATTGGAACCATTCACTTCAAAACGCGACGCGCTCATTTGTCGAAACCGTGGAGCCGCATGGGGCTGGAAGCACCAAGGGTCTGCTCGGCTTCATGTTCTGGGCGGCTGGATGTTCTGCATCGAACGCCCCGTGCACGTCTCCCCCCAACGCATGCAGAGCGGGAATCGGCACGGGCGCTAAGGTTTACCGCATTCCAGTACCGATGCCGCCGCTCCGGCAGGATTAGGGCAGAACGTGGCGCGAAAAGCGAGCCGCGAGATCGAGACGTTAGGGCAATGAGATGCTGCGTGCGGCACGCTCAGAACCACGTCCGAGCCTTGTACGCCCGGTACTCCTCCCCGAACTTGGCGGCGAGCACCTGCCCTTCCTTCCTCGCACGATAAACCTGCATGGGAACGAGCGCCACCAGCACCCAGAGAAGTTTGGGCGCACCGGCGAAGAGAAATATTCCCGCGACCGTCAAACCACCGAAAACGTAGATCGGATTTCGGATTCGCGAATACAGGCCGGACGTGACGAGAGCCTGCGCCTTGGCACGCACGGAAAACGACCCGCCAAGCTGGATTCGCGCCAAGATCAGGAGCGCCAAGGACGGCAGACCAATCACGGCTCCCGCGATCCGCATGGGCGTCCACGGCTGCCCCCAAAAATGCGCGACGAGGAAGGCGAGCGCCGCGAGCGCGGCCGCCAACGTGAGGAGATTCGTCTTCATCCATCTCCCATACGAAAACGACGGGGTTCATATTACTCGCTCAATTCGACAGTTGAAACGCAGATTGGCTCAGGTACACTTCCGACCATGTTGTTCATGGTGATCGAACGCTTCAAGGAAGGCGACGTCAGAGCAGTGGGCGAGAGATTCAAACGTTCCGGCAGAATGCTCCCGGACGGCGTCACTTACCACGCAAGCTGGGTGGATTCAGTCGGCGGTCGCTGCTTCCAAGTCATGGAAGCACCGCGTTCAGAATTGCTGGATGTCTGGGTTAGCCGGTGGGACGACCTAATCGACTTCGAAATCGTTCCGGTCCAAACGTCCAGCGACTTCTGGTCGGAGAACCAGCGACCTGTGCGACCAGAGTGACCTGCAACCCGCTTCCGAAGGACAGCGAGAAATTGAACCCCGGCTACTACGGCTGATGCTTAAAATTCTGTGTGAAATCGCAGCCAATCTGACCGCAGCGCCAAACCTCAATATCGCCCACAACGCGCTCCAAGAACATGTGTGTTTCATCCCGGTGGCAATCCTGTTGTTCCTTATCAAGCAACTTGAATTGCTCGTTCACAATATCGAAATAGCCTGATGCGGTGGTGTAGGCCCGAGTGCAATCCGGTTCATCGCACTTGAACGCACGAGCCATTTGGCCAGTTGGGTCGCCGAATTCAACGAGCCTCATCGGTGCAAAGTGCCGCGTACAAAGCGGCTGAATTCCCTCTCGCATGGTGACAATCATATTTTGAGCTTCCCTCAATAAACGTTCATCGAGACGGTGCCGAGTAAAAGTCGGCCCATGCGTGCTTCCATTTCTTGTCTTCCGTCAAACCGACCTCGTGCGGAAAAGTAAGGTCGCACTCGTTCACGGGGCAGGCCCAGAACGGGTCGGGCGAAATTCGTGCGGTGTAAGTGGTGAGATACTTGAGAAGTTCTTCTTCCATTGGTGCTCCCTTCGCATCAGGATTTTACCGCTCCGGCGGTGGCACCCAAAGCTCGTTTGCGACCCATGATCCGTTCTACCCAGCGGACCGCGTCAGAGATCGCACCGCCCAGACGTGGCGGCGTCAAGCCCAAGCTATAGAACCACCCGCCAAGCTGGTCACAAAGCCTTCCGCCGCCTCGGAAACGCGTCAGCCGACCCCAACCCCCTCGGGGCAACCAACTCGTCGCAGAATCGGCTTCCTGAGGGATCACGCAAGGCAGACCGTCCGTGGGAAAATGAATCCCAACCAGATGAATGCCGCGACCCCTGAACGCAGACCCGCGACCGAGGAAATCTCCGGGGTGATCGAGCGGGTCACTTTCCACAACGACGAGAGCGGCTTCTGCGTGCTGCGCGTGAAAACACGCGGGCAGCGGGAGGAGGCTACGGTCGTCGGGTCGCTTCCTTCGGTGACCGCAGGGGAATGGCTGGGCGCGGAGGGCTGGTGGGTCAGGGACAAGGAGCACGGACTGCAATTCAAGGCGACGAGATGAAGACCGTGCCGCCGACCACAGCCGAGGGGATCGAGCGGTACCTCGGCAGCGGCTTGGTCAAGGGCGTCGGGCCGATTCTCGCGAAGAAGCTCGTCGGGCGGTTCGGAACGGAGGTTCTCGCCGTGATCGAGAACCGCCCCCGGAAAACGTCACCTCTCCATTTCCGGCTGAGCCAGCACATTGGGGCCAGTCGTGCGCCGTGATCTTGAGCGACTTCCCGGTAATATCGTGGCGCTTGAGGAACGTCATCACGTTCTCGAACTTGTTGTATGCCGAGCGCGGAGCCTGATCCTTCTCGTTGCGGAGATAGTCCGCGTACTTGAGCAGGTCGGGTCGCTCAATGTTCGTCATCGGCTTGTTGCCGACGCACTGGTAGAAAAAGCGCAGCGCGATGCTGTATGCGTCGTGCGTCTTCGGCTTGCGGCTGGACTCGATTTCGGCGAGGTAGTTCTCAATCGCCTTATCGAGCATCAGGACAGTCTGTGACTTCTTCTCCTTGCGCTGCCGACGCCAGCCGCCGTCGAGTTCCATCTGGCGGTAGATGCGCTTCGTCGTCGCCTCGGACAGGCTCTTGACGTCGAGCGTTTCCCACGTCCTCCCGTAGCGGAGAACCCAGATCGTGTCGAACGGGTGTCAGTGGCGGAATGAGAGTGGTCCATTGTGGCGGTCCAGTGCAAGCTGGACCGCCAGTGCTCGGTGGCGGTAACTGGAGGAGAAAGTAGTCCCAAGAGATCGTGTCTCTATCGAGGAGTGAGTTGAGATAGAGTGTTTCTGCGCCGCGTGGAGTTTTCCACGGTCGGTGAACGAACTGCTGCGCCCCGGAGAGGAATTAAGAGTTCCCCTCCGAGGCATAAGCTTCTGGGAGCACGACCTCCCATGGGCCTTCCTGAACGTCCTACAGACGCTCCCCAAAATCAAGAGGCAAGCAGGTGCGTGGATCTCGCACGTCGGCCGCGCAGGCGGGTGTGTTTGCTGAAGGGATGTGAGCAGCCCTTCCATCCTGAACAAGCCTCGGAGCGCTACTGCAGTGCTCGGTGTCGAAAGAAGGCGCGGGAGTGGTCCGCGTGGAAGGCGCAGCAGAAGTACAGGGCCACGCCGGCGGGTAAGGAAAAACGAAGGACCCAGAGCCGGCGGTACCGGAAGCGCGTCCGGGACAGCAAAGAACGGGTCGGCGGTGAGGCCGCGGATAAGGCGGCGAGGGTAATCAGTCCTAAATTTTTTTGATTCTTCTTGTGACCGGCCTGGTTGCTACGAAAAGTTCCTGCGTACCTCCCGATCCCCGCGGCAGAGATTCTGTTCGAGGGAGTGCCGGCGTGCGCTGGAGCGCGTTTTGGAGCGGGAACAACGATGGCGAGAGCCGCGCAGAGCGTAAGAGCTGCGCCACACCGGGTGATGGATCGAAGTATCCCGCTCGGAATCGTAGCCGAAAATGTAGCCGGGGCTAATCGCGTAACCGCTGATCCCTAAGTCCCTTGTTTTTCAGTGCCTAAAAAATCT
>CAVWCN010000010.1:0-265499 GCA_963753475.1 uncultured Acidobacteriota bacterium
CTAGGCATCGTCTGGCGTCGGAACCTCGCCCAACTCTTCCGGATGTTGAGATACATATGCAAACAGCAAGCTGGTCAAGTCGTGGGGGTATGTGAAAAATTTCTGGTCGAGAGGGTCCAGCTCTGCGGCAGTCTCGTCTGAGAATTCTGCGGGAGCCGCCTGGATCGCCTCTGGCGAGGCTGGAACACCGTTGGGAAACGCAATTCCAACGGCGCGCTTGCAAATGTCTGCAGTTTTCGGCGCGCCGATAATTTCTAGAGCTTCTACAACGAATGAGGCGGACTCCCCACTCTCGTTGAGAAAATATTGGGAAAAACCGCCGTTGTTAACCTGTGATTCCAGTGCCCAAACGGCGGAAAAAACCTTCTGGGGCAAGGATTGCGTGGCAAACGCTTCCTTGCCGAATTTTGTCCTTTCAGATTCAGACAGGTTGATTAGGATCTCGTTCTTGTTCACGATTCGGCCATCGTACGATGTTGCGTCGTTCCGCGTAAATTAAAACACGGCCCCGCCGACCAAACAAGTGAACTAGCAAGGCAGCGCCTGATCGCCAATTCGCCAGGCGAAAATCGAAGCGCTGCGGGAGGCTACAAACAGAACAGGTTTGGTGGACATTAGCCCCAGAATCTATTTCTCACCAAAGTCCTGTACTCTGCTCAAAAGTTCTAACACCCAAGGCCGCCGGTATCGCGCACCCCACCTGCGGATAACAAATCCTGATGCTCGCCATCGCGAAAATGAATTACCATGTCGCGGGCCTTGCATGTAAAGTATCCGGTTTTTAGATCGAGCCGCACCGATCGAGACGAAAGGCCGCATGACCAAGACATTGATCCCGCGGGCCGCCCGCCTTCGAGGCGGGTTGGCCTTTCTGCTTCTTCTTTGTTTCGGCTTCCCGCTGACCCTTTCCGCTCAGTCTCCTACCCCGTCGCCCAGGGCAGAATCGCAATCGGCTGAGCCGACTGCCCGCGAAACTCAGAATGCGCGCGTCACCGCGCTCGAGTTACAGGTCGCCGACGCGAAAAGTTCCGCCGACAACGCATGGATGCTGATCAGCGCCGCACTCGTGCTGCTGATGACGGGCCCTGGCCTCGCCCTCTTTTACGGCGGACTCGTGCGCAAGAAGAATGTGCTTGGCACGATGATGCAGAGCTTCGCCATGATGGGAATCGTTACGGTGGTGTGGGCGATTTTCGGCTACAGCCTCGCGTTCGGACCCGGCAACGCCTTTATCGGCGGCTTTCATCATCTTTTTTTGAGAGGCGTCGGCCTCGCGCCCGATCCAGCCTACTCGACTACCATTCCCGTCGAGACCTTCATGGTCTACCAGCTCATGTTCGCCATCATCACGCCCGCGCTGATCACGGGCGCTTTCGCCGAGCGCATGAAATTCAGCGCGATGCTGCTCTTCCTGGTGCTCTGGTCGATTTTCGTCTATGACCCGATGGCGCACATGGTGTGGGGCAAGGGCGGCTTGCTCAACGCCTCTCTCGGCGGCGCATTTCCGACGCTTGACTTCGCGGGCGGGACGGTCGTGCACGTCACCTCGGGAGTCTCCGCACTGGTCTGTGCGCTGTATCTCGGCAAACGTCTCGGCTATCCAAAAGTCGCTATGCCGCCGCATAGCGTGGTGTTGAGCTTCATCGGCGCGTGCCTCCTGTGGGTTGGCTGGTTCGGTTTCAACGCGGGCAGCGCGCTCGGGTCGGGATCGCTCGCAACCAGCGCTTTCGTCGCCACGCATTTCGGCGCGGCAGCGGCGGCCATCGGCTGGAGCCTGGCCGAATGGATTCGCAACGGCAAACCGAGCGCGCTCGGCGCCATCTCCGGCTGCGTCGCGGGTCTCGTCGCCATCACGCCCGCCGCGGGATTCGTTTCGCCGATGTCCGCGCTGATCATTGGCTTCATCGCGGGCGTGTTCTGCTACTGGATGGTCACAGCGGTGAAATCCCGATTCGGCTATGACGATTCGCTCGACGCATTCGGAGTTCACGGCGCCGGCGGAACGATTGGCGCGCTGCTGACCGGCGTTTTTGCTTCCAGCATCATCAACCCCATTTTTAAGGGCGCGGATGGCAAAGTGCTGCCGTCGGGCCTTATCGATGGGAATGCGCACCAGATGCTGAATCAGCTCGTCGGGATCGCCCTTGCCTGGGTGCTGGCCATCGTGGGAACCCTCGTTCTGCTCTTTATCGTGGATAAAATCGTCGGTCTTCGCGTTTCCAGCGATCATGAAGTGCAGGGCCTCGACCTCTCGCAACACGGCGAGGAAGGCTATTACTGGGAGACCTCCGCTTAGCGGGCCGATTCGGCTGCTCATCGAGTACAATGGCGAACGACGCTTTTGCTTTAGGTTTAAATGTCGCGCCAGGCTTTAGCCTGGCACCGTTCATGTCGCACGGTACGCGGTCGATATTCGAGGCAGAGAGAGATGATTAAAGTCGAAGCGGTGATCCAAACGTCGAAGCTGGACGCTGTAAAGGACGCGCTGCACGAAATCGGCGTCGAGGGCATGACGGTGCTTGAAGCGCGCGGTCATGGCCGCCAGAAGGGCCATACGGAGGTCTATCGCGGCCGCGAATACACCGTCGATCTGATTCCCAAGATCAAACTCGAAATGGTGCTCGCCGACGACATGGCCGAGAAAGCCATTGAGGCCATCAAGAGCGCGGCGCGGACCGGAAAAATCGGCGACGGCAAGATTTTCCTCACCAAGGTTGCGGATGCCATCCGCATTCGCAACGACGACCGCGGTGAAAGCGCCCTCTGAGGTTCGCAGTTTTGTTGAGACGCGCCGACCGAGTAACCGTTGTCATTCCGAGCCCAGCCGCGGCCGATTCTGTCGCGGGTGGGGGCGAGGAATCTGCTGCTGACCTCGTGTTATGGCCTCTGCGTTCTTCCCCAGGGGCCGTCGCAGTATTTTGCGAGACTCAAATTCTTGCCTCAGCCACGCGGCACGCGGATGAATGTCTCATTGGGCCATGAACTGCGCGACCTGTACGCCCGGGAATCCGCGCGCGTGCGCGAGACGTTTTCCTCCCGCGGCAGCGGGCGCGAAGCGTTGCAGGCCCGTACGAACCTGGTCGAATCGATCGCTTTGCGCCTTTGGCGCGAGCTGATTTCTCCCGATACCGAGGGGCCGCGCAATTTCGCCCTCGTTGCTTTGGGAGGATTCGGCCGCCGCTGGCTCTTTCCATACTCCGACGTCGACCTGCTGTTCCTTTATTCCGGCAGTCAGCCCGAAAAAGAGTATAAGGACCGCGTCGCGCAGTTCTCGCAGGAGCTTTGGGATCTGCGGCTCCGCTTGAGCCCTGCCACGCGCACCGTCTCCGAATGCGACCGCTTCGATCCGAACAATGCTGAGTTCGCGATTTCACTCCTGGACTGCCGCTATCTTGCGGGTGACGCGAAGCTCTTCGCGCAGCTCCACGAAAACGTCATTCCCAAACTCGTCGCCCGGGAATCCGGCCAGCTCGCGCAGAAGCTCGCCGAGCTCACGCGCGACCGCTACTCGAAATTCGGCGAAACGGTCTTCCACCTTGAAACGAACGTGAAGGATGGCCCCGGCGGCCTCCGCGATTACAACCTGGCCTCCTGGCTCGGGCTGATCACGCACCTCGAACACCAGCGCTCCTGGCCCGACGAGAAATCTGCGCTGCCCCCTGCGATCCGGCGGCAATTCAAACCGGCTCTCGAGTTTCTGATGTCGGTGCGCTGCTTCCTGCACTTCCGCCACTCGCGCGACGACAACACGCTCACCTGGGAAGCCCAGGATGAAGCCGCTGCGCTCCACATTGGCGTGGCCGGAACGGATCCGCTCGATCCTGCGGACTGGATGCGCATTTATTTTGGCCACGCTCGCGCCATTCACCGCGTCTGCTCTCGCCTGCTCGACGAAATTCCCGCGAACCGTCCCTCGCTGTATCGCCAGTTCCAGCACCTCCGCTCGCGGCTTTCCAATCCCGAGTTCTCCGTCGTCGACGGCATGATCTTCCTGCAAGACACCGGAACGCCCGGCGATCCCGAAGTGATCCTGCGCGCGTTTCGCTTCATGGCGCGCCATGGGCTGAGGCTCAGCAGCACGTTCGAGCGCCAGGTCAGCGAAGCGCTGTCTCGCGTCGCGGCCGATCCGCCCGATGGAATCGAACTTTGGCACTCCCTGCAGGAAATTCTTCTCGCGCCGCACGCCGGAAACACCCTGCGCGAAATGCATGCACTCCGCTTCCTGACGCTCGTCTTGCCGGAAATTGCCGGTATCGACGCCCTCGTCGTGCGCGACTATCTGCATCGCTTCACCGTCGACGAGCACACCTTTCTCGCCATCCAGAATCTCCATGACCTGCGCCAGTCGCGCTCGAAATGGGATCAGCGCTACGCCGAACTCCTCGAGGAACTCGAACAACCGGACCTTCTCTATCTCGCAATCCTTCTGCACGACACGGGCAAGGGCCTCAAGAGCGATAACCACGTTGTCGCCAGCGTCGCGATCGGCGAAAAATGCCTCGCCAGGCTCGAACTCGATCCGCCCGACCGCGAGACGGTGCTCTTCCTGATCGAGCGCCACCTGGAGATGAGCGCTTTCCTGCGCCGCGACATCTTCGATCCGCAAACCGTTCGTCAATTGGCCGAGCGCGTCGAAACCCCCGAACGGCTGAAGATGCTCTGC
Organism: uncultured Acidobacteriota bacterium; assembly: GCA_963753475.1. Classification (GTDB taxonomy): domain Bacteria; phylum Acidobacteriota; class Terriglobia; order Acidiferrales; family UBA7541; genus Palsa-295. The sequence continues at coordinate 4,664 of CAVWCN010000010.1, forward strand.
CTGCTCACCTACGCGGACATCAAGGCAGTAAGCCCCGAGGCTCTCACGTCGTGGAAGGCCGAAAATATCTGGCAGCTCTACATCGGTGCGGCTAATCATTTCCTTCGCAACGTCGATGAACGCTTCCACGCGAACGTGGACGACGAGGTGATGGCGCATCTGCGCACGCTCGCGCCTGCCGCGGGCAGGAAGATCGAGAATTTTCTGGAAGGTCTTCCGCGACGCTATCTGCGCACGCACGCGGCAAGCGAGGTGATCGGCCATCTCGGAATGGCCATCCGTCTGGGCGAAGACCCCGTGCAGCTCGGCCTTTCGCGCGGCCGCCACTGGTTCGAGTTGACGCTTGTCACGCCGGATCGGCCTTTCTTGTTCGCAACGCTTGCCGGAGTGCTTGCGGCCTGGGGCATGAACATCGTCAAAGCGGCGGCCTTCTCGAATCAAGCGGGAATCGTCGTCGATACATTCTATTTCACCGATCGCTTTCGCACTCTCGAGCTGAACATTCCGGAGTGGGAACGCTTCAAATCCAGCGTCCACGACGTGCTCACCGGGAAGGTGGACCTGCACAAGATGCTGCGCGACCGCATGCGCTCGCAGAAGAACGCCCCTCCCAAGGTGAAAGTGGAGCCCCAAGTTCAAATCGACGACAACTGCTCGGCGCAAAGCACTCTCGTCGAAGTGATCGCGCAGGACCAGCCCGGACTTCTGCACAAGATCAGTTCGGTTTTCTCGGGCGAGAAATGCAACATCGAGATTGCCATCGTCGACACGGAAGGGCAGACGGCCATCGACGTTTTCTACCTCACCGCGCACAAAGCGAAGCTCGCTCCCGAGCACCAGACTCGAGTCCGCGAAGCCCTCCTCCGCGAGCTGGCACGCACGTAACGCCTTACGATGGCTCGGCGCTTCCACGCTTCGCCGCGTACCGTATCCCGGAGTTGTCATCACGACTGCCCGGGCGCAGTCGAAGGAACCCCATCAGCCCTCTTCCGGGAATGGAGGTGATGGATCCGCTTTGTCCGTTGTGTCGGGCCGCTCGCCGCTGCGAATTCGTGAATCCTTCGGCGATTTCCGCTATCCAACCTTTTGGCGTTGCGGGGTATCATTACGGTATCGCAACGGTTACGGCCGGGAGGGGGAAATGCTTCTGAAACGCACTCCGGAATTGACCTACAAAGACGTCACGCCGAAACGGTTTTACATGGGCCGGCGCAATTTCCTGCTCGGCCTGGCAGTCACTGCCGGTGCGGTTGAAGCCTGGAAGCGCCTGCCGCGCGTGTTCGCGGGTCCTCCTACAGGCACTGTCCCCCATCCGCTCACCGGCCTGAGAAAATGGCCGGGCAGCACGACCGAAGCCGTCACACCCGAAAAGGACGTGACGCACTACAACAATTTCTACGAGTTCGGCACCAGCAAGAGCGATCCCGCGCAAAATGCCGGAGATTTCGTTACCTATCCTTGGAGTGTTTCCGTCGAAGGCGAAGTCGAAAAGCCGCGCAAGTTCACCATCGACGAAATCATGAAGCTCGCGCCCCTCGAGGAGCGCATCTACCGCCATCGCTGCGTCGAAGCCTGGTCGATCGTCGTGCCCTGGATCGGCTATTCGTTCAACGTGCTCGCGAAGGCGGTCCAGCCGAAGCCGAGCGCGAAATTCGTCGCGTTTCAGACTTACTACAATTCCGGCGTGATGCCTTGGGCCTCTTCGGCAGGCATCGAATTGCCTTACGTGGAAGGCCTTCGCATGGACGAGGCCATGCACCCGCTCACGCTTTTGTGCACGGGCATGTATGGCGAGACGCTCCCCAATCAGGATGGCGCTCCCGTGCGCATGGTGATTCCGTGGAAATACGGCTTCAAGAGCATCAAGTCCCTGGTGAAAATCAAGTTCGTGAAGAAGCAGCCTCCTACCACCTGGAACATGGCAAACCCGTACTGGTATGGCTTTTACTCGAACGTGAATCCCGACGTTGATCGCCCCCGCTGGAGTCAGAAGGTGGAGCATCGCCTGGGTCAGGGCTTTTTCGCGCGCCCGATCCCGACGCAGATGTTCAACGGATACGGCGATCAGGTGGCCAGCCTGTATTCCGGCATGGACCTGACGAAGTATTACTGAGCGAGGGTCCTGCGCCGGGCATGAATTTCCTGAAATCAGTGCTGACGAACAAGTGGACGAAGGTCGTGGTTTTTGCACTCTGCCTTGTTCCGCTCGCGATCCTTTTGTGGAAGGGCTTTCATAACGATCTCAGCGCGAATCCTGTTCAGTACGTCGAGCACCGAACGGGCGACTGGATCCTGCGTTTTCTCTGCATCACGCTGGCGATCACGCCACTGCGCAAGATTCTTCATCTGCCGCAGTTGATCCGTTTTCGCCGCATGATGGGACTTTTCGCATTCTTCTATGCCTGCCTGCATTTTTCCACGTGGCTCGGCGTCGACCGCTATTTCGAATGGAATCTGATTCTGGACGATATTGGCAAGCGCCCGTTTATCACCGTCGGCTTCACGGGATTCGTGCTGATGATTCCGCTGGCGATCACCTCGACCGCCGGATGGATTCGCCGCCTGGGCGGGAAGCGCTGGCAAAAGCTGCACCGCCTCGTCTACGTCAGCGCCGTAGCCGGCGTGATCCATTATTACTGGCTCGTGAAATCCGATGTGCGCAAGCCGGTCGAATATGGCTTTATCGTCGCGCTGCTGCTTGCTTGGAGAATTTGGTCCTGGCTGGCGAACCGGCCCAAGCCGGGCGCCGTCCGCGTCAAGCGCGAGGAAGCCGTCACGGCCGAATCCGCCTGAATGTCCGAACAGTCAAAAGTGTATCGATCAATTTTTTGGATGTTCCTGATTACATGGGGCTTACGCCAAAAATTGTTCGACGCGTGTATCGATCAACGACGTCCAATGCGAGGGCCGGATTGGAGTGGCGGCCGGGAGGGCGCGCACTGATTCCGCCGGACTTAGCAGGATTCGGTCGCGCGGGCTAAGCCCTGGCGAGAAGTGGGTAATTCTGATACAGCTCACTTAGTATCAGTATCTGGCTCGAGCAAGCGAAGCTGTCACTCATGGCGGAGCGCGACCATCGGATCGACGCGCATGGCTCGCCGCGCCGGGATGTAGCATGCAAAAATGCCCACGACGGACATCAGTGCGATAGCGAGCGCGAGCGCGACGGGATCGGCGGGTTTCACTCCGAAAAGCAGACTGGATATCCATTTTCCCGCGGCGAAGACCACGGGCACTCCAACGGCGACTCCGATGACCACAAGGAGCAAGGATTGGCGGAGGACCAGCCATAGAACGCCGGAACGCTGCGCGCCCAGGGCGATGCGAATACCAATTTCGTTGGTACGCCCGGAGACAGCATAGGCCATGATGCCGTACAGTCCGATGCAGACGAGGACTATGGCAAGAATGCCGAACGCTCCCGAGAGTTCGGTGATCATGCGATCCGTACTGAGCAATTCAGCGACGTGCTCGTTGATCGTTTCAATCGTAATCGGTGGCAGGTTGGCGGCCGTTTGCTTCATAACGGTGCGCAGCGAAGAGGCGAACCCGGCAGGATCGCCTGCAGTGCGAACCGTCAAGATGACGCTCGAAGCCCATTCATCTCCGATCGGGTTAAAGAACGGAACGTAGAAGCGGGGGCGGGCCGCTTCCCGCACGCCCGAATGTTTCGAATCCGCGACCACGCCGATAATCACAAAAGGAGCTTCGCCAGAGGTCGTGTGCACGTAGGCACGCTGGCCGACCGGATTGGAATGCGGGAAGAACCTCTGGGCCATGGTTTGATTGATCACGCCGGCGCGCTGGCCGTTGCCGCCATCTTGCTCAGTGATTTCACGGCCCGCCAAAATGGCAATCCCGGCGGTTGAGAAGAAGCCAGGTCCCACCATCTGCCAGCGCACGTGGTTCTCGTTGCCAGGCAGCGGTTTCTGTCCTTCTATGGTCACAGGGGAACTGGAATCGGCGTCGCCCATCAGGCCGAAGTCAGAGAGAGTCGCGCCCCGCACCCCCGGGATGGCGCGAATTCGCTGCAGAACTTGCTCGTAAAGTGCCGGGATCTCCGCCTTCGAGTAGCCGTTCGCCATCGGATTAATCTGGAACTGCAACAAGTGATCGCGGTCATACCCAAGCTGAACTTCCGAGAGGTTGCGGAAACTGCGCACGAAGAGAGCGGCGACGACCAGGAGCAACATCGAAAGCGCAACCTGCGCGACCACCAGGACTTTGCCGATGGGCAATCGCCCGGGTCCAGCCGAGCTGGAAACGTTCCGTGACGTGCTCTTCAGGATGGAATTGAGGTCCACGCGAGTGGCGCGAAAGGCGGGCGCGAGTCCGAAGAGGATTCCCGTCAGGATGGCGATTCCGGCGGTGAACGCCAGAATCTTTGCGTCGGGATTCAAGTCCAGAGGGACAGCGCCGGAGCCGCCCGAAACCATGTGCAGAAGGGCTGCGTCGGCCCAGTGGGCGAGCAGCAGACCAACTGCGCCGCCGATCGTGGCCAGCAACAGGCTTTCGGTCAACACCTGGCGGAACAGGCGCGGGGCTCCTGCACCGAGGGCGACGCGTACGGAGATTTCCTTCTGTCGCGTCGCGGAGCGGGCCAGAAGAATATTCGCGATGTTAGCGCAGGCGATGAGCAGGATCAGTCCGACGACGGCCATCAGAATCTGTAACGGCTTGCCAAAGTCGCCCCGCAGCGTGGAGGCGCCATGGCTGCCTGCGGTCACCGCAAGATGCTGGTTCACGAATTGACGTTTGTCTTTCGCCGACATTCCGCCCGTTTGCGATCGCATCATCTCCTGAAACTCGACTTCGATGCTGGCTTTCGCCTGGGCCAGGCTGATGCCTGGTTTCAAGCGGCCGATGCACTGCAGCCACTCGGTCTTGTGGAACGGCTTCGTTTCGAGCGAAAGAAAATCGCGGCCGGGGAAGATTTCGCTTTCCATGGTGAGAGGAACCCAGATGGCGGGATTGGCTCCGACGGTTTCTCCATGAAACTGCGGCGGGGCGACGCCAATCACCTCATAAGAAGTGCCGAGGAGGCGAATTTTCCGGCCGAGAACGTCGGGCGAGCCGCCGAAGCGGTCTTGCCAGAACGCATAGCTGATGACGGCGACCGGATTCGCGTCACGCACTTTGTCAGCTTCCATGCCGAACATTCTGCCGAGCAGGGGATTCACGCCAAGCACGGAGAAATAGGATCCGCTGACGAGGCTGACCTGGGCGGAAGTTCCTTCGCCGGAGGCAGCGCCGTCCACTTCAGCGAGAAGCGGTTGCGCGAAACTTGATGTTGCGAGCAGGCCGGAGAAGACCTGATTGTTGCGTTCCAAATCCTGGAATTCGGGATAGGTGACAAAATCGCGGTACCCGTCGCCGAAGCCTATCTCAAGGCCCTGCTCGTCGGAATTGGTGAGGAAAACAAGCTGCTGCGGATCTTTAACCGGCAGGTTGCCGACGAGCACAGAATTGATCACCGAGAAGATAGCGGTGTTCGCGCCAATGCCGAGCGCGAGCGTGAGGATGGCAACGCTGGCGAAGCCGGGGGATTTGCGGAGCGTGCGGAGGGCGTAGCGAATGTCTTGCAGCAGGGTTTCGATGAAATGGAGGCTTCGCTCGGCGCGGTAATCTTCTTTCATCGCCTCCACGGCGCCGAATTTGAGTTTGGCTTGGCGGCGCGCTTCAGCGGGCGGCAGGCCGGCGCGAATGTTTTCCGCAGTCTGGAGCGCGATGTGCTCCTGAATCTCTTCCTTTAGCCGTTCGTCATCCCGGTGCCGCATGATGAAGTTGTCCACTCGCGCGAAAAACCGTCTCAGGGATCTCATGGCAATCCTCCGTCAATCGTCCCTTCGGGACTTTTCATTTTCTGGCGCGCGATTCCCGGCACTCCGCTAAGCCTGCCCGGACAGGCGGGCTCCATGCCGGGCTAATTACGATCGGCGCTCGCCGGGATTCGGCATGGAATCCAGGGCTAAAGCCCCGCCGAGTGAGCCCCTTTTCGCGGGGCTGAAGCCCCGCGCTTCCACCTGCATTAACTAGCCCGTTTTCGGCGCTACTCGTATCGCAACGCAACCATCGGATCGACGCGCATGGCTCGCTGCGCGGGAATGTAGCACGCTGCCAAGGCCACACCGATCAGCACAACGGCGACAGCAAGAAACGTCAGAGGATCATGAGCGCTGACGCCGAAAAGCTCGCCGGCCATGAGGCGCGTCAAACCCAGCGCCCCGGCGAGTCCGATGGCGACGCCAATCAGCGCCATTTTCGCGCCGTGGCCAAGCACGAGACGCATCACGTCACCGCGCTGCGCGCCGAGGGCCATGCGCACGCCGATTTCATGGGTGCGCTGGCCAACCAGATAGGAAATGACGCCATAAATTCCTACGCACGACAGCGCAAGCGCCAGCATCGCGAAGATGCCGAGAAGAACCATCGAAAGTCTCCTCGCCGCGAACGAGTTTGCGACCACTTCGTCCATCGTTTGGACCGCGTAGACGACTTCGCGGGGATCGATTTCCTCGACCGCGCGCCGCACCGGGCCCATGACCGCCGTGGGATCGCCCCTGGTGCGCAGCACGACCGCGACCGCGTCGGCCACGAGCGGCATCAGCTTCTCGGGAAGCTGCATGAAGGGGTAATCGAACTGCGCTTCGATCGCCGATTTCGGGTCGGCGTCGAGCCCCCACTGCTTGACGTGGCCAACCACGCCGACGATCTCCGCGTCCACGTTGAAGAGCGCGAGATGGATGTGCTTCCCGACGGGATTCTCGCGAGGAAAATAAGCGCGCGCAAAAACGTCGTCGATATCGATCGCCACCGGCGCGTTCTCATTGTCCTGGGACGTGATGAACCGGCCGCGCTCGAGCGCGATGCCCATCGCCTTCTGGAACCCAGCCTCAACCAGGTAAAACATTGCCTGGTGCATGTCTTGAATCGTGGCCGGCTTCGGCTGTCCCTCGATCCAGAAGGGAAGCGACGAATCGTGAATCATCGGTCTGGAGCCGAGCGTCACGGAGACTGCTTCGACACCCGGGATGTCCCGCATTTTTTCATCAAACAGGCGCAGGCGGGCGCGCGTTTCCGCGGAACCGGCTTTGGCCGCCGCCGGCAGCGACAAGTCGAACGTGATCGCGTGGCTCGGATTGAAGCCGGGATCGACGCGCCATAACGCCGCAAGGCTGCGAACCATCAGGCCCGCTCCGATCAGCAGAACCAGAGCCATGGCCACTTCGGCGGCCACGAACGCTCCCTGAAGTCGATGGCGAGCGCCGCTTGCGCCGCGGCCGCTCTCTTTGAGGATCTCCTGCAAGTTCACGCGGGAAGTTTTCAGTGCGGGAGCCAGGCCAAACAGGATCCCCGCGAGCAGTGAAACCCCGAGGGTGAAGAGGAGCACGCGCGAATCGAGCGCGACTTCGCCCGCGCGCGGCAACGCGGCCGGCAACGCACCCAGCACGGCCTTCGTGCCCCAGAAAGCCAGCAACAGCCCCAAAGCTCCTCCGCAGCCAGCGAGCAAAATGCTTTCGGTCAGGAGCTGCCGAATGACGCGCAGGTGGCTCGCACCCAGCGCCGCGCGCACCGCAAATTCGCGCGAGCGGCCCATCGAACGCGCCATCAGAAGATTGGCGACGTTGGTGCACGCAATCAGCAGCAGGAAGCCCACGGCCGCGAGAAGCACGAGCAGAAACGGCTGTACCTTGCCCACCATGTCTTCCTTCATGGACACGAGCGAGATGCCAACATCTTTGTCGGCTTCGGGATAAGCCGCGGCCAGGTTGCGCGCAACGCCGTCCATATCCGCTTGCGCTCGCGCGAGCGTGATGCCGGGCTCCAGCCGGCCGATGGCGTGCGCGCTCATGTCGATGCGGCGGTCGCGAAACGATGGATCGTTCCATTGGCCGATGGGCGTGTAGACGTCCCGTAGCTGGCCGTAGAAGGCGAAGCTCGAGGGAATCACGCCGACAACCGTGCAGGAAACTCCATTCAGGGTGATGGACTTTCCGACGATATCAGGCGACGAGCCGAATTTTCGTTCCCAGAAGCCTCCGCTGAGAATCACGACGGGCGCCGCGCCCACGCGATCGTCATCCGCGCGGAACGTGCGGCCAAGAACCGGCTGTACGCCGAGCGTCGAGAAAAAATCGGCGGAAATCATGTACCCGCTCAGCCGCTCTGCTTCCCCTTTGCCAATGAAGTTGTAATCCTGGTTCCGGTACATCGCCATTGAGGAAAATGTTCGCGTGTCGCGCTGCCAGTCGAGGAAATTCAGGTAGGTTATCGGGCCGCGGTAGACCCCTGGAGTCTTTCCATAGATTGCGGCGAGCTGACTGGACTGCGGGTAGGGCAGGGGATTCAGGAGCACGCCGTTGACCACGCTGAACAGCGCCGTGTTCGCTCCGATGCCAAGCGCGAGCGTGAAAATGGCGATGGCGGCAAATCCTGGCGATCGGCGCAGCATGCGCGCGCTATACCGAATGTCCTGGACGAATGCGTCGATGAATTGGAGGCTTCGCTCGGCCTGATAGTCTTCTTTAATCGCCGCAACGCAGCCGAACTTCAGCTTCGCTTGGCGACGCGCCTCGCCCGGCGACAAGCCGGCGCGAATATTTTCGTCGGTCTGCAGCGCGAGATGCTCCTCAGTCTCCCTGCGGAGACGGTCGTCGTCTCGCCGCCTCATAACGAAGTTGCCCAAACGCGTCAGGAACCGCCGCAAAGCCCTCATCGCAAATCCTCCGGCTTGACCTCGAAGAAGCGGCCGATGATCGCCGCCGTTTGCTCCCAGCCGCGCGTCTCGGCTTCCAACCGTTTGCGCCCGTCTCGTGTCAACCGGTAGAAGCGCGCCCTGCGGTTATTCTCCGATGCGCCCCATTCCGACGCGATCGAGCCCTCCTGTTCGAGCTTCAACAGCACGGGGTACAGCGTGCCTTGATTCACAGCCAGCAAGTCGCCGCTGATCTGTTCGATACGCCGCGCGATCCCATAGCCATGCAGCGGCCCCAGCACGTCGAGAGTCTTAAGGACCATCAACGCCAGCGTCCCCTGTTGCACGTCGGTTTTCTGTTTCAAATGTTCTTCCTCGACACGGCCATTTTGGTTTCCAACAGGAGGGAGCTTCTCACGCTTTATGTGGGAAAGCAACAGGTCGGTTTCTGGTTTTTTGTTCAGGTTTTTCTCCTGCCACTGCCTATTCGTCGGCCGGTTCTCCGGCCACTCCTCACTGCTTTCCCATGCACCCATTCCGCATTTGTCTGCGTCAAATGAAAGCCGGGAGTCATGCAAGAACGTCGGGCCTCGGCTCGGCCGAAGCGGCGTTCTTGCGGGCATGCTAGGATTACCAGTAAAGGGCCAGCGAAAATTCTCTAATGGCACATCGACGGACACAGGAAATCTGTGCGCTGGCACTTGTGGCACTCGTGTTTGCCGTCCTCTTCGGCGGCTGCAATCAGCTATCCGCCACCGCCAAATCGGAACAGGCGCCGAAATCGCAACCGGCAGCGAAGTCGAAAGCGAAGGTGGCCGCTCAGGTCCAACCAGTCGTTCCTAGCCCGCCCCCAATCCATCGCCTCCGCCGTCCGATGTCAACGTCCTCACTTTTCACAACGACGTTGCGCGCACAGGCCAGAATTTGAATGAACGCATCCTCACGCCGGCCAACGTGAACGCCGCGAGTTTCGGCAAAGTCGGTTTTCTAAGCGTGCAAGGCAAAGTGGATGCCGAACCGCTCTACGTTTCGAATCTCCGCATTAAAGGCAAAAAGCGCAACGTCGTCTTCATCGTCACCGAGCACGATCTTGCCTACGCCTTCGACGCGGACACTTTCGCGCAACTCTGGCGCGTTTCTCTGATTCCAGCGAGCGAGAAGCCGAGCGACAAGCGCGACTGCGAGCAGATCGAGCCGGAAATTGGCATCACGGCCACGCCCGTCATCGATCTGAAAGCCGGCCCGCATGGAACGATGTACGTCGTGGCCATGTCGAAAAATTCGCGCAGAGATTATTTTCAGCGACTGCACGCGCTGGACATCACGACCGGCGCCGACCGCCTTCCGCCAAGCACCATCACAGCTACTTATTCAGTGCCTGACTCGAGCGGCCACAGCGACCGCGTCGTCTTCGACCCAAAGCAATACAAAGAGCGCGCCGCGCTGCTGCTTTCCAACGGCGTCATCTATACGACTTGGGCCTCGCATTGCGACCACGATCCGTACAACGGCTGGGTCATCGGCCTGAGCGCCGCCAATCTGAAACGAGTCAGCGCGCTCTGCCTCACGCCGCACGGAACCGAAGGCTCGATCTGGATGACCGGCAACGGCCCCGCCGTCGATCAGGCCGGAAACATCTATTTGCTCCTGGGCAACGGAACCTTCGATGCCACACTTGACGAGCACGGTTTTCCCGCGGAGCGCGATTTTGGCAACGCGTTCGTCCGGCTCGAGGCACGCGGAAACTACCTCGGCGTCTACGATTATTTCGTCATGCACAACACCTCCGCCGAATCGAACGGCGACGAAGACCTTGGCTCGGGCGGTCTCGTCCTGCTGCCGGACATGAAGGATGCGCAGGGCAACGTTCGCCATCTTGCCGTGGGCGCGGGAAAAGATCAGGCCATCTACGTCGTGAACCGCGACTCCATGGGGAAATTCAGTCCGGCGAACGACAAAGCGATTTATCAGGAACTGCCCAACGCGCTCGGCGGCGCTGAATTCGGCTCGCCGGCATACTTCAACGGCGTCATCTACTACAGCGCATACCTCGCGCCGCTGGAGGCGTTTCCCGTTTCCAACGCGCGCCTGGCTCCCGCGCCCTCTTCCCAAACGAAGGCGCGATTCGATTATCCCGGCACTACGCCCAGCATTTCCGCCAACGGCAACTCAAACGCCATCGTCTGGGTCGTCGAGGCGGTCAACAGCGACAAAGGCGTGCTGCACGCCTTCGATCCCGCGAATCTCGCGCACGAGCTCTACAACAGCAACCAGGCTCCCGACGGGCGCGACCATTTCCGCAGCAACAAATTCATCACGCCTACGATCGCCGGCGGTAAAGTCTTCGTCGGCACCCGGACCGGCGTCATCGTCTTCGGCCTGCTTCACTAAAGCTTTTCCCATCTGGACGATTCGCATCGTTCCCATTAAGCTGAAATTATTATGGAACGAACACCATTTCAGCTTGCTCCAGTCCCTCTCGTTGTTCTCGCGGCGCTCGCAGTCCTCGTTTGCGGCTGCAACTCAAGCTCCAACTCGGGCCCGCCAACCATCACCGCTCAACCTGCCAGCCAGACCATTCTCGTCGGAGAGAGCGCCACCTTTGCGGTTACGGCCAAGGGAAAAGCGCCGCTCTCCTATCAGTGGCAGAAAAACGGCTCGAACATCAGCGGCGCGACGTTTCGCGTGTACCCAACCGGCCCGGTAACCACACCCGACAGCGGCGCCACGTTTCAAGTCGTGGTGACGAATTCGTTGGGATCGGTCACCAGTAATGCCGTCACGCTGACGGTCAAGAGCAGTTCTACTGGCGGCGCCGGCGGCAGCGCCAGTGTGCTCACTTACCATAATGACGTGGCACGCACCGGCCAAAACCTGAACGAAACGACTCTGACGCCGAGCAACGTCAACTCGTCGACCTTCGGCAAAGTCGGTTTTCTCTCGACGCAGGGCAAGGTCGATGCCGAGCCGCTGTACGTCTCGAATCTCACGATTGGCGGCTCGGCGCACAACGTCGTCTTCGTTGCCACCGAGCACGACCTGGTTTACGCCTTCGACGCCGACAATTTCTCGCCGTTGTGGCAGACGTCCGTGCTCGGCTCGGGCGAAACGCCGAGCGACCCTCATTCGTGCAGCCAGATCACGCCGGAAATAGGGATTACGTCCACGCCCGTGATCGACACGAAGGCCGGCGCGAACGGAACGATTTTTGTCGTGGCTATGTCGAAGGATTCGAGCGGGACTTACCATCAACGCCTGCACGCTCTCGATCTCGCCACAGGCTCTGAACAGAGCGGCAGCCCCGCAAGTATCCAGGCCTCCTTCCCCGACTCGGGAGGCCAAACCACGTTCGATCCCTACCAATACGCGGAACGCTCCGGGCTCTTGCTGCTCAACGGCGTGATCTACATGGGCTGGACGTCGCATTGCGACGAAAATCCCTACACCGGTTGGCTGATGGGCTACAGCGAATCGACGCTCCAGCAGGCCAGCGTGCTCGACATCACGCCCAACGGTTCAGAGGGTTCCATCTGGATGTCCGGCGCGGGGCTGGCTGCCGATCCCTCCGCCTTCATTTATTTTCTTGCGGCCAACGGCACGTTCGATACTTCGCTCAACAGCAACGGCTTTCCCGCGAATGGCGATTACGGCAACGCATTCATGAAGGTCTCGACCGGCGGCGGCAAGCTCAGCGTGAACGATTACTTCATCATGCACAACACGGTTGCCGAATCGGACGCGGACGAGGATCTCGGCTCGGGCGGCGCGATGGTGCTCCCGGATTTGAAGGACGCATCCGGCAACACGGTTCATCTGGCCGTCGGCGCCGGGAAGGACGGAATCATTTACGTCGTGAACCGCGACTCCATGGGCAAATTCAATCCGAACAGCGACAGCGCCATTTATCAGGAGGTCGGCGGCCAGATCGGCGGACGCGAGTTCGGCTCGCCTGCTTATTTCGACGGCACCGTTTACTACGGCGCTGTCAGCGCCGCCCTGAAGGCGTTTCCGATCACCAGCGCGAAGCTGGCCGCCTCGCCTTCCTCGTCCAGTGCGACAAGCTTCGATTATCCCGGGACCACGCCCAGCATCTCCGCGAACGGCACGGCCGACGGCATCGTCTGGGCCGTCGAAAACAGCAGCGGAAACGGCGTTCTCCACGCCTACAACGCGAGCAGTCTCGCGAGCGAGCTCTACAACAGCAACCAGGCCGCCAATAACCGCGACGCCTTCGCCGACAACAAATTCATCACTCCGATGATTGCGGGCGGCAAAGTCTTCGTCGGCACTCCCGCGGGCGTCGCCGTCTTCGGCGTCCTCAAGTAACCCGGCGGGATCGGTATCACTTCTTCTGCCTTTGACTCACTCTTCGCTAGTAGCGCCGGCGTTTTTTCCCTTTCCAGTCGTTCCTTTTGTTTTTCCGAGGGTTTGTACGCGGCGTCGGGCCTGCGTGCCGCATGACCGTCTTCAGCGCGGCGGTTGTTTGGCCATACCCGGATCGCAGAGGCGGGTTCGCTGGGTTACGCAGTGGCCGCGGCCACCCTTACCTTTGACTCAAGCGAATGCGCTCAGGGCTGGTGCTTCGCATTTGCCGAGATGCTGGCCACGGACTTGCTCCTCAGACTTGGCTGCTCGTACTGGGAGTCCAACCGCTTCGTCAGCGCGACCAGGTGTTCTGCCGAGACGTTCTTCCAGCCAAGTGCGGCGAGTTCGTCCTGCGCGCCTTTCATGTCTCGATCCGCCTCGGTGTCGCGTCCTAGTTCCCGCTCAACGCGCGACAACCTGACCTCCGCTAGGCCGATTTCCTGACCGAGCATCTGGCTTTTTGGATTCTGCGTACGCCAATGTTGAAGCGTAGAAACATCCTCACTTAGCGTTCTCAGGCTCTCGCTGGGCGGCTGATTTTCACAATTACAGACAATAGAGCCTACATTCCGCAGTTGGAGACCGTAAATTTCCTGTCGTTCCCGAATGTGACGTCAGGCATAGACGCTCGGAGGTATGGAAAGAAGGTCGAGGATCTGCTTTTGGATCGAGCTCAGCGGGTCCGTAAAAGTCTGCACGAGCTGCTCATCTTTGGACAGTAAGAGATGTCGGGCGCGGGAGCGGAAGACACGAATGAGTTGCTCGGTGGTCGGAGTCGTCGAGGGTCGATCCTCGGGGAGGATTTGGATGTGAGAAAGACCACGTTCACGCATGGCCTTTCTTAGCTGCCGCTCGATCAGGGCGCACGCGAGCTGCGCGAGGAAATAGACGAACATCAGCGCCTCGATACGCCGGTTCTTCTTGAGGAAGACGGGTGCGACCAGTAGGCCCGATTTCAAAAACGCATGGCGCCTTTCGAGCGTGGGCTGATACTTGTAGGCACGGAGCACGGCGGCGGCATCCAGCTCCGCGTTGGTCGACAGCGGAAAGATCCCATCCATCACCTCCGATTTCGAGATCGCCTCCTCGTTGCGCGAGCAGCTGATTCTCGGCACCCAGCGTACGACTTTGCGGTACATCGTGTGGCTCGAAGCACGGCCGCGCGCGATCTGCCTGAATTTCTCCTCCTCCTGCAAAGTGATTTCGAACTGGACCCAAGCTTCCCCCACGATGCGAGCCAGAATGGCATCCGCCTTCTTGCGAAGCGCTTTTTCCTTCTTGGGCTTTCTTTTACGTGCCGGGTCGGCCAGTGCGCGCAGCTGATCCATCACCGTGGCGATCTTCTCCTCCCGCTCATTCCAATCGCGACGAGCTTTCTCGCTGGAGCGATACCAATACATGCGGAACCCTTCCCGCATCTGGTAAAGGCCGCTGGCCGCTTCGTAGAGATCGATCCGCTCCCACTTCCGGCTCGATCGCTTGGCCAACACTTTCTCCCAGCGAACCAAGGAGGCCTCGACCTTCTCCCGGAACTTTTCCACTTCGCCCCGCGTGCGCGGCACGACCGTGATGAATCGCCCCTGGTTGCGATCAATGTTTCGCAGTGTCTCGCTCACACAGAGTTTGGAATCGGCCACATATAAGAAGTCCGAACGGCCCAGAAGGCCACGCAGCATCTGCCAATTTTCCCAGTGCAGGGTGTCATCGGTGCGGTTGCCGTCGTGCGCTTTGAAGAGCACGGGAATCGCGCCATCGTGCGTCACCGAAAGGTCGTAGACCAGCTGCCGGAGGTCCGGACGGTGATCTTTGCTATAGCCACGCAGCAACTGCACGCCGCGGCGATGCTGATTCTGGTAGGCACCCATCAGCTTGACCGACGTGGTGTCCTGGTGGATCTGGCTCAAGTCCACGGCGTAGGCCTTGACCGCGGCAAGCACCACACGGGTCAGCAAGCTGGCGCGATCGGCCTCGAAGAGGCGATCGAGGGCACGGGCCAACACGTCATCGCGGTATCCTCCGCCGTAAACCAGAGCGGGATCATACTCGGCGGCCCATTCCTGGATGGCATAGAGGGCGTTGCGCTCGATGAAGATGTTCTTGAGCAACAGGAGAATGGCTTGTGCATAGCGGGCCTGTCCCAGGGCCTCCGTGAGGTGTGGCAAAAGCCCGATTCGCTCGATCACGCGATCCAGGATGGGAAGGGCGCCCAAGTCTTGCCGGACCAGGTGAAAAGGTTGCGCTTGCATCGCTCCTTGTCCTAATGTATACATACATCAGGATAGAAAAATGTCAAGAACAAAAAGCACCTCCCGAACAAAAATCACAATCGTGGCCGATGCCCCGATTCTCCCGGGCTCCATCTCCACGGCTAAAAGCCAATGCGGAAAGGCGAACTGTGCCTGCAAAGCCCGCCCACCAAAACTCCACGGTACGTACTATCGCTGGACCGGTTTCATTCACGGGAAGCGGACAACCAAGACCATTAGCAAAGAGACGGCAGAAGAATGCGAGAGGAGGATCGAGAACTACCGGGCTCTCCAACGCAAACTCGGCCAGATCGTAGACGAAGCGCTGGAGAAGGCACCTTGGCGCGAGCCCCAATAATGCTATGCTCTTGAAATCAACCAGGATTTCAGCTGAAAACGTACCCTGTCAGTCAGAGTGCGGAATGTAGGATAGAGTTGTCAACAAGCGAAAATATGAATCCGCCGAACATGTCTGGCTCCGTTCCCTGGACGAATCCAAAAGATGCGAGGGGTGCGAGGAAATATCCTGCGACCAGACCTAGAACGGCACAAACGGCGACCGCAATACCCCGTCTCATTGAGGGCCCTCTCTTGAGTCGTTCCGTTTCTTTGCCGAAATTACGCCGGCGTTTGTGTAGAGTCGTTCGTTCGACTCGCGCGTTTCAATCAGCTTCTTAAGAAAGTCGGCAGAGATTTCCTTTTTCGATCCCGGTGGCGAGAATTCCGTTTGGGCGGACTTCAAGTAGCTCTCGGCCGCGGCTGAATTGCTCGCAGCGGATTCCAAGCGGTACAGACGGAGATATGTGAATCCGAAGTCGGCGTGAAGAAGAATCGGAGGATATTCGATCTTCTCGTTTCTGATCCGTTCGAGGAAATTCAGGTATTCCAACAAGGCTTTTCGACCTTGGTCTGCACTCGCTTGGTTGTATTGCAGGAAGGAATAACGGTCCAGATTGCCCGCGTACATGTAGGCGAATCTTGCCTCGGTCTGTGGAATCGAGCTGTATTTCGAACGAAGCATACAGTCTACCGCTGCCACAAGCAGGAAGACCGCCCCGCAAACTACGACGAAAAGGATATTTCTCGGAGCCTTCATTGAGCCTCATCGGCTTCGCGTGGGGAGTGCCGCGCCAAGGTTACCGAAGGCTAACATCTCGGCCCTTCGCGCGGACCTGACCGAAGGTTCAGGTGTGACGATTTGGCAACCAGAAGGGCCCAGGGTTTAGTTTTTGACCTCCGTGCTCAAATCTCGGTCTACGTTGGTGGCACTTTCGGGCCGGAATCTGCCGAAAGCCTCGCGCACCGAATCACGTCGAACCAGGTTCTAAT
This sequence comes from uncultured Acidobacteriota bacterium, assembly GCA_963753475.1. Lineage (GTDB taxonomy): Bacteria > Acidobacteriota > Terriglobia > Acidiferrales > UBA7541 > Palsa-295. The sequence continues at coordinate 21,299 of CAVWCN010000010.1, forward strand.
CTCCCGTAAGACCAAAACTTTAGTGCTCGTCCGGATGGACGCCCAGGTCGTCGTTTTCCTCGCCGGCCGCGAGCGCGTGGATGCACAGATTCGCGCCGTCTTTGCCGCATTGATAGACCTGATAGACGGGCAAGTCCTCTGGCTGCACCGTGTAGTAGCCGTCTTCCATTTCGACGGCCAGATCGTAATTGCTCAGGGCGTACTTGTTGCCGGAATCCGCCCGCACGCGGAACATCTTCGACCCCGGCTCGTAATTCCCGTAGCTGTAGCAGTAACCGATGCAGGCGCGATCGAGGATGTGCTGCATCGAGACGCGCCACTCAGGCGGCGGCAGGATCGTTCCCATCACGCGCTGGTTCGGCGGCAGCGTGCGAACCAATCTCGCGACTTCGCTCTCCATGCGGTTGATGCGCCCCGTATCCTGGTAAACAAACGCGAAAAACAGCACGGCAAGGACAGCAGCAACGGCAAGATGCCATCTTCGGGGCCGCATCGCGCCAAGCAAGCAGAGAAGCAGGACCAGGGACACCGAAGTGAGCCGGTCTGTGAGCAAAGCGACCGCCCCGATATGCCCCGGAACGTGCGCGCCGTGGGGAAGCAGCAGAACCGCCGCGAAGGCCAGCAGGTAAAGCTCGAAAGGGATCGCGTAATCCCTCCAAACGCGGGGTTCACGTTGAGGCCAGCGCCGAAAAACATCCCAAACGAGCGCTCCGGCGACGAAAAGCAGAAACGCATACTCCACGATCCGGTACCTGTCGCCAAACAGAACGAATTGGTCGGCGCCGTTGAAGAAATAGAAGTTTTCCGGCCGGGCCTCAACTACGTAGTGCGCCCACAAGTATTCGTGAATGCCAAACAGGGCGGCAGCCCCAACGAGCAGCAAGGCCACGTGATACAGGCGCGGAACGCGTTCCGCGAGAATCACATACAGCCCGGCGCCCACGAGCCAGAACAGCCCGAGCGGATGCGCAAGAAAAGTCAGCGGAGCGAGTGCAAGCGCGATGAGCCGCTCGCGCCCCACTCCGCGCCAGAGAATCGCGAGGCCGAAGAATGCCAAACCCAGCGCAAGGTAGTAGTTAAAGAGGCCGATGTGAAACGTCCAGCCGTAAGCGGACATGGCGATCAACGGCACCAGATGCCACGGAGCGCGCCGCGCGGCCGCGCAAACCAGTGCGAACGTTCCCCAGAAGAAGATCAGCACGGCGAGCGCAACCGCGATTTTTTCCGCGGCGTGCAGTCCGAAGAGCGCGCCGAACCCGCTGAGGAGGTAGTCGAAAAGAATGTTGTTCCAGCGGTGATCGATCCACAAGCCGTGCACCTGGCCCCGATGAATCAACTGGACGAGCCAGGCGTTGTAGAGATGACTGCCGAGGTCGGCCGCCTCGATCTCACGGTGCCAGAAACAGGGAACCAGCACGAAGGCGGAGATGGATGTCACGTGCCGCCAGCGCGTCCGCAGAAAGCGTACCGCTGCCGGAAGAACGCCCGTTGGCGCGGCATCGGGGGAAGGGATTTCGCGAGGCCTTTCGGCGATTTCAGGGTCCGACCGGCTTACCAACTGTGAGATTCTCCGGGCGAATTCGAGTCAGGGAATTGCTTCACGCACTATAACACGAGTGGACTCAGCGCCTCGGAGCTGGGAGACGAGCAGGGCAAAAGTCGAGCTAGAACAAAGGAATACGAGTGGCTGACGCCGCGGAGGAACTACACCACCACTTCACCTGGAATCCCGGGGGCTGCGCTAACCCGCAAAACGCTTCGCCCGGCGGATCTAGCCGTGGGCGGCCCGGGCAACTCTGCCCACGTTGCCAAACTGGGAGCCACGCGCGCGTGAACGCGCTCTGGGTGTTCCCTCAAATTCCGTAATGTCGCCCGTGTGATACGTCTTTTCCCGTTCACAGACGCGGCACCGCAGATGGAACGAGCGAACACTTCGCTCGCCGGAAGCGGATCCCGCCTCGGCGCTGGCAAGTCTCTCCACGATCCCGGGCAGAGGAATGGGCTGTCGGCAATGGCCGCACAGGACGCCGCGATAGCGCTGCGCAGTCGTTTCTTCGGTCATCATCATGGCTGATCCTCACTCTTGGGATGGATTACCTTGGGGGCTTAAGAAGCCTTATCGTACACGGCTGCTATGGCGACGTCTAGGGACAAAGCCATGGCGCTGTGGATAACCGGTGGATGGTTTTAGTACTCCGTCCCGCGTGCTGATTGCTCGGGACCAGCGGGATCGGAGGAGGGTTGCCGTTCAAGTAAGTCAAACTCATACAATAGGTTACCGGCTAGTTGCGTTCTGCTGCGTCATTTGCGCGGCCACAAAGGCGGCACCCATCAGCGGGCAATCCTGGTTTAGAACGACCGCGATCGGAATCGTGGATAAAAAATCCTCGAGCTTTTCCTTATGCCTGACGGCAGCGGCGAAACGGCCGTCTTTCAGCTTCGGCAGCACCTTGACAGCGATTCCGCCGGCGACGTAGATGCCGCCCCGTGCGAGGGCACGCAGCGCGAAGTTGCCTGCTTCGGAGCCGTAGATTTCGATCCACAGATTCAGCGTCGCCACGCAAACAGGGCACTCGCCGGCCAGCGCGCGACGGGTAATCTCGGGCGCCGGATCGGTGGTGGGATCGAAGCCGGGATGCTTTTCGTAGGGGCTGAGGAATTCGTGGATGTTCTGAAATCCTCTGCCCGACAGAATGGTCTCCGAGCTGACGAATTCATTTCGTTTTTTGAGAAATTTCCAGAGATCGGCCTGCTGGTCGGTGCCGGGCGAAAAATCCGCGTGGCCGCCCTCCGTGGCGACCGGGATATGCTCTTTTCCATTCCAGAAGAGAATACCCTCGCCCAAACCCGTCCCTGCTGCGATCACCACCTGCGTGGCCTCGGGACTCGGCGTGCCCGGATAGATCACTTCGAGGTCGGATGGTTCCATGACGCGGATGCCGTAGGCGGCGGCTTCCAGGTCGTTCAGCAGGCGGACGCGGGTGCGGTCGATTCCCAGAAACCTGGCCATCTCCGCGCCGTCAACCACCCAAGGCAGGTTTGTGGCGCGAACCGTGTTGTTCTCGACGGGCCCGGCGATTCCGAACGATGCCGCGGTGACCTTCGCGCCGTTCTCGCGTAGAAAATCCTGGGCGACCTCATGCAGACCAGCGTACTCGTGGCTCGTGTAATGCTTGTAGGCCACGCGGACGAGCTTGCCCTGGCGCAGGTCAAAGAGGCCAAGGTTCGACTTGGTGCCCCCTACATCGCCCGCCAGAATCATCGATTCCTCTCAGCGCCGAATGGAGCGGATTTTGCCCGCGACTGTCGTCCGCAGCTTTATACCGGTCTCCACTGCCGGTGGTCAACCTTCATCAGGCCGTTGGCGGCGTCCGGGCCTTCGCTCCCAGCGGGGTAGTTGGGAAAATGTGGCGGCGGTTCCTGCTGCCAGGCTTGGCGGATGGGATCGACGATCTGCCAGGCCGCTTCCACGCTGTCCGCGCGATCGAAGAGCGTGGCGTCACCGCGGATGCAATCGTTCAGGAGAGTGGCATAAGCGTCGCGAGTGACCCCTCCGAACGCCTGGCTATAGCAGAAGTCCATGGTGACGGGTCGAATCTGCAATTCCGAGCCGGGCGATTTCGCGCCGAAGGAAAGGGAAATGCCTTCATTGGGCTGGATATTCATCACCAGAGAATTCGGTTCGGCATGATACTCGCGAAAGACCATGTGTGGCGCTTGCTTGAACCCGATGGCGATTTCCGTGTGACCTTCTTTCAGATGTTTTCCGGTGCGCAGATAGAAGGGAACGCCGCTCCATCGCCAGTTGTCGATGTAGAGCTTCAGCGCGACGAAGGTTTCCGTGGCCGAATCGGGCTTCACGCCTTTTTCCTGACGATAGCCCGGCGCGGCTTTGCCCTCCACGGTGCCGGGCCCGTACTGGCCGCGAACGACGTCGCGCGCGATGGTCTCCTTCGTGAACGGGCGCACCGATTGCAGGACTTTCAGTTTTTCGTTGCGCACCGGCGTGGCGTCGAACGTGGCCGGCGCCTCCATGGCCACGAGCGACGTGAGCTGCAGGATGTGGCTCTGCACCATGTCGCGCAGTGCGCCCGTGGATTCGTAGAAGGCTGCGCGGCTCTCAACGCCCAATGCCTCAGCCGCCGTGATTTGCACGTGGTCGACGTAGTTGCGGCTCCAGAGCGGCTCGAAGATGCCGTTTCCAAAGCGGAAGACCAGTAAATTCTGCACGGTTTCTTTTCCGAGGTAATGGTCGATGCGGTAGACCTGCGGCTCTTCGAAGACGCGCAGAACCTTCGCGTTCAAGTCGCGGCACGATTCCAGATCGTGGCCGAACGGCTTTTCAATGATGACGCGCGTCCACGATTTTTCCGATGACGGCTTCGCCAGCCCCGCTTTGCCGAGCTGCTCGACGATGCGCACGTAAACGTCCGGAGGCGTCGCGAGATAGAAGAGGCGGTTGCCCGCGAGTTGGCCTTCTCGGTCGAGCTCGTCGAGCCGTTGAGCGAGGCGCTGGTAAGCCTGCGGATCGTCGTAATCGCCGGTGAAATAACGCAACTGCTCCTGAAAATCCTTCTGCGAATAGCCGTTCACGGAAGCCGGCGCGTTCTTCGGGAGGAACTCGCTGGCATGTCCGCGGAAGTCGTCGTCCGTCATCGACGTGCGCGCGAAGCCGAGCAATCGGAAACGAGGCGCCAGGCACGCGTGCCGCGCCAAATCGAAAAGCGCGGGGAACAGCTTTCTGCGCGCGAGATCGCCCGACGCGCCGAAAATCACGATGACGCAGGGAGCCGAGGGGACCTCGCAATAATAGGCGTCGGCGTCGGATGTCTTGCCGCCAGGCGCCACGGCTTGCTTCACGGCTTGAGTTGCATTCTGAATCGAGCGCGCAATCGAACTCATATCGGTTTCTCCGGATCCGAGTTTCGCGGCCTGGACGCTGGCGCGGTTCGTGCCGCCCGGCAGATCCAAAAGCCTACCACACTCCATAAAAGATGCCGCCGGCCCTGGGAACGGTTCCTGTTTTCCTTCTCTTCGCGGCCCGCTGCGGGCGCGATTCTTTCGGCGAACGAGACGCCTTCTGGAATTTCCCGGTCGCTTGCAGTATGTTGGACGTGGCTCTCAGAACGGGAGGTATTCATGGCCGATGAGAAGTGCGGCGATACCCGGCAGTCCACCGCTCCTGCACCAGCGCCCGCAGGGAAGCAAGGGCGTATGGTGAAGTGCGTGAAATTTGGCAAGGAACTGCCCGGCCTGGAGCGCATCCCTTGGAAAGGCGAGATCGGCAAGCGCGTGTATGAGAACGTCTCGCAAGAGGCGTGGAAGATGTGGATCGAGCACTCGAAGATGCTCATGAACGAGTACCGGCTCAATCCCCTCGATCCCAACTCGCAGAAAATTATGGAAGAGCAGATGGAGCAGTTTTTCTTCGGCGAAGGCGCCAAGCTTCCCGAAGGCTACGTCCCGCCAAAGACGAAAGGGTAGCGCCGACTGGATCGGCGAGGGCCAATTACCGAACTGCTTTTTTGATTTGCGGACTCCCGCGGTGCTTCGAATTCCCGTTTGCGATCTGGCGTGGCGTGATTGCCTTGCTATCCGCCTGTCCCGGGACCCGCTGCGAGGAGTGTGAAGTGGAGTGTCGGATCAGGCGCGGAGTTTGCCTGTAACAGGATGTTCGATGGGCAGCCGCGGGGCGAAGCGGAGATGCAATTTTGCGTGAGCGGCGCGCAGCGAAGATTCCACTTCTGCCGGCCCTGCGGCGCGAGCGAAGATAAATCCGAGATAGCTTGAGCCGTCCGGCCATGCGGCGACGTAGTCGTGCAGCCGCGCCGTGATCCTGATTTCGGTCACACCGGTCGCTTTTTCCGCATCTTCGATTCCGTCCACGCCTTCAAGAATTCCGCCGCGCGGGACTGGGATCATCATTACACCGGATGCGTCCTTCTCGCGTTCGACGCCGGTGCCGCCGAGATCGAGCGCGTGGCGAATCAGCAATTCTTCGAGCGAAATCCGTTCCGCGCCGAGTCGCAGCGCGCGCGAGCAAAGACCTCCAATCGGACGTGGCGCGATTTCAAGCACCCATGGGCCATTGTCATTCACGCGAAACTCCGCGTGTACGGGACCCGTTACGAGGCCCAGCGCGGCCGCGCTCCGCTGCGCGCAATCTCGGATCGCTGATTGCTTGTTTTCGGGTAAGCGGGACGGCGTCACGTAGATCGTTTCTTCGAAGTATGGTCCTTCCAGGGGATCGGGCTTGTCGAAAATGGCCAGCGTGCGGAGCGATCCATTTTCCAGCAGCCCTTCCAAAGCGACTTCTTTGCCGGGAATGTAGCTTTCAACGAGCAACTGATCGAGGCCCGCTTCGCGCTGGACCTGAATTTCGGGCGACTCGACGAGCCCGCGAATGATTCGCACGGCCCATTCGAACTCAGCGGCATTATTTGCGCGGATCACGCCCTGGCTCGCCGCGAGAACCGTTGGCTTCACCACGCACGGAAATTTGACGCGCGCGGCGACTTGCGCCGGGTCCTCCTTCGCTGCGAAGGAAAAGAATTGGGGGACGGGCAGGCCCGCCTTCGCGAGCATCTCGCGCTGGCGCAATTTGTTCCGGCAAATTTCGACCGCTTCGGGTGGGTTGCCGCGAACGCCAAACGACTGCGCGACGTAAGCTGCCGCAGGCGTCGGCCGGTCACCAAGCGCGAAAACGGCATCCGGCGGGTTCGCGCGAAGTTCGCGTGCGATTTCTTCGGCCGCCTGGCGCGGCGATTCGAAATGCAGAGCCAGCGCGCGATCGCCCCAGGGATCGTCAAGCTGATGACAGCGGTCCGTGCCGAAAATCACTTCGACGCCAAGCTCCTCGGCCGCTTCGGCGAAGCCGCGCGTCTGGTAGCCGAGCTTGCTGGCCAGGATTAGGAGGCGTTTTTTGGCTTTAGGCTGCGTCACTTTGCTTGCGCTCGCAAACACAAAAACGAAAACGAAAACGAAAACGAAAACCAAAAGCAGATCCCTCACCCCCATTCCTGCAACTGCGGCGGGACTGGGTTCGGGATGACTCGGCGCGGACCATGGGCGACGGTATCAGACGAAGGTGTCGGCCTGCTTCATTTTCTTTCGGGCGTCGGCGATGGCGACCAACTGGTCCCCGGTCGGCTCGGCTCAACAATACCAGGGCTCGTTCAAATAGGGGATTGTCGCGCGGGAGACAAGCACCGGCATCGTGCGAGAACGCGCTCCGTGTGTATCCGTGTCGCCGCGTCCGGCGGCTGCGTAGGCTGCTTCCTCGATGTGGTCGAAAATTCGCGCGCGCGGCAGCTTCATTTTTTCGCCAGAGTGCACGATCTCCTGCAAGCGATCACACAACGTGTCGACGCGCGGGTTCGCGTGCCGCCACGGATAAACGAGTTTTTCTTCGTCGAACGGCTCCACGATTTCGCGGATGTCTGACAATTCGAGCAGACGCGAACCGGCCGGGATCAGCAATCGAATCGCGAACTGAATCGGCGGGACGTTCTCGATGAGATTCTCCTCGCGAATCGTTTCGAGCAGGTCGCAATAGCCTTCCAGGCTTGTCCACGGCGTGAAGGCTACAAACGTCGGCGCAAGCGTTAGTCCAATTTCGCGAGACAGCTCGATGACGCGCAGGAAATCGGCGCGCGTATGATTTTTCGCCAGCTTTTCGAGCACCGCGTCATTGACGGATTCGACGGCGCTGGTCACCAAGAGGCAGCCGGTGTCGCGCAGTTTTGGCAGACAGTCGCGATGCTTCAGGAGGTGCTCGACTTTGATCGTCACGTCGTAGGTGAGCTGCGGGAATTCGCGATGCAGGGCTTCGACGAGCGGAATCGCGTGGCCGATTCCGTTGAAGAAGTCGGGATCGCCAAAGGTGATGTGTTGCGCGCCGGCGGCGACCTGGCGCCGAACATCTTCGAGCACCACGCCGCGATCGACGACGCGAAACACGCCGTTGTAAACGGGCACGATCGGGCAATGACGGCAGAGATGCTTGCAGCCGCGGCTCGCTTCCGTGTAGCCGACCGTGCGCGATTCGCCATGCGGCATCAGCAGTCGCGCGTAACTTGCGAGTGGCGCGAGGCCAGAGCGGTCGGGGATGCGAAATTTCTGACGTGCTAGCGAAATTGAAGGCGGGACTTCAGGGGCTGGGTTTTTAGGGGGTCGGAGCTTCAGCTCCGACAAAAAAGAGGGCATCAACTGGTTCGGGGCTTTGGCCCCTGAGGAAAAACTCGCACCATTTCGAGAGGCGAGCGCCTTCACTATCGCTGCGAGCGGTTCCTCGAATTCGCCGCCGAGGATGAAATCGACTCCAAGGCCGCGCAGGTAGGATTCGTTCATCGGCGCATACAGGCCATAAAAGCAAACGCGGGCGCGCGGATTCATCTCGCGCACGGCGGGCAGGAGCGCGATGGCGAGGCGCGTTGCGGTGTGCATTGGGACGTAGAAGGCGATCAGGCCGGCGTCGCGGACTGCAGCGTCGGGAAGCGGCTGGCGCGACACGTCGACGCAGGTCACGTCGGCGCCGGATTCACGCAGCCACGCCGCGGGCGAGGCGAGGCCGAACGGCTGGCGGCCCATTTCGTACGTTGATATCAGGACTACTTTCATCTCTTTGCGCAGCATCCTTGCTGAAAACTCGAAGGCTGGCTTAAAGGGTTAAAACCCCTGAGGAAAAGCGCGCCCGTTGCGGCGGGATTCCCTTCGTCCCTCAGGGCCGGAAAACCCCGCCCTCCTGCCGACGCTTACGTCTTTCGATTACCTGCAAATCGTCGACACGGAGATTCGCCAGCGGGAATTATGGCACGCGGGCGGGCAGGGGTCACTTCGAGAAAAACGCGAAAAAAGCGAAAGTGAGGCGAAGGCGCCAAAACCGGATTCTGTTTCGGGTAGAAATTCTCATGTCGCTCATTCGAAGGGCCTTACGGCGATTTCTATTCGTAGACTGTATCGAGTAGGAGTGGTCTGTCAGGTGGCCACTCTTAACCAGCACCAAGCCCTGTTCGATTCGGGTCCAAACCCGCAGCGCCTTTCGCTATCATAGAGAACTTGGCGAAAGAGGAGTTGCGGTCAATGCAGCAGCGAAGCGGCGGCGGATTTCGAGCGGTGATTCTCGATTACGGGGCCGTGTTGTCTCACCAGCCGTTTCCGCACGAGATTGCTCGCATGTCGCGGGCGCTGGGCGTTACGCCGGAGCAGTTTCCGCGGTTCTACGCGCACGCGCGGGACGACTACGATCGCGGTGATCTGACGACGACGCAATACTGGGAAAGTGTGGCGCGCAAGGCGAGTGTCGATCTGGCGCCGGACGTGATCGACGCGCTCGGGCAATGGGACAAGGAAATGTGGAGCCGCGCGAACACGGAAATGACGGACTGGCTCGCGGCGTTACGCGCGGGGGGGTACAAGACGGCGCTGCTGTCGAATATGCAGACGGACATGATCGCGCACGTGCGGGCGAAATTCCCGTGGCTGAAGGATTTCGATCAGCAGATTTTTTCTGCCGAGGTGCGGCTGATCAAGCCCGATCCTGCGCTCTATCGTCGGGCGCTTGAGAAGCTGGGCGCTGAGGCGTCTGAAACCATTTTCATCGACGACCGGGAAGAAAATGTTGCGGGCGCGCGCGCCGTCGGCATGACGGCGTTCCGCTTCCGCTCGCTCCCGGAACTTCGCCGCGACCTCGAATCCGCTGGGTTTCGTCATCTGCCGAGCCGGGCGTAGCTGTCCCCGAAATTTAACTTGCGGTTTGCTTCCGAGCCGGAGAATTGTTCGGTCGCGCGCTGCTTCTGGGTTAGGCGATTCCGGCCTTAGGCACGTAGGATAGTCCGCCCATCAGTGCGTGTGACATGGTCACGCCCGCCCCGAGGCGCTGGTGTACTCGGAAAGAGATTATACTGGTTGGGGTCGTTTGCGCTGACTGTGGTTGCGCTGACTGCGCTGAAGAAGCTTGTGGCAGTGCCCAGTGATAGTGTTGCCCCGTGCCGCGCTGAAGGCCGCGGCGCTACATTTAAACCTTAAGGCAAAGGAGGCTTGCGGCGGTCCCAGGGCTAAAGCCCGGTCACAAACGCAAGACCGTACCGCGGGGCTAAAAGCCCCGCGCTTCCACCGAGGAGAATCTGAACGGCATGAGCAGAGAATCGAAGAACACGTTTGGGGCTAAAGCGACACTCAGGGTGAGTGGCGACAAGGCGGGCGGCGACTCTGTTGCGATGTTCAAGCTGGACGCGCTGGAGCGCGCGGGTATCGGCGAAATTTCGCGGCTGCCGTTTTCGCTGAAAGTGCTGCTCGAAAATCTGCTGCGCCACGAAGACGGCCGCTTCGTCCATGCCGACGACATTCGCGCGCTGGCGGCGTGGGACCCGTCGAGCGGCGGCGGCCGAAAGAAATTTCGTTCATGCCCGCGCGCGTGCTGCTGCAGGATTTCACCGGCGTGCCGGCCGTGGTGGATCTGGCCGCGATGCGCGACGCGATGCGCACATCTGGGCGGCGATCCGAAGAAAATCAATCCGCTGCTTCCGGCCGAACTGGTGATCGACCATTCCGTGCAGGTGGACAAATTCGGCGCGGCGAACGCGTTCGCCTTCAACGCCGAGACTGGAGATGCAGCGCAACATCGAGCGCTACGCGTTCCTGCGCTGGGGCCAGAAGAGCTTTCGAGAATTTCAAGGTCGTGCCGCCGGACACCGGCATCTGCCACCAGGTGAATCTGGAATATCTGGCGCGCGTCGTGTTTCAGCGCGAAGCAGGACGGCAAGCACGTGCGCGTTTCCCGATTCGCTGGTCGGCACCGATTCGCACACCACGATGGTCAACGGCCTCGGCGTGTTCGGCTGGGGCGTCGGCGGAATCGAAGCGGAGGCCGCCATGCTCGGCCAGCCGCTCTCGATGCTGATTCCCGCAGTCGTCGGCTTCAAGCTGCACGGGCGCTTGCCCGAAGGCGCGACGGCCACCGATCTGGTCCTGACCGTCACGGAGATGCTGCGCAAGAAAGGCGTCGTCGGAAAATTCGTCGAGTTCTACGGCACGGGCCTTTCGAGCCTGACGCTTCCCGACCGCGCCACCATCGCCAACATGGCGCCCGAATACGGCGCGACGATGGGCTTCTTCCCCGTCGATGCGGAGACGCTCGCCTATTTGCGCTTCACCGGCCGCGAGCGACGCGCAGGTGCAGCTGGTCGAAGCGTACACGAAGGAGCAGGGCCTTTTCCGCACCGACGCAGACGCCCGACCCGATTTTCTCCGACACGCTCGAACTCGATCTCGCCGAGCGTCGTGCCGACGATGGCCGGACCGAAGCGCCCGCAGGACAGCGTGCCGCTGACGCAGGCGAAAGCGGCGTTCGAAAAATCGCTCGACGGCGCCGCCGAAACACGTCGAGGTGCAGAACAACGGCGACCAGTTCGAGCTGGCCGATGGCTCGGTGGTGATCGCCGCGATCACCAGCTGCACCAACACTTCGAATCCGTCGCTGATGCTCGGCGCCGGACTGCTGGCAAAGAAAGCGGTGGAGCGCGGCCTGCACAGCGAAGCCCTGGGTGAAAACCAGCTTCGCGCCGGGCTCGAAAGTGGTCACCGATTACATCGAAAAGGCCGGCCTGTGGCCATATCTCGAAGCGCTGCGCTTCCACCTCGTCGGCTACGGCTGCACCACGTGCATCGGCAACAGCGGCCCGCTTCCCGAAGCCATCGGCAAGGCCATCAAGGACAACAATCTGGTCGCCGTCTCCGTGCTGAGCGGCAATCGCAATTTCGAAGGCCGCATCAATCCGCTGTGCCGCGCGAATTATCTGGCGTCGCCGCCGCTGGTGGTGGCCTACGCGCTGGCGGGCCGCATGGATTTCGACATCGTCAACGAGCCGCTGGGCAACGACAAAAACGGCAAGCCCGTTTACCTGCGCGATATCTGGCCGACGCCGCAGGAAGTCGAAACCACGATGCGCGCGTCGGTTACGAGCGAAATGTTCCGCAAGGAATATGCGGACGTGTTTACGGGCGACGCAGCAGCTGGCGCGGCGCTGCCGATTCCCGAAGGCGATCTCTACGCGTGGGACGACAAATCCACTTACATCAAGAATCCGCCGTACTTCGAGGGCATGCCGCTGAAGCCCGGCGCCGCTCACCGATCTGCACGGCCTGCGCGCGCTGGCGGTGCTCGGCGACAGCATCACCACCGATCACATTTCGCCCGCCGGCTCGATTCGGCCGCGGACAGCCCGGCCGGAAAATATCTGATCGCGCACGGCGTGAAGCCGAAGGATTTCAATTCCTACGGCGCGCGCCGCGGCAATCACGAAGTGATGATGCGCGGCACGTTCGCGAATATCCGCCTGCGCAATCAGCTCGCGCCCGGCACCGAAGGCGGCTGGACGATTCATCAGCCGAGCGGCGAAAAAATGACCATCTACGATGCGGCGATGAAATATCGCGACGGAAGGCGTGCCGCTGGTCGTGATCGCCGGCAAGGAATACGGCTCGGGCTCGTCGCGCGACTGGGCGGCCAAGGGAACGATGCTGCTCGGCGTGCGCGCGGTGATCGCGGAAAGCTTCGAGCGCATTCACCGCAGCAATCTGGTCGGCATGGGCGTGCTGCCGCTGGAATTTCTGCCCGGCGAGACTGCGAAATCGCTCGGGCTGACGGGCCTCGAGACATTCGATATCGAGGGCCTGGCGCAGCGATTTCGAGCCGCGGAAGAAAGTGCGTGTCCGCGTGCGCGACGCGAACGGCAAAGAAAGAGACATTTTCGCGATGGCGCGCGTCGACACGCCGTTCGAGGTCGCCTACTACCAGCACGGCGGCATCCTGCAGTACGTCCTGCGCCAGATGGTCGGGTAGACTGCTCACGGTCCTCATTATTTCCGTTTTCGGCATGGCGATCGGCGCGATTTCGCCGGCGCTGCGTCGCTACCGTCGCATGGCAGCTGCCATGCTGGCCTTTGGTGCTGCCATCCTGGTTACTGTTGCCGTAACGGATCTCATCGCTCACGATCCGCGCGCCGGACTTGCCGCGATTCGGGCCAATCGGCGATTCGATCGGATCATCACGGGCTGCGAGTTGCCGGTTCTGGTGCTGGTGCTGATCTCGTTGAAATGGCTCGATAAGCTTTACTGGGTCGGCTGGGGAATCCATATTGGGCTGACTGTTTGGCTCGCCGCGGTCATCGTGTGGCTGGAGTTCTTCTGGCACTGGTGACGATGCGGCGTGCGGGCCGGCCAATCGGAACGTGAAAGCCCAGCGGAGGTTCCAAAGCAGACGCAGTTCCGATTCACCCGCCGCGGCTCGTTTTGTGCTGTGCCGGGTAGGTAAGGGAAGCCGGGAAAGAACCTGACTGCTTTTGTTTTGCAGCCTCCCGCTGCGCTCCGAATTTCGTTCGTCGAATTGGCGAGGAACCATTTCCTTGCTTCGGCTTGCCGATCACGGATGGACCCGTGTCTGGCGTGACGTGAATTCATTCGTATTTTCGGATCGTGCGATAGCAAGGCAGCCGAGCCACGCCAACTGGCAAACCTGGATTCGAAAGTCCGAGGGAGGCTGCAAGGCAAAAAGCAGTTCCCACTGGTCGAAAATCCCTCAGGGCCGCGACTGGAGACCGAGAAACAAAGCATTCCGTCTGTCTCTCTCGCTGCGTGCCGATCGCTCCCGGGCCCGTGTTCGCCATCTGTTCGGTTATCTTCTGGGTAACGTAATAGTAAGCCACTTGACGCCCGCTTCGCGGCGAAGCAGAATCCCGTCCAGGCCGGCTGTCTTCTCAGGGGTGTTCGTTCGCTTTGGTACTCGGTCTCGGGATTCGTCTGTCGCGGGTGATCCCGGTTTTGATACACAGCGCTCAGAAAGCATTGCTTTCGTGAGCCAATAATTCGAGAAGTGTGAAGTTCCAGGATTCCTCAGAGGCGCCATGCTACCCAGTCACATGGTCAGCCTGCCGGCAGGCAGGTTGTGTCGCAGGATTCCGACAGCGATTATCGCGTTTGCCCTTTTCGCATCTCTCGCCGCGGCGAAGCAAAGCAGCGTTTCCCAGCAAAGCACGCGCGTGCCCGAGACGCGCATTACGCAGCCCATCGACGCAACGAACCGGACCGTTCTGAAGGGGAACGTCCATCCGCTCGCGCGTAAGGAATTCGACCGCGGCCCAGCTCCCTCCAGTCTTCAACTCAATCGCATGCTGCTGGTGCTGAAGCCAAGCTCCGATCAAGAAGCGGCGCTCGACGCGCTGCTGGATCAGCAGCAGGATAAGACCTCACCGAGTTACCACACCTGGCTGACGCCCCAACAATTCGGCCAGCAGTTTGGCCCCGCCGACCAGGACATTCAAAAGATCGTTTCCTGGCTCGAGTCGCTGGGTTTTCAGGTGGATGGCGTCGCAAACGGCCGTGGCGCGATCGAGTTTTCGGGCTCCGCCGGGCAGGTGCAAAACGCCTTTCACGCGGAGATTCACAGATATGCGGTGAATGGCAAGGACCATTGGGCCAACGCAACCGATCCGCAGATTCCGGCCGCGCTGGCGCCCGTCGTGGCGGGTGTTGCGAGCCTGAACGATTTCCGCAAACGGCCGATGCATCATCTTGCCGGCGTGTTTGCGCGCTCAAAAGAGACGGGCCAGATCAAGCCGGTGTCGCCCAATTTCACGTACGGGTGCGGATTCAACCCGAATAACGGACAGCCTGAGTCCTGCTACGGCGTGGCCCCGTACGACTTCGCGACGATTTACAACGTTCTTCCGTTGTGGACTGCGACGCCTGCGATCGATGGCACGGGCCAGTCCATCGCAATCGTGGCGCGCACGAACATCAATCTTCAAGACGTCAGCGACTTTCAGACGCTTTTTGGCCTGCCGGCGAATCCGCCTCAAGTGATCCTGGCCGGCCCCGATCCCGGCCTTGTCCCCGGCGACGAAACGGAATCCGACCTCGACGTGGAATGGTCCGGCGCGGTGGCCAAAGGCGCGACGATCAAGTTCGTTGTTTCTCAATCGACGGAGACGAGCGACGGCATCGATCTTTCGGCTCTCTACGTGGTGGACAACGATCTCGCGCCCATCATGAGCGAGAGCTATGGCGAGTGCGAACTGGGCTTGGGCTCGACGGGCAATCAGTTCATCAACAACTTGTGGCGGCAGGCTGCCGCGGAAGGCATTACGGTGTTTGTCTCTTCCGGCGACGACGGCTCGGCGGGATGCGACTTCTACTCGGGCGGCTCGGCGCCCGAACCGGCGCAATACGGGCTGGAAGTGAACGGACTGGCCTCGACTCCCTACAACGTGGCTGTTGGTGGCACAGATTTCAACGATTTTTCCAATCCGGCGGCCTACTGGAACTCGACGAACAGTTCGACAACGCAGGCGTCTGCCAAAGGCTATATCCCGGAAACGACGTGGAACGACTCCTGTACGAACGCCATATTCGGGCAGATCGGCTATAGCACGAACGCGGAGACCAACTGCAATAATGCCTCGCTGGCCTCTTTCGTCTTCACGCTGGGAGCCGCCGGCGGCAAGAGCGCCTGCACGTCTCCATCGAGCCCCGCGCCTTCCGCTTGCGCCGGAGGGTACGCCAAACCTTCGTGGCAGACGGGAACCGGCGTCCCCGGCGACAGCAAGCGCGACGTGCCTGACGTGTCCCTGTTCGCCAGCAATGGTTTTGTCGGCAGCTTCTACATGATGTGCGAACGGGACGCCTCGAATGGCCCGTGCAGCACGTCGAATTTTCTCGGCATCGGCGGCACGTCCGCAGCCGCGCCTGCGTTTGCCGGGCTGCTCGCGCTGGTGGATCAGAAAGCGGGCGGGCGTCAGGGCAATGCCAACTACATCTTCTACAAGCTGGCGTCGAAGTCAGGCAACACGTGTTCGTCGTCGGCAAACCCCGCCGGCACGTGCGTCTTTTACGATATTCCGGCCGGTTCTACGATCGCGATGCCATGCCTGGCCGGTACGGCGAATTGCACGGCCTCGGGAAGCCATCAGTACGGGGTACTTTCCGGGTACGCAACGACCGCGGGCTACGACTTGGCCACCGGGCTCGGGACCGTGAACGCAAACAATCTGGTAAACGACTGGAGCTCGGTCAGCAATACTCCTTCGACCACCACGCTGACGCTGAACGGCGGTAATCCGGTCAACATCGCGCATGGGAGTTCGGTGCCGGTTTCGGTTTCGGTGGCTCCGAATTCTCCAGTGCCGACGGGCGACGTCGCGCTGGTGGCCGCGCAGAACGGGAATTCGACGAGCTTCGGCACGCTCACATTGAGCAGCGGAACCGCCTCGGCTTCGGTCAACACGCTGCCTGGAGGCACGTCGTACAGCGTGCAGGCGAACTACGCGGGCGACGCGAGCTACGAGGCCAGCGATTCGAACGGGGTGACCGTCACCGTGAATCCCGAGGCCAGCGAAACAGGCCTGGGAATCATCACGTTCGATCCAGTCAGCGGGCACGTCATCAATACAAACGCGACGAGTTTTGCCTACGGATCGTCATACATCCTGCGGTCGGACGTGACGAACAGCGCCGGCACGACTTGCTTCAGTGCCGGGACCAAGAGCGTTGCCTATCCTTGTCCGACTGGCTCCGTGACTCTCACCGATAATGGCGCGGCGCTCGGGCCGGGAACATTCGGTCTGAACAGCGAAGGCTACACGGAATTTCAGGACATCCAGCTCACGGGCGGGACGCACAACCTGGTTGCGGGCTACGGAGGCGACAACAGCTACAACGCGAGCACGGGCACCGACGCTGTGACCGTCACGCCCGCCGCGACTACGACCACGATCACGGCTCCCGTCGCGTCAACCCCACCTTCAACCGCGTTAATCGGCGCTCCCTTTTTCGTCAGCGTGAGAACCGACTCAAATAGTTCCGGGGTCTCACCGAGCACGAACCAACAGAGCTATATGGTCTTTGATGGAAGCACTCAACTCAGCGACTCGGTCGGATTTGCCACCGGCTCGAACGGCTCGTCAACGGGTGACGCATGGGTCGGGGCGCAGCTTCAGACCACGATTTCCGCGCCTTCGGGCTCGCATACCTTGAGTGTCCGCTATGGTGGTGACTCCAATTACGGCAGTTCGACCTCCGCCGGCGTGACGATCAACGCTGTCTATCCTGACACTTTCGCGGTGAGCGCCAATCCGTCCAGTGTCGTCTACGGTCAAAATACAACGGTTACCATCACCGCCGCACTCAGCACAACAAATCCTGCCAGCAACACCTCACTCAAGCCCACTGGTTCGTTCTCCTTTTCCAATTTAAGCCAAGGGGGACAGGTGATTGGGACGGCTACCACGACTCTCGGTCCAGACGCGAACGGCAACTGGATGCTAACGGGAACGATCACGACGACGCCGCAACAGACAGAAGTAATCGAAGCGGTGTACAGCGGTGATGCAAACTACTCTTCGAATACTAGTTCTGCGGTGCTGATTAGTGTCAGCGTTCCTGATTTCACAATGACGTCGAACTCCAGCCCGATGGTCGTTACCGCAGGGCAAACGGCCGCGACGACGATAACGCTGACTCCGACCACGAACTACATAACCATGGTCGCACTCAGTTGTTCCGGACTCGCGTTCTACGGCGAGACATGCAGTATCTCGCCGCAGTCGCTAACCCTCAACAACGGGGCGCCAGCGACCGCTACGCTATCCATCTCCACTCTTCCCCCACCTAGCGCCTTGACGGCTGTGACGGCTCCAGCGCGAATCCCCTTAAGCCCATTTGTTCCCAGAGGGCGTGGTACGTGGTGGACAATCAGCGGTGTCGCGGGTCTTATTGCTTTGCTTTTGTTGTTGCTGCCCACTCGGCGGCGGTCGAAATGGGCCGTCGAGAGTCTTGCGGTAGTCTGTCTCGTCGGTTTTCTAGTTGGCTGTGGAGGCGGCGCAAGCGGGGGGACTCCGGGCGGTGGAGGCGGTCCCACCTACGCCGTAACTACGACAGCCCTGACCGCCTCAACTGGAAAAGTCCCGCAAGGATCGAGCGTGACGCTTACAGCGACGGTCTCGTCGACGAAGCCTTTAAGCGGAAGCGTTGGATTCTCTTCGACCAATTGCGGCGGGTGGCCAGGCGCGGGTGGACCGCTCACCAACGGGAGCGCGCAGGCCCAGGTTAACTCTTTGAATCTCCAGGCTCTGGGGACCTGTTTCCTGGTTGCCGGATATTCCGGTGATTCCGTCAATACGTCTTCGCAAAGCGGAAAGATCGGAGTCGTGTTTTTGGGAACCGCATCGCAGGCAGTTGCCGGCCAACTCTCGACGAATTCTCATTATACGCAGGTGAGTGTGACGCTTCAGTAGATCCGTCCTCCGTGAGCGCAGAACTCACGCGGTCCGTTCAACGAAAGCGGGGGCGAAGAAAAAGCTAATCGCAACACGGGCCGATTCAAAAAGGGTGAACTGCTTCACGCTTAGAGAAACAGGTTTCTAACCTCAACTGGCGGTAGTGGGTCATTTTGTCAAACTGACGCACCACCCAACTGGCTCCCAATTTTTGCTTTGCTGCAGTTTCTCTCCTGCCCCAGTCATAGTACCGAGCGCTCGTTAGCGTCGGCTAGCGCAACTTTGTGGTGCAACTTTGCGGTTGATCGATCGCCGGAAGCACAGCTATCCTGCCAGACCAACGACCATGCGGGGCGCACTCAAATGGATGGGGATTGGGCTACTGGCGATTCTGGTCATCGCTGTTGGCGTGGGCTGCTATTTCATGGGCCCGCACAACCTGTACGGCTTTTTGCGCTACGCGCTGCCGCAGTGGCATAGCGGCAACCTGCGCGTTGGCGATCCTGCGCCTGATGCGATGCTCTACTCTCTCGACGGCCATTCGACCTTTCGTATTCGCGACCACCTACGCCAGCGGCCGCTGGTTCTGATCCTCGGCAGCTATACTTGACCCGTGTTCCGCAGCCAGATCGGTGATCTGGTGAAGATGTACGACCAATACAAAGACCGCGCCGATTTTCTGGCAGTTTACATCCGCGAAGCGCACCCACTCGATGAGTGGGAGATGAAGTCGAACCTGGACCAGAACGTCTGCTACCCGCAGCCGAAGACGCTCCCACAGCGTGTCGCCATCGCCAACGATTTCATCAAGCGCTTCCACTTCCCGATTCCGCTGGGCATCGATGCGATGACCGACCACGCCGATCACCTCTACGCCGGCTGGCCCGAGCGCCTGTACGTGATCGACGAATCGGGCAAAATCGTCTATCGCGGCGGCATGGGCCCGTTCAATTACCACCCTGCCGAAGTCAGCGCGTGGCTGGGCCGCCGCTTCCCCGAAGTCCATACGGCCAAGCTGGTGAAGTAACGGCCGCAGGCTTCAACTCTCCCGCTCAAATCGTACCTCCCGTCTCTGCCAGTAGCTCACTCCCTTGCGGTGAAGTCACGATTCAATAGGCCTGCCGGCGGCACCTGTTCGCAGAAATCGCGAGCGTAAGCTTGATGCTTTTGGCGGCAGGCGATATTCTGCGGGCGGGTAAAAGACGATGCGACGAGCGCTGAAATGGACGGGGATTGGGCTGCTGGCGATTCTGGTGATCGCCTTCGGGTTGGGCTGCTATTTCATGGGCAGCCCGAAGGATTTGTACGGTTTCCTGCGCTACGCGCTGCCGCAATGGCACAACGGCAACCTGCGCGTCGGCGATCCTGCGCCTGACGCGGAACTCTACTCGCTTGATGGGCAGTCGACCTTTCGCATTCGCGACCACGTCGGCCAGCGGCCGCTGGTCCTGATCCTCGGCAGCTACACTTGACCGCCGTTCCGCCGCCAGATCGGTGATCTGGTGAAGATGTACGACCAATACAAAGACCGCGCCGATTTTCTGGCTGTTTACATCCGCGAAGCGCACCCGCTCGATGAGTGGGAGATGAAATCGAACCTCGACCAGAACGTCTGCTATCCGCAGCCGAAGACGATGGTGCAACGCGTCGCCATAGCCAATGATTTCGTCAAGCGCTTCAAATTCCCCATCCCGCTCGGCATCGACGCGATGAGCGACCACGCCGACCACCTCTACGGTGGCTGGCCCGAGCGCCTCTACGTGATCGACGAATCGGGCAAGATCGTCTATCGCGGTGGCCTCGGCCCGTTCAATTACCATCCCGCCGAAGTCAGCGCGTGGCTTGCCCACCGCTTCCCCGAAGTGCACACGGCCAAGCTGGTGCATTAGCCACCGCCTTCGGTTCAGCATCGGAGCCATGCCGCGCTGAAGGTCGGCGCTACACTAAAACCTAAATCCAGAATTGGAGCATGGTGTGCTGACCTCTCCGGCGCGCTAGCTGGGCGCTAGATCGAAACCTATAGTAAGCGCGGGACCGGGGCATTTCGGGGAGGCAGCGTTGAACCGGATTACTTGGTGTGCTGGAAAGGGGCGAAATCGCGAGCGCCTGTCACTTTTGCCCTAGCAGGTGCTTCTTGATTTTGACCTGGTAGAGATACTCTTCGTGTGCTTCGATAAACCAGAGCTTCTGCTCGAGCGTCCACTTCATATCTTCGCAGACGGAGCACAGCGGCGGGTTGGTCGCGTAATAGGTCAGCTGCCCGATGAGGACCCTCTTGCCGTTCTGGGTTAACGTACGTGCTCCCGTCGGCATCTTCCCTGCACCCGGCCATCCGCATTCTGGGCAGTTCATGATGGGGTCTCCCGTTCCGGCTCACCGCTGGAATCCTGAGCCTATTGCGACAATGCTGTTATGCCGCAGGCCGGAGCGGGCGTGAATGGGCCACAAGTGGCCTTTCTGACCCCGTTCGTACGCCTCGCTTTTGGGACTTTAGTTTGGCAATAGACTAGTACTGTCCTAAGGCTGCTAAGAGAGGAAGGCGGTCTTCGCCTTTGATCTCGCTCTGTCTCCTGCTTCGCACTAGAATAGCCGCAATATGCTGGCCTGGATCATTCTGGCGATTCCGACGGGCGCCGATTTGACTGCGTTCCTGCTGGTGATTTCGTTCTCCGCCGGGCTGAATGTGTACGCGACCGTCGCGATGCTCGGGATCCTTTCGCGAGCCGGCGCGCTGACTCTTCCGCAGAGTCTTCACCCGGTCGCGAACACGTACGTAATGGCGGCGTGTGCCGTGCTCTTTCTGGTCGAATTCGTCGCCGACAAGATTCCGGTTTTCGACTTGTTCTGGAACGCGCTGCAAACCTTCGTGCGCGTGCCCGTGGCGGCGGTGCTGGCGTATGGCGCAACGTCGCAATTACCCAAGGGCGAACAGCTCATCGCGGCACTACTCGGCGCGTTGATCGCGTTCGCAGCCCATGGCGGCAAAGTGGCAGCGCGCGCGGCGGTGACTCATTCGCCTGAGCCTTTCTCCAATATCGCGTTGAGTTTAGGCGAGGATACCGCGGTGATTTTCCTGACTTGGCTTGCCACGCGGCACCCCTACGCGTCGGCGGCTGTCGTGGTGGTCATGCTTGCGCTGATCGTGCTGACGATCCGCTTCGTCTGGCGCGCAATGCGCCAGTTGTTTGGAGGCCCGCGGGAGACGCTTCGACCGCATCCCGTGCGGTAGAGTCCTCGCTGCGCGAGGCTCGGACGGGAATTCCGTCGCCAGGTCAAAGGGCGCAGCGAGCAGCGCCCCTACAGTGAGCAAGTCCGGCGACGAGCGCGATTGCCGCGCAGCCTTACTGCTTGTTGGGGCGGGCGAAGGCGAGGGTGAGGAGCGTTTTCTGCTCCATTTCGTGCGCTTTGTGCGAGCCGGTGGCCGGGCTGGCGCTCGCCGAACGCTTCACGGAGAGCACGGCGCGTGTCGCGCGCCAGCGCTCGAGGCGCGGCATCAGGAATGCCAGCGCGCCCATGTTGGCGGGCTCTTCCTGCACCCAGACGAATTCGCGCGCGTTCGCGTGGCGGTCCATTTCCGCGGCGAGTTCGGCCTCCGGAAACGGATAGAGCTGCTCGAGAAAAACGATGGCCGTGGACGCGTCTCTTGCGGCGTTTGCGCTCCGCTATCGAGTTCGTGGCCGATTTTTCCGGTGCAGAGCAGGACGCGCTGCGGCCGCAGCCGTCGCCGGCATCAGGAATCACGGTACGGAAGCGCGCGCCGCGAAAAATCCGCGAGCGGCGAAGACGCCGCCGGATGCCGCAGCATGCTCTTCGGCGTGAACACGACCAGCGGCTTGCGCCACGAGCGCAGCGCCTGCCGGCGCAGCAGATGAAAATACTGCGCGGCGTTGGACGGCTGGCAAATCTGGATATTGTCGCGCGCCGGCAAGCTGCAGGAAGCGCTCGATGCGCGCGCTGGAATGTTCCGGGCCCTGGCCTTCGTAGCCGTGCGGCAGCAGCAGCACGACTCCGGAAAGCAAATTCCATTTGTCTTCGCCGGCGGCGATGAACTGGTCGATGATGATCTGCGCGCCGTTGGCGAAATCGCCGAACTGCGCTTCCCACAGCACCAGCGCCTCCGGAAAATCGCGGCTGAAGCCGTATTCGAAGCCCAGCACGGCCGCCTCGGAAAGCGGCGAATTGTAGATTTCGAACCGCGCCTGATCCGGCGACGAGATGCTGCGAGCGGGACATACTCTTTCTCCGTTTCGATATCGATCGAGCGCCGCGTGCCGCTGATTGAACGTGCCGCGGCGGCTGTCCTGCCCGCTCAAGCCGCACCGGAACGCCCTGCTTCAGCAGCGAACCGAACGCCAGCGCTTCGGCCATGCCGAAATCGAGCGGCCGCTTGCCGTGCGCCATTTCCACGCGCTGCTCGAGCAGCTTTTTCACTTTCGGATGAATGTGAAATCCGTGCGGATAGCTGGCGAGCGCTTCGCCGATCGATGGTCAACTTCGCCTGCGGGACTGCCGGTATCGACTTCGAACGCGGCATCGTAGCGGCCGCCCTGGAAATGCGTTCCAATAAGCGGGCAGCTGGCGCATCGGCGGATTCTTCTCGAGTTCGACGGCCTGCTTTCTGCGCCGCTTCGAGTTCGTCGCGGACCTGCTGCGACGATGCGGCTCGGATCGGCGCCGATCTTTCCGGCGTAGATCTGCCAGAGCGGCGGATGCGCCTCGAATTTTGCGGTAGCGCAGCGGCTGCGTGATGGTGGGATCGTCGACTTCGCTGTGGCCGTGCGCCGGTAGCCGATCAAATCGATCACGACCGGCGTCCCGAACGCGTAGCGATAATCGAGCGGCCATGCGGCCGACGCGCACGACCGCGTCGGGATCTTCGGCGTTCACGTGGAAAATGGGAATCGGCAGCCGCTTGGCCAGATCGGAAGCAAATCGCGAGGAGTGCGATCGCGCGGCACGGTGGTGAAGCCGATCAGATTGTTGACGATGATGTGCACGCGAGCCGCCCACCGTGTAGCCCTCCAGCATCGGCCATATTCAGCGTTTCCGCCCAGATGCCCTGGCCCGCAAAAGCCGCGTCGCCGTGCATCAGGATCGGAAGCACCTGCTGGCGTGCCCGCTTCGCCGCGGCGCGTCTGCTTGGCGCGCGCGCGTCCCATGGCCACGGGATCGACCGCTTCGAGGTGGCTGGGATTCGAGACCAGATGGATGTCCACGTTCGCGGCCATTCGCGGCTGCGAATTCGCCGGTCGCGCCCATGTGGTATTTCACGTCGCCGCCGCCGAGGACGCTGCGCGGATCGACGTCCTCAAATCGCGCGAAAACTTCCGCAGCGAGCGCGCCCGACGATGTGGACCATCACGTTCAGCCGGCCGCGATGGCTCATGGCCATGATGGCTTGCTCGGCGCCTTCGTTCCGCCGCCGCGCTCAGGATCGCATCGCAGCAGCGGAAGCAGCGCCGCTTCGCCTTCGAGCGAAAAGCGCTTGGTGCCCAGATAGCGCGTCTGCAGAACCTGCTCGAAAATTTCGGCGCGCACCAGCAGTTCGAGAATGCGCGCGCGGTCCGGCTCGGCGCGCTTCCGATTCCATGCGTTCCTGAATCCACCGGCGCCGCTCGCGATCGGGAATGTGCATGAATTCCGCGCCGATCGTGCCGCAATAGACTCGCCGCGCCGCTTCGGCGTCCGGGCCGGAAACGTCGAGTTCGGGCAGTGGCGACCGGTTCGAGATCGCCGAGCGGATCGAGGTTCGCCTGCAAGTATCCCCAGCGGCGAAAGGCGTCCCAGGTCTGGCTTTGCGCCTCCCTGGCGGACGATGAATCCACGATGGCCGACTGTCTATTCATGAATCTCCTCGAATGGCACATCTATTATACGGTGTCGCGCCCGAGATTCGGGAATCGGGGTGTGGTACCGCTGTCTCAGACTCTCGGGCTCGACGCTGCTGTAGAATGGCGAACATGCACTCGTATACAGTTTCCTTGCGCATAGAATCGGCCACGCTCGATACCTCGCGCATCACAGAGGAATTGGGCATCACCCCGACGCAAACACGAGCCGTGGGGCAATACCGCGGGGCCAGTTCCGTCTGGACGGAAGCTCTGTGGGAATTCGATGTGACCCCTAACCAGTCTGACGTGGCCGCCGAAAACTGGCCGGATTGGCCCCAGTGGGAATCTCTAGAGAAGGCGTTCAAGAAATTACTCGGAACTTTCTCACGTCACGTGCCTCTCATTCAAGATTATCGTCGTCATCACGACGTGTATTTGTGGGTCGGCCATTTCTCGTCGAGTTTTGACGGCGGCCCGCGACTGTCACCGGAGATTCTAAGAGCCCTCGGAGACTTCGGCGTATCTGTTTGGGTCGATATTCATTTCGTCGATAGCGAAGGACAGTAGGCCCTGCTACGGTCGGCACAGGAGCTATGTCAAAGAGCGCGGAGTGTGAGGATTTGGCTCTGCCAAAAAAAGAAAAGGGGCGATTGCTCGCCCCTTCCCTTCAGTCTGGAAAAGTAACAGCTGCCAAGCGTTCTCCCGCGTGAGCGGGTGAAGCTGACCGCGACAAGTCTCGCGAGTTCAGTTCTGTGGTTGTGCCTGCCTTGCGGCAGACAAGCCTGTCTTGCGACAAGCGGCCTACCTTGCGGTAGGCAGGCCTCGCGTGCCTCGTCAAACTTGCGCCTGCCTTGCGACAGTCGGGCTTAACGGGTCACGCTTGGCCACCACGGGACCAGACCTTAGGGCTCGCCGTGATGCTGCGCCATTCCTAACTTTGTCGAAGCCGCTCGACCACCCTTGCCCTGAATAGCTCGTCAAACTTTCGCTTGCCGTGCCGTCCAGGACTCAAATGATTGGAACGTCCTGACGCCACGTTTGTAACTCGGCTCGCAAAAACCGTCAACCACACCGAAACGAATTTCTGTTGTGGAAATTTAGGAAAATGTGGAAATCGCTTTTCGAGAATGCTCGGTCGCTCTAGTTTCCCTGGCGCGCGAATTGGACACCATGTTCGAGGCTCACCACCACGCGAACGACAAAACCGGCTTTGTGTTTCAACCGGCCTTGTGTTTCACAACGAAACTAAGTGCAGGCGTGGTGCAGTGCCTTCCTTTCGGCACACTTCGTCGCAGAGTATTCGATCTGTAAGTTGAAGCAAACAAACAGCCTATCTGTCGGTTCGACACAGCCTTGCCGATGCGAAGGGGCAGTCGATTGCAACGACACTACACGTGACAATCCGCGCAGAAATCGTCCGTGTGTGCCCGGGAGGTCTGAGTCGCGGCGGAGTCGTGTCTCTACGATGGGCGATGATCTTCACTTTGATCGCCGCCGCGCAGCTGCCGATTCCTCGCGCGTACGGGCGGAATCAGCCGCCGGCTTGGCAGGCGCAGGTGCGGAAGTACGCCGCAGCGAAGGACTGGAAGGCGGCGATGGCGGTCGTCGACCAGGAGATCGCTCGCGCCCCACGGGACATGGATGTACGCGCCTGGCGCGCACGCGTGCTTGCTTGGTCGGGGCAACTCGCCGAAGCCGAAAACGAATATGTGGCAATCCTGAAAATCTCGCGGAACGATCCCGACAACTGGATGGGTCTCGCCGGTGTTTACTTACGCGAAGGAAAGATCGCGGAAGCGCAACGGGCCATCGACGCAGCGCAGGAGCTCGATCCAAAGCGCGCGGACCTCCACGCCGAGCGCGCCCGCATCCTTCGCGCCGCGGGCGAACGTTCCCGGGCGCGATCGGAATTTCAAGCGGCGCTGACTTTAGATCCGGGCAGCCCGGAAGCGCGGAACGGGCTCGTTTCAGTTCGCGGCGAACCGAAAAACGAATTGCGCTTCGGGCAAGACGACGACCTGCTCAACTACGCGGTGGCTTACCACGACGAGTGGGCGAGCCTGATGACCCAATGGACTTCGCGCTGGAGCACGAGCGTTGCCGGAGACTTCTACCAACGTGGCGGAGAGGGCGCCGGAAAGTTCGTAGGCAGCCTCACGCGAAGGCAGCCGAAGTGGGGAGCGCTGACGGTGGGCGGCGCCGTTGGACACGACAACGCCGTAATACCCAGGAGCGAAGCCTTCTTCGACCTGGACCATGGATTCCATGCGAGCGAAACAGGTTTCGTGCGTTCAGTGGAAATCGACTACGCGCAGCACTGGTATTGGTACGAATCGTCGCGAATCCTGACGCTGAACGGCACCGCTGTTCTGTATTTTCCACGGGAATGGACTTTTTCTCTTGGCGAAACGGGCGCGCGCAGCGCATTCCCCGGCACCGGCGTGGAATGGCGTCCTTCCGAACTTGGACGGCTCGGGTTCCCGCTGGCGCACCGGGAGGAAAAGCGGTTGTCCGGAAACGTGTTCTACGCGGCCGGCACGGAGGACTTCGCGCAGGTCGATCAGATCGGGCGGTTCGCTTCGCAAACGTACGGCGGCGGCCTGAAACTCCAAATGACCTCTCGCCAGGACGTGACAGGGTACGCGGCCTATCAGAAGCGGACACAGGGCAAGACCGACATGAGTTATGGAATGAGCTATGGAATCCATTTTTGAAAAATTCTCGAGACTGGGACCTGCGGCGTTCGTAGTGAAAGCGGTCTTCGCCGCGATCATCGGCAACGCGCTGCTGCTTGCGTTTATCCTGCTGCGCAGAGCCTATCGCAGAAGGCACTTCGCCAGGCGCGACGCGCGCGTCTTCGAATGGCGACAGAAGTGGGACTCGCTCATTTCGGGGAAGATTCCCTACGAGAAATGGCGGAAGAAACCGTTTGACCGCCGGATCATCGAGGCGATGGCACTGGACGCGTTCGAGGCGGCCACGCCGGCGGAATCAGCGCGGTTGCTGAGCTTCCTGCGCGCTAGCGGCCTCATCGAGAAGCGCGTCTTCGAGGCGCGGCGGCTCGTCGGTTGGCGGAGAATGCGCGCGCTCGTCGCGCTCGGCCGTACGAGGGCCCCGGAAGGGATTCCCGCGTTGGCGGAAGCGTTGAGGGACCGCAATCTCGACGTGCGGCTCGCGGCACTGCGCGGATTGGGCAGAACGGCGTCCCCGCAAGCGGCGGAAGAAATACTGTCCTGGGTGAGCGAGACAGGTTTGTCGGTGCCTGCCTTGCCGCTGCAAAGCGCGTTGATCCAGTGTTGCGCGGAACGCCCGCAGATCCTGCTCCCATACGTGCAACAGGCAAAAGGGCCGTTGCGTGAAGCTTTGGGACGCGTGTTGGGGGAAGTGGCCACTCCATCGCTGGGACTGGATCTCCTTCAGTTCGTCGGAGACGACCTTGACGAATTGCGGGCCGCGGCAGCCAGGGCCATGTCTCACACCAAGTCCGGGCTTGCCTTCGACCTACTGAACGAACTGGCGCGTGACAAGGTCTGGTTCGTGCGCCTGCGCGCGATCGTGAGCCTGGGAAAACTGTCCGATCCTCGGGCGGTTCCCGCGCTGCTGCGAGGCCTCAGAGATTCGAACCGGCTCGTTCGTTTGCGTGCCGCCGAAGCGCTGATCGAACTGAAAACGGACAGACTGTGGATCCTGCAGCAAGTGGTGGAGACTCAGGATCGCTACGCATTCCACGCCTATCTGACCGCTCTCGAGAACGCCAATTTGCGCGAAGAACTCGAATCCGGCATTCGGGCCAATGCAGCAGTTTTGCCGGACGAGAAGCAGCGTCTGCTGAACGTGCTCCGCATCGGGCTCTCTGAGCCCTGAAAAGCCAGCGGAAACAGAGGTTGTCTCGCGCGAGCCAGTGTTGCAGCCATGATTCGCTTCCTGGACATTTCGAATCACACGCTCTTCTGGTATTACGTGGCGAGCAACATGGCCTATCTGGTCATGCTCCTTGTCGCGCTGAAGACGAGCGCATTGCACCAGCGCAGACTGGAAAGCCATTGCCTGGGCTGGGTCAAAGAGAACCGCATGGTCCCGCCGATAACCATCATTGCGCCCGCGCATAACGAGGAGGCTTCGATCCGCGTGGCCGTTCGCAATCTGCTCGAGCTGGATTACCCCGAACTGGAAGTGATCGTCGTCAACGATGGATCGGAAGATCGCACGCTAGACGAACTGCGCGAAGCATTTCAGTTGCGGCTGGTCAGGGCCGTGTACGTCCCGCAAGCCAAATGCGCGCTGCGTGCGAGGGCTGTACCGAAGCGACGTGGACAGGAGACTTCTGGTCGTCGACAAAGAAGCGGGCGGCAGCAAGGCGGATGCGGTCAATGCCGGGCTGAACGCGGCCACTTCTCCCTACGTTTGCGTCGTGGATCGGACTCGCTCCTCGAACGCGACGCGCTGCTCCGCATCACCCTGCCCGGTCCTGGAGGATCCCAAGCGCGTAGTTGCCGTCGGCGGGATCATCCGCGTGCTGAACGGCTCGGAAATTGCCGGCGGCGCAACTGCGGCGCATTCGGCTGCCGCGCAAGAGCATCGAGGTAATCCAGGTGATCGAGTACTTGCGCGCATTCCTGATCGGCCGCGAAGCCTGGGCGCAAGGAAACATGCTCATGATCATTTCCGGAGCGTTCGGTCTGTTTCGAACGGACCTGGTGCGCGCGGTAGGGCGGTTACCGGAGTTCGTCGATGGGCGAAGATATCGATCTCGTGGCGCGTTTGCATCGCCACTTGCGAGAAAAGGGCGCGGACTACGAGATACGCTTTGTGCCGGACCCGATGTGTTGGACGGAAGTCCCGTCCGATTTGAAATCTCTCGGCAGGCAGCGCGCGCGATGGCAGAAGGGTTTGCTCGACGTGCTCGTGGCCGAACCGCGACATGCTCTTCCGGCCGCGCTACGGCCGGATCGGCTGCGATCGCGCTTCCATATCTGTGGTTGTTCGAATTGCTCGCGCCGATCCTGGAGACTTGGTTGGCATCGCGACGATCATACTGGCTGCCTGTCCTCGGCGCGCTCAACAGCAGTTCTTTCTGGAATTTCTGATATTATGGTTACGCGTTCGCGACGCTCATTTCCATCGGCTCCGTCCTGCAGGAAGAAGTCACCTACAAGCGCTACAACGACTGGAAAGACGTGGTTCGGCTTGTGAGCTATTGCTTCCTCGAGCACTTTCCCTATCGACAATTGCACATGATCTGGAGATTGCAGGGAATATGGCAATATCTGCGCGGCGACCGTACGTGGAGACCGCTGAAGCGCACCGGGCTGGCGTCCGCGTCCGCGCGATAGCGTTCTCCTCAAGACTGAACCGCGCCGATTTTCCTCGCTGGGCGGGTGCGCTGCAAAACCAAAAAAAAGGTGTATACTCCCGCAAATCGGACCCGATTTCCGAGTCCGATTCCGAATGCGGGAGAAAACGTCCAATGGCCGAACAATGGAAACTCGATGGTCAATATCTTGAAACCTGCAATTGCAAACCTGCCTGTCCCTGCATTTTTCTGAGCACGCCCACGGAAGGGGACTGCACCGTCGTCGTAGGCTGGCACATCGACAAAGGGAATCACGGCGCCACCGATCTCTCCGGCCTCAATGCAGCGCTGGCGGTTTACTCGCCGGGCGCCATGCACGTCACGAAGTGGCGGGCCGCCCTGTACCTCGACGCGAAAGCCAGCGAGCCGCAGAAGAACGCGCTGATCAACATCTTCTCCGGACAGGCCGGCGGGCACCCCGCGCGCCTCGGAGCCCATATCGGCGAGGTGCTCGGTGTGACCAGCGTCCCAATCGATTACAAAGCGAACGGAAAACACCGCAGCCTCAAAATCGGCGACGTCGGCCATGCCGAAATTGAAGCGATTGGCGGCGTCGGCGACAACGAAGTGACTGTCAGCAATCACCCGCTGTGCATCGCGCCGGGCTACCCTGCCACCGTGGCCAGGTCCCAGTCGATGCACTATCAGGACCACGGCTACAACTGGACGCTTTCCGATCGCAACGGCCTCTATTCGCCGTTTTCCTATTCGGGTTAGGCGATCCCGAGAGCCAGCTCCGGCAAGTCCCTTCATGTTCAACGTTCACTCATGGCCGATTCGCCGTGACCGCGCCATTTTCCTCAGCGGAGCCGCAGCCGTCACGGGTCTGGCCTGGTTCTACCTGGTCCACATGGCTTCGAACCTGGGCGCGCCCGGGCTCGTCCATTCGCATCGACCTTTCGATTGGACCGCCACATTCCTGATGTGGACGGTGATGACGATCGCCATGATGCTTCCGTCGGCGCTTCCGTTTGTTTTCGCCTTCGGGCTCGAACACCGGAACCGGCGCGCGCTTAATCTGCCGTACGTCCCCGCAGGAGTGTTCCTGGCCGGATACTTCGCGATATGGACGGCGTTCAGCGCGGTGGCGGCGCTGGTGCAAGACGCGCTGCACCGCGGCGCCATGCTCTCGCCTATGCTGACCGCGACGAGCTCAGTCTTTGCGGGCGGTATTCTGGTCGCGGCCGGCGTCTATCAGTGGACCCCCTTCAAGGACGTCGTGCTTGCGTCACTGCCGCTCTCCGCTCACGTTCCTGCTCAGCGACTGGCGCGAGGGCTCGCTCGGCGCCTTCCGCATGGGCGTCGATCACGGCCTGTTTTGTCTTGGCTGCTGCTGGCTGTTGATGGCGCTTCCATTTGCCGCGGGCGTGATGAACCTGACGTGGATGGCGGCGATCACGGCGTTCATTCTGATCGAAAAGGCCGCCCCGGGCGGGCGGTGGTTCGGCAGAATCGGCGGGGCAGCGCTCGTCGGCGCCGGGACATGGATGATCGCCGTGTTCAGGTAGCGGCACGATCGCCCGGGCGCCGCGGACTCGTTCGAAGCGGTTCGGACGCTTCTTCTCAGCCGTCCCAATGGCCCAGCAGGCGGCGAATCAAGACGAACTGCCCGAGATGGTAAGCGTTGTGATCTGCGGCGAGCAGGGCCTCGCGGAGAATCGTCTGGCCCGATCCGTGCGGAATCGGCGACAGGATGTCCTTCGAGTCGGCGAACAGCTTTCCGATGGCGTCCATGTCCTTCAGAAAATTCTTCACGCTCTTGTCCCACGCTGCCTCGCTGGGCGGCGCTTGCGACTCGGGCCAGTAGCCGGAAGGGAAGTCGGGCGAAACGTGTTTGGGGTCGCGCGAAAATTCGAGGATGTCCCACTGCGCGGTGCGCACGTGTTCCAGAAGTTCCCACAGCGAATGAGGCGAGCCGGGCGGCCGCACGCCTCTCAGTTTTGCGGGAACGTCTTCAAGAGCCTCTTTCCAATCGACGTGAGCCTCGCCCTTGTTCAGGATCTTGCCCATCTGTTCGCGCAGCATTTTTTCGTCCATGGCTCCCTCGCTTTTCTATTGGCTCCTCCTGAGGAAACATGTTGGGCGAGCCCGAAGAGGCTCAACCGACATACGCTTCCCAGCAAGCGGACTCTCGGTCTGGGTCACGAAGGAATCTCGATCGCGCGGAGCAGCTCCGTAGCGGCATTCATCGCGCTCTCTCGGTAAAACTGTTCGGCCTCTGCGATCTCGCGGTCTTTGCGCTTCAGCGACTCCGCGTTCCAATATTGCCGCACCTCATCGATCGGTAGAATCTTCTCGGAGTCGATGCCAGCAAACACGAGAAGTATTTCGGCAATTCTTGATCGGCCTCAGGTCGCAGTGGACTTAATTCGCGCGAAGCTTCTATGACGCCAGTTTGGCCTGCGAGCAGCGCTTTTTACGCGCAGGACCCGACCCTCAGCAGTTTCTGGTGTCCCGAGACGCCTCGGCAGTCGTTTTCACTCACAGAGGTAGATACAGCTGTTTCTCTTTTTGAACGACCGAGTTTTGCTTGACTCGATGTTGGCGGTGTCCTCGAAATCCGGGATTGACGCTCCGGCCTCCTCGATGGCCGCGAAAAGCTTGTTCGGCGAGCGCGCGAGGGATATGATCCCTCCACTCAAATTCCTGGAGTGTGCGATGAATCGACCGGTCTTCTCCCGACGTGATTTCGCAAAAACGGTTGGCGGGTCGCTGGCCGTCGCGATGTGCGCGCCATACCTGCGCGCGGCTCAAGGCGGACGGCACCAGCATCCCGCGCCCGCAGACGCGATCCACATCAACTTCAACGAGAATCCCTACGGGCCTTCGCCCAAGGCGCTCGCCGCGCTTGCCACTTGCGGAGGAATCGCCGCGCGCTACCCGGATAGCGCGTACTTTGCCCTCACCGACGCGCTCGCGAAGAAGCACGGAGTGAAACGCGAGAACATCGCGCTCGGCTGCGGCTCAACTGAAATCCTCTGCATTGCAGACGAAGCCTTTCTCGCTCCGGAGAAACAACTCGTGGCGGCCGATCCGACCTTTGAAGCGGTGATCGAATACGTGAACGCGGCGCACGGAGAAGCCGTGAAGGTTCCGCTGACGCACGACTATCGCCACGATCTGAAGGCGATGGCCGATCGCTGCACGGCCCAGACCGGCCTCGTCTATGTCTGCAATCCGAACAATCCCACGGGGACCATCGTGAGCCGCGACGAGCTGGCCGCGTTCGTCAACCGCGTTCCGCGCTCTGCCACGATTCTGGTTGACGAAGCCTATTTCGAATTTGCGACGGACCCGCGCTACGGCACGGCCATCGATTTGATCGCGCAGCATCCCAACGTCGTCGTCTCGCGCACATTTTCCAAAGTCTATGGCATGGCGGGGATGCGGCTCGGCTATGGCGTGGGAACGAAGGAAGCGATCAAGCGCCTGCAGCCGTACAATCTGACGCCGTTCAATGGCAATGCCGCTGTGCTGGCCGCTGCGCACGCCAGCCTTTCCGACGAGGAGCACATCTCCGAGTGCGGCAAGAAAATGAACGACACGCGAGCGTGGCTGTGCGAGCGTCTCGCGAAGGACGGCCGGAAATACATCCCCTCGCAGGCGAACTTCGTGATGATCGATATGAATGCGGACGTGCAGCCCATCGTGGACAAGTTTTACGACCGGAAAATCCTGGTGGGACGCCGCTTCGCCGCTATGCCGACTTTCCTTCGCGTCAGCATCGGCACGCGGCCGGAGATGGAACAATTCGTCGCCGCGCTCGCAGAGATTGTGCCGTCCAAGGCCGAAGGCGCAGCTTAGGCGAAAGAAAGTAAAGGTGCGTGGGTCAGAGCATTTTCTGCGCCGGCGCGAACAGCCCCGTTCACTCACCACGTCTTAAAGTCACCCGTAACGGCTCTAAAGGGTCTCCGAGCGTCGGGTGCCGCGAGGTTTCGCTACAGCGGTCTACGCGGTGGCGCTTGTGGCGCCGAGTGTCCGCCGCTGCTGGAAGCATTCGCGGCAGTAGACCGGCCGTCCCTGCGTGGGCTTGAAGGGAACGGTTGTTTCCTTGCCGCATTGCGAGCAGACCGTCTTCGTCTCGACGCGCTGCAGGCCCGGCGACGCCGAGCCGCCGTTTCCTTGCGCCCGTGTCGCTTTGCAAGCCTTGCACCGCTTGGGCTCGTTCTTGAAGCCCTTGTCGGCGAAAAACATCTGTTCGCCCGCGGTGAAGACGAATTCAGCGCCGCATTCGCTGCACTTCAGGACCTTGTCGTGGTATTCCATGCTCCGCTCCGGGACTGTGCTGGGGGACAAAACGCGGCGCGGTACGGCTCGGGTCTTAGGGTTCTCCCGCCGCAGCAGGAAAACCCCGATCCCAGATGTCAGGCCCGGCCCTCGGCTTTGCCCGCTGGAACGGGCAGGGCGCGAAGCCATGGTGTGGAGAAGTTCGCGGGCATACCCGCCCCTCCAACACACCGGCTGGCACTCAATTTCCGGGAAAAACCCAAGTGATTCGCTTGCCTAATCCTGCTCACGCCGTTGCTTCTTGCGGAGGCGCTTACGCGAGAGGGCTTCCTTGGCTCGACGCTTCTCACCAGGCTTCATGTAGTAGCTGTGCTTCTTGATTTCCTTGATGATGTCCTCCGACTGCACCTTGCGCTTGAATCGTCGGAGGGCGTTCTCCAAAGACTCACCCTCTTGAATGACAA
Source organism: uncultured Acidobacteriota bacterium (assembly GCA_963753475.1). Lineage (GTDB taxonomy): Bacteria > Acidobacteriota > Terriglobia > Acidiferrales > UBA7541 > Palsa-295. Next base: position 55,444 of record CAVWCN010000010.1, read on the forward strand.
CTTCTGCCAAGCGTATTCACCCCCGTTCCCCTTTTTGAATTTTTCGTGAAATGGGTATAGACAGTTTACCGGTTTCCATTGACACCGGCAATTGCCCACATCTTCTATCGGAGGCTTTCGGTGAAGTCAAGCTGAAAGTGGTACAGGCGTGGCGCGGCACGGTCGGAACGCCGACCGAGTACTGGAACGGGCCTGCGAAGCTACGTAACGTCTCCCGTACGGGCTGTCCCGATTAACTTTCGTCGAAGGTGGGCTCGCCGGACCGGCAGCAAAAAACTGCAGTTCTGGTTCGTTGCTTGTTACAATCGGCCCTGCAAATTTCGACTTGAGGTGTCTTCGCAGATGCCCGTCATGCGCAACGCAATCGCCGTTCTGCTGGCCGGCGGCCAGGGCGAGCGGCTGTGGCCGCTAACGCGCGATCGCGCCAAGCCCGCTGTTCCCTTCGGCGGCGTCTATCGCATCATCGACGTCACACTTTCCAATTGCCTGAACAGCGATTTGCGGCGCGTATTCGTCCTGACGCAATACAAGGCGCTCAGTCTGAACCGGCACATTCGTCGCGGGTGGTCCGTGCTGATGGGCCTGGGCGAGTTCATCGAGGTGCTGCCGCCGCAGATGCGCGTCTCGCAGCACTGGTATCGCGGCACGGCAGACGCGGTCTACCAGAACATCTATTCGATCGGCAGCGAGCAATCGAACTACGTCTTCATCCTTTCCGGCGACCACATCTACAAAATGAACTATCAGGCGATGCTCGAGCAGCACGTCGAATCGGGCGCGGACGTCACGGTGGCCACGATTGAAGTGGATGTGGCCGATGCGGCGAAGCAGTTCGGCGTGATCGAGACGGACGCGCAATGGCGCATCATCGGCTTCGAGGAAAAGCCGGCTGTTCCCAAGGAATCTCCTCTCCATCCCGGTAAATGCAACGCCTCAATGGGCGTCTATCTCTTCAACACGCAGCTTCTGGTGCCCATCCTGATCGATGACGCCGAAAATCCCGCGTCGGGCCATGATTTCGGACGCGACATTCTCCCGCGCATCATCGGTAAACACCGCGTCTTCGCGCACAATTTTCGCGACGAAAACAAAAAGGAGACGTCCTACTGGCGCGACGTCGGCACCGTTGATGCCTACTACGAAGCGAACATGGACCTGTGCGCGGTGGCGCCCGTCTTCAATTTGTACGACAAGAGCTGGCCGCTGCAGACGTGGCAGCAGCAGTATCCGCCGGCGAAATTCGTGTTCGGGGAGCCGAAACGCCTGGGCGTGGCCATTGATTCCGTCGTTTCGGGAGGATCGATCGTGTCCGGGGGGCGCTGTTCGAAATGCGTGCTCGGCTACGACGTTCGCGTCAACAGCTACAGTGAAGTCGAGGATTCAATCATCTTCAATCACGTGAACATCGGGCGCCACTGCCGCATCCGCCGCGCCATTATCGATCGCCACGTGAATCTGCCTGAAGGAACGGTGATTGGCTACGATCATGAGGCCGATCGCGCGCGATACAATCTGTCCGATGGCGGCGTTTCCATCGTCGTGCGCCCCGAATCCATGCTCGAAGAGCCGGAATAACGTCGAATTTTCTTGTGAATCCTGGTGAATGCCCGCTTTCCAACCCAAGTTTGGCCACGCAGCGGACGAATTTCAGCGCTACCGGCCCGATTATGCGGCTGCGCTTTACGAACACATCCTTGCGCGCGTCCCCGAACAATGCCGCGGGCGCGCCATGGACCTGGGCGCGGGCACAGGAATCGTGACCGGGCACCTGGTTGCGCATTTTCGGGAAGTGCTTTCCGTTGAACCTGATGCCGGGATGGCGTCAAAAATTGCCGGGCGTTTCCCGCAGGCCCTAATCCGTAATGTGACAGCGGAAGACTGCGTGCAGCCGCCGGAAAGCGTCGATTTGGTCACGATTGCGAACGCGCTTCATTGGATGGACGCGGACCGCGTGCTGGCGAATGCTCACAGTTGGCTTCGTCCGGAAGCGGTGCTCGCCGTGTTCGACCGTCCGCTGCCGAAAGCGACGCCTGAGATCGACGCGATTGTGCTGGCCGAATTGCGCGGGCCCTGGAAGCCCCACCGGGATCCGCGGCTGAAGCGCGATCGCGGCTGGGAAAATCAAGTCCGCGCGGCGCCGGGTTTTCAGGCTGTTGAGGAGACGAAATTCCCGAACATCATTTCGATGAGCGCGCAGGATTACGCTGGATTCTGGCGGTCGACTTCTTACGGGAGCGCATACGCGCGGACGCTCGCCGATCCCGAACCGTATTGGAGGGACCTCGAATCCCGTTTCGCCGCGGCGGCGGCCGGCGCTATGATTTCCGTGGATTTCAGTCCGACGTTGATTCTGGCCCGCAAACTGTAGCGCTCCCGTTGCCGGTGGTGCGCCTGGAAGATCGTTTCCGCCGTGCTTGGCCCGAAGAAAAATTTCCCGTAGACTTCTCTGTTTGGTTTTTGATCGCAAAGAAGGATTAGCGATACCTCTTCGGCGCCCCGGCCGTTCCGGTCGGCGCGCAGCATGCCGCGCCCGTCCACGGTGGCCGCGCGCGAGATATTGGGCATTGAAAATCCAAGGGAGGAATGATGTCGACAAAGATTAAGAGCGTTCATGGCCGCGAAATTCTGGATTCGCGCGGCAATCCAACGGTCGAGGCGGACGTTCGCCTCGAAGGAGGCGCGTTTGGCCGCGCCGCGGTCCCGTCCGGTGCTTCCACCGGCGAGCACGAAGCCAACGAATTGCGAGACGGCGACAAAGCGCGTTTTCTGGGCAAAGGCGTGCAGAAGGCGGTGGCGCATGTGAACAGCGAAATCGCCAAGGCCGTCGCAGGCATGGACGCGCTGGGGCAGACGCAGCTCGACCGCCGCATGATCGAAGCGGACGGCACGCCGAATAAATCGAAATTCGGGGCGAACGCGATTCTGGCGGTCTCGATGGCGGCCGCGCGCGCCGCTGCCGCGGCATCGGGCCAGCCCCTGTACCAATATCTCGCGCGTTATTCGAGCGATGGCTCCGCGAACACGCTGCCGGTTCCGATGATGAACATCCTCAACGGCGGCGCGCACGCCGACAATTCCGTCGACGTGCAGGAATTCATGGTCATGCCCGTCGGCGCGCCGAGTTTCCGCGAGGCGCTGCGCTGGGGTGTCGAGGTCTTCCACCATCTGAAATCGGTGCTCAAGAAAAATGGTTACTCGACCGCCGTCGGCGACGAAGGCGGCTTCGCGCCGAATCTAAAGTCGAACGAAGAGGCGCTCGATCGTGTCCTCGAAGCCATAACGGCCGCGGGTTACAAGCCCGGCGAGCAAATTGCGATCGCCATCGACCCTGCTTCGAGCGAGTTCTACGATAAGGCGTCGAAAAAATACGTTTTCAAGAAATCGGACAAATCCGCGCGCACGTCCGAGCAGATGGCTGCCTTCTGGGAAGGCTGGGTGCGGCAATATCCGATCGTTTCGCTCGAGGATGGAATGTCCGAGGACGACTGGGACGGCTGGAAGATTCTCACGCGCGACGTCGGCAAAAAGGTTCAGCTCGTGGGAGACGATATTTTCGTGACGAATCCGAAAATTTTCGCGCGCGGTATCAAGGAGAGCGTTGGCAACTCGATTTTGATCAAGCTTAATCAGATTGGCACGGTGACGGAGACGATCGAAGCGGTCGAAATGGCGCGGACGGCGAATTACACCGCCGTCGTATCGCACCGCTCGGGCGAGACGGAGGATCCATTCATTGCCGATTTCGTCGTCGCCATGGGAACCGGCCAGATCAAGACGGGTTCGGCATCGCGTACCGATCGTGTCGCCAAGTACAACCAACTTCTCAGGATCGAAGAAGAACTCGGCGGCACTGCCCGCTTCCCAGGCCGCGCGGCCCTCGCGCGGTAGTAGCGAAAAGCGAACGCCAGGCGAAGAAAAGTTGCAGCAATGACATCAAGAACCTTGATATCTAACGGCGCTTAATTAACCGCCGCTTTTCTGAGTCGTGGCTCGCGACAGATCCCCAGGCCAGTAGCAGGCAGCTCCGGTCCTCATTGGGAGCTAGCCGGGGGGCATTGGTCCGGGCCGTAGACCTGGGCGGATTCTGAATTCATGAGCCTCCAGCTCCGCCACCCCGAGGAAACCTGCGCGGCGGCCTCGGCGGTACTCACGTCTTGCATGCTCCGGTGGGTCAGGGTGAACAGCGCGCCTTCTGCCTGACGCCTTACGAAACGGTCCGGACTGGCAAGAAGGCCGATCAGGGGCGGAATCGCATCGCGTGATGCGGTGTTGCCGAGACCAGTCGCGATGGCCATCGCGAGCTCTTCGTCAGCCGAGGACAGCAAGCTGGTAAGCGGAAGAACGGCTTTCTCACGACATATGCGCCCGGCGGCCATATACGCTTGAGACTGGGTGTATTGCCTCCAGTGAGCAGCAATTTTCAGGATAGCCGCACAATCCTTGGGGTTAGCGATTTCGCCAAGGGCAGGAATGGCTTGCTGAGCGAGGCTTTCGTCCGAGTCGGACGCCATGTCGATGAGTTTCGTGCGGGCGGCAGGCGTAGCAAGGCGTTTCAAGCCTTGAATGCTCTGGTAGCGAAGCCCCATGTCGCGGCTGTCCGCAAGCGACAGAATTATAGACTCGAGGAACTCTGGCGGGTCTTGCGTAAGCGCAGCCCCGGCGAGGGAGCTCACCTTGTAATCGGTGCTACCGAGGTCCTTCACGAACCGCTCGTAGCGAGCCTCCAGTTCGCCTTCGTCCGGATTGCGAAGCATGATGTCAAACTCATTCTCTGCATCGATGATTTCCCTTATATCGCCGAAACCATCCTTCCCGTATATCGTGACTTGCCTTGTCGCTTTCACGTGATAGGTGCCCGGTTCGCTAAGATCGAATTGAGGGAGCGAAGGATCATCTAGTAACAACCTCTGCTCAAACGTTCCTCCCGGCGGAGTCCGTCGTGCTCCGCTCAGGCAGTCGCCGGCGATTCCGCCCCAGAACGCGCAGCCAAACAGGCCAACTTCGGCTTTGACTGTGGCGTTGGTAACCTGAAACTGGCTCGCATGCATCCAGCGGCAATTCTCGTCGCCCACGTCAACTGCGTGGGACGTTCGATTTGTAACTTCCAAGACGATGACAATCGGTTCGCCGACGACAGTGTGCCACGAGCACAAAGACAGCAGAACCTGCTGTTGGAGTGCGCAACTGCTTAACCGATGAGGGTAGGCCCCTCGGGACCGGTCTACAGGGACAGGTTCCAAACCACCTTCGGCGGCTGTGGTCAAAAGCCATGGTCGTGAGCACAGAAGGAAAAGGCCTGGCAAGGACCAGGTCAGGTGACAGGCAAGAAGAGGACCGCAAGGGAACCACTATGGAAGCGTCGAAAGCGTAGGGGCGATGTCAAAACTGCGGGGGTGTCGTTACTGCAGGATCAGGCTCCGACGAAACCTGTTTACGGGCGGGGCGGCATCCGGCGTGAAAGGTGGCCTGAGCTTGCCAAAGAGGCGGTGGAGCGGAACGTGGGAACCTGAGACTCCGATGCAAACGGAGAAGCCACAAGTGGAAGCACCACGAGGGCGAGCGTACGGAAGCGGAGACTCAGGGGCGGAGCAACCCGTAGTAGCTGGGAAGTCCCCGACAAAGGGATGGAGCGAAGGGGTTGCATCAAGGAGCCGAATTCAATGAGCCAACCAGCAATGGGAGGAGCCCGATGAATGAGGCAAAGCCGTTCTGTATTTCTAAGTGGGAGGTCTGGGAAGCGTATAGGCGAGTGAAAGCGAATAAGGGAGCAGCAGGGGTCGATGAGCAATCGATCGAAGGTTTTGAAAAGAGGCTGAAGAAGAATCTTTACAAGATCTGGAATCGGATGTCATCGGGCAGCTACTTTCCGCCACCAGTGCGAACGGTGAAAATACCGAAAGCCAACGGTGGGGAAAGAAAGCTGGGTATCCCGACTGTTTCGGATCGAATCGCACAACAGGTGGTGAAGTCGAGAATGGAGCCGGAGCTGGAACCGCTGTTCCATGCAGATTCCTACGGGTATAGACCGGGGAAGTCGGCATTGGATGCAGTGGGTCAAGCGCGAGCGAGGTGCTGGCGGTATGACTGGGTTCTAGATCTGGACATCCGCAGCTTTTTCGACAATCTCGACCAAACCCTTCTGATGCGGGCGGTGAAGAAACACGCTAAGGATCAATGGCTGGTTCTCTATATCGAGCGCTGGCTGAAAGCACCAGTGCAAGAAGAGGACGGGCAGTTGGTCCCACGGGAGAAAGGCACTCCGCAAGGCGGAGTGGCCAGCCCTCTGTTAGCCAATCTGTTTTTGCATTATGCATTCGATCGATGGATCACGGTGAAGTACCCTCACGTACCATTTGAGAGGTACGCTGATGATGTCATCGTGCACTGCAAAACAGAAAGGGAAGCGCAAGAAGTACGCGCAGCCATAGCGGCACGGTTACGGGAATGCGGACTGGAACTTCATCCGGAGAAGACAAAGGTTGTCTATTGCAAGGATGATTTGCGGAAGGGCACATACCCACACGAGAAGTTTGATTTTCTTGGCTACTCGTTTCAGGCCAGGAGATCAAAGAATCGCAAGGGGAAGTTCTTCATCAATTTCAGCCCGGCGGTCTCGAACCGAGCAGCGAAGGCCATCCGCGACACGTTTCGGAGCTGGAACCTGCCAAAGCGCAGCGATAAGGCGATCGAGGATCTGTCGCGGATGTTCAATCCCATTATCCGGGGTTGGCTCCAATATTACGGGCGGTACTATCGCTCGGCACTTTACCCGACGATGCGTGAACTGGATCGAGATTTGGCCCTCTGGGCCAAAAGGAAATACAAGAAGCTGCGTGGCCATCTACGCAGAGCGACACACTGGATCGCCCGGATTTCTCGACGCGCTCCGGGGATGTTCGCCCACTGGCAGATGGGTGTGCGGCATGGCTCCATGATGGGAGCCGTATGAGTCGAGAGGCTCATGTACGGTTCTGCGAGAGCCTCGGGGTGAGACTCCCCGGGGCTACTCACCTATTGCTGCTTTTCGGGATAGAAACGCGCCGTGATGTCCTGACCGAATGCGACCGGAGTTGCGATCAACAGAAGAAGCGGGGCAAATTTTGACGCCTGTGACATGGGCTTGCTCCTAGCGCATGTTTGCCCTCGCAGAGGGCTCGATTCCGGCTAACTCATTGAAAACACAGCGGTGCATCCGCCGTGGGATTGAAAATGTAGTGCCAAGGAATCTGCTCGTGTTCCTCATTTTCCCCTTGATTTAAAGAATAATAGTCGTATATCTGTAGTGTCTTAGGAGGCCCGCATTGTTCCTTCGTTCTGTCAAGGCGCCCAACGGCCACCACGAGTACCTGCGGCTCGTGGAATCCTTCCGCGACGGAAACAAGGTCCGGCAGCGAATCATTGCCCATCTCGGACGCAAGGATCTCCTGGCACCTCATCTCGACAAGCTCGTCCAACTCTTGCAGGACGAATCGTCCCCGCCGCGTTGGATTCCCCTGTCCGAGGTCTCCACCCCGCGGGCCTCCACCTGGGGACCGGTCTTGGTGGCCCGACGCCTGTTTGAAAAACTGTCCCTGCCTGCGATTCTGGATCGGGGTGGGAACTCGCGGCGACACGGCCAACCCCTGTCGGAACGAGTCTTTCCTTTGCTGGCCAATCGCCTGACTCGTCCCGGCAGCGAGCATGCCTTGGCCCAATGGCTGGAAGATTTCTACGTATGCACGGCACAGGGCAGCCGCTGGATGCCGGTGTGGAAGCCATCGCGCCGGGTGAAAGTCGATTTCAATCAACTGAAGCTCTGGTATCAAACGCTGGACGACCTGCTGGCCGAGAAGAAGCGAGTCGAAAAGGAAGTCTATCTGGAACTGCGGAATCTGTTCAGCCTCAAGCCTGACCTGGCGTTCTATGACATCACTTCCACGTACTTCGAGGGAGCCGGTCCAGCCGAGTTGGGCCGTTTTGGATACAGTCGCGACGGAAGACCGCGCAACCGGCAGATCATCATCGGCGTGGTGATGATGGAGGGTTGGCCGATCGCGCATCATGTGTTCGCCGGCAATCGTCTGGACCAAACCACGGTCCTGGAAGTGGTCAAGGATCTGAACACCAGATTTGATTTGAACCGGGTCGTGTTCGTGGGCGACCGCGGCATGATGACCATCGGCAATGTCGAGAAGTTCCGAAACTTACAGCAAGGCTATTTGGTGGGGCTGCAACGGCGCAATCGCAAAGATACGTTCGCGTATATCCAGCAGGCGGCGGTGCGTAAGGATTGGCAGGAATGCCCGGCGGGGATCACGGCTGAGGAGAAGAAGGTCGTGCCGAAGACCCGGGTGGTCGAGGTGCCCGGCAAAGAAGCGGGCGTGCGCGTGTTCGTGGTTCACAGCGACGAGCGGGAACTGTACGAGCGTGGCCTGCGGGAGCTATCGATGGAGCGGGCCCGCAAAGAATTGCAATCCCTGCAGACCCAGGTGGAGAAAGGCGCGTTGAAAGAGCCGGAGAAGATCGGGGCGGCGGCCGCGGCTAAACTGCGGCGCAACCATGGTCACCGGTATTTCGACTGGGAACTGCGCGAAGGGAAATTTCGCTTCTTCGATCACCCGGTGAACCTGGCGCGGGAGAAAGCTCTGGAGGGCAAATACGTCATTCAGACCGAAGAGCGAAATCTGTCGGCGGTAGAAGCGGTGGGAGCCTACAAGGAACTGAACGAAGTGGAGCGTGGCTTTTCCCATCTGAAAGGCCTGCTGGAGTTGCGCCCGGTCTACCATCGCAAGGACGCGCGCGTCGAGGCTCATGTGTTCGTGGCCGCTTTGGCCCTGTTGCTGGATCGCGCCCTGGAGAAGAGCCTGCGCACGGCGGGCAGCAGCTTGTCCTCGCCGTTTGCCTGGCAGGCGCTCGAGATGGTCCGCTGCGTGGAGGTCGAACTCGGTCAACGCCGCAAGATGTGCGTCACCCGTGGCAGCCAACATGCGAGCGAGGTGCTGCGGGCTTTGGGCATCGCGGAACTGGACCCGCCCACTCCGCCGGAGGGCCGAGAATGGCTGATGTAGTGACCAAACTCAAAAACCGCCTGTGTGTTTTCAAGGGGTTACAGGCCCGCAGGGCAAACATGCGCTAGCGAGCGACCGCTGCTTCACTCATAGACACCGCTTTTTCGTGGCTGGTTGCCAGGGAGCACCGCAAGGAGCCGAACGTCCTCCCGGTGGCTCCTCTTGCGGCGATCGGGAATGGTGCTCCCACCGCGCTCGGTTAGGGCGCGTCCAGTTAGGGCGCGTCCTTGACACGGTTTTGTGCGAGGGCTACGCTCCGATTTCTTTTGCGCAGCTGTCTTGCGCGCCGCGGATGATGACGAATCGCCGGAAATTCAAACTTGCGCTGGTCGGCTTCGGGAACGTTGGGCGCGAATTCGTACGGTTGCTGCGTTCGAAGGAGGCTCGGCTTCGAGAGGACTACGCCATCGAGTGGGCGTTGACCGGGGTCGCCTCGCGCCGCATCGGATGGATCGCAGACGCGAAGGGCCTCGATCCTGAAGCGCTGCTGGCGGGGGAACTTCCGGAACGAGCCGCGTGGGCCGTGCCTCGAAATGTGCGGGAATGGCTCGAAGAAGCGGACGCCGACGTCGTATTCGAGGCCACCTCGCTCGATAGGCGCACGGGGCAGCCCGCCATCGACCACATCAAGGCGGCGCTGGAACGCGGAGCGCACGCCATCAGCGCGAACAAGGGCCCCATCGTCTACGCTTATCGCGAGCTACGCGACCTGGCACAGTCGAAGGGCCGCAGGTTCCTCTTTGAGTCCACGGTGATGGACGGCACCCCGATTTTTTCGATGTTCCCGCACTCGTTGCCGGCCGTCGAGCTGCGCGGCTTTCGCGGCATCCTGAATTCAACAACGAATGTGGTGCTCACCGAAATGGAGAAAGGGCTTACGCTCGAACAGGCCGTAAAGAGGGCACAGGACATTGGAGTTGCCGAGACCGATCCATCCGACGACCTGGACGGCTGGGACGCGGCCGTGAAAGTCGCGGCGCTGGTGATCGTGCTGATGGATGTGCCGGTCAGGCTCGACGAAATCGAGCGGGTCGGCATCCGTGCCGTTTCGCCCGAGCAGGTGCGCGCAGCGCGGGCCGCCGGCATGCGCTACAAACTGATCTGCCGCGCCGAACGCACGGCAATCGGAGCGGGCGCGAGCGTGCGGCCCGAGCAGTTGCCGATGACCGATCCTCTCGCGCTGCTCGAAGGCACTACATCGGCGCTGCGATTCGATATGGATGTCTTCGGCCTTTCGATCATCGAGCACAAGCCCGGCGTGATCGCCACGGCTTACGGGCTGCTCGGCGACTTCATCCGGGCCGTCGGGCCCTAGCCTCCCCGTGCTAGCATTTCGGCCATGCTCTCAAAACCGGGTGTTTTGCTTCGTGTGGAAGGCGGCATCGTTCTGGCATTCAGCGTATTTCTCTACTGGCAGGCGCATGCAGGCTGGCTGCTCTTCGCCGTCCTGTTTCTCGCACCCGACCTTTCGATGCTGGGATATTTGCGAAACGTCCGCGTTGGCGCCGCGGTTTATAATTCGGTTCACACGCTGACCGTGCCCCTGTTGTTCTTGCTCTATGCCGTCGCCACAAAGCGACTGCTGCCCGTCCCGTATGCTTTGATCTGGACCGCCCATATCGGCGTGGACCGGTTGCTTGGCTTTGGTCTGAAGTACCCGACTCACTTCAAGGACACCCACCTGCAGCACACGTGAGTCTCGAATACCACGGGGATAGTTTCGTCGGTGTGTCGCTCATCCCTCCGGGACTTCTTGGTTTTCATCTGTGGTTGTCCCCGCACTCCGCTGCGTCCGCCTGTCGGTGGGCTGCCTTCGTGCCGGGCCAATTACAATCGCGCCTATGGCGCTAAAAGAGAACGGCGAGCCCTGGTCACGGTTCGCGGTCACGACATCATCGCCGGGAAGGTCTAAACCGCCGGCGAGACGCCAGCGCTACGAAGGCCCGGGAGTGAATCAACAGTGAGGCGGAAGGTTTTTCGCCACCAACCGTTCAACCACTCGTACAATACCTGCGACGAACATGAGTACACCAACGGTTCGGCCCAAATCCGCAATGAAGCTCGATCTGAAGTGGGTGCGCGCGCAATTTCCGTCGCTCAAGCAAACCGTGAACGGACATCCGGCTGCGTATCTCGACGGTCCGGCCGGGACACAGGTTCCGCAGCGGGTGATCGACGCCGTTCGCGATTACTACGAACACTCGAACGCGAACACTTGCGGGGCATTCGCCACCAGCCGTCGCAGCGACGCGATGATTGCCTCCGCTCGCGCCGCTATGGCCGACTTTTTCAACTGCGCGCCCGACGAACTCTATTTCGGGCCGAACATGACCACGCTGACATTTGCGCTGGCCCGTGCGATCGGCCGCGATCTTCAGCCCGGCGACGAAATCGTGGTCACCACGCTCGACCACGATGCGAACGTAGCGCCCTGGCGCGCCCTGGAAGAGCGTGGCGCCGTGATCCGGCAGGCCGACATTCGCGAAGAGGATTGCACGCTTGACATGGACGGTGTCCGGCGCAAGATCACCCCGCGCACTCGCCTCGTAGCTGTCGGCGTTGCGTCGAATGCCGTGGGCACGATCAATCCGGTGGAGGAAATCATTCATCTGGCGCACGATGCGGGCGCGCTAGCGTTTATTGATGCCGTTCATTCGGCGCCGCACTGCCCGATCGACGTCCGTACGCTGGATTGCGATTTTCTTGCATGCTCGCCCTACAAATTTTTCGGGCCGCACATGGGCTGCGTGTACGGGAAACGCGAGCATCTGCTGCGCTTCCGTCCATACAAGGTGCGCCCTGCGACGGACGCTTTGCCCGACCGTTGGGAAACTGGGACGCAAACGCACGAGTGCATCGCGGGAGTGGAGGCGGCGGTCGATTACTTGGCGGAGGTTGGGCGGCGGGCTTCAGCGGGCGAGGGAGATATCCCTCGGCGCGAGGCGCTTCTCAGCGCGTATCGCGCGATCCGGCCGCAGGAAATGACGCTCGCCGCGCGAATGATCGAGGGCTTGCTCCAGATTCCAGGACTGCGCTTCTTCGGCATCTCCGATCCGGCGCGCTTCACGCAGCGCGTACCGACGGTTGCGGTACGTTTCGCGAACCACACGCCGCTGGAAGCTGCTACATTTCTGGGTGAGCGCGGCATCTTTACGTGGGACGGCAACTACTATGCGCTGAACCTGACGGAACGCCTCGGCGTCGAACAGGACGGCGGCTTTCTCCGCATCGGGATCGTACATTACAACTCTCTGGAGGACATCGAGCGGTTGCTTGAGGCGCTGCGCGAATTGGTTGGCCGGCGCTAGACGCATTTTGCTTTGCTGAACGGGCTCGCTGTATGGCAAGAAGAGATCGTTCGGTCCGAAATGCGGCCTCAGGATGACAACCGTGGTTTGGCGAGCCTTCGGGATGGGGCCAGCTCGGAAGGGCGTGGCCGGTGCCTCCGCCCTTCCGCCGAAATTGTTCCCTTTGCGCTCCTAGCTCTTGTTGATGTCCTGCTTGTTTTGCAGCTTCGTGATGAACCCCTTCAGGATTGGCTTGACCGGGTCGGGAGCCCCGGGCATGGCGGCGTTCGCTTCCTTCAGCGCGTTGTCGAAATCGCCTTGACCGCTGTAAACGCGCGCCATTGCCGCGTGCGCGCGCCAGTGGTCGGGAAATTTCTTTGCAAGGCTTCGATAGATGGCGAAGGCCTCGTCCTGCTTTTTCTGCGCTTGGAGCTGCAGCGCGTAACCGTAGAGCTGGTTGACATCCGCTTTGGAGAGCGCCTGATTTCGCGCGACCGTCGCCTCGTCCTTGCGCCCGAGCGCTTCGAGGACCTGCGACCTGGTCATGAGGTTGTCGTATCTGTCTTCCACCTGAATCGACTGGTCGGCGTATTTGAGCGCTTCGTCGAGGTCGGTCTTCTCCGCCAGGAGATAGTTGGCGGAATCGTCCCAGCCTTCCCAGGTGTACTGGGCGCGCCCGCGAAGCTGATTGTGGAGGCTCTCTTCGACGACTTCGTGCACGTTGACGCCGACCTTGAAGGGCACAGCCAACTTTTCCCAGCGGAGCGTGACGACGGCGGAATCGGGCTTGAGGTCGTCAAAGTCGTACGTCAACGCATCGTGGAAATCAGTGGCGGCGGCCTTCACCGTAACGCGCAGGGCGTCTTCGCCTTTGTCATAGCTGAAGCTGCCCCATGCGGTATGCATCTTCGAGAACGCGATGACCCATTCATTTTCACCCGGGATCATGTGCAAGCCGTAGGTGCCCGCGGCGAGCGGCTGGCCCTCGATCGTGACGGGATCGCTGAAGGAAATCGTGGTGTTCTCGTTGGCGCCCGCGCGCCAGGGCTGCCCGTAGGGAACGAGTCCGCCCCAGACCTTCCGGCCGTTGACGAGAGGGCGGTGATAGTTGATGGTCACGTCCGTGATACCGATTCGCTGCGTGATCTCCGCGTGCTGGCTCGGACGAGGAAGGTTGACCACCGCCGATTGCGCCTGCACCAACCCAGGCGTAGCGCACAACAGACAGGCAAAAACTAGCGTTCGAAGCTTCACCATCGAGGCACTCCTCAAAGAAGATTTGGCACAGGTTCAAAATTCCGGATCGACGGCTATGAGAAATTGCGTCCCCTGGCGCGCACGTCTTCTGGCGCGTTAGACGCAGAATCGGCAGTTTCGTTATCGAAGGAGAATCGGGGAGCCGATGCCAGGCCACAGCAAAGTGCCTCGACGCGCGCCAGTGCGGCAGCGTCGCGTGATATCCTGACGGGCCATGCCAAAACGACCGAAACCAATCGTTCTCACCGTTCTCGACGGCTGGGGCTATCCGCGCCGAAACGAAAGGCAACGCCATCGCCCTCGCGCGCAAGCCCAATTACGACCGCTGCTTGAAGGATTTTCCCAACACGCTGATCCACACTTCCGGCCCATTCGTCGGCCTGCCCGAAGGACAGATGGGCAACAGCGAAGTCGGCCATATGAACATGGGCGCGGGGCGCATCGTGCAGATGGACATCACGCGCGTCGACAGCTGATCGCCAGCGGCGAATTTTTCCGCGCATCCGCTGCTGCTCGAGGCGATGGAGCGCGGCCGCGAGCGCCAGCTTGCATCTGATGGGGCTCGTCAGCGACGGCGGCGTGCACTCGCACATCGAGCATCTTTTCGCGCTGCTGCGCATGGCGCGGGAGAACAAGGTCGAGCGCGTTTTCGTCCACTGCTTCATGGACGGCCGCGACACGCCGCCGCAACAGCGGCATCGATTTCTGCGGCAGCTCCAGCAGAAAATGCGCGAGTACGGCGTGGGCCAAATCGCCAGCGTCAGCGGCCGCTACTACGCGATGGACCGCGACAACCGCTGGGAGCGCATCGAGAAGGCCTATCGCGCGATGGTGCACGGCGAAGCGGAGAAGAAAACGAGCGACCCGATCGCCGCGATGCGCGCGAGCTACGAAAAAGGCGTCACCGATGAATTCGTCGTGCCGGTCGTGGTAACCGGCAACGGCGCGCCGGGGCAAGGCGACGCCTCGCGGGCTGATCCGCGACGATGACGCGGTGATTTTCTTCAATTTCCGCGCCGACCGCGCCCGCCAGATGACCCGCGCTCTCGCCGAGCCGGGCTTCGATCAATTCTCCGATCCCGCGCGGCCGAAGAATCTTGTCTACGTGGCCATGACGCAATACGAAAAGACCTGGCCGTGGCTGCGCTACGTCATCGGGCCGGAAAAACTGGAACACATTCTGGCGCAACGTGTTCGCCGAGCTGGATTTCAAGAATCTGCGTGTCGCGGAAACGGAGAAATATGCGCACGTCACTTATTTTTTCAATGGCGGCGTGGAGAAGCCGTTTCCGGGCGAGGAGCGCATCCTCGTGCCGTCGCCGAAAGTGCCGACCTACGATTTGAAGCCGGAAATGTCCGCGGCAGGGGTCGCCGACGCCGTGATTCAGCGCGATCGAGAAGGGCGATTTCGACGCCATCATCATGAATTTCGCGAACGCGGACATGGTGGGCCATTCGGGCAAACTCGAAGCCGACGATCAAGGCCGTCGAAACGGTGGACGCGTGCCTCGGGCCGCATTTTTCAGGCGCTGCGGCCGCGCGGCGGCGCGTGGATCATCACCGCCGATCACGGCAATGCCGAAACGATGATCGATCCGGTCACCGGCGGCCCGCACACGTATCACACGACGAATCCCGTGCCGTTCATTCTTGTGACCGACGACGGGCAGCTCCAACTGCAGTCCAAACGGTTCGCTGCGCGACATTGCGCCGACGCTTCTCGGCGTGCTGGGCATGCCTGAGCCACAGGAAATGACCGGCCGCGATTTGCGCGTTGCGCCCCCGCCGCGAAGCTGAGCGTTCGACGATGAATCGAACGCCGCCGGCGGAAACCAAGCTGCGTCATTTGCGTGCGGCATTCGTTCTCGCTGTGGAGCCCGCCGGAGGACATGTCGAAGCGAATCCTCAACCGCTGGCCGGAAATGAGCGTCGTGCATCTGCCAAAGTTACGAAAATCTTGGCCGCGAACTCCCGGACACGCGATATTTTCGTCGGCTTTTCGCTTCGTCCCGAGCAATTCGCGATGGCGCGCAAACTGAAATGGATTCATGCGACGGCCGCCGGCGGTGGCGCAGTTGATGTATCCCGAGCTTCGCGAGAGCGGCGTCGTGGTGACCAACGCCAGCGGCATGCACAGCATTCCGATGGCCGAGCACATCGTCGGGACGCTGATGGCCCTGGCACGACGGTTTCCGGATGTTTTCGATACCAGCGAGCAGAGCCATTGGGCGCAGCAGGAATTGTGGAGAGGCCGGAGGCGGTGCGTCCTCGCGAGCTGCGCGGGCAAACGTGCTGCTGTTCGTCGGCTTCGGCGCGATCGGGCGCGAGGCGGCGCAGGATGGCGCGCCTGCTCGGCGATGCGCGTCTGGGCGGTGACGCAGCTCGGGCCGCGGCGGAACGCAGATCGCGGAACGCGTATTTCCTGCGCCGACGCTGGACGAAGCGCTGCCGCAGGCGGACTTGGTGGTGCTGGCGGCGCCGGAAACTCCGGAGACAGCGCAAGATGATTGGCGCGCGAGAGTTCGCGCTGATGAAGCCGTCCGCGTATCTTGATCAATGTGGCGCGCGGTGCGCTGGTGGACGAACCCGCGCTGATCGCGCGCTCTGCAGCAGGCGCAATCGCCGGCGCGGCGCTCGACGTCACCGCCGAGGAGCCGCTGCCGCCTGAAAATCCGCTGTGGAAGCTCGATAACGTTTTCATCACGCCGCACGTCAGCGCCGTCAGCGAGCAGTTGTGGGAGCGGCAAACGGATTTGCTGATCGAAAATCTGGAGCGCTGGTTCGACGGGCGCGAGATTGCTGAATCGCGTGGATCTGTCGCGCGAGGTACTGATTTGACTGGAGGCCGCGTCAGGCGGTTGCCGCGATCGAACGCCGGCCGCGACGCTACGGCCGCCGCTATGCCGCCGATCTGCCTCGGCGTGTAGCCACGCGCATAGACGTTACTTTCTTCTTTCCCTTGCGGTTCTCAAGCTGGAGCGGATTGCCCTTGTCGTCCACGACTTCCACTTTCAGCTTGTGGAATTTCCCATCCGGCGGCGTGGTGGGAGAAAATCCGATCGAGTACTGGCTGCGCAGGAACGCGGCCACGGAGTTGAACATTCGGGCATTTCGCCCTCGAATCGAGGGAACCAGGCGTAGCCGCCGGTCATGTTGCCGAACTGCGTCAGCTGTTTTTGGCCTGCAGGTAGCTGACGGCGTCCGCCGGTGGGACTGCGCAAATCGATATCCTCGCCCATGCCGACGCAGAAAATGGTGCACGTCGGATTCCTTCAGCGATGTGTATGTCTGATCGAGCGTGTGATTGCTGAAGGTATCGAAGCCCGTGGCCAGCAGCAGGATGGCTTTTTTGCCTTTCACGTCGTTGAGCTGGTCGAGAGTTTCGAGCACCGCGTCGAACAAACACGCTTCGCTGAAATCCGGGAAAGAAGAGCGAAGCGATGCTCTGCGCCATTTCGTTCTTGTTCTGCGTGAATCGTCGACGATGATGCGTTTTCAGATCGAAGGTCTTGAACGCGACCCAATCCTTCGGGCTGAGATGATTGAGAAAATCGCAGGCCCACGTCTTCGCCTTTGTACCCGAAATAATCCCAGCAGTAAAGGGCGCGGCTGAATTCCATCAGGATCACGATCGGTGATCGGGGCATCGGTGGGCGCAAAGTTCGTGATCTGCTGCGGCTGGCCGTCGTCGAGGATCGCGGAAGTTGTCTTTCTTCAGGCCGGTGACGATGTTGCCATCCTGATCCGTGACGACCGCGTCCAGGTTGACCACGTTTGTCTGCGACGGCGATCGTCAGATTGAGGAGCAGGCGGCGACGGTGCTTTCTGCTGTTTGCTGGCCGGACGGGCGGGTTGGACGGCACGGGCTGTTGCGGGGCGGGCTTTCTGCGGCCCTTGCTGAGCGTGCGCCGCCAGGGCGCGCGGAGGCACGCCGAACACGGCGATCAAGTGCTCAGAAGTGCGATGCGAAGCCATAACGGCAGCTGCATGGTAGCCTCACGATCTGCTTCGACCACGGGCTCGACGCACCGTAGGATGCCATTTTCGGGAACCGGATGTCAGCGGGCCAGCCCAGCTCAATTGCAATCCAGAAAACCGCGTCCTGGCGGATCGCAGTCGCGCGTAAGCGCATGATAGTATGGAAGTTCGCTTCTCGTGCGGACTTTCGTCACGCGGCCCGAGCGCGGCTTCGCTCGCTTCTTTTTGCTTAGAACGGGTCGCGAGTCGACCGGAATCAACGAATGCAACCGAATCAGAAGCGGATCGGCGCGCTCGGCCGCGAACGCGATACTTTAAGCTTGCAAACCAGGGAGGGGATCGGATGGCACGCAGCCTTTTGGGCTTATTTCTGACGCTTTTTCTCTGGTGCCATCGGCATGGCGAAAAGCCAGCCGGAAAGCGCGCCGGCCCAGGCTGCCGCCGGCGGGCTCGATCTTCCGCGACTCGGAGAGCGAGTCCATCCTGCTGGCTGCAAGGCCTGATCCGCATCAACACCACGAACCCTCCCGGCAACGAAATCGCCGCCGCGAAATATCTGGCGGGCATTCTGCAGAAAGAGGGCATCCACTCTGAAATCTTCGAGAGCGCTCCGGGCCGCGGAATTCTGATCGCGCGTCTTTCCGCCAACGGCGCTGCCCGAATTCCTCGACGCGCGCTGCTGCTCGATGGGCCATCTGGACATAGCTGGCGTGGACAGATCGAAATGGAGCGTCGATCCGTTCGGCGGAGTCGTCAAGGACGAACTACCTCTACGGCCGCGGCGCCATCGACGACAAGGGGATGACCATCGCCAACATGGCGGTGATGATCGCTCTGAAGCGCTCGAGCGCGCATCTCGACCGCGACGTGATCTTTCTGGCGGAAGGCGACGAAGAGGCCGGCGGCGACGTATGGAATGAGGTTCGCCGTCGACAAATACTGGGACAAGATCGCCGCGGGTTTCGCCATCAACGAGGGCGGGCGCGTCCTGCTGAAAGACGGGAAGGTGCAATACGTCGGAATCCAGGCCAACGAAAAAGTTTCGCGCAACCTGGACGTGGTCGCCACGGGAGCGTCGGGGCACAGTTCCACGCCGCAGCAGGACAATCCCATCACGCACCTGGCGGCCGCCATCGAGAAAATTGCCGCGTACCCGACGCCCGTGCAGTTCAATTTCATCACGCGCGGAATATTTCGAGGGTCTCGCGCGGCGTGGAGGATGAGGAAACAGGGAAGTGGATGCGTTCGCTGGAGGATCCCGACCGCGGCGGCGCACGCGGCGCAATTCGTCTCGAGCGCCGATCCCGTTTGGCGCGCGATGATGCACGACACGATCGCGCCCACAATACTCCAGGCCGGAATTCGCCCGAACGTGGTTCCACCGGAAGCGCGCGGCGTGGTGAATCTCCGGTTGCTGCCCGGCAACCTTGTCGAGCCCCTGGTGGCAAAGTTGCAGCAGGCAGTGAATGATCCGCAGGTGCGTCTCGAAGTCGAGCCCGACGGCGCTCCGCCCGCGCCGGCTTCTTCCACCGACTCCGCGCTGTACACCACGATCACGCAAGTCGCCAAACAGCAATTTCCAGGAACGGCGGTTCTGCCGTACATGTCCACCGGCGCAACCGATTCCGCGTTTCTCCGCGAGCGAAGCGTACAGGCCTACGGCTTGCTTCCTTTTCCGATGGCAAAGGACGATCTGCTCCGCGCGCACGGCGACGACGAGCGCATCGGTCTCGATTCGTTTCGCCAGGGCATTGGCTTCCTTTATGCCATCGTGACGAACTTCGCTGTTTCGAAGTAGCCGAAATGGACCGGCGCCGCGCGAAAATCGTCTGCACCCTCGGCCCCGCCAGTTCGTCCGCGAAAGTTGTGGACGCGCTGGTCGAGGCGGGAATGGACGTGGCGCGCCTGAATTTCTCGCACGGTACGCCGGAGGAGCACGCATCGCGAGTCGCCGCCACGCGCCGCGCTTCCGGACGCCACCAGAAGCCGCTGGCCATCCTCGCTGATCTGCAAGGCCCCAAAATTCGCACGGGCGCGCTCGAGCAAGGGTGCCCGGTGCAGCTTCGCGCGGGGAAACGTCTGATCATCACGACGAGAAGCGTTCCCGGAACTGCGGAGGTGATCAGCACGACCTTTCGCGCTCTGCCCAAATCCGTGCACAAGGGCGACGCGCATTCTTCTGAGCGACGGCGAAATCGCGCTGCGCGTAATTTCCGCGCGCGGCCACGAAGTGGTTTGCCGAAATCGAGAACGGCGGCGAACTGGGCGAACATCAGGGCATCAATCTTCCGGGTGTTCGGCTGAAAGTTCCTTCGCTGACCGCGAAGGATCGCCGGGACCTGGCCTTCGCGCTCAAACTGGGCGTCGACTACGTTGCGCTCAGCTTCGTGCGCACCGCGGCCGACGTGCGTGCCGCGAAGGCCGCGATCGCGCGGCACGGGAAAGCCACTCCGCTCATCGCCAAAATCGAGAAGCCCGAAGCAATCGACAATCTCGATGAAATTCTGAGCGTTGCCGACGGCGTGATGGTCGCGCGCGGCGATCTGGGCGTCGAGATGAGCCCGGAATAAGTGCCCGTAGCGCAGAAGGAGATCATCGCGCGGGCGCGCAACGCGCTGGTTCCCGTGATCACGGCCACGCAGATGCTCGATTCCATGCGCGAAAATCCGCGGCCCACGCGCGCCGAAGCCTCCGACGTGGCGAACGCAGTGTTCGACGGCAGCGACGCGCTGATGCTGTCGGGCGAGACCGCCGTAGGGAAATATCCCGTGGAATCGGTGGCCATGATGGACCGCATCGTCCGCGAGGCCGAAGCCAGCATGACCGAATCCGTTGCGCCCCACGCGTTTCACCGAGTTGCACATCAGCGAATCCATCGCCGAGGCAATCTGCCACGCCGCTGAAGAGCTGCACCTGAAAGTCATCGCCGTCTTCACGGAGACGGGTTTTTCCGCGCGCCTCGTGTCGAAATATCGCCCGCGCGCTCCCATCGTGGCGTTCACCCCGAATCCGGAAACGCGACGAAGACTGGGTCTGCTGTGGGGAGTGCTGCCGCGGCGCATCGTCCGGGTTCACGACGTCGATCAACTCGCTCGCGTCGCGGAATCGCGGCTCATCGAGGAGAAACTCGTGCAGCGCGGCGACGTGGTCGGCATCGTCGCCGGCACTCCATTCGGCACGCGCGGCACGACGAACATGATGCGCCTGGTCCGCATCGGCGGCTGATCCTCAGCCTTCAGAAGCGCGAGCGATTTCGACTGAAGGCGCCCGACGCGTGCCAGGTTCTGTCCTCTAGCTTCCAGCCCCTGGTTTCGAGTTTCTAGTTGACCCAGTTATCGGGATTTGAGGGCGGTTTGTCGCGGTGCTCGCGGACGTACACTTCGAATTTCTTGCGCAGGCGGCGCCGCTTCCAATCGGAGAAATAGTTGCGGAAATTGTAAAGGTGAGTTCCGCGCCGCAGATAAAGATACCCTACCAGCATTCCGCCCGAGGTGGCAGACGTGGCTGACTCCGTCGCCCGTCGCGCCAATGGTGAGGAAGAATTCGATTGCGCCCATCACGATCACGAAGAGGCGCATCGAGATGGTCACGGGGAGCGGAAACATCCAGACTTGCCGGTGCGGCAGTGATCACGGCCGCCGCAAGCAGCACCCCATAGATCGCTCCGGAAGCGCCGATGGTCGGCACCAGGGCCAGCCGCTGCATGTGCGGATCGAGAATCGTCCGCACGATCAGGTCGGTGAAGCCGGCTCCGATTCCGCACAGGAAAAAGTAGGTGTAAAACTTTTTCGCACCCCACATGTGCTCCAGGTCGGCGCCGAACATCGCCAGATAGAGCAGGTTGAACAGGATGTGGAGAATGCCTGCGTGGAGGAAGAGATAGGTCACCGGCTGCCAGACAGCAGGAATCGGCAGGCCGCCGGCGCCGTGAATTACCGCCGCCGGCGACAATCCGAAATTGTCGATCCAGAATCGCCAGCCAGCCGCGTGGAAAAAGAGGCCGGACAACTCTTGCAGAAGGAATACACCGACGCAGATCAGGCAGAGCGTCTTGATCGCGCGAGGAAAGTACTCGCCGATGTCGAACCGGTAGCCGTAGCCCCCGCCGCCCGAAAAGGTCCTCACGGGCGTAGTGTAACGGGTGCTTCAGCCGTAGTAAAGAGAACCCGGGGGGTACGAGACAGTTGGGAACTTGGAAGCGAGTACAGCGTGTGGGGTTCAATCGCGCCACAATTCGAAGCAGCCGATTGACCGGGAGTTCGAGCCTCAGCCAGCAACGAAGCATCCCACCGTTGTGATATAACCTCCTTGAATTACCAACAACGTGTTCTGATTTTATCCATGATAGAGCGGCTCGGGAGAATGCGCCGATGAGTTACGTGGAAAGAAATCTGGTCCCGGGAGAAACCGTAATTTACGACACTCGGCTCCATTGGATCGTAATGCTCGGGCACATCATTCTGGGATGTTTGCTCGCCCTGCCCGGAGCGCTTCTGCTTTATTACGCCCTCACTCACACGGAAATCGAACCCGCCAAGTTGCACCTGATGGAAGGCGGCGGCGTTGCGCTGCTGGTTTGCAGCATCGTGGTAATTCTGATGGGCATGGTTCGCCGGAACGCGACCGAAATGACCGTGACGAACCGGCGCGTGGTGATCAAGACGGGCTTGGCCAGCCGCAAGACAATCGAGATGCTGCTGAACAAAGTGGAGAGCATTGAAGTAAACGAGCCGCCATTCGGCAGAATGCTGGGTTACGGAACGATTGTGGTGATCGGGACGGGCGGTACTCCCGAGCCGTTTCACAAAATCGCCCACCCGCTGGAATTTCGCAGCCAGGTGCAGCAGCAGATTGAAAAGCTGCACTAAAAGGCACGCTCGCTGCGCGGGCGCACCATGTTTCGAACTGGCACTGAGTCCCGAATTCGGAACAACGGCGCTGACGGCGTTTTCGGAACCGGTTGAGTCACAAGGTCTTACCACCGCAGTTTGGTCCCAACGTTGGCCCCCCATTTGCTCGCTTTCACCTGGGCGAAGAGCACGTCCGAGCGAAAGCGAGTACTCCCCTACCCATGAACTCCTTGCGGAAGATGATCGCCGTTTGCTGCGGGCTGCTTGCGGCCCACGTTGCGGTCCTGTTTTTGCTCGGCCCCAGGCCGCCGGGGCCGTTGTTGTCGGACCTGATTCAACTGACTTTTCTCGTTCTGTGCGCGATCGCTTCGTGGCAGGCATCGTCGCGCGCCTCGGGCCTCGCCGCCCTTTTTTGGCGGCTCGGTTTTTGGGCGTTTTCCATCATTGTGTTCGCCGCGGCGCTGCAAGCGTACAACGATGGCATCCGGCCCGAACTCCTCATCCCGCCGCTTACTGGCGTTCTCTTTGTCTTTTGGGACGCGCCGCTGAGCGCTGTATTGTTCCTGGATTCGGACTATGCTCCGGACCGATTTGATGGAGCCCACGTTTTCGATATTGCGCAGGTGCTCCTCTTCTGGGTCGCCGTCTACTTTTGTTTTTCAGCGGGGCATGCGCAGACCGCGAGAGAAGCAGCCCTCTCGGATTGGCAACGTTCCCTGATCTACGACGGAGTGATGAGCGGCGGTTTCCTCCTGAGAGGCTTTTTCGCAAGGTCACGCACCGTTCAGCGCCTGTTTTTCGGCATGGGAACGTTCTTTCTTCTGGCTGCCGCGGCCGACGCATATAACAACTACCCGGGGAGAAATCTGCGAACGGGCGGCGCGTTCGACATCGTCTGGAGCCTACTGAATGTTCTGCCGCTTTTGCTCGCGGTCGGCTGCTGCAGGAAAAGCGAAGGCGACGTTGGAGCGGCGACTTCGGAGACGCGGCGATTCGTAACCGAGCGATTTTTCCCTCTCTTGTTTCCGCTTTTCGTTCTGGGGATGTCCGCTTTCATCGTACGCGAACGGATTGTGGTGGCGACCATTCTCGTTCTCGTGTCGTTCGCGTGTTCCAGCGGGCGAATGTGGGTGATTCAGAACCGGCAAAACCGCGCCGAACGCGAGCTGGTGCGCGCCAGGGACGCGGCGGAAGCCGCCAACACGGCAAAAAGCGCCTTCCTCGCAAATATGAGCCACGAGATCCGCACGCCCATGAACGGTATTTTGGGCATGACCGAATTGCTTCTGGACAGTCAACTCACCACGGAACAGCACGAGAGCCTCAAGATGGTGAGATCGTCGGCCGAATCGCTGCTGGGCGTGATCAACGACATTCTCGACGTCTCCAAGATCGAAGCGGGCAAGCTCGAGATTGAAACGATTCCCTTCGACCTGCGCGGCAGCCTGGGCGAAGCCATGAAGGCTCTCGGGGTTCGCGCCGATCAGAAGGGACTGGAACTGATTTACGACGTGCAGCCCGACGTCCCGGATTCGCTGCTCGGCGATCCGGGCCGAATCCGGCAGATCGTTACCAACCTCGTGGGCAACGCCATCAAGTTCACGCAGCGCGGGGAAGTCCTCGTTTCGGTTGAGAGGGAAAGCGAAACGCCGGCGGGCGTTCGTCTGCATTTTGCCGTGCGCGACACCGGGATCGGCGTCGCCAGGGAAATTCAGGATCGAATCTTCGAGCCCTTTTCGCAGGCCGACGGCTCCACAGCGCGCAAATACGGCGGCACGGGCCTGGGGCTGACGATCAGCAGCCGGCTGGTCCGAATGATGGGCGGACGCATGTGGGTCGACAGCGAATCAGGGAAGGGAAGCACGTTCCACTTCTCCCTCGCGCTGGGTATTCAAACGCGCCCGATCGCCTTAGCTTACGTCCCGGCCGAAGGCTTGCGGGATCTCCACGCCCTGATCGTCGACGACAACTTCACCAATCGGCGCGTATTGCTCGGAATGCTGTCGCGCTGGGGCATGAAAACGACTGCCGTGGAGGGAGCGCGCGGCGCCTTAGAGGCCATCGAGGCGTCCAAACGCGAGAGCTATTCCTTCGCCCTGATTCTCCTCGACGGCTGCATGCCGGAAATGGATGGGTTCGCGCTCGCGGAGCAGCTTCGCCAGGATCCACAACTCACGCACGCCACCATCATGATGCTTACGTCTGCCGGACATCTGGGCGATGCGGCGCGGTGTCGGGCATTGGGAATTTCGGCGTATCTCATAAAGCCCATCAGTCGAAGCGAGCTCCTCGCATCGATTTGCCGGGTGTTGGGGGAAACGCGCGCGAGCGAAACGCCTTCGGCCACCAGCGAACCCGCCCCGTTCAAAGGCACAGGTCGCCTCCGCATCTTGCTTGCCGAGGATAACGCCGTGAACCAGCTGGTGGCGAGGCGCCTCCTGGAAAAACGGGGTTGCGACGTCACCATAGCGGACAACGGCGCGATCGCTCTGGACAAGCTTGAGCAACAGCCCTTCGATCTCGTGCTCATGGACATTCAGATGCCCGACATGGATGGATTCGAAGCCGCTGCGGCCATTCGGGAACGCGAGAAAAGCACCGGCGGGCACATTCCCATCGTGGCTATGACGGCTCACGCGCTGAAAGGCGACGAGGAGAAGTGTCTGGCCGCAGGCATGGATGCGTACGCCTCGAAGCCCATCCGAACGAGCGAACTCTTTGCCGCGATTGAGAAGGCACTAAGCCGGACGCCAAAAACGGAACCCCGCGAATCCCCTCAAGCTTTGGAGATTTTGAACTCCTGATGGGAAGTCTCGAAGCGGCAAATCTTTGGCAACCTGCACGTCCAGACGCCGCCCCCGCGTCCCGGAGATCAGGCTTGCGCGGCGGCGCGGGCTTTGAGCGCGCGCCGGCTCACGGCCAGCTTCTGCCACTCGATCAGAAATGAAGGCAGGAAGGCGGCGACGGCAATCACGCTCCAGACAACCGTGATAAATGCCATGGGCCCCGAGCGCGCGATGGCGGGAATGGCCTGGATGGCGCGTACCGCCACAAAAACCATCGCAAACGGATAGCTTCGGATCATCCATTCGCGGTGCTGCTGTATGTGGCCTGTGCGTACGCAATACAGAGCCGTGGTCGTGGTCACGATCCAGCCACCCGCCTGAATGATCGACGCGAGCAGGAGCGTGGGAATGGGAAGCTTGATCGCGACGATCACAGCGGCCGGGGCGGCGATGAAGACGCTTCCGACGTAGATGCGTCCCATCATCCGGTGCCACTGCAAATGGCGCTGGCGGAGCCGGCTGGAGAATTGGAACACCCCGAGCAACAGCGCAATCGCTCCTGGAACTCCGTGCAACAACATGAGCCACCAGATTGGCGCGTAGCGCTGCCGTAGAGGTGAACTGGCGTCGAGCAGCAAGTGGTCGCGGTTGAACCAGACCACGATCATCATCAACGCGAGCAACGCCAGAATCACATGCCGTGGCTGGATCGAGCGGGGCCGCACAGATTTGGGCCGAACCCCGGCGGCAACAGTCGCCATATCGAACTCCTCCTGTAGGGAAACGTGGTGCGCGGATTATACGCCGAAAATGCGAGTCGCACGCACGAAATGAGGACGGCGCAGAGGGTCTAGCCGCGTGCTGAAAAACGCCTTGTCTCCAGGAGGGCGGGGTTTTAACCCGAAGTTCCAGCAATAGCAGAGGCTGAATCCGGGGATAAGTTGTTGGAAACGTGTGCATTGTCGCGTCGCGCGCCCTTCAATATGCGCCCATGTATTTAATGGTATCTCTTCTTGACAAGGCTTAGTGTGTTTGTATAATGCGCCCATGTACATCGACGTCGTCCCCAATCGCAACTCCCCGCCTGCAGTCCTGCTCCGCGAGGCTTGGCGCGAAGGCAAGAAAACTCGCAAGCGCACCGTGGCCAATATCTCCGATTGGCCCCCAGAAAGAATCGAAACCTTCCGCCGCGTACTGCGCGACGAACCTCTGGTTTCGCCGCACGATCTGTTCACCACGCAAAAATCCGTTCCGCACGGCCATGTCCAGGCCATCCTGGAAATGATCGACAGACTCCAGCTGGATCATCTGATTTCCGCCGAGCGCTGCCGCGAACGAGATCTGGTGGTGGCCATGATCGTTCAGCGCTTGATCGATCCCTGCTCGAAATTGGCAACCACGCGCCAGTGGCACACTACCACGCTGGCCGAGGAGTTGGGGGTGGCCGAGGCCAGCGAGGATGATTTGTACGCAGCCATGGACTGGCTTTTGGAGCGCCAGGAGCGCATCGAGAAAAAGCTGGCTGCTCGTCATCTGAGCGAGGGCGGGTTGGTGCTCTATGACGTGTCGAGCAGTTTCTACGAGGGACGCACTTGCCCGCTGGCGCAATTTGGACACGACCGCGATGGGAAGAACGGTCTGCCGATTATCGTCTACGGGGTGATGACCAATGGCGAAGGATGTCCCGTGGCGGTGAGCGTCTATGCGGGGAATACGGGAGATCCGACGACAGTAGCGGACCAAATCGAAAAGCTGCGGAAGAAGTTTGGACTCAAGCGGGTGGTGATGGTGGGAGATCGCGGCATGCTAACTCAGCCGCAGATCGACAAGCTCAAACAGCATCCTGGTTTGGGATGGATTACGGCACGACGAGCACGGCGATTCGGGAATTGGTGGAGCAAGGAGCCTTGCAGCTGTCGTTATTGGACAGAAGAATCTGGCCGAAATTACGGCACCGGATTATCCCGGCGAACGGCTCATGGTGTGTCACAACCCGGTGCTCGGGGAGCAGCGCTGGCGGAAGCGGCAGGCCTTGCTGGAAGCCACGGAGAAGAGCTTGGAGAAGATCCGCAAAGAAGTGGCGCGGCGGAAGAAGAAGCGATTCACGGCCGCGGAGATTGGCATGAAGGTGGGGAAGGTGCTGGGACGCTACAAAATGGGCAAGCACTTGCGTGCAAAATCGGCGAGGGCAACTTCACTGGAGTCGTCGCGCGGAATCGATCGAGCAGGAAGAGAAGCTGGATGGGATTTATGTGCTGAGAACGAGCGAGCCGGTGGAGCGGCTTTCGGCGGAAGAGACGGTGCGGAGCTACAAGAGCTGACGGAAGTCGAACGGGCTTTCCGCTGTCTGAAAGGGATCGATCTATTGGTGCGGCCGATTCGGCATCGCAGTGAGGATCGCGTCCCGGCGCATATTTTTCTGTGCGTGTTGGCCTATTACGTCGAATGGCATCTGCGCCGAGCTTGGGCCCCGTTGTTGTTCGAGGATGAAGAGCGGCGAGGG
The DNA here is from genome assembly GCA_963753475.1 of uncultured Acidobacteriota bacterium. Taxonomy (GTDB): domain Bacteria; phylum Acidobacteriota; class Terriglobia; order Acidiferrales; family UBA7541; genus Palsa-295. The sequence goes on from CAVWCN010000010.1 coordinate 83,152, forward strand.
AGCGCAAGCGCCGCGATCCCATTCTGCCGGCCAAGCCCTCGGATTCCGCCGAGCGCAAGAAGCGCTCGCATCAAACTGCCGATGGTCTTCCCGTGCACAGCTTCGAGAGCTTGCTGGGGGAGTTGGCCAGCCGGGCTCGAGTGACTTACGCGCTCAAACCACAGAAGGCGGAGGAGAAAACGATTGTAACGTTCCGGCAGGTACCGGAGCCAACGCCGGTGCAGGCCCGAGCCTACGAATTGGTTCGGATGTTCCCAGTAACCGGAAGGTGAATTTTGAGCTATCCCTTCCGAAATCAGTGGAATAGTCTCTCACACCTCGTGGAACTTCGGTTTAACCCCGCCGGAAGTGGGCGTTTTGTATCAGGGGGTTTAACCCCTGAAGCTGTGGCTCGACTTTTTCAGCGTGCTAGCACGCAACCTGGAAGTTTCTCGGAGAAAAAAGTCACTGGAAGTTAGCATCTGCGGCTCGGTTCTGCCGGTGAGCAACACTGTAACGCATTGATTCTGCTGGGGAAGGTTGATCAACAAGTTGTGGAACGCGAAATGCATACGACCCGGCGGGGCGTTCATCAGAACCGGCGCAGGAAGCAACGACGCAGGCGCGGGAGGCACTGTTATGACGATTCAGGTTTGCACGATGAAGTGTCCGAAATGCGGCAATACGGCGACGAAACCGAAACCGGCCGACCAGTTCAAGTGCGAGCAGTGCGGCTGGAAGCTGTAAGGCAGAGTTGCCCACTTCCTAGGTTTCAGTTCTTACGTTTAGGCTCGACCGGGCTCACCCTTGACGTTTGACTCTTAAGTCTTTATCCCGTACCACCCTTCTCCGTTCCCTAGTTCTCCAGCCTCTTTCGAGCCGAAACAAACAGAGACACCGCCAGCGCAACGAAGAGCACGACTCCCAGCAAAGGCGCCTCCCGCAAATGCGGCATGTGACGCGCTCCCCAGCCATTGAAGAGGCTTTCGGGCCAGGGCAGACGCAGAACCACCATCAGCCAGTGCGGCACGTGCCTGCTCAGCTCTGAGTCTTGGGCGAGGTTCAGTATGATCGCCAGCAACCCGAAAACGCCGCCCGCCGCGATCAGACCGCTGGCGTAAAGCGAGCCGGGACTGACTTCGCTCGATTCCCCGTGTACCGCGCCTTCCGTCTCGGCTTTCTTTTCGGCGCCCCGCTCGGCGAGCCAGCGGACCATGCCCTCCGGCAAACATGGCCATCGTCGTGGCGATCGAAGATAGGACCCCACCGCAAAAGGCAGCGAGCGGATTCCCAGCAGTTCGACCGCAATCACCAGGAAAACGCCGAGAAAAACCAGTCGCCACGGCAGCCGCTGATTCAGGATTCCGCTGATGACCGTTGCCATCAGTCGTGCCTGCGGCGCGGCGGCCTGTTCGCTGCCGATTCCCTGCACCCACTGCACTTCGATCTGCTTGCGTCCCAGGGATCGTAGAGATATTTTCCGTCGGGGATCACGCGCGAGCCCGAGCGAATTCACGAGTTCGTACGTTCTTCCCTTCGTAAGGATAATTGTTGGACTGGAGCGTAACGCCCGAGGGCAATTGTTGATGTCCAGCGCGATCTGCATGGGTTTGTACTGCGAAAGGCCCACATTCATCAGGATCAGCGTCCCACCGACCGCCAGCGACGATACGGCCACGCCGATCAGCAATGCGATCTGCTGGCGCCGAGGCGTCGCGCCGACCAGGAAGCCGGTCTTCAAATCTTGCGAAGTGGCGCCCGCGATGGCCGAGGCGATGCAAACCACTCCGCCGATGGTTAGCGCGAGTACAGCATAGGCATTCGCCGTCCAGCCGCATCACCAGGAACACCGCGCAGGTGGCCATCAGCGTCGCGATCGTCATGCCGCTCACCGGGATTCGACGAGTTGCCGATCAGCCCGCTGATCCGCGACGCCACGGTGACGAACAGGAATCCGAACACGACGACGAAGACCGCCGCGATCAGATTCGACAGAACGCCCGTTTGCGCGCCCGGTATGGGCTTGAATTTCAGAAGCGCCCACATCATCGCGATGATCACGCACCGAGCCGATCAGCACGAGCTGCATCGAGATGTCGCGCTCGGTGCGGCTGGGACTCGTCCAGCGTGGCCTGCTTCGCGCGCACGTCCTTCAGTCCCGCGTTCAAGCGCGGAATAAATTGTCGGCAGCGTCTTGATCAGCGTGATCAGTCCCGAAGCGGCCACCGCTCCCGCGCCCATCGGGACGGATGTAGCGCGGCCCACAGCATCGTCGGGCTTCATATGCGGGATCGGCACCGTCGACGGGTAGAGCGCGGTATGCGGCGCCAGCGACCCGAAGAATTGTGATCGCGGGCATCAGTACCAGCCACGAAATCACGCCGCCGGCAAAGAGCGTTCCCGCCACCCGCGGTCCGATGATGTAGCCGACGCCCAGATATTCGGACGTGATCGCCGCGCGAAACGACGCGCCCGGCAGCCATTTCGGCTGATACTCGGGCTGGCCGGTCCAGAGTTGCAGCGTGTTCATGCAGAAGGTGTAGACGCCGCCGAGCCCCAGGCCCCAGAAGACGCGTCCCGCAAACGACCCGCCGCGCTCGCCTGCCACCAGCACGTCGGCGCAAGCCGTGCCTTCGGGAAAGGTCAGGTTGCCGTGCTCCTTCACGATCAGTTGCCGCCGCAGCGGGATCATGAACAGCACGCCGAGCCATCCGCCCATCAGCGCCAGGAAAAAGATCCGCCAGTATTCCGTGTTCAGCGAAAAGCCCAGGAAGATCAGCGCCGGCATCGTGAAGATCACGCCCGCGGCAGCCGATTCGCCCGCCGAGCCCGTGGTCTGCACGATGTTGTTTTCGAGGATGGTCGAGCGGCCGAACGCGCGCAGGATGCTGATCGAGAGAACGGCGATCGGAATCGACGCGGAAACCGTCAGGCCCGGCGCGCAGGCCGACATAAACGGAGACGGCGCCGAACAGGATTCCGAAGAGCGAGCCGAGAATGATGGCGCGCAGACTGAATTCGCGCAACCGTTTCCTCCGGGCCCACGTAAGGCCGGAATTCCTGCAGGCGGCGCAGTCGAACTCCACGATTTCGTCGTCGCCATCCCTCACCTTCCGTGCTCGCTGGAACGGGCTTGTGTCGCCCGGCGGTAGCCACCACGAATACCGTTCTTGGATTCGTCGTGGGTTCTTCCGCGCCGACCTACAGGGGCCAAAATGGCCGCCGCGCAAGGTAGCATCAGATGCACTCCGAGGCAAGGCGAGACAGGCGAGACAGGCGAGAAGGGTTAGGCGAGAAGGGTTAGCCTAACTTCCGCAGTTACGTGAATAAAGTCTTTGGAATCAATGTGAGTACCAGGAAGTTTCCACTACAATCGTGCCGCTTCTAACGCCACAGGCAGACTCATGCCGAGCCGCTGCAACAGGATCCGTTGGTGTCGGTCGGTTGGCTGATGCAGCGTTTCCGTACCTCCACACCACTGCGCGTGGGTAAGACCACATCGACCAAAGCGATTTCCGAAAGTTCTTCGAACACTTGCCGCGGCTCATCGCCGAGTCCGGCCTGGTGACAGCTGGCCGCCAGCGTCTTCCACAACACATAGGCCAGAAAACACACCAGGATGTGTGCGCCCACGCGATGCTCCCGGTGGTGCCATACCGGTCGGATCTGTAAATCCGACTTGTGCACGCGAAAGGCGGCTTCGGCTTCGGTGAGTTGCACGTAGGCGCGCCACAACTCTTCCGGCGTCCAATCGGTCACGTTGCTGCGCAACAAGTAGCAGCCTTCACTTCGGCGCGCCCACTCCCGCCAACTCTCCACCTTCGTCCAGCGCAGTTGCGTGAACCCTGAGCATTCACCTCCACGTGCACATCGAACAGCCGTGCCGCACGTGTGTTTCGTTCCAGCAGCCGCCCTATGCGTCGCTCCACAGCACCCGATTCCTGCCGACGTTGGTCACAACTCGCGCCGATCTTCACCAAACCCTCTTCGATGCGCTTCTCGAAGCGTTCGTGCATGGCCTGTTCCTTGGCTTGGCGCTCCGCACTCCGACACAAGATAAATACTTCCTCTCCGTCCGGGGCCGGAATCAACCGCACCTCCAGCCCTTCATGCACTTGCTTCCAGTCTTCGCTCAGCAACTCGCGCTCGAACTTCCGCAAAGAGTTCTTGGCTGTACCCAGGATGTAGCGCCGCCCGCCGGCCCGCAAAAACTGCACATTCTTCTCGCTGGCCAGACCACGATCCATCACCCAGACGCGACCGGCCCGTCCGTAGAGCTCTTCCATGTGCGCAACGATCTCTTCCAGCGTGGTGGCATCGTTGCGGTTGCCGGCGAATACCTCATAGCCCAAGGGCATCCCGCAACGGCTCACCACCAGCGCAATATTCACCTGCTTGCAGTCCGGGCGATGATCCCGCGAATACCCTCGCTGCGCTTGTGGGTTGCCTTCCGCTTGTCCTTCGAAGTACGTGCTCGTGATATCGTAGAGCAGCAAGTCGTAGTCTAGATCGAACAGTTCGCCCAGCCTCCCCTTCAGGAGTTTTTCGAGCGCTTTCTTGTGTGGCAGCAGGATGTCCAGCGCTCGATACAGGCGATCTTCATTGACTTTCTCGTCCGGTACCCGAGCAGGTCCGACATGGCGCTGGCCTCGTAGAGGTGCTCGGCCAGATGCAGTTCGCTGGAAGGCTCACAAAGCCGGCTGAGAATGAAAATGATGGCCGTTGCTGACCAAGGAATTTCCTCGCGTCCTTCGGCAGCGTCTCTTCAGGAAGCGATCCAGTTCCAATCGGCGCAGCAACTCTCTTCCCAACCAAGGACCACCGAATTTCCGGCTACGTTCCACGCGCACGCGCTTCACATCGACTTCCACCCATTCTGGTTCCGTGGTGCCGAAGAGGCTCGTTTGATAACCAGAGCGCTTCTCGGCGCAGCGCTTCACTCCCAAACGGCCGCGCTCGTCATCACTCCCAACCACGCGACCACGCGTTGTCGGGGGCCTCGATTCGTTCGGTAACTTTCCACCAATGCCCAGTAGGCGTGACGCTTGCCGTCCTTGCGCCGATAGCAGCGTCGCAGATACATACCGCGATGCTACGGAGGTCCTGTGCGAAATCAAGAGGGTTGGTCGTCACTACACGCGCATTTCGAACAAGCGAGGGCGGGACGCGCAACACTCGCACACAAACAAAAACACTTTCCTAACTGTCGAGCGCGTGAATGTGCTCAGAATATTTTCAAATGATTCGAAACTGCGGAAGGTAGGTTAGGCGAGAAGGGTTAGGCGAGAAGGGTTAGGCGAGAAGGGTTAGGCGAGAAGGGTTAGTACCGCTCTTGCGTTTACCACCAGTCAAGGAAAAATCAAGGAAGAAGAGGGCCACACAGACGATTTCTACGCGATACACCTCTCGAGTAGAAAGCGCTGGAGAGACTACCGGCGTTGAGGGTAGACGGGTAAGGAGGAATCGGCCTGTCCGTAGTCGAGATCGAATCCGAGCTGGAGTTTGGCCGCTTCGGACATGCGCGCGGGACTCCAGGGCGGGTCGAGGACCACTTCGACGTGCACTTCTTTGACGCTGGGAAGGCGGGAAAGCTTGGCCTCCACATCGGCCTTGAGCACGTTGCCCATGCCGCAGCCGGGCGCCGTCATCGACATTTTCACGTCGATTTTGTACTGGCCGGCATCGAGCGGCGTAATGTCGCACGCATAAACCAGACCCAGATCGACGATATTTACGGGGATTTCGGGATCAAACACGGTGCGCAACTGATCCTCGACGAGCTTTTCGCTGAATTCGGCGGGCGCGGATTCCGAAGCCGGGGAGCCTTGCTTCCCGGCCGTCGGGGCCTCGATTCCGAGGGCGTCCGCATGGGCGGCGTCGACGCGATACATCGCGCCGCAGCCGCTGACCACCGTGTAACTGGTGCCGAGCGATTGCATGATGCGAACTGTAGAGCCACCTAGCAGCGTTTCGGAAGTTCCGCTGGGAATTGCGATCACGGGGCAGTCGCGTTTAAGGGTGATGATCTCGTTTGACATGGAACGTGCTCCTGCATCGCTACGTTTCGCGCGGCACACGGCACGGGCCGCGACAGATCCTCGATAGCCCTGGGCCTCTCGCCACGGCGAGCAGGCTGAGATCCGCCCCTACGCGATTCCGAATCAAACCCGCCGGCGAGACGCCGGCGCTACAAAAACCTCGTGTTTACTCCGTCGAGACGGGTTGCTGAGAGCCTTCCAGCGCCGCGTGCAAGGTGTGCCAAGCGAGAGTGGCGCACTTCACGCGCACCGGATAGTCGCGGACCCCGGAAAACACGGCAAGCTTTCCTAGTTTTTCAGCACTCGGTTCGTCGTGACCGTCACCATTTCGGTCTGGAGCACTTGGGCCCGTCGCCGGCTGATTTGTGACCAGAGCTTGAAAGCGGCGAAACAGCTCTTCAGCCTCGGCTTTGGTCTTGCCCTTGAGCATTTGCGTCATCATCGAGGCGGACGCTTTGGAAATCGCGCAGCCCGAGCCTTGAAAGGCGATGTCGCGAATCGAATCGCCGTCGAGTTCCAGGTAGACGGTGAAATGATCGCCGCAGAGAGGGTTGTAGCCTTCGGCATGGCGGCTCGCGGCGGGCAATTCGCGGAAATTGCGCGGAGCCTTGCTGTGCTCGAGGATCACTTCCTGATACAGGTCGCGCAAATCCGACATCAGGCAAAAACCTCCCGCACTTTGCGGATGCCGTTCACCAGCGCTTCGATTTCCTGCTTCGTGTTGTAAAGCCCGAACGAAGCGCGCACGGTGGCCGGCACATTGAATCGCTGCATCACGGGCTGCGCGCAATGATGGCCCGTGCGAACCGCGATTCCTTCCTGATCGAGGATGGTCCCGATATCGTGCGGATGGATTCCGTCCATCACGAACGAAACCACGCCTGCCTTGTGAGGCGCGGTGCCGATCAGTCGAATGTCGGGCGCGGCCGAGAGCGCCGAGGTGGCGCGGGCGAGAAGCTCTTCTTCATGCGCGGCAATTTCACCGATTCCCAATCCGTTCACGTAATCGAGCGCGGCGCCCAGCCCGATCGCGCCCGAAACATTCGGAGTGCCTGCTTCGAATTTGTAAGGCAGCTTGTTATAAGTGGTTTTCTCGAAGGTGACGGAGCTGATCATGTCGCCGCCGCCCTGGTAGGGAGGCATCGCTTCGAGAAGCGCGGCTTTACCGTAGAGAACGCCGATGCCCGTCGGGCCGTAGACCTTGTGCCCGGAGAACGCATAGAAGTCGCAGCCGAGCGCCCGAACGTCGATCTGAAGATGCGGCGCGGCTTGTGCGCCATCGACCAGCACGGGAACGTTCCAGCGATGCGCCAGTTCGACGAGTTTTCCCACGGGATTGATCGTGCCAAGCGCGTTCGAGACATGCGGGATCGCGACGATCTTCGTGCGCGAGCCGAGAAGCTTCTCGAATTCGCCGACGAGGAGTTCGCCGCGGTCGTCGATTGGCGCGACGCGCAACTGGGCGCCCTTTTCCTCGCACAAAAGCTGCCAGGGAACGATGTTCGAGTGATGCTCCATCGCCGTGACGAGGATCTCATCGCCCGCCGCCACATGCTTGCGGCCATAGGTTTGCGCCACGAGGTTGATCGCTTCGGTGGTCCCGCGCGTGAAGATGATTTCGCGCGCGTCAGCCGCATTCACAAATTGCTGCGCCGTGCGCCGGGCGCGCTCGTATTCTTCCGTTGCGCGCTCGGAAAGAAAATGGACGCCGCGATGGATGTTGGCGTTGTCGTGTTCGTAATAGTTGCGAATCGCGTCGATCACCACCTGCGGCTTCTGCGATGTCGCGGCGTTATCCAGATAGACGAGCGGATGGCCATGAACCTGCTCCCGGAGGATGGGGAAATCCCCGCGAACACGCTCGACATCGAAGCGCCTGCCGCGCTCAAGCGAAGCGTACGGCGCACCGGCCTGCTGTTTGGCAACGGTGCTCATCCAACCTCCTCCCAGCGCCTGCCGGAATCGGTCGGGCGGGTGCGTGGTGCGGCTTCGCGCGGCCTGGACGCCTCGAACAGGCAGTTGTTGATCAAGTTTTCGACGAACCCGCGGACGGCGTCTTCTTTCATGCGGTCGAGGCACTCGCCGGCGAAAGCCAGGAGCAGCAGTTTGCGCGCAGCGCCTTCGTCGATGCCACGCGAGCGCAGGTAGAAGAGCGCGACCTCGTCGATCTGGCCGATCGTGGCGCCGTGCGTGCACTTCACGTCGTCGGCGTAGATTTCGAGCTGCGGCTTGGTGTCGATCTGCGCATCGTCGGAGAGCAGCAGGTTGCGATTCGTCTGCTTGGCGTCCGTCTTCTGGGCGTCCTTGTGTACGATGATGCGGCCGTGAAAAACGCCGTGCGCGTGGCCGTCGAGAATGCCGTTATAGAACTGACGGCTGCTGCAGTGGGGACTGGCGTGCTCGACGTACATGTAGTTGTCGAGATGCTGGCGTCCGCCGCCGATGAAGAGGCCGTTGATCAGGCACTCGCCGCCTTCGCCGGCCAGTACCGGATGCACGTTGTTGCGGACGAGCGCGCCTCCCAGAAGCAAGGAGTGCGACGCGACGCTGGCGCTGCGGCCCTGCTGGATGCGAAGGGTCGAAACGTTGAAGGCGTGCGTGTCCTCGCGTTCGATCAGGTAATGGGAAACGACGGCGTTCTCGCGCGCGACGAGTTCGGTGGCCGTGTTGCAGAAGGCCACGCCGCTATCGAGCGAAACGTAGTCTTCGATGATCGCCGCCTGGCTTCCTTCTTCCGCGACGATCAGGTTGCGAGGATGCGTCATCAGCGGCGCGCCGTTTCCAGCCGAGACGAAGAGAAGATGGATGGGCGCTTGCAGCGCAGTGCCGCGACGGATGTGGATAAACGCGCCGTCTTCGGAAAACGCGGTGTTCAAGGCGGAAAAGGCGTCGCGCTGGGTGTCAAGATAAGCGCCGAGATGAGGCTGGATTTCCTTTGGATTCTCCAGGATCCGCTTGGCCAGGCTGCTGACGTGAACGCCTGCCGCCAAATTTGCGAACGAGGAGAGCTCGGCGGAAAAGCGGCCGTTGACGAAAACAAGCTGGCAAGCGGCGGCTTCCATGCGCCAGGAGTCCAAATCGCGCGGCGAAACGCGGGCTCGATCGCGCGCAATCCGAAACGGAGTTTCCGCGATGGTTGAGACGTTGGTGAAACGCCAGTCTTCATCACGCGTAGTCGGAAAGCCGACTTCACAGAAGCGCGCGAAGGCATTCTCGCGAAGCGCGCGCAGCCACGGCAGGTCACGGCCGGCCGCGAGCTTCTGGAATTCGCTGAAGCCTTCCAGGTAATTTTCCAGGCGTTGCGTTTGAGCTTGGGCTGCCGGAGTCACGAGCTTCTTCCCCCTGCGGTGTGCATTCGAGCTGCGTTAAGCCTGCGCAACGGTCTGCGAAGCGCGATCCATCGGAACGTACCCTTTTTCCTCCAGCTCGAGAGCCAGCTCAGGGCCGCCGGAGCGGATGATGCGGCCGTCGACGAGCACGTGGACAAAATCGGGGACGATGTAGTTGAGCAAACGCTGGTAGTGCGTGACCACGATGAACGCCCGCTCGGGGCTGCGCATCGCGTTGACGCCGCCCGCGACGATCCGCAGCGCGTCGATATCGAGGCCGGAGTCGGTCTCGTCCAGGATAGCCAGCTTGGGCTCCAGCACGGCCATCTGCAGAATTTCGTTGCGCTTCTTCTCGCCGCCGGAAAAGCCCTCGTTGAGCGAGCGGTTCATCAGCTTCTCGTCCATTTCAAGCAGCTTCAGCTTCTCGCGGAACAGGGGCAGGAAATCCATGGCGTCCATTTCATCCTGGCCGCGATATTTGCGGATGGCGTTGAGAGCCGAACGCAGGAAATATGTGTTGCCGATGCCGGGAATCTCGACGGGGTACTGAAAGGCCATAAAAACGCCTTCACAGGCGGCCTCTTCGGGCTTCATGGCGAGCAGATCCTTACCGTTGAAGAGAATCTCGCCCTCGGTGACGTTGTAGGTCTCATGACGCGCCAGAACCTGCGCCAGCGTGCTCTTGCCCGAGCCGTTGGGTCCCATGATCGAGTGCACTTCGCCGGGATTCACGCGTAGATTCACGCCGCGCAGGATTTCGTGATTGTCCACGGTCGCGTGCAGGTTCTTGATTTCGAGCAAACTCATCCTTCACTCCTTGAATTCGAACTTGTGCTGGTGCGGGCGCTCGTCATCCGACGCTTCCTTCGAGGCTCACGCTCAATAGCTTTTGCGCTTCGACGGCGAATTCCATCGGCAGCTCGCGAAACACGCGCTTGCAGAAGCCGTTGACGATCATCGAAACGGCGTCCTCCGCCTTCAGGCCGCGCTGGCGCAGGTAGAAGAGCTGATCTTCGCCGATCTTCGATGTGGAAGCTTCATGCTCCATCCGCGCGGTGGAATTGCGGACTTCGATATACGGGAACGTGTGCGCTCCGCACTTGTCGCCGATCAGCAGGGAATCGCACTGCGTGTAATTGCGCGCGCCTGCCGCGTTCTTCAGGATTTTCACCTGCCCGCGATAGGTGTTCTGGCCGAAGCCGGCGGAGATGCCCTTCGAAACGATCGTGCTGCGCGTGTTGTTGCCAATGTGGATCATTTTCGTGCCGGTGTCCGCCTGCTGGTGATTGTTGGTCAGCGCGACGGAATAGAATTCGCCCACCGAGTTGTCACCCTGCAGGATGCAGCTCGGATACTTCCACGTGATGGCTGAGCCGGTTTCGACCTGCGTCCACGAAATTTTCGAATTGACGCCCTGGCACTTGCCGCGCTTGGTGACGAAGTTGTAGATCCCGCCGCGGCCTTCCTTGTCGCCGGGATACCAGTTCTGCACGGTGGAGTACTTGATCTGCGCGTTGTCCAGCGCGACGAGCTCCACAACCGCCGCGTGCAACTGGTTTTCGTCGCGGATTGGCGCGGTGCAGCCTTCCAGGTAGCTGACGTAGGCTCCTTCGTCGGCGATGATCAGCGTCCGCTCAAACTGGCCGGTGGAGGCGGCATTGATGCGGAAATACGTGGAGAGCTCCAGCGGGCAACGCACGCCCTTCGGGACGTAGACGAACGAGCCGTCCGTGAACACCGCTGCGTTCAGCGCGGCGAAGAAGTTGTCGCTATAAGGGACGACGGAGCCGAGATATTTCTGCACAAGCTCGGGATGATTCTGCACTGCTTCGGAGAACGGGCAGAAGATGACGCCAATTTCCGCCAATTTTCCCTTGAATGTGGTGGCGACGGAAACGCTGTCGAACACAGCGTCCACAGCGACGCCCGGCCAGCTTCTTTTGCTCCGCGAGCGGTATGCCCAGCTTCTCGTAGGTGCGCAGAATCTCAGGGTCGATCTCCTCCAGGTTCTTCAGGCTGGGCTTTCTCTTCGGCGCCGAGTAATAGACGATCTCCTGGTAGTCGATCGGCGGGTACTTGATATTGGCCCACTTGGGTTCAGCTTGCGCGCGTTCCAGCGACGCCCAGTGGCGATACGCCTTCAGCCGCCACTGCAGCATGAATTCGGGCTCATTCTTTTTCGCCGAGATCAGCCGAATCGTCTCTTCGTTGAGACCTTTTGGGACGCGGTCTTCCTCAATATCGGTGATGAAACCCCACTTGTATTCGCGCTCCGCCAGATCGCGAATCGCATCGGTGTTACTGCTCATTGAACTCTCCCCGTCAGATGATTACTGGGCGTCGAACCGCCAGTCAGCCCTTGGATGGCGGTGAGCCCGAGAGGTTCGATCAAGTCTGAAAGCATCAACTTGGCCAGAACCCCCCGAATGGCCTCGTTGATCACCTGCTGATTTCTTTTGATTGCGCAGCACGCTTCCACGTCGCAAAGGCCAGTGATGTCCGTGCTGCATTCCGTCAGTGCGACCGGGCCCTCCAACGCGGAGATAATCTCCACCAGCGAGATTTCCCGCGGCTTGCGAGCCAGCGTATAGCCGCCTTGAGTACCGCGACGGGAAACCAGCAGCCCGCTCTGCAGCAGTTCCTTCAAAACTTTGCTGACCGTGGGCAACGGCAGGCGCGATTCGGCCGCCAGATCACGAGCCGTCCGCAGCGACCCCACCGGGCTCCGGGCGAAGCAACTCATCAGGACCATGCCGTAATCGGTTAATTTGCTGAGTCTGACCATTGCCTTGAATCCGGGTGGTTTACCTGCCGCCAAGCCCCCGTAAGGTCACGCCGCCTCATACAGTACAATTCCAGTCCTATATTACCATGCCCATGGCTTGTTTCAAGCCCCAAGTATCGTTTTCCGGGGAAGAACGTCTTCCGCCCGCCGGGGATGGATCAGAACCATGTGGCCCGGGGTTTGACGCTCGGCGAGGGCTCCAGTAGCATCCCAGATCGACATGGAGCCAGCGAAGCACGTCGTTGTCGGCACGGCCGGGCATATCGACCACGGCAAATCAGCCCTGATCGAAGCGCTTACAGGCACGAATCCCGACCGTCTCGAAGAAGAGAAGCGCCGCGGGATCACCATCGACCTGGGTTTCGCGTTCCTGGAACTGGAGGGCGTCCGCTTTGGATTCGTCGATGTTCCGGGTCACGAACGGTTCGTTCGCAACATGCTGGCGGGCGTGGGCGGCATCGACCTGGTCGTGCTGGTGATCGCGGCCGACGAATCGATCAAGCCGCAAACGCGCGAGCATTTCGATATTTGCCGCTTGCTCGGGATTCGGCGCGGGCTGGTGGCCATCACGAAGGCGGATCTGGTCGATGCCGACGTTCTCGGCCTCGTGCGGCTTGAGGTTGAAGAATTCGCGCGCGGCTCGTTCCTCGAGGGCGCGCCGGTCGTCGCGGTGAGCGCAAAGACAGGCGCTGGTCTGGAGCTGCTGAAAAACGCGCTGCTGGCTGTTGCGCGGCACGGGGCGCCGAGGGATGAAGCGGGGCACTTTCGGTTACCGATCGACCGATCATTCGCCATGAAGGGCTTTGGCACGGTGGCGACCGGGACGCTTATCTCGGGATCGCTTGGGGTGGGAGATGAAGCGGAGATTTATCCGGCGCGTCGGCAGCGTGCGTGTTCGCGGACTCCATTCGGGCGGACGCTCGGTCGATCGCGCCGTAGCTGGACAGCGAACGGCCGTGAATCTGGCGGGTGTCGAGCACGGCGAAATTGGGCGTGGGATGGTGCTCGCGCCCGCGGGCGTATTCGAGCCGTCCACGCGAGTCGACGCCCGGATCACGCTGCTCGATTCGGCGCGGCCACTGAAAACTCGATCTCGCTTGCACTTTCACCAAGGCACGGCGGAAACGATCGCGGAGGCCGTTCTGCTGGAGAAGGACTCACTTGCCCCCGGCGCAGCCGCTTTCGCGCAATTGCGCCTGGACCAAGCAGTTCTGCTGCTGCCCGGCGACCGCTTCATCCTGCGGCAGTTTTCGCCGGTGGTAACCATTGGCGGCGGTGTCGTGATCGACGCGCAGGCGCCCAGGCACCGGCGGAACGATGCGTCCACCGCGCCTTTTCTGGAGACGCTGGAGCGCGGCAGCCAGGGAGAGATTCTGGCGGCGCTGGCGGCGAGGCTGCCGCGTCCGCTCGCGCTGGCGGAAATCACTGCCCGGGCGGGCTGGACGGAGGTCGAGATTCGGGCCGTGGTGAAAGCGCTATCGGAACAGGACCAGGTTCGCGTTCTGCTGGATCAGCCCCTGAAAATCGCCGCGTTCGAACTGGTGAGCGAATGTGCGGCGGCGATTCGGAAGTCAGTCGAGGAGTTCCACGGAGCGAATCCGCTGCTGGCCGGAGTCCCCAAGCAGGAGCTGCGCGGCCGCGTGGGCAATCCTGACGCCGATTTGTTCGAAGTGGCGCTCGATGATGCCGTGCGGGCGGGCGCGACAGTCATTTCGGGAGACCTGGTGCGCCGCGCAGGACGCGAGATCGCGCTTACGCCGGAAGAGGCGCGCGCCAAGGACATCATCGAGCGCGAATTCGAGACCGCCGGGCTCGCCGTGCCGAGTTTTTCCGCCGTCCTCGAGAAATTGCCGGTCGAGCGCTGCTCGCGCGCAGAAGATTTTCCAGATTCTGCTGCGCGAAAAGGCGCTGATCAAAGTCGCGGAAGACCTGGCGTTTCATCGGACGGCTGTGGCAAAGCTGCGCGAACTTGTCGCGGGCTACAAGAAGCAAAAGGGAGCAAGCCTGCCGGTCCCTGCATTCAAAGAACTTACGGGCGTCACACGCAAGTACGCGATTCCCCTGCTCGAGTACCTCGACCGCGAGCACGTAACGCGGCGCGTCGGTGATCAGCGTGTTATACTGTAGGTTGAAAAGAAAATTTAGGAGCGCAGCTGCCGAGCGCGGATGTAGCATGTAGTTGCGTTATTGGAGGTACGGTATGGAAGCTTTAAGTCCTATGCATCTTCTGATCATCCTGCTCATCGTGCTCGTCCTTTTTGGAGGTCGCAAGCTGCCTGAACTCATGCGCGGCATGGGACAGGGGATCCGGGAATTCAAGGAAGGAATGCGCGACCAACCCCCTCCGACGAATCCGCCCGCCAGCACGCCCGTGCAGAATCCCCCTGCGGCCACGCCAGCCGAACCGAAGAAGTAGGCGCGGGGAACACAAGAGATCGAAGCACAGCATCGAAAGTGTTTGAAGCGGCGGCCGACTGGGCCGCCGCTTCTGCTTTTTGTGGCTGTCGGATGATCCGAATCAGCAGGTTCAGCCGTCTGACTCGCGCCGTTCGGGAAGTCGTTCCTGGCGATAGAGCTGTTGCGTGTGCTTCATAGCGGAGGCGAGGAACATCGCAAGCATCAGGGCGCTGGCTACGATTCCGCCAAAATCGAACAGGCGAAAGCGGCCTATAACCATCGCTTGAGGATTGACCCACAGCGCGAGGTTCCCGGCCGCGAGCAGGATGCGAATCTCCGTCGGCCCGAATTTCCAGAACGACATGCGAAACAGGCCCAGCGTGTAGCTCGCGAGATAGCTTTCGATGGAAAGCAGCAGGAAACCCACGAGCATGGCAGCGGCAATCCTCCAGTCGAGACAGCCGGAAGCGGCAAGGCCGCTCATCAGCAAGACCGCTCCAATCGAGTCGATCACGTGGTCGACGTAAAAGCCGTAGCGTGGGCGCTGCTGACCGCGCACGCGCGCAAGCGTGCCGTCCAGGCTGTCGCCAAACCAATTGAGAGCTAGCGCCACCGTGGCAAGCAGAAATCCCGAACGGTACCAGCGCGCGAGAAGATAGCTGCCCCAGCCGAAAAGCATCGCTCCCAGCCCGAGGCACGTGAGTTGGTCGGAGGTGACCCACAACGGCAGGCGTGCGGCAATCCAGAGTAGCGTTTTCCTCTCCACGCGCGCGGTTATGCTTTCCTGGACGCGTTCGGCGTTGCGAAAAGCCGGCGTTACGGCTGTACCGTGGGCCCGGAGGGGCGGCGATGATGGTTCCGTGGCGGCAACGGTTTCGAGCGGGACTGAGCTGAGAGTCATCGTCCTAATCCTCCTTTGCGGTTCGGTCTTGTTTTCGTGCTGGCGACGCCGGGGGTGACCCGCGCAGCAGTGCGGCGCGCGTAGAGCCCAGCATGGCCTCGAGCGATTTCCGTGGAATGTTCTTGATGAACGGGGTAGCGATCCAGGCAAGGCCGCGAGGAATATCGCGGCTCAGCGAGATCGCGCGGCACTGGATGTAGACGCCGCCGGAAACCTGTTCGAATCGCCAGTAGCTGTCGAGGCGCCAGAGAAAACCGTCGCTCTCTGCTGGAACCAATTCGCGGTTCCGCGAACCCTGAGCGAGTTGTGCAATGCGCGTGCTATGCGAAAGGCTGTAGACCCGCGAATCGCCGAGCCGCACGTAGCGAACCTCATACTCCGTGTCGAAGAGGATGGTCAGCAGTTCTGTTTGCTTCAGTTGCAGGAACACGCTAAACGAGTCGTCGGAGCGGGAAAGCAGACGCGACTGGGTCACATTCGGCGCGTAGTGATCTGCCGCGTGGTCGTAGTCCTGGACGAAATGGAGCACTCTTGGCACAGAAACGCCGGGAATGAAGACCACGCCGAGCCAGTCATGGATCAGGCCGTCAGGAACGGCTACGCCGCTCGAATCGCACCCCGCCACGCAACGTATGAGAACGTGGCCAGCGCTCAGTTCGGTCCCGGCGTTCGGCTCGGACAGCACTTCCTCCGCGATAAACACGCCCCCGGCGCGGTAGTCTTCTGCCATGCGCGATTCGGCAAGGCGGAGATAATTGTTGTAGGCGCGAGTTGCGGCGGTCGAAGGCCGCGCCGCAGCTGCCGCGCACGGGAACTCTCCGGCGAAAGCTATTGTCGTTAGTGCAACGAGAACGAGTTTGGCGCGGCGTTTCATCTGGTTGGTCTCCCGTCCGCGATCGAAATACGCGAAACAACGATTCGATTCAATGCACAGCAGATCAAACGCGCCGCGAACCGTTCTCATCCCGTAAGCTGCCGTCCAAACGAGAGTTACGAAAAGAGATCGCCCGGATTAGAATGTCTCGCCAGACGCTGAGGCTGACCCCAATGACCGACGTGGCGCGAGATACGCGCGTGTTTCGGATCGGAATCTACGAACTGACCGCCGAAACCGGCGAGTTGCGCAAGAATGGGAAGCCGCAGTCACGCTTGCAGGCGCAGCCGCTCCAGGTCTTGCTGCTTCTGCTCGAACGTCCCGCCGAAGTGATTACCCGCGATGAACTGAGAGACAAGATTTGGGCCGCGAACACCTTTGTGGATTTCGACCATGGTGTGAACACGGCGGTCAATAAGCTGCGCGGCGCGTTCGGCGATTCAGCGTCGAACTCGCGGCTCATCCAGACTCTGCCGCGAGTGGGATATCGTTTCGTGGCGCCCGTTGACGTGCAGGATGGGGGCGGAGGCGGCGGCCGAGTCGGGCTCGTCGGCGAGTCGCGATCAGCAGAACCGCAAAGCGGGACCGGCGAGGGCTCCGCGATTCCCGGCGGGCGCTCGAAAAGTTTGCTGAGTCATCCGGAGGATCTGCCGGAAGCCTCCCGCGCGATCACGCGAGGGCTGTTTGTCGCTCTGCAGGTGATGTATCTGGCCTTCTACGTTACGGCGCTCGCGAATTTTCCTCCGCTGCTAACGATCCTGGCAAACCTCACGCGCCACGACCGCGCGGCCTTCGTCTTGATTGTCCTGACGGCGGTTGCGGGAGTTCCGCTGCGGCTGTATTTGTTGTCGGCGTGCGCGTTCCGCTATCGGCGACTGGGCGAGAATTTCCTCAAGCTGTTTCCTTACGTGCTGCTGCTCGACGAGCTTTGGGCGCTGGCTCCGTTTCTGATTGCACGACACATCGGAATCGGGCTGGCGCTTGGCGCCACTGCCGCCTTGGTCTACGCGCCATTCGCGCAGCGAAGCCTGTTGCTGATGCGTGCGCGGGGGAAGCAGAACCTCTAGGCCGCAAGGCTGCTTGTCATCGAATCATTACTCCGCCGGCAACTCGAGCCGTCGGGCGTCCCGTGCTCCGTCTTGTGGAGCGTGAGTGTTTTCCCGACCATGCCTTCGGCCCATCGCGTACTGCCAGTTGGCCAAGCATTCCCCAGACGCGAGCTAGCGGCAGCCCCATCACGTTGAAGTAGCAGCCTTCGATCCAGTCAACGAAACGCCCGCCAATCGCCTGAATTCCGTAGGCGCCCGCTTTATCAAACGGCTCGCCGGTCGCAATGTAACCATCGATATCTTCGTTCGATAGTTTCGCAAAATGCACGCGAGTGGCTTCGATGTGATGCAATTCCTTTCTATCGGAGACACTGAGGACGGAGATCCCGGTGAGAACTTGATGGACCCTGCCGCTGAGAAGGCGAAGCATTCGTCGCGCATCGTTCGCATCGCGGGGCTTGCCAAGGATTTGTCCACGCGCGAGCACCACGGTATCCGCGCCAATCACAGTCGCCGAGCGTCCCCGTTTCTGCATACGTTGCGCCGCAACGGAGGCTTTCGCTTTGGCAAGCCGCAGCACATGCGCGCGCGCGGATTCGTGTCCCAAACGCGATTCGTCCACGTCCGTCGCGCACACCTGGAATGCCAATCCCGCGTTGCGCAGGATAGCGGCGCGCCGCGGGGAACGGGAGGCGAGAACCAACTTCGCGAGCGGCTTTCGCGTGCTCCGTATCGATTTGCTCTTCATCGAAACGGCAAAACAGTAACACAGAGCGCGCGGAGAATTGCCGGTGGGCGCAGAAAGAACCCGCACCTCAGATCACGACGGATTCCCGGTATTCGCCGAAGGCGCGGCGAAGGGCATCGGAGATTTCGCCAACGGTCGCCGATGATTCGACGGCCGCGAGGATCGCGGGCATCAGGTTCTCCGAGCCGCGAGCGCGGCGTTCGATTTCTTCGAGCGCACCGCGAGCTTTCGATGCGTCGCGGTGGGAACGCAGCGCCTTAAGCCGCGCGATCTGCGAGCGCTCGACTTCGGGATCGATACGCAGCGTGGGAATCGGGCGCTCTTCTTCCGCCTGAAAGCGATTTACGCCCACGACCACCTGATCGCCGGATTCGACCGCCCGCTGATATTCGTACGCCGATTTCTGAACTTCCTGCTGGACGTAGCCCGTCCTCGATGGCGCGCAGCATGCCGCCGATGGCGTCGATTTTTGCGATGTAATCGCGCGCGCCCGCTTCGATTTCGTTGGTCAGCTCTTCGATGGCGTACGAACCGCCAACGGGGTCGATCGTGTTCGCGACGCCGGTTTCCTGCGCGATGATCTGCTGCGTGCGCAACGCGAGCAACGCCGCGTCCTCGGTCGGCAGCGCGAGCGCTTCGTCGAGTGCGTTCGCATGCAGCGACTGGCAGCCGCCCAGCACGGCCGCAAGGCATTGCAGCGCGACGCGCACCAGATTGTTTTCCGGCTGCTGCGCGGTGAGGGACGAACCCGCCGTCTGCGCGTGAAAGCGCAGCATCATCGAGCGCGGATCCCGCGCGCCAAAGCGTTCGCGCATCGTTCGCGCCCACAGACGCCGCGCGGCGCGAAATTTGGCAACCTGCATGAGCAGCTCGTTGTGCGCGTTGAAGAAAAACGAAAGCTGCGGCGCGAATTCGTCCACCTGCAAGCCCGCCGCCACGGCCGCGTCCACGTAGGCGATGGCATTCGCCAGCGTGAAGGCGACCTCTTGCACGTCGGTCGAGCCCGCTTCACGAATGTGATAGCCCGAGATCGAAATCGCGTTCCAATTGGGCAGTTCCCGGCGGCACCAGGCGAAAATATCCGTCACGATGCGCATCGCCGGCCGCAGCGGATAAATGTACGTTCCGCGTGCGATGTATTCCTTCAGGATGTCGTTTTGCACCGTGCCGGAGAGGCGCCGCAGATTCGCGCCTTGTTCCTTGGCGACCGCGACGTACAGCGCGAGCAAGATCGCCGCGGTCGAGTTGATGGTCATCGAAGTGGAAACGCGATCCAGCGGAATGCCCTCGAACAGCGCGTGCATGTCCTCGAGCGAATCGATGGCGACGCCCACTTTGCCCACTTCGCCCAGCGCCAGCGCGTGGTCGGAATCCATGCCGATTTGCGTGGGCAAATCGAACGCGACGGAAAGACCCGTCTGCCCCTGCGCGAGCAGGTAGCGATAGCGGCGGTTCGATTCTGCGGCGCTTCCGAAGCCCGCGTACTGGCGCATGGTCCACAGCCGCCCGCGATACATCGTGGGATAGACGCCGCGCGTGAAAGGAAATTCGCCGGGATAGCCGAGGTCGCGCTCCGCATCGAATTCGTGCAGGTCCTCACGCGTGACGACCGTCTGCATCGGCAAACCTGTGGTGGAAGCGGCTTTGCGCTCGGAAAGCGCGGCAGATTTGTCAGGAGTCTTCATCGCTGCACGCGGAGGAAAATAGAAAGGGGAAATAGAAGAGTTTCGTCTGCCGCTCCCCATTTTCCATTTTCTCTTCTCTACTTCCCGTCTTCCAATTGGCCGATCCTGCGGGCGCGCCGGAACGCCGCGACGGAAAACACCGCCATCATGATCGTGTAGGCAATCGAAAATGCGATCAGCCAGATGACCGGATGCCCCTTCCATTGCCGCCACGCCGCGATCAGGCCGTACACCGCAAATAGCGCAAAGAAGGCGCCGATGGCCTCGTGGAAGAGCTGCCGGGCAACGCGCCAGAACGCGCGCAACGACACCAGCGCCGAGCGCCACAACACCGGCATTACGCGCGGGTCCATGCCCAGATTCTAGTGTGTTTTTTTCGATTCGGCTATTTCTGCTTTTCCCCCCTGGTTAATCAAACGAAAGCCTGAGAATGAAAGCGGCGAAATCAGAATTTCGCATCGGCGTCGTTTGCCCGCTCCGATTCCGTGCCTCGATTTGTAGACCGGCTCCTCGCGCAGTCTTATACTCGCGCCAGTGACTTCTGACTCGCAGATACGCGCGGCGTTACTGAAGTATTGGGGTTTCCAGTCGTTTCGGCCGCGCCAAGCCAGCGTGGTACGCAGCCTGCTCGACGGGCACGACACGTGCGTCGTAATGCCGACGGGCGGCGGCAAATCGTTATGCTACCAGCTCCCAGCCGCGCTGCTCGAAGGAAAGACAGCCGTCGTCATTTCGCCGCTGATCGCGCTGATGCAGGACCAGGCGGCGCAACTGGCGCAGATGGGAATTTCCGCAGCTGTGCTGAATAGCTCCCTCGCAGCCGCGGAACAGACGGAAATCACGCGCGCCGCCTGCGCGGGAAAATATCGGCTCTTGTACATTTCGCCGGAACGGCTGGCGCGCGCCGACACCGCCCTCTGGCTGGAGAAGGTCCCAATCTCGTTCTTCGCGATCGACGAGGCCCATTGCATCTCGGAATGGGGGCACGAATTCCGGCCCGACTACCGGCAGTTGAGCCGCCTGCGAGTCGAGTTTCCGGAGTGTCCGATCGCGGCGTTTACGGCTAGCGCGACGCGGCACGTCCGCCACGACATCATCGAGCAGCTCCAACTGAAAAATCCCGATAAGTACATCGCGAGCTTCCACCGGGCGAATCTGCGCTACATCGTGAAGGAGTGCAATTCGTTCGACCAGATGGAGCTGCTGGTGAACGCGGTGCGCAGGCAGGCCGGAAGCAACGTTATCGTCTATTCGCCCACGATCGCCCGCGTCGCGCAGACGATCGCCTATCTCGAACACAACGGAATTGCGGCGATCGGCTATCACGGACAAGATGGATCCCCCCACGCGGCGGCGGAATCAAGAGCTCTGGACGTCTGACCAGGTTCGCGTGCTGGTGGGCACCATCGCGTTTGGCCTCGGAATCAACAAGGCTTCGGTGCGTGCCGTGATTCATCTTTCGCTGCCGAAATCGATTGAACAGTACTATCAGGAGGCGGGCCGTGCGGGGCGCGACGGCCAGCCCGCCGATTGCATTCTGCTCTGGCAGAAACAGGACGCCGGGCTGTTGGCCCATTTCATCCAGCAGATCGAGGATTCCGCCGAAAAGGAGCGGGCGTGGCAGCGCTATCACAAGATCCGCACCTTCGTGGATTCCCGCAGCTGCCGCCATCGGCAAATCTGTGTTCATTTCGGCGAGAATCCGAAATGGGCATCGTGCGGGGCGTGCGACGTCTGCGGGTGCGGCGCGGAGTGGCTCGGCGCTCGGGCGCCTGCCGCAGAGGGTGGCCGCCGCGGCCGCAAACGCCGCAAATCGAACCCTCCTCCTCCGGCCTCGAAGCCCACGGAAGTCGATTCCGGATTACGCGAGTATCTTCGTGAATGGCGGCGGGCGGCAGCCAAGGAACGCTCCGTGCCTGCCTTTGTTGTGATGCACGATTCAACCCTCGACAACTTATGCCAACGCAAGCCCCGGACGTTGAGCCAGCTTCGCGAGGTCCGGGGCTTCGGGGCGCTCAAGACGGAAACCTACGGAGAAGAGATTCTCGCGGCCCTGAAGCGGTACGATAAGAGATAGTTGAGGACCTCCGCCGAACCTGCTAGCCCCGGCGGACAGGTAACCGCTGAGGGACGCGGCGATTCGAGGGGCCTTGTTTCGCTCTTGCTGCGGACCTAAAATTGATGTACGAAAGGGCGTTCGACTGGAGGAGCCCTTGCAACTCGACGACCGGATGAAACAACTGCTGCGCGAGCTGGGACATGCGATCAACGACAGCGTCTCGGAATCCGAGCGCATCGCCGAAGCGATCGCCAATGTCCGCTCGGCAGGCTTCGATATCGTGCTGAAGCTCGACGCGACCATTGGCCTGGCACGCCGCCAGTCCCGCGACGCTCGCATGACGAAGCAGGACCGCCGCTTCCTCGAATCGCTGCACATTCGCGTCGACGAGGAGATCCTCGAAGAGGAGGATCCCGATCCGAAGATCGAAATCACTCCCCAGGACATCAAGTTCCTGAAGTCGCTGAAGATTTCTTTCGATGAAGAGATCTAGCATTTTCGCGACGCTCTGCGCATTCGCGCTTGTCGGCGCGTCCTTGTCTTTCTGTCCGCGAGCTGAGGCTCAAGCCGGTCCGCCAGTGATGGTCAGGCAGGTTTCGCCCAAGCCCGTCTGGCTGAAAGCCGAAGTGGTTCATTTCGACCGGCGGTCGATCGTGGTCCGCAACGCGACGAACGGCCTGAAGATCCTCACGTTCACCTATGCCGCGAGCGCACAGTCCGGCGTGCAGAAGGCCCTGGACAAGGGCGGATATCAATACGGCGACGCGGTGAAGATCCGGTACGTGCCCGGGCAAAGCGTCGCGCTCGCCATTCACGGCAAGCTCTCGAAAGTCAAGACACCCAGCCATCCAAAGCCTACGGCCCCGCTGCACCCGGCCCCCACTTCCAAGCCGTAACTGCCGCGCCGTAGACGGCATCGCTGCCAACACACGCGTTAAGCCGGAATGTGTTACAACTGTGCCAATGATTCGCTCGCCTGCGGTCGCGGGGCGCTTCTATCCATCCGATCCGCGCGTCCTCGCCTCGGAAATTGACACCTACACTTCCAGCCAAGCCGCTCCGATGACTGCTCGCGCTTGCCTGGTGCCGCATGCAGGCTACATGTATTCCGGACGCGTGGCGGGCGCAGTCTATGGCTCGCTCGAAATTCCACCGCGTTGCATTCTGATCGGTCCCAGGCATTTTCCGTATGGCGCGCCGATGTCGATCCTGACGGAAGGGAACTGGGCGACGCCGTTCGGTGAAGCCCCGATCGACTCGGCGCTCGCCGCCGAGATAGCGCGCGCCTGCCCGCGTCTTCGCGAAGATCCCGTCGCGCATGAAACCGAGCACTCGCTCGAGGTGCAGCTCCCCTTTCTGCAGCGCCTCGCGGTTGATTTTCGTTTCGTCCCGATCGTTCTGGCGAGTGACCGCTACGCGCCACTCGAAGAACTCGGCCATGGTCTGGCGCGTGTTCTCGCGGCGCAGAAGAAGCCCGTGCTTCTGGTGATCAGCTCCGACATGAATCACTACGAGAGCGACGAAATTACGCGCGGGAAGGACCGCAAGGCCATCGACCGTCTCCTCGCCATCGATCCCACCGGCCTTTACGACACGGTTCGCAACGAGGAAATTTCAATGTGCGGCTACGCGGCGGCGGTCGCGGGGCTGGTGGCTTTGCGCGACCTGGGAGTGAGCGAAGCGAAGCTCTTGCGTTATGCCACTTCCGGCGACGTCAGCGGCGATCGCGACGAGGTCGTCGGCTACGCGGGAATCATTTTTCAGTGAGCGCTCGCACCTCGAAGTGTGAAGCGGTCCCGTAGGGTCGGGTCTAAGACCCGCCCCAGAGTTTCTCTTTCCACTCTGGATCAGTAGTCTCCGCCGACGCCCTGAAACACCGGCGTGCAAGGCACGGACCTCGCCTGCGAACCATCGTGGACCGCGTAGCTGATCGGGTTCCCGCTCGCGTCCGACGACCACAGCGACGAAGCGCCGTGTTCACCATTCTTGTTCACCGCGTAATACTGGAGGTCGAACATTTTGAGCCGCGATTTGTCGAATGCGTAGTTGTGCACCACGCGGTGGAGCGCCTCGACGCATGCGTCCGCCGGCGACATCCCATGCCGCATCAGCTCCACCACCGTATGCGCGCCGCAAATCTTGATGTTCTCTTCGCCCCGGCCGGTCGATCCTGCCGCGCCCACCTCGTTATCAACGAAGCATCCGTCGCCGATCAGAGGTGAATCGCCCACGCGCCCGGAGATTTTCCAGGCGAGACCGGAGGTCGTGGTCGTCCCGGAGATGTCGCCTTTTTCATTCAGCGCCAGACAATTGATCGTTCCCGTTGGAGGATGCGCGACGACGTCTTCGATCCATGCGCGCAGTGCCAGTTTTTCGGGGGTGTCCAGCAGTTCCGCGAGAGCGCGGTTCCATTCCGGACTGTCGAGGCCCGGCCGCCAGTCTTTCGAGCTGGAGGCCTTCCAGGCTAGCCACGCCAGGCGCGCGCGGTCGGTCAGCAGGTCCATTGGTTGAAATCCGAAGTCCTCGGCCAGTCTCGTTGCGCCTCGCCCGACGATGAACGTATGGTTCGTCCTGTCCATCACGGTTTTCGCGACAAGAGACGGGTTCTTGATTCTCTCGATCGCGCCCACCGCGCCGCAGCGCGACGTGGGCCCGTGCATCACGCACGCGTCGAGCTGCACCACGCCGTCTTCGTTCGGCAAGCCGCCGTAGCCCACCGACGTGTCGTTCGGATCGTCCTCGACCTTCGTCACCACGGCGAGCGCCGCGTCGAGCGTGTCGCCGCCCTTACGCAGAATCTCCATTCCTCCATCGAGGTGTGGCAGGCCGTTGTGCGCTGAGATGATCAGCGGTCGTTTCCCCTGCGCTGCGACCCCTTCGCGAGCCGTAGCGCGAGTGCCCGTCGTAACGGTGGTCCCGAGGCCGTCGATGGGAACGCCGGCTCCGAAAGCTCTCGCCGCGCTCGCCGCGACAGTGCCGCTCAAAGTCGAAAGGAAGAATTTTCTGCGCGTCCACTTCTCCATCTGTGCCTCCCCAATAATGCGCAGCGCAGCATAGTTCCGCCGGCCCGTTTCGACAAGCCCGCTTTGGCTCGGCCCGCCTTCGGCGGCCAAAAGACTCGCGAAAAGATTGCGGCGTATACTCGTAATTACCGGTGCATCGAATACGAGCCGGGAGAAGGTGGATCTGGCTGGTCGAAGCGCATCGGTGGGAGGACACAATGCGATTGAAGATGATTTCCAGTTTTTTTGCAGCCATTTTTCTGGCATTTGCAGGATCCGTTGCGGCCCAGACTCCGGCGGGAAACGATCCGCCCCAACCTCCGCCTGGACAGTCGCAGGAGCAACCGCAGGCTCCGGATTTCGGAGCTCACACTCGCGTGCTAATGCGCTCCGGCGAGAGGGGGCGAGCCGTAGTCGGACAGGCGTGGCGGCCTCAGGGACTCAAAGAGCACGGCCAAGGACTGGGTGGACCCCTCCGGATATTTTCGAAGATGGAGGCGGAGCTGGATAATCCGATGGTCCGGATGGCGCTGGGTTTGACGGACCAGCAGGCCGACAGCCTCCGCAAACTCGTCGTCAACACGGAAATATTCACGATCCAGACGGGCGCCAGCGCTGCCGTGGATGCGATCCAGCTGAAGGAACTCCTTCGCGCGGATCATCCCGACCGTGCCGCCGTCATGGCGAAGGGCGACGCGATTTCGCAATCCGCTTCCGCCCTGGTCCATCACTATCTCGAGGCGATCCTCTCCGCGAAGACGATCCTGACCCCCGAGCAGCAGAAAATGATCCGCGAGTACATGGAGAACGGCGCCGCCGGCTTTCGCGCGTCTCGCCCTCATCCATAAACCAACACCGGTCGCTGGGCGACGGTGGAGTCTCGAAGAAAACGCCCCCGGGTGAGTCATCCTGGCTCTCGACTTCATCTTGATTTTGGCAGCGTGACGCCGCAACATGGCACGTTCGCGCCGCAGAGCGGAAGCCGCATCACAAACTCATCCGGGAGAAGACATGGGACGCCGAGCCGGTCGCGCTTCCACATTCCTGATCGCTGTTTCGCTCGTGCTGTTGCCGATTGCGGCGGGTCAGACATCCTCTATGCCCGCCACCCAGTCTGATTCCGATGCGATGCGCGCGCTGTTCGACGTGCGCACGTTCAAACAAGCCTCCATTTCCCCGGACGGCGAACGCGTGGCATGGGTCGAAGAGATTCCCGGGCCAGGGGGCGAACCGTCATCCAACAGCGCGATCTACCTCGCGGACGCGGCCACGCCGAACCACCCCAGACAAATCACTGCGGCCGGCTTGATGCCCGAGCGCCGCGGCCGTCGCGCCTCGCGATCGAGGCAGCGTGCGGCACAAAGGAGCAGCGAACGCGATCTCGCCGCTCCGCACGAAGAGCACGATGTGGCTTGGTCGCCCGACAGCAAGCGCATCGCCTTTCTCTCTGACGCAGCCAGCCCCGGTCAGCTCGAGCTTTACGTCATCAACGCTGCCGATCCAGCCGCGCGACCGAAGCAGGTCACTCATTTCAAAGGCTTCGTCTCGCACCCACAATGGTCGCCCGATGGGAAGACGATTGCGCTGCTCTACACGGAAAATGCAAAGCGTCAGGCTGGCCCGCTCGTCGCGGAGACTCCCGATGTAGGAGTGATCTCAGACGCCTACACCGAACAGCGCCTCACGCTGGTCAACCCGGAGACCGGCAGCTCGCGGGAGCTTACTCCCGCTGACATGTACGCCTACGAATTCGACTGGGCGCCCGACAGCAGCCGTCTCGTGCTCACAGCGGCGCACGGCAACGGCGACGACAATTGGTACATCGCCGGGCTATACACGATCGACGCTTCTACCGCCGCCATGCACGCCATTCTTTTGCATCCGGGGATGCAGATTGCCGACCCGCGCTGCTCGCCAGACGGATCGCAGATCGCCTTCATCGGCGGCTTGATGAGCGACGAGGGAGTGACCGGAGGCGACATCTATTTGATCGCTTCCAGCGGTGGAGAGCCACGGAACGTGACCTCCGGCATGGCGCAGAGCGCATCATCACTCGATTGGGCCGCCGACTCGCGCAGCCTCCTGTTCGCGGGCATCTCCGATGGGGAGACCGTCGTCAACCGCCTGAGCCTGCCCGATGGCAGGATCTCTCAATTTTGGCGTGACGCGGAACGCGCCTCCGAGGGGGCCTTCGAGCCAAGTGTCTCGTTCTCCCAAGATAGGAATGTCTCGGCGGTGATTCGGCAGTCGTTTTCTCAGCCGCCTGAAGTCTGGGCAGGCCCGGTCGGCGATTGGCATCCGGTTACGCACGTGAACTCCTCCCTGCAACCTGCGTGGGGCAAAGCAGTGAGCCTCGACTGGACGACCGAAGCGGGGAAGGTGCAAGGCTGGCTGCTCTATCCGGGCAATTTCGACCCGGCGAAGAAATATCCGATGGTCGTCGTCGTTCACGGCGGACCCGCCTCCGCGACGATGCCGGATTGGCCCAGCCGGCGGATGTACTACATGGCCCTTCCGTCCCAGGGATACTTTTTGTTCTTCCCGAATCCGCGCGGCAGTTATGGCAAAGGTGAAAAATTCACGGCGGCCAACGTGAAGGATTTCGGCTACGGAGACTGGCTCGACATCCTCGCGGGCGTGGACAAGGCCATCCAGTCCGCTCCCATCGACCCCGCGCGCCTCGGCCTTACGGGCTGGAGCTATGGCGGCTACATGACCATGTGGGGCGTCACGCAGACGAAACGGTTCCGCGCGGCGGTCGCAGGCGCCGGCGTATCGGACTGGCTCAGTTATTACGGTGAAAACAAGATCGATCAGTGGATGATTTCGTATTTTGGCGCTTCCATCTACGACGATCCCGCGGTATACGCGAAAAGCGCGCCCATCAACTACATCAAGCGGGCCTCCACGCCGACGCTTATCCTGGTCGGCGAGCGCGACGGCGAATGTCCCGCCCCACAATCGCTGGAGTTCTGGCACGCCCTCGAGACGCTCGGCGTCCCTACGCGCCTCGTGATTTACCCCAATGAAGGCCACATGTTCGTGAATCCCGCACACAGCCGCGACGTGATCGCGCGCACGATCGACTGGTTCAACGGGTACCTAAAGCCCGCGCACTGAGCCTGGTAGGGTAGGAATCGCCGCGACCGCACGATTGTGCTGCGGCGTCCTTTCGCCTGTCAGTTCGTACAGGCAGAAGGACTGGAACGAAATCTGGCCGCTCGTCCTATTTCGTCAACTTGCTCGCCGCGATAGTGTCGTGTCAGCAGCCGAGAGCGAATCCGAGCCCCCGCTCCCGGCGCTTCAGGGCTGGCGCGCCGGCCGGAATTGCTGTCAACTCCCGGATCTGGCAACCGACGTCCTGGGCAGAAGGAGCCTATGTCTCACTGGATTGGTACGACCTCCCCATCAGACGCTGGGATGTCCGATTTCAAGGAATGCCTGAAACATCTTCGCGATGGCCACCCCGACGAGGCTTTGCAGCATGCCCGTCGCGCGCTGGGAGTCGCTCCGAAGAACCCGTTTTACCTGTCGTATACGGGCCTTCTCGCCGCGCTCGCTGAAAAGCGCTTCGCCGACGCGGAAACTCTCTGCCAGGAAGCGGTGGGAATGAAACACAACCATGCCCAGCTCTACTTGAACCTCGCCGATGTCTACGTCCAGGCCGGGCGCAACGCCGACGCCATTACCACGCTCGAAAAAGGGCTGGTCTCAGCCGGCCGCGACTTCCGGATTCGACGCGCCCTGGAAAAGCTCGGCGTGCGCCGAGATCCTGTGTTCTCGTTCTTGCATCGCGGGCACACCCTGAACCGCACCTTCGGACGATGGCGTCACCGGTTCGCCGGGCCGCCCCGCGCGGCTTAGGCGTTCAGGCCACTCGGCCGGCTTCTTCACCATTGCTTGCGCTGGATTTCCTGCTGGACTATTGCTGCGGCTTTTTGCGGGCAGCCCACACGCCGAGCAAACCGGCCGAGAGCAGCAGCAAACTCGCCGGCTCCGGCGTGGGCGTTACTGGCACGCTTGGCGGGCCTCCCGGAGGCGTCACCGGGACGAGTGGTCGGCCGCCCGGGGGAGTCCTTCCGCTGGGCGTACCTCCCCGAGGCGGGCCCGCACTACCCCCTCCAAGCGGGATAATCGGCGGGATGAGGGTCTGCCCACCGAACGGGTCCGTCCCACCAATCGCCGGCTGAATGGGCAATAGCGGAATCATTTCGGACGTCGCAGCCAATTCGGGCGCGACGGGCGTGTCTAACATCGCGCGGGAGGGCTCGGCCAGCGCCACGGGCAGTTGCGGCGTCTCCGATATCCGGTTTCCGCAGCGCGTTCTGGCTTCGTGCTCGCCGTCCGTGAGCACCGCTTCGCCCGCTGGAAGCCACAATTTTCTCGACATCCAGTAAATGTGATCCCCGATACGGTAAGAAACGTACACCGAGCGGCCGCGATCGAGACGAACCACGTGGGCTTTTGCCACGTCGAATCCCGCGTAATGCGCCGCGGCGATCGGATCCTTCATCAGCGCGTTCTCGAGTTCCGCACCGCTCCTCGCGCCCCCGGGGATTACCGAATAAGGGAAAAGAGGGTGTGCCTCGACTGCCGCATTCGCTTCCAAAAGATTGGGAGCCGTGTTCGACGCAGTTGACGCAACGGTTGGAGTTGACGCAGTTCGCGCCGCCTGAGGTCTCGACCATCTCCAAACGAAGAACACTACAGCGGAAACCGCTAGAGCAAGAAGGAAAACCCGCAACACTCGCCGGGAGGAACTACGAACCCTTCGATGTCGATGACGCTTATGTCTATGACGTGATGCCCGCTGCGAGTGCTGCCCCATGGTCTGGCCCGCTTTGGACGGCCCCGGAGTAGCAAGCCGCCTACAGCAAATACTGCAATCTCCGTGCCAGCAGAACCTTAGTTTCGGCTCTTTTGCGAAAATCGCCTTTTCTTCGCCGCCGAGCCCGGCGAAAGATCCTCGCTTTTCGCAATATGTGCAGGCTTTTTCCCTAAGCGTGGATAATTTGCCGTTCGGAGAGCGATCTGGCGGGCAATTTCTTGCACATCAACGCCGTTGATTTTCGTTCCACCAACATGAAAACGGCCGATACCGGTCGGCACGCCAATTCGGAACATTCCTCGTCCCAGACGGAGCCTTGGCAAGCTCTGGAAGCGTCACCGAAAGGAGACTATAAGTCCTTGTGTTGAGCGACGCTTAGCCCTTGAATCACGACGCCTCCCGACACTGCATTCCGGCACGGGAAAACACCGTGTGTGCCACTCTCTCCGGCCTCAAGGCAAAAATCCTCGACAAGCGCTCACCCTTGATTGCGTTTTCCGCCCGTCGTTCCGATATCCACGGAAGCAGATTCGATGCTGCAAAAAGTTGCGCATTCAGCCTTGCCCCAGCGGCAGGAAATATTGCGTGCCCTTCACCGGCTGGCGCAGACGACGGAGCAGTTCCTGCAAATCCTGATTGCGCTCCACGAAATCGATCTCGGAAGTATCGACCACGAGCAGGTTCGATCCCGAATAGCGAAAGAAGAAATGCTCGTACGCGTTGGCCACCCCTTCAACGTACTCGGGCGAAATCTGAGACTCGGCCGGATCGTCCTTGCGCGCCACGCGCTTGCGCAGGATTTCCGGCTTGCCCTGAAGATAGACCACCAGGTCGGGTGCGGCGACGGAGGGCGCCAGCATATCGAAATACTTCTCGTAGATCTTCAGCTCCTCGTTGTCGAGGTTCATGTAGGCGAAAATCTTGTCCTTCTGGAACAGGAAGTCGGAGACGAGAGGGGCCCCGCCATCGTCGGGCCGTGCTTCGATCAGCCGGCGGTGCCGCTCGTAGAGGAAATACATCTGGGCGCGAAACGCGGAGCCCGGTTTCTCATCGTAGAAGTCGCGCAGAAAGGGATTGTCGTCGCAATCGAAGACGCGCCTTGCATGCAGGTTTTCCGCAAGCGCGCGCGCCAGCGTCGATTTTCCGACGCGAATCGGCCCTTCGACCACGATATATCGGGGGTTCTTGAACTTCGCCAGCGCCATAGGCGCGCGATTATAGCAGACGGATGTTCTCGGCCGGTGCAAGCCATCCGCGCGGGCGGAGGGCACGGCCCGACGGAGACTTGGCCGCCGGGCGCGGAAGCGGCAGGGAATCGGGTTGCGGGCAAAAAGCGAAAGAAAAGCAAACGGGAGTTTTGGCGTAGATCGGGCGCCCCGACCCATCGATTCTGAATCGGGTAATTTTCGAGGTTTTGTTGAGAGGATCGGACTTACGGTATTTTTTTCTCAACACGTGTATCGGGTAATTTTTCGTTCGCTTTTGGTTCACCAGGACCCGCTCCGGCTTAACGGTGTTTCAGCGCCCCGACTTTGCGCTTCCCGGAAATCTTTTGCAGTTCCTGCACCAGAGGCCCTTCCCGCGCGTGGCCCACACATAGAGATAGACAGCTGTGGCGAGGAACAGCATTCCCACGATCCAGAAGACGGGCCAGAGGAAAAAAGACGCGACCGCGCCTCCGAACATGATGAAGCTCGCCACGAACAAGCTCACCCTGCTCTTTTGCGCCAGCTCGTCGCCGCAGTTCGGACACCTCACCCGGAAATCCTGCTGAAGCGCGCCGTGAAATGCCGGAGAAAAGGCGCCTGATAGATCAACTCCAGGCCACGAATTTTCTCGCGCCGCCGCCAGACTTCGAGGATCACTTCCACCACGTAATCGATGTGCGACTGTGTGTAAACGCGGCGCGGAATCGCCAAGCGCAGCAGATCCTTCGGCCCGGTATGCTCGACGCCGTTTTCGTCGCGCTTGCCGAACATCAGCGTACCGATCTCGACCGAACGAATCCCGCCTTCAATGTACAGCTCCGCCGCCAGGGCGACGCCGGGAAATTGCGCCGGCGGAACGTGCGGGAGAAATGCCCGGGCATCAATGTAGATGGCATGTCCGCCGGGCGGCTGCACGATGGGCACGCCTTCGGCCGCGATGTGGTTGCCGAGGTAGGCGGTCGAAACGATCCGATAGTGCAGATAATCTTCTTCGAGCCCCTCGTTTAGACCCACCGCAATCGCTTCCAGATCGCGACCCGCCAGGCCGCCATATGTCGGGAATCCCTCGGTCAGAATCAGCAAATTCTTTTCGGCCTGTGCCACCGTGTCGTTGTTCGTACACAGGAATCCGCCGATGTTGACGATCGCATCCTTCTTTGCCGACATGGTGCAGCCGTCCGCATGCGAAAACATTTCCTTGGCGATCTCGCGAGGTGTTTTCTTCCCGTAGCCCGGCTCGCGCAGCTTGATGAAATATGCGTTTTCCGCGAAGCGGCACGCGTCGATGTAGAGTGGAATTTTGTGGCGCGCGCAGATTTCCTTTACCGCTTTGATATTTGCCATCGATACGGGTTGGCCGCCGCCGGAATTGTTCGTCACCGTGAGCATGACCAGGGGGATTCGCTCCGTGCCGACGCGATCGATCAGCTCGCTGAGACGCACCGTGTCCATATTGCCCTTGAACGGATACTGCCGCGCCGGATCGGCCGCTTCCGGCGAAGGCAAATCCACCGCTTCGGCCCCGACGAACTCGCAGTTCGCACGCGTCGTATCGAAATGCGTGTTGTTGGGGACCACGTCGCCTTCATTGCACATCACGGTGAACAGGATGCGTTCGGCCGCGCGTCCCTGATGCGTGGGAATCACGTGCGTGAATCCCATGATGGACTGCACCGCGTCGCGAAATCGTATGAAGCTCGGCGACCCGGCGTAGGATTCGTCGCCTCGCATCATCGCCGCCCACTGCTCGGTGGACATCGCGTTCGTGCCCGAATCCGTGAGCAGGTCGATGAGGATGTCGTCCGACGCGACGAGAAACAGGTTATAGCCCGCCGCTCTGAGCAGTCTCTCACGCTGCTCGCGCGTGGTCTGCCGGATGGGCTCGACGCTCTTGATGCGAAACGGCTCGATGATCGTTTTGGTCATGAGTGCGCCACCTGACGTGCTTTCGATGGACGCGGGCAGTCTTACACGAACCGTTCACTATAGCCAGCCGACCTTTCAAGGCACGGGAGACCCCATGGACGCGGTCATCGTGAGCGGCGCGCAGAATGCCCTTGACACACCTAGCATTCTAGGCATAATTGTTATCAGACTGAGTTGTCTAGGGGTATCGGAGAATGGCGAGAAACGATCTTCAGGGAAGTCTGGACCTGCTGACACTGAAAACCCTTTCGCAGATGGGGGAGCTGCACGGGTACGGAATCGTGCTGCACATCCAACGGGCGTCGGACGAGCTGTTGTCGGTCGAGGAGGGTTCGCTCTATCCCGCGCTGCACCGGATGGAGCAGAGCGGATGGATCCGCTCGGAGTGGAAGCTGACGGACACGAATCGCAAAGCGAAATACTACCGGCTGACGGCCGCGGGCCAGAAGGAATTGCGGAAGGCCGAGGAAAGTTTCGAACAGCTAGTGAAAGGCGTACGAGCGGTGTTGCGGTACGCCCAGGGATGAGCCATGTCGATT
The DNA here is from genome assembly GCA_963753475.1 of uncultured Acidobacteriota bacterium. Lineage (GTDB taxonomy): Bacteria > Acidobacteriota > Terriglobia > Acidiferrales > UBA7541 > Palsa-295. Next base: position 116,499 of record CAVWCN010000010.1, read on the forward strand.
CTTCGGCGAATCACGAATCTATTTCAGCGCTCGAAACTGGACCAGGAGATCGAGGCGGAACTGCGCTCGCATATCGAAATGCGCACGGTGGACAACATTGCGGCCGGGATGTCGCCGGAAGAGGCGCGCCGCGATGCGGTGCTGCGATTCGGTAGCCGAGCCGCGATGAAGGAAAGGGTGATCGCAGCCGACGCGCAGATGTTCCTTGATTCGCTCTGGCAGGACTTGTGTTACGGCCTGCGTATCCTGCGCAAATCCCCGGGCTTCACTGCCGTCGCCGTCCTCACCCTAGCTCTCGGAATCGGCGCCAACACGGCCATCTTCAGCTTGATCGACGGCGTGCTTTTGCGCTCATTGCCTGTGAAAGACCCGTATCAGCTTGTCCTTTTCAGTTGGACTGCCCATCACGAGCCCAAAGCGAATGGGCGCAATGGGTACGGCGACTGCGAACAGCAAAATCTCACCGGTGATTGCTCGTTTCCTGTGCCATTTTTCAAGACCCTCCAAACGCAGACTAACAGTTTTTCCGGCATGGCTGCGTTCGCGGGTACCTTCGACGTCGACCTCAGTGGCAACCGCGCCGCCAGCATCGCCCAAGGCACGTACGTCTCCGGCGATTTCTTCTCCACTCTCGGCGTCAGCACTTTTATCGGCCGCCCGCTTACTCCCTCCGATGATTCACCTTCGGCGCCGCCCGCCATCGTACTGAGTTATGCCTATTGGGTTCGGGCCTTCGGCGGCGACCGCTCTGTCGTCGGCCGCACCGTTCGTCTCGATAACACCACCGGCACGATTGTCGGCGTCGCTGATCCACACTTCACCAATCTCACGCCTGGCAAGCTGCAGGACTTCTACATGCCCTTTGCTCTTGCCGACCGCGTCCGAGCGGAATGGTGGGGCAGCCAAAAGCGAATATCCGACGGCGGCATCTGGTGGATCGTCATGCTCGGCCGCCTCAAGCCCGCCGTTTCCATCGGACAGGCGCAAGCCGCCGCCACAACGATTTTCCGCAACGTAATGCTCCATGGCGCGACGCCCGCATTCAAAGAAGCCGACGCGCCTGAAATTCATCTTACGCGTGCGCAAGCCGGACTCAACGGTGAAAACAGCGGGTGGGCGACAGCTCTGTACATGTCGCTGGCGATCGTCGGATTTATTTTGCTGATCGCCTGCGCCAACGTTGCCGGACTCACGCTCGCGCGTTCCGCCACGCGCCAAAAAGAAATGGCTGTCCGTCTGACCCTCGGCGCAGGACGCGCGCGGCTTATGCGCCAGCTCCTAACTGAAAGTGTCCTGCTCTCATTGGCCGGCGGCCTCCTCGGAGTTCTTCTCGCCTTCTGGCGCATCGGCGGTATGGTCGGAATAATTTCGAGCGATCGCGCGGAACCTTTTCCCTACATTATTGCTCCCGATTGGCGCGTGCTCACGTTCGCTATTGTTGTGACGTTCATCACCGGAATTTTGTTCGGCCTCGCACCTGCGATGCGCGACTCTCGCGTCGATCTCACGCCATCGCTCAAAGAAAATGCCTCTTCCCTCCCCGGCACCGTCGTCCACGCACATCGCTGGTTCCATCTCAGCGACGCGCTCGTCATCGCCCAGGTCGCGTTGTCGATCATCGTTTTGATCGGCGCGGGACTCCTCGTTCGCACGCTGCGTAATCTCCAAACGCTCAATCCTGGCTTCGATACGCGAAATATTTTGCTCTTTAACATCGATCCCACTATCGCCGGATACACCGATCAGCAAACGCAGCAGCTTTACAGCAATTTGCAGCAGCGCTTCGCCGCCATTCCCGGAGTGATTTCCGCGAGCTACTCCGAAGACGCGCTCCTAAGCGGAAGCTCGTCGGGGGATGACGTTCATCTCGACGGCGCGCCTCCTAAACAGACCGTCAACACCGGCATACTTCCGGTGGGACTGGATTTCTTCTCTACGATGCACATTCCCATTTTCGCCGGCCGCGCATTTACCTCCGCGGATTTTGCCGCTGCCATTGCGACCAACGCCGCGGAACAAGCCACGGGCGCGGCCGGGCGTAAGAACAGCGCCGCTTCAACACCGGCGCTAGCCGCCTCCTACGTGTCAGCACAGCAGGCCTATTCTCAGTCCGCGCCCGTGCCCGTCATCATAAACGAAACCTTCGCAAAGAAATTTTTCCCAAAGCAGAATCCGCTTGGCATGCACATCGGCGACGACCCGAGCGAAAATGTTTGGTTTCCGGAGTCAGGGGGCCCCGGCTACACCATCGTCGGCATCGCCGGCGACACGAAATACGCGCGGCCGCGCACGGACGTGGGGCCGTTGATGTTTCTGCCGCTCGTGAGCAATAGCGCCTATTTCGAATTGCGCACCGCCGCGAATCCCACCTTGCTCGTGAAAAATGTACGCGAAATCGTCTCCCGCATCGCAGACAATTTGCCCCTCACGCACGTTCGCACTCAAACCGAACAGATCGAGGCCATGCTTTCTGGGGAACGCCTGATGTCCCGACTCTCGAGTTTTTATGGGGTCGTGGCGCTCGTGCTTGCCTCGTCGGCCTCTACGGCCTGCTTTCCTATGAAGTCACGCGCCGCACGCGCGAACTCGGCATCCGCATGGCCCTCGGTGCGCAACCCCGCGACCTTTTGCGCCTCGTCGTCGGCCAGGGAATTCTGCTGGTCCTCATCGGCGCCGCCCTTGGCATTGCCGGCGCGCTGGGAGTCACCCGCTTCATCTCCGCGATGCTCTTTGGAGTCACGCCGACGATCCCTGACATTCGTCGCCGTCCCTCTGATTGAGCGCTCGTCGCGCTCGTTGCCTGTTACATTCCCGCGCAGCGGGCGATGCAAGTCGATCCCATGGTTGCCTTGAGATACGAGTAGCTGACCGGCGTTCTAATCCCACAATCCCTTTTACACACGACCGCTGACAATCGGAACAGCTCCGCCGTTCCGCAGCCGAAGGAGAGACTGCGGGTTTTGTTCTGAGGCGTAGCAGGGCCGTACCAGCGGACAGGTGGCGGAGGGGACAACGGCGCGTCCCTCCGCACGGGTTAAGGGGAGGAGCCCTCGATATACTTTTCGCGGGGCAACTCTCTTTCAGGAGGCACGAATGGTTGAGGCCAGGGGCATGTGGGAAGGCTTGATGGACTTTTCGTTCCGCTCGTACGCGATGCCGAGGATGCTGAAGTTTCTCTACGCGCTTCATCTGCTGGCTGGATTGATTGGGGCGGTGGCGTGGGTGGTGCTCGCGTTCCAGCAGACGCCGGCGCAGGGGCTGGTGACGCTTCTCGCCGCGCTCTTCCTTTACTTTCTGTGGATTCTCTACTGCCGGGTCATGCTCGAAGTGCTCGCCGCCGTTTTCCGCATGGCCGAAGCAATCGCGCCCGCCCGGTCCGCTTCCAGCCGCGACGTTTACGGCGTCGAGGAACCCGCCAACGCTCGATGAAACGCGTGCCTTGCGGCAACCAAACTTTGTGCCAACTAAACCCGGCCGGCGAAAATTTCTCCGGCTGCGTCAAGAGTCGCGCTATAAATAGAGTTCTGCCGAAGTCGCAAGGGGAACCTGCATGACCGACTACACCGCCGCGCACGCGCGCGCTGGCATCGACGCCAAACTTCCGAAGCTGGAAACTTGGCCGAACCATTTTCCCGGCTATGAAATTACGATTCGCTTCCCGGAATACACGTCGGTGTGCCCGAAGACGGGCCTGCCCGACTACGGCGCGATCACGATTCGATACGAACCGAAAAAACTGTGCCTCGAACTGAAGGCTCTGAAGATGTACCTGCTGGCCTACCGGAATCTGGGGATCTTCTACGAAAACGCCGTGAACCGGATGTTGCGCGACATCAAATCAGCCGCGCACCCCGCCTGGTGCCGCGTGACAGGCGAGTTCACGCCGAGCGGCGGACTGACCACCACCGTCGAAGCCCGCTGGCCGCGCAGGGGTGCGGCGATGGAACCTCAGAGATAGACTTCTCTGGCTGTCTCGGCCATAATCCGTTGTACATTTCCGGCACATTTCGTTCGGAGGATTTCGATGAGCTTGACGCCAAGCACGCCCTCGCCTGAGCCGCACGAGGAAGTCCGCGGCCCGGAGATCTCGCCGCTTCCGCGCTGGGTGGCGTGCTGTTCGTGGTGGCTTTCCTGGTGCTGGGCTATCTGGTGTACGCGAGTTACTCCGAGCGGCAGTCCCTCCGCAGCAATCTCGCCATGGCCGACCAGAAAACGCAGGCGCTCGCCGGCGAGCTGGACAAGACGAATTCGCGGATCGCGGATTTGAAAGGGCAGTTGGACGTCACCTCGCAAAAGCTCGGGCTGACGGAGGACGAGCTCGCGCGCGCCCGCGGTTTGGCGCAGACCATCCGCAAGCAGCAGAAGCAGAGCGACGCGAATTTCCGCAAGCAGCTCGGAGAAGTTCAGCAGGACACGACCACAAAGTTCGGGCAGGTGGCCACCGAGATCAACTCGACCAAGACCGATCTGACCGCTACAAAAGCGGATCTGGAAGCCACGAAGAACAAGCTGCAGAGCACGATCGGCGACCTGGGCGTGCAGAGCGGCTTGATCGCGCGCAATCACGGTGAAGTCGAGGAACTCAAGCGACTTGGCGAGCGCGACATATTCGAATTCACTCTGGGCAAAACGAAGCAGCCACAACGCCTGGGACCGATTCAAGTCCAGTTCCGCAAGTTCGACACCAAGCATTACCGCTACACGCTGGACGTAGTAGCCGACGACAAGAAAATTGAAAAGAAGGACAAGACGGTCGGCGAGCCCGTCCAGTTCTACGTTCGCGGAGCCCGGGCGCCCTACGAAATCGTGGTTTTCGATGTTACGAAGAAAGAAGCGAAAGGCTACCTGAGCACGCCCAAATCGCCGGACGCGCCGCCGCCGTCGGCAGCGAGCCCGGGTCAACCCGGCAGCAATCCGTAACGCGCTGCGCCGCGGTTTGCTCTTGACAGGCTTCGCGGGGACGAACTCAGTGAGCGTCTACTCGCAACCACCTTCGAGTAGAAATCCATGTAACACCATGAAAACAAAGGACGTAAATATTTCTACTCGCAACTGAAACTGGTTTTTTCGGCTTCGCCTTGCCTTCGCCAATTCTCGCATTTCACAGATGGTCCCGCTCGGCTGCTGTTGTCAGTTTATCCTCACGAGATTCAAATTCCGTGAGCCTTGAGTGGCGCCTGTGTGTATGGTTGTTGCGGAGTTAGCGTGGTTCAGGCCGAGAAAGGGAACCGCGCGGATCGGCATTTCGTTTGAAGCTTCCTTCAGTCAGACCGGGTTTCGCCGCTGCTCTTCTCGCTCTCGCGGTAGTGATCGGGTTCACCGGATGTCCCGCCCGCGGCCAGAGTGCGCCGGCGCCCACGCAGGCTCAAACTCCTACGGTGCCGCAACCGCTGCAAACCAAGACCGAAATGGTGAAGCTGGATGTGTCCGTTCTCGATGGGGAGGGAAATTTCGTCGATGGTCTGACGCAGAACGATTTCCAGGTTCGCGACGACGGCGAAGAGCGGCCTGTCGAATTTTTCGCTCCCGCATCGACGCCTGCAAAAATCGTGGTGGTTCTGGAAACCAGCCCTGCGGTCTATTTGTTCAAGGAAGAGCACCTTGCGGCCGCTTTTTCGCTCGTCGCCGGACTGGCGCCGGACGACGAGGTCGCGCTGGTTACGTATTCCGACGTGCCGCGCTCGGTCGTCAACTTCACCACGAATAAATCGCTGCTTCTGCAAGCCCTGGGAAATACGCAATACACGATGGGATCCGCGTCGCTGAACCTCTATGATTCGGTATCGGCAGTGGTTGACGGCGTCTCGAGATTTCCGGGGAAAAGGGCGATTGTTCTGCTGACCACGGGCCTCGATTCTTCCACGCCCGCCCGGTTGGCCGCCCTCATGCAGACGTTGCGCGGAAGCGACGTGGTGATCTTTGCCGTGGGTCTTGCCGGTCCGCTCGCCTCCATGGCCAATGTTCCAAGCAAGGGGAAGCATGGGAAGAAGCATGCGGGCGAGTCTGCTTTCGACTCCGCCGGCGATCCTGGGGGGATGCCGACGCTCGAGAGCGCCGAGCATGCCCTGTCCTCGCTTTCGACGATTACCGGCGGCCGCGCCTATTTCCCGGCATCCAAAGAGGACTTTGCCGCGGCCTACCGGGAGATTGCAGCCTGCCTGCGGCACGAGTACGTCGTCGGAATCGCGCCGGACCACGACGGCCAATTTCACAAATTGACGGTGAGTGTGATTGCCCCGGACAACTCCGCGCCGAAGAAGAAAAAGAAGAAGAAAAAACACGGCGAGCCCGAATACCGCGTCTTCGCTCGCGAAGGCTACGTCGCTCCCAGCCGCTGACCTGCCCGGAACGCAAAGGCGCCAATCCCCGCGCAACCAAAGTTGCTTCCTTCGCTTCTCTTGCAACGTATAATCACGGATTCGTATCGATGAACGTTCAGGAGCGCTGATGAAGCGGCCGACGAATTTTCTTGTTTTGTTGATGATCCTTGGCCTTGCTCTGCCGGCTGGAGCGGGCCGGCAAAATCAGGCGAGGTCGCCGCAGCGGGAAGCGAAACCTCCAGCTCCTGCGCCGTCGCCGAATGCGCCACGGTTCGCGTTTGGCGGGAATGTGGCCGACGTGCTCGCCACATTCATCCAGGACGTCGTGCTGTTGCCGGTCAAGATCAACGACAGCGAGCCGTCCCTTTTCGTTCTGGATACCAGCGCGAGCGGGACCTCCATCGATCCGGTTCGGGCGAAGGAAATCGGGTTCGGCGGAAATCAGCGGGCCGCGCTTACCTTGCCCGGGTTGTTATTCCCGTTCGATTCGCTTCCGGCTCTGCCGCGAGACAGCTTCTCTTCCGATATTGGCCGCGAGTACGAAGGCGCGATTGGGACCGATTTCCTGTCTCGCGTGGTGGTGGCAATCGATTACGCGCGCGAAACGGTGCGAATCTTCGATCCGGCCGCATACAAATACGCGGGCCACGGAGGCGTGTTTCCTCTGTCGTTCAGCGACGGTATGCCCATGATCCACGCGAAAATGGACACGCCCAAGGGGAAACAGGTCGAGGCGGATTTCGGAATGAACACCGCGCTGATCGCCGGCATCGTCGTCTCGCAAAAATTCTCGGATGCCCATCACGTGTTTCCCTCGAAAGGAAAATTTGCGGAGGCCTACGATCCGCAATTGAGCGGCGGAGAGAAGGTGTCGCTCTTCCGCTTGCGATGGTTCAAAGTGGCCGGCTCGGCTGCGGAGGATACGATCGCCGAGCTTTCGCGCTCGAAGATGGCCGGGGGCGACGATCCGAAGATTGCCGGCGTGATCGGAGCGCGGTTTCTTCGGCGGTTCAATATCGTCCTGGATTATCCGCACCGCCAGATCATTTTCGAAGCGAACACGCATTTCCACGACTATGACGAAGAGGACAAGAGCGGAATCGCGGTGATCGCGAAAGGCCCGAGCCTGAAGACCTTCGAGGTGGTCCATGTGGAGCCGGGCAGTCCCGCGGCGGGCGCCGGAATTCAAACGGGGGATGTCATCGCCGGCATTGACGACGAAGCGTCCGCCGACATGTCCCTCGCCTCCGTGCGCTATCTGTTCCGGCAGGTCGGCCACAAGTACAAAGTCACGCTGCAACGGGGGGACAAAACCAAGGAGGTAACCATCCAGATGGAACGCCTGCTGGAGTAGCGCGCACCACGAAACAAAAAGGTTGGCGGAGTGGGAAAGAGCTTGGCGGTCAGTCGAAGCGGTGCATCGTCGCCGCCATCTGATGCAGCCGCTCGTCCACCTTGGCGAACAGAGTATCGGCTTCGAATTTGCCGGAGGACTGGCGCGCGCCGGCACGAATGCCCGTGAGGATTTCGATTCCCGCCTCGATCGTGTGGACCGGATAGATATGGAAACGTCCCTCGGCGACCGCCTGGACTACGTCATCTCGCAGCATCAGGTCTTCGACGTTCTCCGACGGGATCAGGACGCCCTGGTTTCCCGTCAGGCCCTTGATGCGGCAAACGTCGTAGAATCCCTCGATCTTCTCGTTGACGCCGCCGATGGGCTGAACGTCTCCCTGCTGATTGACGGAGCCCGTAACGGCGAGGTCCTGCCGGATCGGGCAGTCCGAAAGCGCGGAAAGCAAGGCGTAAACCTCAGTGGAGCTGGCGCTGTCGCCGTCCACGCCGCCGTACGATTGCTCGAAGCACACGCTCGCTGAGAGCGATAGGGGCTTGTCCTGTGAAAAAAGCCGCCGCAGGTAGCCGGAGATGATCTGCACGCCCTTGTCGTGGAAACGGCCGCTCAGATTGCATTCGCGCTCGATATTGATGATGCCGCTCTTGCCCAGCGCAGCCGAGGCCGTGATGCGAACCGGCTTTCCGAAGGCGTAGCCGCCGATTTCGAGCACGCTTAGACCGTTCACTTGCCCGACGCGGCCGCCATCGGTATCGATGAAGATCACTTTCTGCTCGATCATCTCGCGGATCTTGGTCTCGACCAGGTTGTGCCTCTCGATTTTTGCCTTTCGCGCTTCGCGCACGTGCTCCGCGGTGACGACAGCATCGCTTTTTTGCCGCGCTTCGTAAGCCGCTTCCCGCGCGAGATCGGCAAGATCGAAGAATCGCGCCGTAATTTTTCCGCGGCGGCCTGCGCGGCGCACGCCATCCTCGAGGATGGCGGCGACGGCGGTCCGGTCGAAATGGGGAAGCTTCTCATCGTCGATCAGCTTGCGCAGGCGTCCGGCGTACTGCCGCACAAGCTCGTCGCTCCATTTCATTTCCTCGTCGAATTCGACGCGTACCTTGAAAATCTTCTTGAAATCATCCTCGAAGTCGTAAAGCATTTCGAACATTTCGCGGTCGCCGATGAGAATGATCTTGGTGTGCACGTCGATGGGTTCCGGCTTGAGCGCCGCCGAAGCGAACGGGAAGAACATGTCCACCGGCTGGATTTCCAGCTTTCCGTGATTCAGGGTCCTCTTCAGCGTCCGCCAGACGCCCGTTTCCGTCAGCGCATCCAGCGCATACATCACCAGGAACCCGCCGTCGGCGCGCAGCATCGATCCGCCGCGCAGGTCCATGAAATCGGAGTTCCATCCGCCGCGCGAGTCGTAGCTGCGGTGGATGGTGCCGAACAGGTTGGCGTAGGTGGGAATCGTTTCAAAAATCACGGGGCACTTGTCGTGTTCGCTGTGCGCGAGGATGACGTTCACGCAGTAGACGCGAAAGGGATCGCGATCGGGACGCTCCATGCGGGGCATTCCGTCTCCCTCCGGCGAGGGCTGTCGGTCGTCCTCTCCGTCACGCTCCCTGAACGGCTCGAGATTATCGAGAATGTGGTGCCGCACTTCCTCGAGGTATTCGGCGATTTGCGCGCTGGGATACTTTTCCTTCAACTCCTCGATTACGCCGTCGACCAGCACGGATGCGGCTTCCTGCTCGAGATAGCTCATTTCGCTGGCCAGCTCGCGCGACAGCGACAGCGTCTTCCGGTAGACGACCGTAAATTCCTGGCGGAACTGGTCGTATTTACGCTCCAGCTCTTCGGCCGCCGTGTTCTCAATCTTTCCTTCCTGCACCATTTTCGGCACTTCCTCGATCGGCACCATCTGTCCTTCGAGAACAGGGAAGATCTCCGGCAACGCCACAGCGCCGACCTGCATGCGTCCCAGCGCGAACTGTTCGCGCGCGATGCGGCGGGTAAAGTCGTCCATCAATTCCTTTTCGCGCTGGGTGAAGCGCTCGACGATACGCGTCTTCTGGCGCTGAAACGGCTCGCCCTCGAAAACCTGTGGAATGCGACGCCGCAGGAAATCGACTCCCGATTCCACTTCTTTCTTGAAGGCGTTCGCCTGTCCGCGCGGCAGAGTGAGCAGGCGGGGCCGGTCGGAATTCTTGAAATTATTTACGTAGCAGCGGTCGGGGGCTGGTTCGGATTGCGGGTGCATTTCCTCGATCATGCGAACGAGCATGCCGCCGCGGCTCATGCCGGAAAGCCCGCAGACAAAGACGTTATAGCCCGATGCAGTAAGCTCGACGCCCATCTGCAGCGCGCGCACGGCCCGTTCCTGTCCGATAGCCCCTGTAAGCGGCCCGATCTCCGCCGTCGTCTCGAAGGGGATCCGGGCGGGATCGCAACGCCATCGAAGCTTTTCAGGCGGCAATGTTTCGTGTTTTGGTTTTTGCGTCGAGTTCTTAGGCATCACCGGGTTCTTCGTTGTTCGGAGGGCGTTACTCTAGCACGGCAGTCTCTCTCTTCCCACCCCCTTTGGTCGCGATGTGTCGACGTGGTCCGCTGGGGCCATACAAGTCGAGCATACTTGCCGCCATCGCCACCACGATCGGCCCCAAGACTACTCCGAGCAGACCGAACTCGGCAATTCCGCCCAGAATGCTGATGAAAATCAGAAGCCCGCTCATCTCCGAGCGCCCGCTGATCAGCCACGGCCGGACGATATTATCGACCAGCCCCACGACCACGCTGCAGAAGACGATCAGGAAGATTCCGCGTCCGAGGTGGCCGCTGATCATCAAACTGAGGGAAATCGGCACCCAGATGAGCGCGGATCCCACCAGCGGCACGAGCGAGAAGAACCCCATCATCACGCCCCAGAAAACCGCCGCTTGAACTCCCGCGATCTCGAAAGCGATTCCTCCCAGCGCTCCGTGTACGGCCGCCGCGGCGAGCGTGGACGTCACACTTGCGTAGATGACCTCGCGCGTTTCATACACGAGGCGCTCGCGGCGTTCCTCATCGAAGGGAAGCACTTCGCGCAGGCGCCGAACGATCGAGTGGCCGTCGCGGAATAAATAGAACATCGCCAGCACCGTGACGAAGACATCGAACAGGAATTCAGCCGTGTGCCGCAACGCCGCGCCCAATCGGCCGCCGACGTACTCGGCAGCCTGCTCGGCATAGTGGTGGAGGAGGGAACTGAGGTCAGCCGGGACCACATTCGGGTAGCGATGCTGGAGCTTCGCCCAGAATGCCCCGAGCCACGGATAGCGCCCCGTTTCGACGCCCACCTGAAGCGACTGCGCTGCATTGACAGCCTCTCGCACGAATGCGAACAGCACGAACAGCGTCGGGACGATCAAGATCAGCGTTACCGCCATCGTGGCCGCCAAGGCCGCGCTGGTGGGACCCCACTTCGCCGAAAGCCGCGAGTACACGGGATACGACACGACCACCAGCACCATGGCCCAGGCCAGCGAAACCAAGAACGGCGCGAAGACGATATAAACCAGGTAGGCCAGCAGGGCTATGATTCCGTAGAAGAACACGACGCCCAACACCTTTTGTGAGTTCATTTCAGGGGCCAAGGGTTCTCGCTTTCCCGGCCTCGTCACGAGGCGAGCGATTGGGGATCATGCCTTTGTCTGTAACTTGCGTTCGTGTGGGCCAAACGCACCCGATGGTATAATTGTGCCACAGTTGCATGAGTGACTGCCGAATGCCTGAGTCCACCTGCCAGCACAAGCGCGTCCGCCTGATCGCCAAGGACGACGATTCCGAATACCTCGAGTGCCTCGATTGCGGCGAAATCCTGGAAGCCGGCGAACGCAAGGACCGTCCGGGCTTCGATGAGTCGCTCTCCGACGCCTGATCTTCCCCTTGCTCTGGGCGCTTGCCGCCAAGAGCGCGTGTCCCAAAAAGACTTGCGCCGTCGCCTCGCGCGGGGCGTACAATGCGCGCAATGCCGGGCGTCCTCGATGGAGGCGTACCATGCCAAGGAATAGTTTCGTTCTTTTATCGCTGTTGTCCCTTGCGGGATTCGTCGCACTGGCGCAGAGCCCCTCAAAGCCGGATCAGACCGCTGCTCCCGCGGAGTACAAGATCCCGCCCGAAGCCGTGAAGCAAGCCAACCCAGTGAAGGTGACCGCGGCGTCTCTGGCGGCCGGCAAGAGAATGTACGGCTATGACTGCGCCATGTGCCACGGAGCGAAAGGTGACGGCAAGGGCGATCTGGCCGCCGATATGAAAACGCCGATTGTCGATTTTCGCGACCCGAAGGGCACGCAGACGCAAACCGATGGCGAACTTTTCTACATCATCAAGAACGGGAAGGGCGAAATGCCGGCGGAGGGTACGCGCGCCAAACCCGAGCAGGTATGGGACATGGTGAATTACATCCGTTCGCTGTCGAAAAAAGAGACGGCGGAGAAGAAGTGAGCAGGCTGCTGCTCAGCGAATTCCGAGCTTGCCGATGATCCGCCGGACGTCGGCGGCCGAAACGTCGTACAGCGCATGTTCGTCCTCCTGCTCCAGCCGCTCGCGCAGGTACTCGGCCGCGACGTAACTCGATTCGCGATCGGTCAAAGTGCGCCCCGCGCTCGCGCGGAACTCCACAAATCCGGCGTAGGCCAGCCCGACGATCGCCGGTTTTCCGTCCACGTAGAATTTGCAGTCCACCGTCTCGGCGTGGCGTGTCGCGATTCCGTTCCAGAGATGCGAGAAGCGGCAGTGATACTGCTGGTCGGTCATCTTCGAGGGCACGTCGAACCCGCTGATGAACTCGCTCATCGAGCCCTTGTTCGGGATGGTAGGAAACTTAACGCTGGCCATGTTTATTGCCTCACTCCCGCGACGGCAGGCTGCCGCGCGCCTTCATGATAACTGCGCACTGCCGCGCCGGCGCCAGCCCCGGCCGGGACGCGGAATCCCTGATCGAGCAGCACCTTTTCCAGGGCGGCAAGCAGCAGCAGAACATTTTGCTTCTGGCTTGAGTAACCCATCAACCCAATGCGCCAGATTTGACCTTTTGTGGGACCGATGCCGCCCGCGATTTCGATGCTGAATTCGTCGAGCAGTTGTTGGCGCACTTTCTTGTCGTCTACCCCGGAAGGAATCTTCACTGCGGTCACGGTGACGAGCCGCTCAGCCGGATCGGCCACGAAGAGGTCGAGCCCCATTGCTTCGGTCCCTGCGACCAGCGCCTGCTGGTTCTGCCGATGCCGTTCCCAGCGGGCCTCGAGGCCTTCCTCCAGCACGCAGCGCAACGCCTCTCGCATGCCGTAAATCAGCGAAATGGGCGGAGTGTGATGATAGGTTCGCTCCTTGCCCCAGTAATCCATGGCCGGCGTCAAATCGAAATACCAGCTTTGCACCGGCTTCTTGCGGGCGCGAATCACGTCTTCGACGCGCGAGTTCACTGTGATGGGAGCCATTCCCGGCGGCGCGCTCAAAGCCTTCTGCGAACCGCTGAAGCAAATGTCCACGCGCTCGCGATCGACGTTCAGAGGAATGCCGGCCAGCGTCGCGACGGTGTCGGCCACGAGCAGCGCGCCCAGTTCGTCCGCGACTTTCCGGTACGGTCCGAGGTGTTCCACAACTCCCGTTGATGTTTCGCCGTGCGCCAGCCCGACAAACTTGATCTTCCGGCCCTTGCCCGCGCGGCGCACATCTTCCGGGTCCACCGGCCGTCCAAGCGGCGCCGTCACGCGGATCACCTTCGCCGGAGTGCGCTCCGCGATCACGGCCATCCGCTCGGAAAACATTCCGTTCGAGCAGACGATGCACTCGTCGCCTTCTTCCAGCACATTGAACACGGCAGCCTCAATCCCGCCCGAACCCGACGCCGAAATCGGGTACGTGATCCGGTTCTGGGTCTGGAAGACGCGGCGGAGCAGCGTTTGCACGTCGCCCATCATTTCCAGGAACCACGGGTCCAGGTGCCCCACGAGCGGCGTGGCCATCGCGCGATAAACGCGGGGGTCCACGCAGGAAGGCCCCGGGGTGAGCATCAAGCGTGCGGGAGGAACAAGTTCTCCGATGATTTCGCTCATTTCGGAATCCTCTTGTCGGTGCGGTAACCAATCGGGACGCTTCGCGGCGTCAGCCGATGCACGCCAGCATTATAGAACGCGAGACTCCGAAGGGCATCAGTCTTCGTGGGCCGGAGATGGCACGCGAAGCGCCAAAATGGGCGGCCCATCGGCGAGCGAATCCATCGGTTTGTCGGATGCTCTCGCGAAAGCACCTCAGCCTCAGGGACCGGCGGTTGAAATGGCCGAGACGGTGGGGCCTGCAGATCGCCTGCGTTCGACCGCCCGCGGCTGCGACAATCCAATATTAGCCGTTTCGCAACTGTTTTCCGGTCGTGTTGAAAGCCCTATACCCCTGTGCTAGATTCAAAAATTGACCTGAGTTTTCGACATTGGACCACTGTGACTGAAAAGCAGAAGAATTCGCGGGTTGAGGTGTATTGGCACACGGTGAAGTATCGCACCGTCGTGCTTTACACCATTCTGCTCGCGACGATTGCCCTCACCTCGACCTATCTGGTCTTTCCCGATGCTTCCCGGAGCGTCCTTCAGCGCATTTCCGAAATGATCGGGCCGCGGGGCGGGGAAGTGGCAGCAATTTCGGCGCGCCAGGCCCGCTTTGTAAACCTCGACGGCAAGGTCCAGGTGAAGAAAGCAAATTCCGTACAGTGGACGAACGCGGAATTCTCGATGACGCTGGATAAAGGAGACCTGATCCAGACGGGCTCGGAGGGCGTGGCCCGTATCGCCTTCGCCGACGGCACGACCTACACCGTCAAGGGAGATACTCTCGTAACGGTCGAAGAAAACCTTGTGGCCCACGACCGCGCCTCCGAAGTCGGCGTCCATATCACTTCAGGGCAAGTCGATCTTGCTACCGGCAAGTGGGAAGTTCCGGGCTCTTCGGCGCAGGTTTCATTCGAGAATGCCGTCGCCTCGCTCCGCGAGAATAGCCGCGCGGCCGTGCGAAGCGATCCCGCGACCAACCAGCAGCAAATCACGGTTACCACCGGCAGCGCCGAATTGAGCCGCGGCAACGAGCACGTGGACATTGGCCAGCACGAGCGAATCTCGTTCGTCGGGTCCGGGGGCTCGATGACAAGGAGCCAGGTTCTCGCTCCGCCCCAGCTCGATCAGCCCCTCAACCTGGCGCCGCTGATCGTCTCGGATCCCAAGCACGATCGCATTCATTTCACCTGGAAGCCCGTGCCTACGGCGAGGCTATACGAGTTTCAGGCCAGCACGAGCGCGACGTTCAATCACCTGGTCATCGACCAGAAAGTGGATTCGCCTGCCGCCGATCTTTCCGGTTTCGGCCCCGGCGAATACTTCTGGCGCGTTCGCGCGATCGATGCGAGCAACAACGTCAGCGAACCGAGCGATCCCTTCCAATTCACGCTGGTGGCTCAGGGGAAAGAGCAGCAAATGTTTCTGGAAGTGGACGACACGCAACTGCAAGGCAACGTCGTCGAGGTGATCGGCCGCACGGAACCCGGGGCCACTCTCATGATTAACGGCGAACAAGTGGCGGACATTCAGTCCGATGGCAGCTTTCGCTATTTCACGCAGCCAATGCAGAAGGGAAGCCACACATTGGCCATCACGGGCCAAAATCGTCGCGGTGGCACGATCATCAAACGCGTCGAGGTGGTTATCCCGTAGATAACCTGCGCTGCGCGGCACCGAGCCGCGGCGCCGCTGGAAGGGCATCCGAAGGGGGAAGCAAGCAGTGACCAAAAACGGCTTCAACATGCGGTCGGTATTCAGCCTGTTCTCATCCGACCTGGCCATCGATTTGGGAACCGCGAACACGCTGGTGTTTGCGCGCAACAAGGGCGTGGTTGTCAACGAGCCCTCCATCGTGGCCATCAACAAGAACACAGGCGAGCCAGTCGCGGTGGGCCGCGAAGCGAAGGAGATGTTGGGGCGCACGCCCGGCAACGTCGTCGCCATCAAGCCGATGAAAGACGGCGTCATCGCGGACTTCAAAGTCACCGAGAAGATGCTGACCTATTTCATTCACAAGGCCCACAACCGCCGCGTCCTGGTTCACCCGCGCATCGTCATCGGCGTCCCCAGCGAAATCACGCCTGTCGAAAAGCGCGCCGTTCAGGACTCCGCCTATCGCGCGCGCGCCAGCGAAGTCTATCTGGTGGAGCAGGCCATGGCTGCCGCGATCGGCGCGGGCCTTCCGATCGAGGAGCCTTCCGGAAACATGGTGGTCGACATCGGGGGCGGCACGACCGACATTGCCGTGATCTCCATGAGCGGCATCGTCTACTCGCGTTCCGTGCGCGTCGCGGGGAACGAAATGGACGAGGCCGTGATGCACTATTTGAAGCGCAAATATAATCTGCTCATCGGCGAACGAACCGCCGAGCAGATCAAGATCGAAATCGGGTCGGCGTACCCGCTCGAAAAGCCGCTCACCCTCGAAGTGAAAGGACGCAACCTGATCGAAGGTGTTCCGCGGACCGTGACCATCGACGACAGCGAAATTCGCGAGGCTCTTTCCGAGTGCATTTCCACGATTCTCAACGCCATCCGCGTGGCGCTGGAGCGCACGCCCCCGGAGCTTTCCGCCGACATCAGCGACCGCGGAATCGTCCTGACCGGAGGCGGCGCACTGATCAAGAATCTGGACAAACGCATTCGCGAAGAAACCGGTTTGCCCGTCTCGATTGCCGATGATCCGCTGGCGTCCGTCGTTCTCGGCACGGGAAAAATGCTCAGCGACTTCCGTCTCTTGCGCCAGGTGTCGATTGATTAAGCAGAAGCGGGAAGGAATGCGCGGCGCGCCAGCGGGTGCCGGCCGGACAACGATTGATTGATTTCGAGTTCTTCGAATGGTTGACATCCCCACTCGCCGGCGTCCCTTAGCGCTTCTCGCGATCGTTGTGGTTGCGCAGGTGCTCCTTCTCGCCTTTCAAGTGCGCCACACCGACCGCCCCCAGGGCCGCGACATCCCTCTGGTTCGTTACTGGGTAGTAGAACTGATCATGCCGATCGAGCGCGCTGGTTCCGGAATACTTTCCGGTATGAGCGGCATTTGGACCGGCTACATCGATTTGAGGCACGAGCGAAGCGAGAATCTCCGTCTGCGCGACGAGAACGGCCAGCTCAAGCTCCGCAACCGCGAACTCGAGACGCAAGCCGCCGAGGAGGAGCGCCTCACGAGTCTCCTCGAATTCCGCAAGGAGCATCCTGAGGCTCCCATGCTCGCGGCCCAGGTGGTTGGATCGAGCACCGCAATGCTTGCCGCACAGGTGATCGGCGGAAGCGCGGACCCCAATTCGCACACGATTTTCATCAACCGCGGTTCGAATGACCACGTCCGCCACAATATGGCCGTCATCACTCCCGACGGAATCGTGGGGAAAATCGTCGAGGTTTTTCCCAACACCTCGCAGGTTCTGCTGATCAGCGACCGCGAAAGCGGCGTGGGCGCGATGTTCGAGGGCACGCGCACTCACGGAATCGTCAAAGGCAACGGAGGCCCGTACCCCGAAATGGACTACATCGTGAACGATGAGAAAGTCCACGTCGGCGACGCCGTCATCACTTCCGGCGAGGACCGCATTTTCCCAAAGGGCTTACCCGTCGGCGTGGTTTCCGAGGAGAGGCCTTCGAATCCTTTTCAGGTCATTCGACTTCGAAGCGCCGCACACCTCGACCGCCTCGAAGACGTTCTCGTCTTGCTCACCGAGAAAGAACTGAAGCTGAAGGAGTCTGACGCGTCCGCGCCAGAAAACAAGCCCGCCGCTTCGCCTTCCCAGGCGCAGCCTCCCGCGTCCGCGTCACCGAAAGCCGGGGCAACGAAACGCTGATATGTCATTCGCATTCAATCCCGGGATCCAGTCGCAGGACAACGTCGAGGTTCACAAGTACTACACGGGCACGATCCTCGGTGCGGCCATCCTCGCCATCGTCCTGCAGGCGTTTCTGCACAGATATGGGCATTGGGCCGAGCTGATCGAGCTACCGCTGCTCGTCACCATCTACTTCGGCGTGAGCCGCCGGAATCCGGCTTCGGGGCTTCTTCTTGGCGCGGCAATCGGTCTTTTACAGGACGCGCTCAGCCACGACAATCCCATCGGCCTCTACGGAATCGCGAAGACTCTCGTCGGCTACGTCGCATCTTCCGTGGGCGCGCGGATTGATACCGAGCACCCACTCAGCCGCTTCGCGCTGGTCGTTCTTCTGTTCCATTTTCACCAAGTCGTTCTTGCCATCACCGAGCGGGCCTTGCTCGACCGTTCTGCACCGCTGTTCACTCTGCACCTGCTGATCGACTCGCTCGTCAGTGGCGCCTTCGCCGTCTTGCTCTTTTCGCTTCTCGACCGCCTCCGCCGCCCCTCATAGCGCGATTTGTCCGGTGCCCCGACTTGCTGGATTTCACTTGCCCAGTTCCTATGTCAATGGGGCTCTTCACATCCGCTGTGGTGCCGAACTGTTCCACCTGAATAATGCACTACGGCAGGCTTCGGTAAGGCAGCAATTTGAAAGAACCATTTGGGGACCCCAAAAGCATGAGGTAAAACGAGTTCGCCAAACATGCCGTGTTTGCGAACTCAACCTCACGGAGGTCACCCAAATGGTGAAGAACGAAAAGAAGAATAGCGAGAAAACCCGCGCCAAACAAGGCTGTCCCGCAGTTAGTCTGGAGCCCTATAAAATTGGGGCTTCCACGCCGTTCGACTTCGGGGCGAAGAATCTCACGCCCTATGGTGGTTTGTTTCCGGTGGCGACGATGTTGGAGAAGCTGGATTTCAAGAAGCTGTTGGAAGAAACCCTGACCATACCTCGCATTCCGCGCGCGATGACGATCTATCAATTCCTGCTCGGCATGGTGCTGGAAGGTCGCGGCTGAATCATCTTCGTTTCGTAGCGCAAGATCCGATGTTGACCGGAGCGTTGCAGGTGGGGAGCTGCCGCCGCAGTGCACCTTCTGGCGTTTCTTGACCTCTTTGCCGCTGACAGTCGCTCAGCAACTGTTGAAACTGCAGCGCCTCTTACGAGAACGAGTCTGGGAAGCGGCGAACGTGCAGCTGCCTTCCATCACTCTCGATACCGATACCACCGTGCACACTCTCTACGGTCAGCAGATGGGGGCGCGCAAGAGCTACAACCCGAAGAACAGAGGGAGGAAGAGCTACCAGCCGATTCTCACCTTTATCGCCGAGCCCCGGGAATACATCGGCGGGGAGTTGCGCAACGGCGACCGGCCCCAGCGGTGCGCAGATCGCGCGCCATCTGGAGGCCGTGTTTGCCGCCGTGCCCCGGTGCGTGCGCAAACTCTTCGCACGGGCCGATGCCGGCTTTTATTGTTGGGAAGCTGTGCAAGCTTATGAGAAGGGGAAGGCTTCCTTCCTCATCGTGGCACGCAAGACTTCACGTTTGCTCGAAGAGCTGAAAAAGGCCGACTGGAGGCCCTCGCCGAAGACGGATGCGGACGAGCAGTGTGAGTTTCGGTATCAGCCCGAGGGTTGGGAGAAGGCTAATCGGTTCATCGCCCTGCGCTACCCGAAAAAGGACGAGACTCGGAAAGAGCAGTATCAACTCTGGGAAACCCCGGAGTACATCTATCGCGTTTTCGTGACGGACATGAAAGACACCATCGACCTACTGGTGTGGGTTTACAACCAGCGCGCCGGTGCCGAGCCTCGGGGGTCACCCAAAAGCGGCCAATGAGGGTCACCTCAAAACCGGCCAACGAGAAAGCCCGGGACATTGACTCTGGCGAGGGGCTGCGTAGCCTCCGCCAGCATGACCAATGTCTTGAGCGAAGATAAAAAACAACAAGTCATCGCACTGGGGAAGCTCGGGTGGCCCTTGCGGCGCATCGAGCAAGCCACTGGTGTCCGTCGAGAAACCGCCAGCGCTTACCTGAAGGCAGCCGGGATCGATGTGCGACCACCCGGTTCCTGGGGACGGCGAGCGCCGGCAAAACCGGCCAACGAGGTGACCCCCGACCCCGATCCCTCAAAACCGGCCAACGAGCCGGAGGTGACCCCCGACCCGGGTGCGTCCATTCCGGGAAACCCAGGGCCTCCCCCGAGTGGTCCTGAGCGGTCGGTCAGTGCCTCAGAGCCCTATCGGGAGCTCATTGAGCAGGGCGTAAGCCGCGGCCGGAACGCCAAGGCCATCTGGCAGGACTTGATTTCCTACCACGGATTTTCCGGCAGCTATCAGACGGTGAAGCGTTTTGTCCGCAAACTCCGTGGATCCGAGTCGGAAGCGGTGGGAATCATTCTCACCCCGGCCGGAGAAGAAGCCCAGGCCGACTACGGATCGGGTCCGATGGTGCGCCATCCCGAGAGCGGCAAATACCGCCGCACCCGTTTGTTCGTGATGACCCTCGGCTACAGTCGCAAATCCGTACGCTTGCTGGTGTGGCGTTCGAGTTCGCGCATCTGGGCCGAGCTGCATGAAAAAGCTTTTAGGCGATTCGGTGGGTCCCCCCGTGTCCTGGTGTTAGACAACCTGAAGGAAGGAGTATTGGTTCCCGATACGTACGATCCCACGCTCAATCCTCTCTATCGGGATGTGCTCGCGCACTATTCCGTGACCGCCATGCCTTGCCGGATCAAGGATCCAGATCGAAAAGGAAAAGTCGAGTCAGGGGTCGGACACGCTCAAAGAACGCCCCTGAAAGGACTGCGTTTCGAGAGTTTGGAAGAAGCGCAAGCGTATCTGGATCGCTGGGAACAGCGCTGGGCCGATACGCGCATTCATGGCACGACCAAACGGCAGGTCGCGGCCATGTTCGCAGAAGAAAAACCATTCCTGCTCCCTCTACCGCTGGAGCCCTTTCGCTACTACAAGTACGGCAAGCGTGTCGTTAACTTGGATGGCTGCGTCGAGGTGGCCGAGGCCTATTACAGCACCCCACCCGGATGGAGGGGGAGCAGCGTCGAGGTGCAATGGGATGAAACGCAGGTGCGGATCCTGAATCCCGTTACGAAAAAGCTTCTCCGCGAGCACCTCCGTCAAAGACCCGGCGGGTATCGCTTCCCGGACGAAGATCGCCCCAAGAAAATGCCGCTCACTACCGCTCAGCTGTTGCGGCGCGCCGAACGAGCCGGAACCCAGATCGGCGTTCTATGCAACTCGATCTACCAGGGGCAAGGCGAGCTGGGAATTCGTCGCATTCTCGGAGTCCTTTCTCTACTGAAGAAATACGGTGTGCCCACGGTGGAAGAGGCCTGCGCCGCCGCCCTGGAAATGGGGGTGCCCGAATATCGCTTCGTTCGCCGTTATCTCGAGCGCCACCCACAACCGAGTCTCCGACAAATCGATCCTTTGATTCGCGAGCTCACCGAGTATCGCGACTTCATCAACCTGAAAACCAAGGAGGAGAAATCCAGTGAATCTGATTGAACTGAATCGTGCATTGCGACAACTGCGCCTGGGAGGGATCGCTGCCGTGCTCGAGACGCGCCTCCACCAAGCTCAGGTGGAACCGATGGTCCCCATCGACTTCCTCTCCTGCTTGGTGTCCGATGAACTCACTCGCCGCAGCGAGCGACTGCTCGAGCGGCGACGAAAACAAGCGCAGTTCCGCGATCCACAGAAAACGCTCGACAATTTCGATTTCAACTTCAACAAGAAGATGAATCGGAGCTTGATTTTCGATCTCGCCACGGCCCGATTCATCGAGCGCCATGAAGACGGTCTTTTCTTAGGTCCGCCTGGCACGGGGAAAAGCCATCTGGCTCAGGCCATCGGACAAGCGGTCATTGCGCAAGGGTATCGGGTGATTTACCGCGAGGCGCACATCCTGCTGGAGGAAATCGCCGACGCGACGCTCGATGGCACTCGCAAGGAGCATATGGAACTCCTGGCCACCGTGCCCCTGCTCATCATCGATGATCTGGGAATGCGGAAATTGCCATCCACAGCGGCTGAAGAGCTGCTGGAGATCGTGATGAGACGCTATGAACGGACGAGCACATTCTTAACCTCGAACCGGCCCGTCGAAGACTGGGGCAAAATGCTCGGCGACAGTGCCGCAGTGACCGCTATGCTGGATCGTCTTCTTCACCACGGCCATATCGTCAAATGCGGGCCCCGGAGCTGGAGGACAAAAACAGACTTGCCGGGCCAGGACCAATCGGTATAAATGGCGCTCGAGGAGAAAAAGGGGGGATGCTAGGACTCGACCGAGTCGGGAATCGTCGCTCCTAGAGTTTCCTGACGCGGAATTTTCCTATGGAAATGGGCGACCGGGCACAAAAGAGAAAAACAGCCACCAGCCCTGCCAAGGACGAAGCTCGCGCTTCGTCCGGTCCCAGTGTAGTGAGCCGTCCGCGGCGTCAAGGGTCTGACGATGAACGGTCCGGCAAGAACCGCCGGACCGCCCTTGACCCCGCTCCCGGCTCACAAAGCGAAGCGCTGAAGCCAAGGTTGAAACTGTTTTAGAGAGTGGAGCATCTCAAAAAAGAACACGTTCCGGGCCAGCTCCGTTGGCCGGTTTTGAAGTGACCCCCGTTGGCCGGTTTTAAGGTGACCCCCGAGGGCCGAGAACTTGATTAAAGAAGCCAACAACGACGCGGGATTGGCGGCGCACCCTTCCCGTCAGTGGGCCGCCAACTGCGTGCATTTCCAGTTGGCGATGCTGGCCTATAACTTGAACTGCTGGCTGTTGCTGTTTAACCGGGAAGAAGAACTTGTCGTCGACGATCTGAGGCATACGACCTTGGTGACCGCGCGATTGCGTTTTCTGTTTGTGGCGGCCAAGATCTGGCGGCACGCCGGGCGAGTGGGCATCCGTTATAGCGATCAATATCCGGAGCGCGGACTGTTCCAGTTTCTATGCACAGCCGAGTGAAAGAAATCAACGAGATACAAGCAACACGGAGCGACTTACAGAAAAAGCAAATCAAACAACGCATTTAGGTTCCATTTCGCACAGTTTTCCCCATTTGCCTTCAGGTACGGTAAAAATGGATATTAAGTGGCATCGGAGTTGGGCGTCTGCGCTTTGTGTTTTTCTTTGAGTTCCGCGAATTTCTTCTGTTGCTCCGACGTCAAGATATCGTCGATCTGTGAATTTGTCGTCTCATGAATCTGCTTCATCTTGTCGCGCTTCTGGTCCTGAGTCAGCGAGGTATCTGCGTGCGCCGCGTGCATCTGCTTCGACTCGTCTTCGAGAATGGGTTTGAGCTTCGCCTTCTCGTCGTCCGTTAAATTCAACTCTTTGCTCAGCCACTCAAGACGACTTGCGTGTTGACCGTGATGCATCCCGCTCTGAGCTTGAGCTTGCGGGGCTGATTGTGGCGTTCCAGTTTCTTGTGCTCGTGCGGTAAGGCCATATCCAAGAAACAGCAGCACGGCAGAAAACGTCGCTGCGATTCGGATGTTCCTCAGCATTGTTGCTCCTCCGTCGAGGGCCGGGCTCCGGTACAACGATTTGCCCATGTTAGTGCCGGAACGCCCAAAACACCACCTCACCTGTGCGTGGCGGCTGCCGATGGATGTGATCGCATCTAGTCCTTCGTACGCAGACCAAGAAGCCTGTTCGCGAAAAGACCGCTGTTCCGCGTTACGATAGGCTTTGTTCTCAAACCCCCTGCGAGAGAGCGTTCAAATGGAACCTGAAACGAGGAAC
The DNA here is from genome assembly GCA_963753475.1 of uncultured Acidobacteriota bacterium. Lineage (GTDB taxonomy): Bacteria > Acidobacteriota > Terriglobia > Acidiferrales > UBA7541 > Palsa-295. Next base: position 139,851 of record CAVWCN010000010.1, read on the forward strand.
GACGCGAAGGTACGCGCAACTTCTACATATAACACTGCGGCCAATTATTTCGATGCGCCAGCCCTTTCGTTCTGGGACCGCATCGGCCAGCGAACGGTGGAGCGAATGTCGCTAAAGGTCGGTGCGTGCGTTCTTCACATCCGCTGTGGTACCGAACTGTTCCATTCTGCACAGTTTTTCCAATTTGCCTTCAGGTAGGGTAAGACGAATATCAGGTGACATCGGAGTTGGGCGTCTCCGCATGTTTATGAAATTCAAAAGATCCAACGTCAATCCCTCTTTCGACCCGCGGGCCATGCTCGACACGGTAAGACTGGCGAGAACTGTCGGCGAATTCGGGAAAGCCGACTCCATCTTCTTTCAAGGCCAGCCTGCGGATAGCGTGATGTACGTTCAGCAGGGTGGCGTGAAATTTTCCGTTGTTCACGGGTCCCACCGGGAAGCCGTGGTCGCGATATTTGGTCCTGGCGACTTTTTTGGCGAGGGCTGCTTGTCGGCCCAGCCGATGCGGATGGGTACGGCCACCGCCATCGCGCCGACGACAATTTTTGTGATCGACAAGAACGAAATGCTTCGCGTGCTCCGCGCAGAGCACCGTTTCAGCGATCAATTTATCGGTTATCTGCTCGCGCGCAACATTCGATTGCAAGAAGATTTGATCGATCAACTGTGCAGTTCGAGTGAAAAACGCCTGGCTCGAACATTGCTCATACTTGCCGGATTTGCGAAACAAAAGCAGCCGGATCACGAGCTCCCAAGAATGTCTCAAGCGACCTTGGCAAAAATGATTGGGACGACGCGATCTCGCGTGAACTTCTTCATGAACGAATTTAGAAGGCGCGGCTTTATCGAATACAACGGCAAGATCACAGTGAATAGGTCATTGCTGAAAGTCGTCTTAGAGGCGTAGGGCGAGGCAAGTTGTCCCGGATAACTGAGTCGCCTTCGAAAATTGGCCAGCAAGGCTCCCTAGCCGAAGCCCATCCGAAGACACTTAGGGACTGTTAAAAAATAAAGTTTACAAACCAAGCTTTTTCTCGCTATCCTGTCGCCGGTGCGAGACTATACGGCGATGGCGACAAAGGCGAAAGTTCCGGAGGCCGAGCGACACTGGCTTCGCGTGCTCGGCACGTTGAATGAAGCGCAAGCGCGTGTCTTTGTCGCCCAGAAGGCAGTCGAAGAGGGCCGCGGAGGCGTTAGTCGCTTGGCACGACTGACGAGCATGACGCGGCCCACCATTTTAAAGGGCATGGCGGAGTTGGAGACTGGCCGTTTGCCTTCACATCCGGAAACCGGGCGCATTCGCGCCGTGGGCGGTGGTCGCAAACGAGGCTCGAGGATGCGGATCCCCACGTTAAACGGGTACTGGCGCGGCTGGTGGAAGCCAGCACGGCCGGCGACCCGATGAGCTACCTACTGTGGACGAATAAGTCGACGCGCAGTTTGGCTGAGGAACTCGCGCGCCAAGGCTACACGGTCTCCCATGTCACCGTGTCACGCTGCCTACGAGAGCTGGGCTACTCCTTGCAGGCCAACGTGAAGACGATCGAGGGCACGCAACATCGCGATCGTGATGCGCAGTTTCGGTACCTCAATGATCAAGTTCGGCGCTTCGTCCGCGCCCATGACCCGGTCATCAGTGTGGACACAAAAAAGAAGGAATTAGTGGGATCTTTTGATAATCGCGGTCGTCGGTGGCGGCCGGCGGGCGACGCAGAGCAGGTCAACGTCCATGATTTTCCAGCGCAGGGTGTGGGCAAAGCCATCCCCTACGGGACCTACGACGTGACCCGAGACGAAGCGGTCGTCAACGTGGGTATCACGCATGACACGGCGGAATTTGCGGTGCACAGCATTCGCCGATGGTGGCAGTTGATGGGACGGAAAGCCTACCCACAAGCACGGCACTTGTTGATCTGCGCGGATGCTGGAGGTAGCAATGGCTCGCGGCTGCGCGCTTGGAAAATTCGTCTGCAGGGCTTGGCCGATCGGCTGGGGATAGCGATCACCGTATGCCACTATCCGCCCGGCACGAGCAAGTGGAACAAGGTCGAACATCGCTTGTTTTCGTTCATCAGCATGAATTGGCGCGGCCGGCCGCTGCTCAGCTATGAGACCGTGGTCAATCTAATCGGGGCGACAACCACGAAGAGCGGGCTTTGGGTAAAAGCTTTACTCGATACCCGAGAATACGAACCCGGTCAGAAGATCACGGACGACGAGATGCACAAGCTACGGGTACAGCCTCACAAGTTTCACGGCGACTGGAACTACACACTCGAACCGCGCCGAATGTAGTCATCAGCCTCAATTGTAAACATTATTTCTTAACAGTCTCTTAGCCTAACTTTTGGGGTCCTTCGGTCTCGGGTGTTCGGCGCAGACATGGGATGCGAATTCCTTGTCGCGCTTCTGTTCGTAGTGATTCATCATCTCGCCCAACGATCCGCCGATGGGCGGACCCGTAGGGTTGAACACCCATCCGCATTCCGAGCAACCCCAGCCGCCAAAACTCTCTAGCTCGACCCATACCAACTTGCGGCGCATTGCCTCCATAACACCTTTCCCCATTGGGGCGGTTACGCTTCGATAAAGACGACGCAGTATTGGATTTTCGAGTGCTCTGCTACGGCAAAAGCTGCTTTCTGTGCCCTGCGGCGATGCTCGGCCAAAATCACCAGGCTTTAAAAGCACAGCAAGCGGAAGCCAATGAACAGCGGCTGAATCCTAGCGATTTAAGAAAGCGCTGTCTGTGGGGTATCCAACACTAACAGGAATGGCTACTTCAATCGGAGGTCGTCCTCGAACTGACGAATTACGGCGTAGCACTCACAGGCGGACTGTTCGAGTTTCCTGCGATTCATAACATTCACGGCACCACGCACATACTCAATGATTCCCTTTTTCTGCAGCGCTGCGGCTGCCACGCTCACCGTGGACCGGTCGGTGCCCATCATGGTCGCAATGAAGTCGTGGGTGATCGGAAGCGCCGCCGAATCCACCCTGTCCTGAGTCATCAGCAGCCACCGCGAAAGACGCTGCTGTATCTCGTGCAGTCGATTGCACGCCGCAGTCTGCGCTACTTGCATCCCTTGAAGCCCTTCATGCCTGCCTAACATCTTTTGCAACTGGGGAGCCGACTGCAGAACGCGTTCCAACTTATCTCCCTTCATTTGGAAGCCGTCTCCGGCGATCTGGAGGATCTCACGCACTGAACTTCTGCTCAATCCAACCGCCAAACCTGCCCCAACGTAGCCTTCCTTTCCCACGACGCCGACTTCGACGGTTCGACCGTCTTTGGTAACGACAACTTGAGAAACCATTCCCCTGTTGAGGAAATAGACGAACTCAATGCTTTGAGCCGGCTCATGGAGGCTGAGATGACTGGGCAGATCGATGTACTTCAAGTAAGGACGCATCAATCGGTATTCGTTGTCCGGCGTCCACAACAGGACTTTGTTGCTGACGGGCTTTCCCTCCGCGTTAGTCCGTTCGCCGGCCCGCACGACTTGAGTGCTTTTCCCGATCATGTCAATCCTGACTGGCGTCAGCGCGTGGCTTGCACTGGCTACGCAAACCTTATGGGCTCTGGGATACAAGCAGCCGCCTGTTGCAGCGCTGAGATTCCATGCCAATTCCACCACAAGGAGGTCCCACAGTCTGTGCGGAATGGGACAGCTCTGAAATCCATGCGTTTCACTTTGCGCCGGAGACGGAGTTTGTAACTGAAACCAAACGGAAGAATGAGAGGCGGTGTAAGGAGTTCCCGAACACCTTTCTTCGGGTCAGATTGCGGCACAAGTGCTTCAGCGACGAATGTGCGAGGGCCCGAAACGTGCGTTCCGGAAGTGACCTTGTAACGATGCCGAACGCCCGCGACTTAAGTCCGGTAACGGGCTTCATCGTAAAATTCGGGCAATCTCCGGTAACCGGGCTACACGGAGTAATGCCTTCCTAATTCAGAAACAGACCGCTGACACAAATGCGATGCTTCCGAGCCTGCGCGCCAAGCGTCGTCGGCAGGCCGGAAGACCGGGTGGGCGGATGGTGAATTGTCAACGCGTTTGGTTCAGGCCCTTTTCAGCACACGCGTGATTGCGACCAGAATCACCGCACCAATGAAAGCGACGATGATTGATCCGATCATCCCTCCGCCGTGCCAAATCCCCAGCTCTCCGAAAATCCATCCTCCCAGGAGGCCGCCGAGTATCCCGAGGATAATATCGACAATAACGCCGTATCCCCCGCCCTTCATGACCTGCCCAGCAAGCCAACCAGCGATGAGCCCGACCACAATCCACGCGAGAACGCCCATGTTGTTGCCTCCTCATTTTTCCGCTTTGGGATTGGCCTAATTGGAAAATCGAATACTACACCCAAAAAGGGCCGAACGGGCAAGCGGACGCGTGACGCGCTACTCGGGCAATCCTCGCTCCCTCGGTGTCCTTCCGTACAGGTCACCTTGCTGTCCGTTCAACCCCAGAAACCGTTGACGGAATGGGCATTCGCCCGTTGCGAGTTACACGGCCGCAGTGTAGTTTAGTAGCGGCCTCGCTTCCGCACCGGATTCGAGGTGTGCGTGAGGACCGTGTTGGACCCGCGCTGGCCTGCCTGCCGGCAGGCAGGAGTTCCGTTGGCACCGTGGACAGTTAACGATACAAAAATTCCCCAGGGTCGTTTGGCGCTGGTTTCTTACCTTTCCGTTGGACTGGTCATTCTCCTGCTCATCGGATTCTGGAAGCTCCAGGTCGTTCAGTCCGGCCACTTTGCCGACTTGGCCGAGCGCAACCGCATTCGCTACATCCCCATCATCGCGCCCCGCGGAGCCATGCTTGACCGCGAAGGCCGCGTTCTGGTCGACAGCTATCCCTCCTTCAGCATCCTGCTCTTGCGCGACCAGCCGAAGCTGCTGGCGAAGAGCCTGCCGCAAATCGAAGAGGGCTTGGGAATCAGCGGGAGGACTTGCAGACGCAGCTCGACGCCGCCAGGGACGAGCCGAAATTCGAGCCCGTCGTGATCAAGCCCGCGGCCAGCGAAGCGGACATCGCCTTCGTGGAATCGCATCGCGCCGACCTCCCCGTTCTCGAACTGATGATGGTCCAACGCCGCCGCTATCCGCACGGCGAAATGCTGGCGAACACGATCGGCTATGTGGGTGAAGTTTCGCCCAACGAACTGGAACGCAGCGACGGGCGCTACCGTCCCGGTGACATCGTCGGCAAAGCAGGTCTCGAGCGCGAGTACAACAGCACCCTGAAAGGCACCGACGGCATGCGTCGCGTGATCGTCAACAGCGTCGGAAAGCCTGTGCGCACGTTGGAGGACATCGCAGGCGCATTCCCGGAAAGCCCATCCAACTGACCATCGACTATGACCTCCAGTCGATCGCCGAAGCCGATTTTGCCGGGAAGGAAGGCGCTCTGATCGCGCATGGATGCGCGCACTGGCGAAGTCCTGGCCATGGTCAGCCGGCCAACTTTCAATCCCAATGATTTCGCGGTACGAATTCCGAACAAGGAATGGCAGCAGCTCAATTCCGATCCCGAGACGCCGTTGTTGAACCGCGCCATCCAGGCCCAACTAGCCCCCGGTTCGGTATTCAAGGTTGTCATGGCGACGGCGATGCTCGAGTCCAAAGCGATCCCGGCCAATTACAAGGTTTACTGTCCCGGGTACGCGAACTTTTACGGACGAGTATTTCATTGCGACCACGCGCACGGCGAAGTGGACCTGCACAAAGCGATCGTGGCTTCCTGCGACGTTACTTCTATAACGTCGGCAAAGCTCCTGGGAATCGACCGCATCAGCTACTACGCCAAGGCTCTGGGCCTCGGTCACCTGACGGGCATCGATTTGCCGGGCGAAGAGCCGGGCCTGGTTCCGTCCGAGGCATGGGTCGAGCGCGTTTACCACCACAAGTGGTATCCCGGTTCGACGATATCGGTGGCCATCGGTCAGGGAGCCGTCATGGTGACCCCTATCCAATTGGCGCGCATGGTCGCCGCAGTGGCGAGTGGCGGGAAGTTGGTCCAGCCGCATTTGCTGAAGGACTGACACCGACGTGAAAGCCAGCTCGTTCCCTCTATCCGACGATACGGTCGAGCAGGTGACCCAGGGAATGTATGGCGTGGTGAACGAGCCCGATGGCACAACGTCCGGATTGGTGAAGCTTAAGAACATCGAATTCTGCGGGAAAACAGGTACGGCCCAGACCATGGGCTTCGACCTGCAGAATCGGCTCGGGAAGCAACTGAAGGAAAACGGCTGGTTCGTGGGCTATGCTCCCCGCCGCAATCCCGAAATTGTGGTCGCGGCGCTGGTTCAGAAGGGAGGCTGGGGCAGCACCTCCGCTGCGCCGATCGTACGTGACGTCGTAAAGGCCTACTACTACAAGAAGTATCCGCAACTGGAGATCGCCGCCGCACCAGAACACCAAAGTAGCAACCCCCGCCGACCCGCTCGTTGCCCGCGTGGGAGCCCATCAGTGAACGAGCACGTCCACGACTTCGATTGGCTTCTCCTGGCTATCGTGGGCGCGATTTGCGCGATGGGTGTTGCCGAGATTTATTCCTCCACCCACGCCAGCGGTATGGCCGGCATGCAGTACCGGCAACTGGTCTGGATCGGCGTTGGCCTGATCGGCATGTTCCTGATCTCTCGCGTCGACTACCACACGCTGCTGGATCAGGCTCTCCCCCTTTACGTCTTTGGAATCATCATTTTAGTGATTGTCCTGGGGATTGGGCACTCCCGGTTCGGGGCCAAACGGTGGGTCAGCCTGGGCGGCGGATTCAATTTGCAAGTGTCAGAACTAATGAAGTTGATTATAATCATTGTGCTGGCGCGTTACTTCAGCGAAGTACGCACCGACCGGCTGAGCCTGGCGGATTTGGCCAAAGTCGCTCTTCTGACTCTGGTTCCTGTGGGCCTGATTTTGAAACAGCCCGACCTGGGAACCGCCATGGTTCTTGTTCCGGTCCTCGTGATGGGTGCTATCCTTGCAGGCATCGAATGGAAGCACGCCGCAGTGGGCGTTGTCCTTTTGGGATTGTTGATCCCGGTCGCCTGGCATCTGCGCACACACCTGAAGCCGTACCAGCAGCAGCGCATCGAGACCTTTCTCCATCCCGAGGAAGATCAGCGCGGCGCAGGCTATCAGATCCTGCAGTCGCAGATCGCTGTCGGCTCGGGAGGCTTCTGGGGCAAAGGGTTCGGCAAAGGCAGCCAGAATCAACTGGGCTTCGTGCCAGTCCGCTATTCGGATTTCATTCTGGCGGCGCTTGCGGAAGAACAAGGCTTTATCGGGGTTTGTGTTGTCCTGCTCTTGTACCTGGGTTTGATTCTGCGGCTGGTGGATAACGCGCAGAAGGCGAAAGACAAGGCCGGAATGTACGTGGTCATGGGAGTGACGGCCATTCTGGGGTTCCATGTCCTGGTCAACGCTTCGATGGTGATCGGCTATATGCCGGTTACCGGCATTCCCCTGCCGCTGATGAGCTATGGAGGGTCTGCAACAGCGTTTGTGTTTTTGGCGTTGGGTCTGGTGATGAACGTCCGTATGGGACGTTTCGTCAACTGACGGTGAACATTTTTGGTCCGCCGCGCGTCCTATCGGATCGGCGTGAGCGGAGTTTTCAGTTTGAAGGAATTCAATTTTGAGTGAGGATGCATCGGTGAGGAAAGCGGCTCAACAGAATGCCAGGTCTTTCCTGGGCGCAAAGCCCTTCTTGGGTGGAAACCCCATGTCCGGTGCGCTACGAGGAATCCATGTCGAGGGAAATGGTAATTTCGGCGAACCCGCACGAAACGCGCGTCGCCATTATGGAAGAAGGTCAGCTTTGTGAGTATTACGTCGAAAGAGAAAAGGAATTTGCGCTAGTCGGAAGCATTTACAAAGGCCGCGTGACGCGCGTGCTGCCGGGCATGCAGTCGGCCTTTGTGGATATCGGCCTCGATAGCGACGCCTTCCTGTACGTCAGCGATTTCCTCGAAGAGATCGAGGAAGTTGATCACATCGTCGAAACCGTCGAAGACAAAGTAAAGAAAATGGAGGCGCAGGGCGGCCAGGTGTTTGCTGCCTCCGAAGAAAGCCACGCCGCCGTCGAGCCTGCCGATGTTGACGCGCGGCCGCTGGGCGAAAATGCGGGCGTATCCGGCGTCGAGCCGTCCACCGACCCCGCTGCCGTTGGCGCGCCCCTGCATGAGGGCGAAACTCCGTTCGAGAGCGGCCAGCCGCACTCCGAGCCTCGACCGCCGGTTCAGCCTCCAGCTTATTCAAGACCTGCATCTGGTGGACGCGGCCGCTTCGAAAACCGAAACCGCCGCGATTTCGGCAACCGGGGCCGCAGGCGTCAGGGTGGGCGCGGACGTCCGGGCGATCATCGCTCCGGCCGCGAGCTGCCGCAGTCAAAGTATGCTCCGCGTTACGTTGAAGACCGGTCCGAACCGTCCTCCGGCGACCACACGCCTGTAATTCTGCCCGGCGAGTCTCTTGCCAAGTATCGCGCTCCGTCGCAACCGCTCCCGAATGTTCCGGAACACGCGGAAGAGGCTGCAGGCGCTGCCCCCGCGGAGTCTCACGAACGCGCTCATTCAGAACCAACTGCGCATGCGCAGCCGCGATTCGAACGTGAGGAATTCTCGGGGCCGCCTTACTCCGGTCCCATGGCGGGTGAAACCCTTTCAAAATATCAGCCGAATGAGCCTTCGGCTGCGGTCCATCCGTTCATTCCCGTCGAACCGCCATCCCATGAGCGGGTTGAGCCGCCTGCCTATCATGCCGAGCGACGCGATGCTGTCGCGGATATCGAAACTCCGAAAGCGCGTTCAGCTGAACATGATGATGACCGACGCGAAGAGGAATTGAGCCACGAAGCTTCCGAGACGGCCGGTCTCAGCGAAGACCAGGCCGCCACTCTCGCCGCCCACGTCGCCGAGGCGCAGATCGAGGAAGCTGAGCGGGAGCACGAGGAGCGCGAAGAGAATTCCCTCGACGCGTCGGAAGAAGCTCAGGATCTCGCGGAGGAACAAGAGGATGACGCCCTGGAATCCGCCGAAGCGGACGCCGCGGAAAGGTCATCTTCGGGCGATGAGCACGAAACAGAGGATGGCTCCGAGGAGCCGCAGCCTGGAAACTCGTGGGAAGAGCCGCAGCCCGAGCATGCTGTCGAGCGTTCTGACGCTCAGCCGCCCGCGAACGAACCTTCCGAGCCTGGCGAACCTCGTCCGCCCCAGGAGCAGCGCCCCTGGAACGCGCGCGTCCGTAACGATTTCCGTTCTCGCATGCAGCATCCGGGCCGCCGCGGAGGACGCGACCGGGGCCGCCGCGAAGACAGAGGCCGGCGTGACGATCGTGGCCGCCGCCCGCACCGCGGTTACGGCCATCAACGCCCGCAACAGCGGCGTCCGCAACTGATCTCCGAAATGCTGAAGCAGGCCAGGAAATCATCGTCCAGATCGCCAAGGAGCCTCTGGGCAAAAAAGGCGCGCGCATCACCAGCCACGTCGCTCTGCCGGGCCGCTTCCTGGTCTACATGCCCACGGTCGATCACATCGGCGTTTCGCGCAAGATCGGCTCGGCGGAAGATCGCTCGCGCCTTCGCCGCCTGGTCACTGAAGCGAAGGGCACAGCTTTCCCGGCGGCTTCATCGTTCGCACCGCCGCCGGCGGCGCCACCGACGACGAAATTCGCGCCGACGTCGAATTCCTGGCGCGCACCTGGGACGAGATCAAGTCGCGCAGGCCGAGCAGCGCAAGGCTCCCGCGCTGCTGCACCGCGATCTCAATCTCGTCGAGCGCATCCTGCGCGATTACGTCAGCGACGACTACACCGCCATCTGGATCGACAACGAAGAGGAGTACAGCAAGGTCGTCGAATTCGTCAGCCGCTTCCAGCCCAAGCTGGTGAACCGCGTCAAGCTCTACACCAAGGAAACGCCGATCTTCGAGGAGTTCGGCATCCAGCAGGAACTCGACAAGGCCCTGCGCGCCGAAAGTCTGGCTCAAGTCCGGCGGCTACATCGTCATCAACCACACCGAAGCGCTCGTCGCCATCGACGTCAACACCGGCAAGTACGTCGGCAGAGGTTCGCACGCGCCTCGAGGACACCATCGTCAAGACCAACCTCGAAGCCGTGAAGGAAATCGTCCGCCAGATCCGCCTGCGCGACCTCGGCGGCATCATCGTCGTCGACTTCATCGACATGGAAGAGCGCCGCAATCGCGAAAAGGTGATGGCCGCTCTCGACAGACGCTCTCGCGCAGGACCGCGCCCCTTCCAAGGCTCTTTCGCTTCAACGAATTCGGCCTCGTCTGCCATCACGCGCAAACGCACCAAGCAGGCCCTCGAACGCGTGCTCTGCCAGCCCTGCCCCTATTGCACCGGCTCCGGCATGGTGAAGTCCATCCCCACGATCTGCTACGAAATTCAGGCCGAAGCCCGCAAAATGGCCCGCCGAACCGGAAGCCGGCAGCCTCACGCTGCGCGTCCATCCCGAAATCGCCAAAGCTCTCAAGACCCGCGAGTCCGCGCTGATCGAGGAACTCGAGCAGAGTCACGCGCAAGAGCATCATCATCCAGGCCGACCCCACGCTGCACTGGGAGCAGTACGACATCTACTAGTCAGCTCTGTCTTGCGTTTTCCGCGTAGGGCGCGCTGGGCCCTGGCCTGAGCGGTTTTTGCCAAGCCTTGCCGTGCCCCTTACATGGCGCGGGGTTGCCCGTGTCCGCGCGGGGGCAGCCATGTACTCCGTGCCTGGCCGAGCAGGTCACCGGCCCTCCCTACGCCCCCACGCTCCGCTCGGGCATAACCTGTCCATCCGTTCCCACGGGCAATACCACTCTGACGATCGTTCCCGTCCCGCGGGACGAAATTTCCATGTCTCCGCCGAACTGCCTTACGCGTTCCCACATGCCCCGCAGGCCGACTCCCGTTTTCCCGGCCGAGGCGCTCGACGGCAGCTTCTCCTCAGGTATTCCCTTGCCCTGATCCGCAACTTCCAGCGTAATCCCGTCCGGCGAGCGGTCCAGCCGGATCGACGCCGTCGCGCTTCCCGAGTGCCGATGAATATTCGTCAGACATTCCTGCACGACCCGAAATATCGCCGTCTCCAGATCGGGCGAAAAGCGCTCCATCTCAGCGGGAATTTCTACGCTCACTCGGATGTTGCTCCGTTCCGCGAATCCATCCACAAACCACCGTATCGCCGACGACAGCCCCATTTCATCCAGCAGCGGAGGATGCAGCAGGTAGGACATCGTTCGCAGTTCGGACGTCACCTTACTGACCACACCCAGCGCTTCCGCCACCCGGTTTGCCGTATCGACACTGAGCTTCTGCATATCCGCCTGCATGTCCGTCTGCAAGCGGCTCAGGCTCATGTTGAGCCATGCCAGCTCCTGGCCCGTGCTGTCGTGCAGTTCGCGCGCGATACGCCGCCGCTCGTCGTCCTGCATTTGCAACAGACGCGACGAAAGGTCGCGCAAGGCCGTCTCCGCCCGCTTCTGCTTCTCGATCCGCTCCTGGAGTTGCGTCGTCCGCTGCATCACTTTGCCTTCGAGTTCCTGCTTGGCCTTTTCCAGCGCTGCATGATCGCTGTCGCGCTGGAAAATCGCCGCCGAAAGCACCAGGCTCGTCATGGCGATTGCGCCCATGAACGACTGCAGCAACAGCAGCGATGAGTTCACATCGCTCCCGGCAAAGCTGCCGAAGCCCCGTAATGTGCCCCATACCGCGATTCCCGAAAGCGCGAGAACGAGTGTGGCCCCTTCGTGAGCTCGCAGGTGGAACGCTCCCCAAACGACCAGCGGAATGCATAGGAACGCCATCCGGTAATCCCGAAACGCGAACGGAAGTAAATTGTCGAACAGCACCACTCCGAGCAGGAGCAGGCTCGCGGCGGCAATCCCTCCCCACACCGTCTCGCGCAAGCTTCTCTTGAGCGCCGGCCGGTCAACCCACAAGATGATGCACGGCGCCACCACGATTGCGCCCATCAGATCGCCCGAGCCACCACGTCAGCCACACTTCCGCGCGATGTCCCGGAGCGATGAACCCGGCAGCCGAAAGGCTGGCGATCCCGATCGTCGCCGAGATCGTCGTGCTCACGGCTCCGCCCAGAAACGCGAACTTCAGCACGTCCTCAGCGGACGCGAACGCCCGCCGGCCGTGCGCGAGCATGCAGCACCAGGTAGGCCCCGAGAAGCGCCTCAAGCGTGTTTCCTGCCGCGATGCCCAGCGACGTGGCGACCGATCCTGTGGTCGTCATGTTAACCGCGAAAGCGCCGATCAGAATCGCGGGCCATACGTCGTAGCCCAGGATCAGCAGCGCCGCCAGCGCGATTCCCGTCGGCGGCCACACCGAGGACGCGCTCGGATTGATGATCGCCAGTCTCAACCCAAGCTTTCCCGCGCAAAATAGACCACCGCCAGAGCGAGAATGATTGGGATTCGCCGGACGATTTTCTGAATCATAGGCGCCGGGTGGCTTGGCTCTTCAGAGAGCAGGGGCTTTTCATCGACCGGGATATTGAGGCCTTTGATGGTCATGACCATCGCCCAGCTTGCCTCGTCAGGAGCGCAACGTGGTGGTCTCTTCGCCGGGAACGATCGAGCCAAAGCGTTCATCGGTTGTATATCGCTTCCCATGACGCTGGAATCATCACTTCCTCACGGCTGGGTTTTCCCGGAGCCGAATGGCCGAAGCCTAGCAGAAATCCTCGGGCGTTTACCCTACAGCGTTTACTGTAGGAGTGGGGCTGTCCTTGGGGGCTGAACCTTCTCTGTACGTGAGGACGAGATGATGCGGGTGGAAAGCTCGCCGCGCCGGTTGGCCTTGGTTTCCAGCTTGCCTTCTCGTCGCGCGAGCCTTACTCGACAATAATCCGGTCCGCCCATTCAACAAGCTCGACGAATTTCGCGGGGTTTCCGAACTTCGCTCCCCATTGGCTCAAATCGCTTTCCGCAACCCCACGGGCGCGGGAACAGGCCCCTCAAGGAAATATTGGAATTCTCCTGGCCACGACCTTTGCGAGCATCTCGCTCAGCGGCGGCCACCCAACCGGTAGGATCGCGTCCGCCGTGACTTTTCGCATCAACGTCGTCGCGTCCGCCAGAAGGAAGATCTGAACGTTGTGGCCGGCTTCCGCGAGAACCAGGCCATGCGCAAACGGGAACGACGCTCTCGTAGGATCATCCGGTCCCCAGGCGCCCTTCATCAGAATGTTTAAGGGCCGTTTTGTTTCCGGGTGCCTTCGTGCCTAGCGCGAGAAAGGGTAGGGCCGCCAGCTCGGCCAGGAATCTGCGCCTTGCCATGTTGTTTGCTCCTGAGAGAATCTATCCGAAGGTAATCGACGGCAGTCTACTCGCGTCCTGTCACCGGCCCAAGCACAATCCTCGCGAAGGCCGTTTGGGATTTCTTCTTCATCGTTTGACACATCACGAGGTGGTTGCTAGCCTCGACGCGAGCGGTGCGATTGCGCGCACAAGCATCAATCCGCGCTCTCCCTTTTGATGGACGCCAAACCGGATCGCGAACCCGTCATCGAGTTCCGCAACGTCAGCTATTGCCTTCGCGACGGCGATGGCCGCCAGAAAAGTCTTCTCGAATCTCTCGATCTCTCTGTCTCCCGCGGCGAACGCTAGTGCTGCTTGGGCGCAGCGGCGCGGGCAAAACAACGGCGCTGAAACTTATCAACCGTCTCCTCGAGCCGAGCAGCGGGGAAGTGCTGGTCGAAGGCAAGTCGACTCTCGCCTGGGATCCCATCGCGCTCCGCCGCCGCATTGGCTACGTCATTCAGGAAACGGGCCTGTTCCCCCACTACACGGTCGCGGAAAACGTCGCGCTTGTGCCGCGCCTCGAACGCTGGCCGCCCGCACGCGTTCAGGCGCGCGTGGATGAATTGCTCGGCCCTGGTCGGCCTCGCTCCCGAAACTTTTCTGCGCCGCTATCCGCATGAGCTTTCCGGAGGCCAGCGCCAGCGTGTCGGCCTGGCCCGCGCGCTCGCTGCCGATCCGGCCATTCTGCTGATGGACGAGCCCTTCGGCGCACTCGACCCGCTGACACGCGACAGAAATTCGGCGCGAGTTCCAGGCCCTGAAGCAGCGCCTGGGGAAAACGATCGTGATCGTCACGCACGATATTCACGAAGCCGTGTTGCTCGGCACGCGCATCGCGCTGATGGATTCAGGAAAGCTCACGGGCAGCTTTTCGCCGGAACAATTTCTCGATTCCAATGAACCGGTCGCCGCCGCCTTCGCCGCCCAGCTCCGCGAACTGGAAAAGCTTCGCGAACCCAAATCCGGAGAACGCCGATGAGCCTCGCTGAGTTTTTTCTGCGCCATCGTCTCGAGATTCTGCAATCCACCGGCGAGCACGTCTGGCTGGTTGCGTTGACCATGCTTTTCTCGATCGCGATCGGCGTTCCGCTCGGGATCCTGGTCACGCGCCGGCCCTGGCTTTCGAGGCCGATTCTCGGCGGCGCGAACATCGCCGAGACGATTCCGAGCCTCGCCCTGTTCGGATTCCTGCTTCCCGTTCCCTGGCTTGGAGACCGCGCCACACGCCTCGCGATCGTCGCGCTCACGCTCTACGCTCTGCTGCCTATTATTCGCAACACCTCCGCCGGAATTTCCGGCGTCGATCCAGCGGTGCGCGAAGCCGCGCGCGGAATGGGAATGACGGACGCCCAAGTCCTCTGGCGCGTCGAACTCCCGCTTTCGTTCTCCACGATGATCGCGGGAATTCGCGTCGCCACCGTGCTGACGATCGGCATCGCCACAATTGCCGCCGCGATTGGGGCCGGCGGCCTCGGCGAATTCATATTTCGCGGCCTCGCCATGGTCGACAACCAACTGATTCTCGCGGGCGCCATTCCCGCCGCGTTGCTCGCGCTTCTCGCCGACTTCCTGCTTGGCGTGCTCGAGCGCCGGCTTCGCCCCGGCGCATCGACGGCGCGATAGGAATTCAATGCGACGCCGCGCTCCCCTGTGTCTCGGCGATGCTACTGCTTGCTGGAGCGAGCGGATGCGGAATTGACCGCGCGAACACGATTGTCGTCGGATCGAAGAATTTTCCAGAGCAGGCTCTTCTCGGAGAGATTCTGGCCCAGCAGATCGAAGCGCAAACCCATCTGCGCGTCGTCCGTAAGTTCTATCTCGCGGGAACTTTCATTTGTCAGCAGGCGATTCTTTCCGGACGCATCGACACGTACGTCGAATACACGGGCACTGCGCTGACCGCGATCCTGCACGATCCGGTCGAAGCCGATCCAGGCGCCGTCTTCGCGCGCGTGCAACGCGAATACGCCAGGCGCTTTCGTCTTGCGGTGCTTCCCTCGCTAGGATTCAACAACACGTTCGCCATCGTGATTCGAGGCGATGACGCCCGCCGCCTGCACCTGAAAACCCTCAGCGACGCTGCCCGCTACGCGCCGGAGTGGCGCGCCGGCTTCGGCTACGAGTTCATGGAACGGCCGGACGGATATCCTGGGCTCGCGCGTGTCTACGGACTGCACTTCGCGGAGCCGCCTCGCATCTTGGATTTGGGCCTGCTCTATCGCGCGCTACTCGATCACCAAGTGGATCTGGTCGCGGGGAATTCGACGGACGGGTTGCTCTCCGCCCGCGATCTCTTCGTTCTCCAGGACGATAAACACTATTTTCCGCCGTACGAAGCCGTCCCGATCGTCCGCGAACAGGCTCTTGCACGGCATCCGGAAGTTCGCAAAGCGATCGCGGACCTCGCCGGAAGGATTTCGGACGCCGATATGAGCCGGATGAACTACGAAGTGGTGGGGCAGCACCGCGACATCGCCGAAGTCGCCCGCGAATTCCTGCAGTCGCGGCGATCCGCCGACTGAGTGGACGTGGAGGGAGCGGCGAAACAGGTGAAGGAAACCTGAATGCGGGATCCGCGTCCGTTTGCGAGCTTCTGATTTAGTAGCAGTTTAGGCCGTCTTATTACTCACTGTAGCAGGCAAAAAAACGGGGGACCGCTAAAACTAGGGTACGCCTAACCGATTTTCGGCTGTGGTCGTCGGCGCGCCAGCGTCGTCCCTGAACGAAAATTCGTGCTTCAGCGCCGCGAACGGTTTGCCGTCGACCTCGGCATAAGGATAAACGAAGAAATTCAAAGGAGTTGCGGCCGGCGGCGGATTCGGCCGGATGTCGCGGCCCAGCGAGAACATCACACGATTCTGGTCCGTCGCGCCGAAGAAGTAATTCTTCTTCGACGGGTCCTGCCACGCCTCCGACGCGTCAATGGGGATCCATCCGAGCCCGTTCACGAAAAATTCAGCCCAGCAGTGATACCCGGGAATCGTTCCATCATGGGCGTTTAGTGGAAGCGGAAAGCCGATCTCGAACCGCGCGGGAATTCCCGCCGCGCGGGCCATGCCGATAAACAGGGAATGAAAATCCGTGCAGTTTCCGTGCTTCGCGTTGCAGGCCCAGACCGCGTCGCCGCGTCCCCAGCCCGTGCCAGCGTGGTCGTAGTGCATCGTCGCGATGACGTAGTCGTAGATTTTGCGCGCTTTTTCGAGCGGTTCGCTCGCGCCAACTGTTTGCTGGCGCGAGAGTTGCTCAATTTTTCCGTCGATCGGCACCAGTCGATCGGGGCGCAGAAAACGGTTCACCGCTTCCGTGCGCGCCGGGGCGCCCGCTACTGTATGCAACGGCACGCGATGCTCGAACCGTTTCACGTGAAACATCAACTCGATCTGGAATGGCTCCTTGATTTTTGCCGCATCGAGGTCGAAGTAGGCATAGCGATCGTCGAATTCGCGTTCTTGCCGAATTTGATAACGCACCGGGGATTTGATGCGGAGGGCGGAGATCGCTTGATAGGGCGAGGCCTCGTAAGGTAAAGGAAGCCAAATCTTTAGCTGGCGGCTTCCGGCAGGCGGCGTGGCGACGTCAACGACGTAGCGAAAGTCGAAACTACGCGACGCCCTTGTCTCGCGAGCCGTAACGGCGCCCTTTGCCGAAGGGCGGCTTCTTTCTTCGTCGCCCGCAACGGCAGAGAGCAAAGGAAAAGAGTTGCAACCGAAACGAGAAGAGCTGCCAGAGGAGAATTTTTCGGCGCGAGTCGGTTCACAGAACTCCTCCACGCAGGTCGCGCGAATATCAATGTCAGCGGCGACAGCGGCCCCTTGATTCTGCCACGTGCGGCACGCAAGATCCAAGCTGCTGAATGAGCGCCCGCGGACTCCGATTCGGTGCTCCTAATGCTTGGCGGCTTTGACTTTCTCGAACTCTTCGGCCAGATCTTCCTGCGAGAGAATGCCCTTGCGGAGAAGCGCGCGGATCACGGCCTCCAGCGCCCTCCCTATCGCCTTATCGCCTTCCGTTCCTTTCGTCTTGGCCGGGGGAAGGGGACGGCCGGCCGCAAGTGGACTGCTTTCTTCGTGGCGAACCGCCGGGGCTGCCTGAGTGGGAGCCTGCGATTGAACTGCGACAGCGGCTGCCGCTTCGATGCCGGTCGCGTCGGGAGGCGCGAATTCTCGGAGCCTCTCGAGATCTTCGGGGCTCAGACGTGTGAACGCGACGCCCATCCCAAAGCTGGTTTGCGAGGAACGCACCCTGCCGGTTGGACGCAAATCCTTTCCTTCCAGATCGATTTCCAATTCAACGACGCTATCCACTGGAAGCGGAGCGAACATCTCAACGTAGCATCCGTTCAGGCAAATATCCGTCACCGTTCCGCGCGCGTGAGACGTGGACCCTGGCGTTGAGATTTGCACCTCGAGGCGGCAAGCGCGTCGGGGGTACATTCGACGCTCGCCGCGTTCCAAGTGAACCGCCGGAGAGGCTTGGTTCTGCGGTGCAGCGTCCTGACGGTAAACGTCCCGTTCCCAGGGCTTCGCAGGGACATTCCAGATGTACTTTTTTTCGAGGCAACGAACGCCGACGCGGCCCGCCCGCGACGTACCGTCCTTGCCGACCCATTCCACGGTGTACCAGGCGCTCTGGGTCCCGAACTCGATCTCGATTTTCCCCCCGGTTGAACGAGATGGTTGACCCCTTCCAAAGAAGCGCCCGAGCCGCTGATGTCGCGCGTTTGCGCGTTGACAGAAAAGCGGCGGCGTTGCAAGTCAAAACCCCGGACGATCACAGGAAAAGAAATGACGATTCGCGGTTCGCTGCGGCGCCCCAACACACACCTCGCACTTGCGCCTAGGCTTGCAAACCGCCTGAATCAAAGAGGGACAAGTCGAGGTTAGGGCCCGTTTACGAGCCGGTCAAGGAGCGCAGAGGGCCGCGGACCGAAAGAGTAATCGAGATTGGACATCGGTCTTGAAGGTGGCAGGATCGCGAGAGAATGAACCGGAAGAGAGATCCTTCGCTTCGCTTAGAATGACGCGGGAGCGCCTTAATGACTATTCGGTTTCCTGGAGCGTTGTGAGGTGGGCCTCGAGGGCGGCGCAATACTGGCGCTGCGCCTCGAGATCGGCCTGCAATTTCTTGACGAGCAATTCGAGACGCCAAATTTCGTTGCGAAGCTTCTGTAAGTCGGCTCCGCCAGCGGCCCCGTGCGCCGGCGCGATGCGCGGCGGTACCGCGCGCGCGACCGGATGCGAACCGACGGCTACAGGCGCTTCATGGCGCGGCATTCTCGCAATCGGGTTCGGCGAAGAAACCGGCCGCGGGGCAAACACGCCGCGCAGCGGATTGGAGCTCTCGCGTTCGCTGGATCGCCCTTCCGCGTCCAAACTATCGCCATCAATCACGACGGGCGCCTGCGGGTTCAGCAGTTTCTTGACGCGACTGATCAGTTCCTGCGGCTGGAAGGGCTTGCGAATCAACTCATCTGCTTTTACCGCAGTGGCGCGCTCGGCAACGGATCGGTTCACGATGCCGGACATGAGAATGACCGGAGTTTTTGCGAACTGTTCCTGCTGCTTGATGAATTCGCAGACCTGGTAACCGTCCTTGTCGGGCATGATCACGTCCGTAATGACGGCGTCCGGGGCGGTTTGGGCGAACTGGGCAAGCGCGGAGGCGGCATCGGGACACGTGACGACGTGAATGTTTTCCTTGCGGAACGCGATCTTCACGACCTCGCGCATGGTGGCGCTGTCGTCGATGAAATAGACGGTTGGAGTCCGGCCGGGAGCCGGAGCGGCAATGGGTTCGTCGCTCATGGACATTCCTTTTCGATTTTGTCGCGTTCGGCTTCGTCGAACTCGCGCATGGCGTCGAGCAACAGATCGGTGGCGGAGCGCAGGACCGTGCGCTGCGTCGCCGTTGCGCCATAGATGAATTTGTAGACGCCACTCCCCGCGGAGTGGCAGGCTCGCACGATCTGGGTGACCGCTTCGTCGCCGAACAGCGCGGCGCATTCCGCATGAACGATCTCGCCCGCCTCGAAAAAGATGATTCCATCGGAATCCGCTGCGTTGACGTGGAGCGCTCCGGTCTGGCGCGACTGGCCGAGCATTTGAATCACACCGGGCAAATCGAGATGCGAGAGATTGCCGCTGAGCGCCGTCTCCGACATTGGCAGCATTTGCGTGGGCTGGAAGCCGTCCTGGCGGCTCAGCAAAAAACTGCGGATGTGCTCTGCTGTTTCGACGGGAGGCCGACGGCGATCGATAAGATCGTCGCAGCCCGCGCGATAGGCCTCGAGCAGCGCCTGATCTCCGCCGCTGCCGATTGCGATCAGCGGAATATTTGCCGTTTTCGGATCGCCGCGGAGAATGGGCGCCATTTCGAGCGCTCCCATCTCGCGGAGATTCGTGGCGCAAAGGACGGCGGCGGGAGCGTTCCATTCGAGCATGGTGAGCGCGTAGGCGGCCTGGCCGGCGGGCACGACGTCGAAGCCGAGCTGCTTGAGCGCTTCGCCAAGACGTTTCGAGAAGTAGACGTTACTGTCGATCAGCACGATGCGCGGGGCGCCGGCGGGAACGTTCACGACAGCACCCCCGCAGGAGAAGCGGCGTCCACGGCGTCTTGCGGATGCATGACCAGAGCTTCGAAATCGAGAACGTCGACGAGTTCGCCGCCCACAGAAAGGCGGCCAGCGACGTAAACTGGCTGGTCCGGATGGCGAGCCTGAACTTCGCCGGTGACAAGTTCGCACTCGCCATCGACGGGAATCGCGCTCAACTCGCTGGCCTTGCCGAATTCACGCCGGGCGATCAGATAAAAGCGATGAACGGAGGACCGCCTGCCGATGACGATCGAGCTCGCGTCATAGACGGGCACGATGCGGGAACGACGGATGATGACACCCGAAACCAGGGGCGAAGTTTGCGGAAACGTGTGCATGGGAAGGGGAGGAGCAAGCTCCGCGACCCTGCCTGCAGGCAGAGCGAAACGTCTGCCGCCGAGTTGAAGCAGCACGAACGAGTCCGGAGAACGGGTCGGGGGAATCACGCCGGCGTGACTCCTTCGGCATGCGCCTGAGCGAGATTTCGAGGTGCCAGGCGGTCGAGCAGTTCAAATTGTTCGCGCGTGAGAAATCCGCCGGGCTGCACGATGGGAATCACGCGGTCCTCGATATAGGCCAAGCCGCGATACCAATTCCGTTCCTCACCGGAAAAGGCGAGGGGCAAAGCGTACACAGCAGGGATTTCGGCGATGCGCTCGACGGAATCGACGAGGAATGCGACGCGAAACTGGCGCAAGAGAAGCGCAAGAGCCGGGCGGCTGACCGGCAAATGGAAATGCGCGCAGCCGTTGACGACGTAGCACATGCGGCGCCCGCGTTCGATCACGTGCCGCACCTTGGGCACGTCGGCGGTTTCGAACTCGATGGCAGCCCCGGCGAGGCTGTCCGTGCTACGGATTTCCTTCACCGCATCCGCGGCAATGGCGAAGGTCTGGTGCGAGACAAGAAAAAGAATGACCTGCTCGGAGCGCCGTAGCCTCGGCGTTCTGGCGGTGTCGCGCGTGGAGAGATTCATCGCGCCCCCGCGAGGACGAGCCGGCTCAGTTTCGCGACGCGCTTTTCGATGGCCGGCGCAATTTCCTCGAGTGGAAGGACCTGATCGACTGCACCGGTCTTGATCGCTTCAGACGGCATGCCGAAAATCATGGACGTCGCTTCGTCCTGCGCGACCACGTAGCCACCGGCGGCTTTCATTGCTTTCGCGCCCTTTGCCGCGTCTGAGCCCATGCCCGTGAGGACCACGCCCATGGCGAGGGCGCGCCCGTAGGAGGCGACAGTCTCGAAGGCGACATCGGCGCAGGGGCGATAGCCGTCGATGCGGGGACCGGGATCGAGCGAGATGTTCCCGGTGGACGAAAGGCGCAGGTGATGCGAACCGGGACAGAGATAAATAATTCCGGCCTGCGGAGTTTCGTTGTGCTCCGCCTCTTTCACCGGCAAAGAAGAAACTTCGGCGAGCTGCGAGACGAACTGCTTGGTGAACGCAGCGGGCATGTGGAGCACGAGAAAAATGGAGGCTGCCATCTCCTTGGACAAGCCTGAGACGACGCGCATCACGGCGGCGGGTCCGCCGGTAGAAGCGGCAATCACAACCATGGGAGGCTTGCTGCCGCCCTGGGGCGACGCCGCCACGGCGCCGCGGGGTGCTGGCGCAGCGGGAACGTGGGCTGCGGGAGCCTTGGAAAGTGTGGCCGTGCGAACGACGCGGACCTTGGCGGCGAGTTTCAGCTTGCGCGTGAGGTCATCGCGAACGCTCTTCATGTCCAGATCAATGCCGGTAGACGGCTTGGGGACGAAATCGATGGCGCCGAGTTCGAGAGCGCGCAGCGTGCTGGCCGCCCCCTCGCGAGACTCCGAACTGACGATGACGATCGGGCGGGGATGGCGCGACATGATCATCTCGGTGGCTTGCAGGCCATCGACGCGAGGCATGTTGATGTCCATGGTGATGACGTCGGGCTGAAGGGAATCGGCCATGGTGACCGCATCGGAGCCGTCGCGAGCCTGGCCCACGACTTCGAGCTGCGGATCGGACGTGATGATTTCCTGCAGGACGCGGCACATGAACGCGGAATCGTCCACCACGAGCACTCGAAACTTTTTGTCGGGGCCTTTGCTCATATCAATCCTGCCGGGCGAAAACGCGCGGCGCCGGACGGCCCTGCGATGCATCCGCGCCAATCAGACTTTCAACCGTCGCAATCAGCTGGTCTTCCTGTACGGGCTTGGTGAGGAAGGAAGACGCGCCCTCCTTCATCGCGCGGTCGCGATGCTTGGCTCCAGCGCGAGAGGTGACGACGAGAACGGGGATGCGGCGCGTAACGGGATCCTGGCGCAAATGGGCCATCAACTCGTAGCCATTCATGCGCGGCATTTCGAGGTCGGTGATCAAGAGATGGCATCCGACCTGGGCGATGATTTCGGAGGCTTCGAGGCCGTCGGAGGCGACTTTCACGCGATAGCCGGCCTTTTCCAGCATGCGGGCAACGAACTTGCGAACGCTGATGGAATCGTCCGCAACGACGATCACACGATCGTTCTCGACAGCGTCGACGGCTTCGGAGGGAATAGTTCCCGAAGCGACCGCCTCCGAGCCGGGCGCGAACACGCGAGCCGCAGGAGAGGAAGAAGGCAGCGCCTGGCGTTCGACCGTGTCGGCGGAGACAAGGCGATTCAGATCGATCAGGAGGATGAGACTGCCGTCTGACGCGATGGTGGTTCCGGGGAAGAGCTTCACGCGCCGCAGGTAATAGCCGAGATTCTTGATGACGATTTCGTCTTTGCCGAGAACTTCTTCGACGACGACGCCCACCTGCTTCCCAGCGACTTTGACAATGACCATGTGGAAGTAGCCGTTCTGGGGCTCGAGCGGCGGCAGCGCGAGCTGGAGGTCAAGGCGAACGACTTCCGTGACGACGTCGCGGACGCGCGTAAGAAGCTTGCCGCCTACATCTTCGATTTCTTCGGGGCGCAGCCGGCGAATTTCCTCGACAACGGCGAGTGGCAGCGCGAATGTCGAATTCCCGCAGCGAACGAAAAGCGCCTGAGAAATGATGAGCGTCAGGGGAACTTTAACGGTGAAACAGGCGCCCGAGCCTTTTTCGGACTGGACTTCGACTTCGCCGTTCAGCGCGTGGACGTTGGAGCGAACGACGTCGAGGCCGACGCCGCGGCCCGCGAGTTCGGACGTGGACGAGGCGGTGGAAAAGCCGGGCCGGAAGAGAAATTCGCGCAATTCCCGGTCGCTGAGCTCGGCGGCCGCGACGGGAGACAGGAAGCCGGAATCAATGACGCTCTGGCGGACACGCTCGTAGTCGATGCCCCGGCCATCGTCCTTCACCTCGATGAAGATGTGGTTGCCGCGATGATAGGCGCGAACGGTGAGATGGCCTTTCTCGGGCTTGCCAGCTTCGCGGCGCCCTTCGGGGGATTCGATGCCGTGCGCGACAGCGTTGCGAACGAGGTGGATCAGCGGATCGGAGATGTGCTGGATGATGTTGTTGTCGAGCTCGGTATCCGCGCCTTCAAGAGACAGGTCGACGGGCTTGCCGACAGACTTGGAGGCGTCGCGGACGGTGCGGGAGAGGCGGGTATAGAGATTGCCGATGGGCACCATGCGCGCGGCCGTGATTTCGTCCTGCAGGTTATGAGCGAGCTTGGTGAATTCGTCGATGTCCGTGTCCACGCGGCCCATGAAGGATTCGAGCTGCGTGAGGACTTCGGTGACGTCCGCCGAGATTTCCGTGAGCGAGCGCGAGAGGACGTTGAAATCGTCGTAGCGATCCATCTCGAGTTCGCTGAAGTCGAAGAGCCGATTCGCGGCGGCGTCCGGCGGAGCAGAGAAGTGGCTGCCGAACGTATCCATCTGCGGAGAGCGGTTCGCCGGGAAGAGAGTGCTCGGAAGGCGACTGAATTCGTGCTTCTCCTGGAATTCGGAAATTTTCGAGCCAAGGCGTCCCTTGGAAAAATTCAGGACTTCGACGAGCTTCGCGAGTTCGGCCAGACGGCCGACCATGCGAGTGCGGTTGATGACGAGTTCGCCGACGGCATTCATCATGCGGTCGAGACGGTCGAGAGAAATGCGAATGGAGCGCGCCTGAGGCAGAGCCTGAACGGCGTGCTGCGGCGTTGGGTCAGCAGAGGAAGCGGCCGTATCCGCAGCGGCCGGTTCTGTCGCTCCGGCGGCTTCCTCGGACGGATGTTCCGATTCGGCGATCTCGGGAGTCAACTCAGCGATGCGTGCGAGGAGCGGATCGACGGCGGCAGCCATTTCGGCGTCGCTGGTCCACTGGCGGTGGAGGAACATCTTGAGAACGTCTAGAGATTCGAAGCAGACGTCGACAATTTCCGAACTGGGCTGAAGCGCGCCCTCGCGAAGGCATCCGATCAAGTCTTCGACGCGATGAGCGATCGCGGAAATGCGGTGAAGGCCAACCTGCGCCGCCGAGCCCTTCACCGTATGGATCGAGCGGAAGAGGCGATGAATGTCCTCAGGGCTCGCGTTCGCTTCGAGGTTGAGCAGGCACTCGGTGATGGTGAGGAAATGCTCTTCCGCTTCAGGGATGAAGAATTCGAGGACTTCCTCGGGAACATCGGCATCGGCCGGCAAAGCCGCGACCAGCGAGGGGCCGGAAAAAACGCCGAGAGCGGCTTCAGCCTGGGCGATGGCGCCGGAATCCTCTTCGGCGGGCGTTTCGACGGGCGCCGCTGGAAACGCGAAGGCGTAACGCTGCTTGAAAGCGGCGATGTCGTCGCTCGTCTCGAATCTTGTGGCGCTGATCTGCAGGAGGTCGAATTCGAGAACCGAAATGGCGTCGGAGAGCAATTCGGTGAGCGGGCCGTGCATGTCGGGAGTTAGCTCGGCGTTCATCGAGTAGTGGAAGACGTGCGCCATCTTCGCGGCAATTTCGGAAAATTGAGGGAAGCCGTAGCTGGCGGAAGTGCCAGCGAGCGTGTGCGCAGCGATGTAAAGCTTCTCGAGGTCCTCATGCTTGGTTTGAGGCTCGGTGAGAAGGCCGGAGTACTCGCGGAGATACTGAAGATTCTCCGAGGCCTCCTGGAGGAAGAGCTCGACCGATTCCTGATTGAGAGCGGTCACGCGCGTCCCTCCGCGAGGGCGGACAAGTGCTGCGTTTCGGGCGCGCCGGGCTTGCGATAGAGGCGGCAGTCGTCAAAAACGGCGGACTCAAATTTCAGCGGCACGTGCGAGAGCGTCTCAGCGTGCCCGAGGACGAAGTAGCCGCCGGGTTCGAGGGCGTCGTAGAAGCGGCGGAGGATCGCGAGGCGGCGCTCGACGGAAAAATACATGAGCACGTTCATGCAAAAGATGCAGTCGAATTTGCCGACGTAGACCGATTCGGCCAGGTTCATCTGGGCGAAGGAAACCATTCGGCGGATGCGCGGACGAACCTGGAATCCGTGCTTGGTCGACGTGAAGTAGGTTTCGACCTGGCGCAGCGAAACATCCTGCAGGCTGCGGCGCGAATAGGCGCCGCGTTCGGCGTGGCGCAGCGCGCGGCGGCTGATGTCAGTGGCGAGGATCTCGATTTCCCAGGCCTCGGCGAACTTGAGCGAATCGCACAACGTGACGGCGATCGAATAAGGCTCTTCACCGGTGGCGCAGCCCGCGCTCCAGACGCGGAGAGTGCGCGGATTCTGCCAGAATTTTTTCTCCTGAATCTGCGGCACGATTTTCTTCTCGAGCGCCTCGTAGACGCCTGGATAGCGGAAGAAGGACGTTTCCTGCGTCAGCAGGCGCTGGAGCAGCGATTCATACTCGGCGCTGGAGCCGCGCACGTGGCGAAGAAGCTCCGCTCCACCGGCAAGAGATTTCTCCTCGAGAAACTCGCGCAAGCGGGCGGAGAAGAAGCGTTCACGCGAGGAATCGAACAAAATCGCGGAGCGCTGCTCGATAAGCGCGCGAATTTCGTTCAAATCGGCTTCCGTGATCGCCCCGTCCGCAACCGAATGTTGCTTCATGGCCTGCATGGTTCAGCCTGCGGTTTCTTTTCTCCGCGATGCATTCCGGCCTAGCGAGCCGCGCCGACCGGAACCGCGGGCCGGATTTCCTCCGCGGGTTCGCCGTTTCGTCCCGGACGCGAGCGGAACTGGCCCAGTGCTTCGTTGAGCTGTTCGGAGAGCTTCACCATGTCGCCGACGGTTGCGGCAGTCTGGCGGGCGCCCTGCGTCGTCTGTCGCGTGATGCCGGAGATGATCTGCATTGCGTTGGCTACGCCTTCCGTGCCGCGCACCTGCTGTTTGGAAGCGAGCGAGATCTCCTGAACGAGCTCCGCGGATTGACGGACGACGCTCGAAATCGCTTCGAGGGCCTTTCCGGCTTGATCGGCGAGACCGGCGCCGGCTTCCACTTCGCGGGTGCCTTCTTCCATGACGACCACGGCCTCGTTCGTTTCGGCCTGAATGGCTTTGATCAACGCGGCGATGTCCTTGGTGGCGCTGCGCGAGTGTTCGGCGAGCTTGCGGACCTCGTCGGCGACGACGGCGAAACCGCGGCCCGCTTCGCCGGCGCGAGCGGCCTCGATGGCGGCGTTGAGCGCGAGCAGGTTGGTTTGCTCGGTGATGTCGTTAATCACGTTGATGATTTCCGAAATTTCGAGAGAGCGGTCGCCGAGCGATTTGATTTTCTTCGCGCTGGCCTGCACAGATGCACGAATGCGCTGCATGCCCTCGAGCGTGTCGCGGACGGCGCGGTTGCCCTGTTCGGCGGCGTCCAGCGCGCGGCGGGCGGCTTCGGCGCTGGCCTCAGCGTTGTTGGAGACTTGCTTCATCGAAACCGTGAGCTCTTCGACGGCTGACGAAGTGTTCGTGATTTCCTGGTCCTGCTGCGTGGCTCCGGCAGACATCTCGTCGGCGGCGCCGAGAATTTGATTGGCGCTGGTGCTGACATCAACGGCGGCCTTGCGGACGCGCTCGAGAACCTTGGTGAAGTTGTCGAGCATGAAGTTGACGGAGTCGACGACGTTGCCAAGCGCGTCATTGGTGACCTTACCGCGGATGGAGAGGTCGCCACGCGCCACCTGGCTGATCGTGTTGAGCAGGTCCGTGATGCTGCGCTGCAAGGAGTCCTGCGCCTGCTGATTCGTGACCGCATGGGCGACCTTGGCGGCACTGCGATTCAGGTTTTCGGCGATGAGCGCGAATTCGTCGTTGGTTTGGATTTCGACGCGGGCGCGGGCGTCGCCGCTGACGAGGCGATCAGAAAACTTGGCGAGCTCGCCGAGCGGCTTCAGCACACGCTTGCTCAACACCATGATGACGAACAGCGTGGTGACCACAGCCAGAATCACGGCGCCGGCCCAGATGGCGTTCGGGCCTCCCGGCAGCAAAGCCGCTCCGGCGGGATGCTGGCCGGCATAATAGCCGAGCGCCAGGACGCCGAAGAGTGCGGCCGCGGTCCAGAACACCAGCAGCCAGATCGTGGAACTCAAACTAGATTTCATGACTTCCTCCAAAAACGTTTCGCGCTCGCGCGCTTCACAAATCAAGACAGGGGCGTTCCGAGCGCCCAGGCCTAAATCACTGGTGCAGGAAAAACGTCTACCAAACGCCGGAGATCAACAATCAAGGCCAGACGATCCTCATGGCGCAACATGCCTCGACAGTGCGGCACTTCCTCCGGCGCCTGGTCGAGCAAGGCGTCGTCGCTGACGGAAAATGTGCCGATCACTTCGTCCGCGGCGATCCCGAGACGGAAGTCCTGGCGAGCATCGCCTTCGAGGGCGGCGACGACGACGTGTTTGGGCAGGAGCCCCGGGCGCCGGCCTTCGGTGAAAGCGATATCGATCAGGGGCACGATCGTCCCGCGAAGATTGAACACACCCATCAAGCAAGCGGGCGCCAGGGGGATGCGAGTGACGATCGGCCAGTCGACGACTTCCTCGACTTCGAGAACGGGCAGGCAGAAACGCTCGCGGCCCGCCCGGAACACGCAGTACAGGCGTTCGGGACGTTCGTGTGCGAATTCTTCACCCTCGATCAGGTCGCTACCGACCAGATCGACGGACAGCGCCGGGTTGTACTGCGCGTCGGCCATTTAAACGAACCTTTTCACCGCCTGGATGAGCTCGTCCGGAGTGAACGGCTTTGCGACATAGGCGCTTGCGCCCTGTTGCTCGCCCCAATAGCGGTCGCTCGGAGCGGTCTTGGACGTCACGAGGATCACCGGAATCTTGGAGTAGGGATCGTGGGTCTTCAAATCGCGGCAGACCTGGAAGCCGTTTCTCCGCGGCATAACAACGTCGAGCAGGATGACGTTGGGGCGTTCCTCGTCGATCGTTTCCTCGACTTTGGTGGGATCGCAGATGCCCACGGAATGAAAGCCGTTCTGCTGCAGCATGGAAAGCATCAGTTTCACTTCAGCCTGCGAATCATCCACCACGAGAACCTTGGTCACCGTACTCCTCCCGACAGAAATCCCCGCTCAATCGATTGCAACTGCGCAGCCAAGAATGGATGCTCGTGCCGACTGCCGCGTCCAAAAGATAAGTCATTGCGCCAGCGCCGGTTACAGGCGACGAGCCACGGTTCGCGCACTAGCAATCAGCGGCTCGCTGGGTTCTTCCGTCTCAGGGTGAGACTCTTTCTCACTTAGTCTTATTTCGCTCACCAGAGAGGAGAATCGCTGCATGACCTCGCTGAGACGCAAGGCCATCGCGTGGATCGTCTGAACCTGCTCGCGCGAATCACCGACCAACTGCGCTCGATCGAGCAGAAGCAGATCCGCGTTCCCGAGGACCGAAGTCAACGCGTTGTTCACGCCGGACCGCACCTCGATCATGTAACGGCCGAGAGTGGCGTAGTTCTGGTTCTCGATTGCCAACCGCTCGGCGCGCTGGGCCCTTCGGACGGCCTCGACGTGCCGGAGGGCTTCTCCTGAGACGGCAAGCAGACTGGCCATCCATCCGTCAGGAGCGGCTGGGCCGCCGAAGCCACCTTGGCCACTCTGACTGCTCTGGCGTGGAAGGAAGACGACATGCGGGTGCTTGGACGCCAGCGGGGCGCACGCCTTTTCGTCGTCGACGATCGAGATCGTGACCGTGCTCTGGCTAAGCTCGAGCTCTGAAAGAATGGCGGACAACCGGCCGTTTTGAACCGGTCCCAGGATTACGACCCCATGGCCTGCGCCGGACGATGGGCGCCCTACGTCGCTCGTGGCGAGAGTAATTTCCGGTGTATGCCGCCGGTTCTGCCAATTGGACGCGACGGCGCGCGCGAACTCCGGATCGTCGGAGATGATCAATATGCTGGAGCGATTCAAGAGATCCCCTTACTGGCGCCGAGGCTTAGGAGTGAAGCTTTTCGGCTTCATCGATGAAAGACAAAAGTCGTTTCGTGCTGATACCCAGGTTCACGGCTGCTTCGGTGTTCTTGGACCGCTTGGCCTGCTCGACGCGTCCCTGAAAATAGGAAACTTCGTTTCGGGCCAGAGCCAGGGCGGACGCGAGCGCGCGTTCGTCTCCCGAGCGCTTTCGTTTGTCCGTGGCGACTGCAAGCAGAGCGCGCGCTACGACGGCCCGACGCAAGTCCTCCGCTTCCTGCCCGCCTTCGGTGACGAACGCAGCGACTTCCCACGACGAAAGCAGGACCTTCGTGTCCTGGAGCGTGACTGTGGACATTGACCGGCCGCGTGATGGCGGAGCGGCGATCAACTGTTCCCAAATGGACTCGAGGCATTTCTCAGCTTCCGCGGCCGCGGTTGGAACTGCAGGAATTTCCGCAGGACGTGCGGCTGGTTGCGCGACGCTCGAGGACGCCACGGCGACAGCGGGTGCCTCGGGCAGTTCCACGGCTTCGCGTGGGTGCGGCGGCTCAACCGGCAGTACTGCCGAGGAAGCGGAAGGAACCATGAAGGACAGCGACTCGAGGCCTGAATCCGGAGCGTGGCTGCCTTCGGTCGCAGGGCCTGCGCCAGACTGCCGGGGGAGAGACGGAGACGATCTCGTGTGCCCGCGACTCAATGCTTCCTCGAGATCAGCGCGAAGCGCGAGGAGCTGTTCGAATGCTCGCGTGACGGAACTCTCCGTGTAGTCCTTCTGAAACGGCTGGCGCCAGTTTTCGCAGAAGAAGCGAAGCTGGGCGGTAGTTTCCGCGGCGGTGAACCCGGCACGGCGGCAATCGACCGTCTTGACGGCCTTTGCGTCAAGCGCATCGACGGCTTGGCGAACGGCATTCAAATCGGCGTGGAGGAGGCGGATAAAGGCGCGGCGCACCAGAAAGTTGAAGCGGCAGAAGGCGACCAGGGCCGCGGGATCATAAAACATGCAGCCGGCGGACTCCTTCAGCAAGCGTCCCTGCTCGACAAGGCCGAGTTCCAAAAGATCGCGCAGGCTGTGGCAGTGCGAGAGTTTCTCGAGAATCTGTTCGAGGGGCTGGCACCAATCCAGTGGAGTCGCGTCGGCTTCGATCAGAACGGGCTGCAAAACCTTGGCCACGTGTTCGAGTTTGATTTCGTTGCGATATAGCTCTTCGGGGGCGCAGAGAGCGAAGTATTGGACGAGCAGCAGGTCGATCTTGTCGCGGTCTGCGTTGGTCTTATCCGGCTTCTTTAGCTGGCGCTGGACGAAGGCGCGCAACGTTTCTTCACTGGCGTTCAGCGTTTCCGCCGGCAACTGACGGATCTGGTAAGCGCGAACCGTCTCGTCTATAGAATCGAGCCACGCCAAGTCCCGGTCGAAGACTTCTCGCGCCGGCTTGTCCGGCGGCAGTTCGCCAGGAGCGTGGGGAAGAGGCGCGAGGTGGAACTGGACCGCGAGCGCGGCATAAAGAGGGTACGCGAGCCGGGCTTCGACCCACTGAGCGGCCAAAGCAACGCCAGGATTTGCAGCCGTGTTTCCGGCGGTGGAAAGATCAAGCGTTGTATAAGGAGTTTTTCGGGTCATGGTTTGATGATCCAGTTCTCCACGTCGTGGAGGAATCGGGCCGCGACGGCTTTTCGTCCTTCGTGATAGCGAACGGCGACTACGGTGGCGCAAGCATCCAGCGAACCGTTGGAATTCGTCACGCGGACGCGATCCTCGAACTGAAGAGGCAGATTGGAGGCAAACAGGACCTCTCGAGCCGTGCCGAATTCAATGATGGTTCTTTCCTGCAAGCGTTTGCGTCCCGTGCCCATTTTCAGGACGCGCACGGGAAGGCGCACGGCCGAAGCTGTGGGAAAGAGCCTGGCGAGTTCCTGAACACAGGTCTCCTCTCCGTTGAGGCAAGGAGTCTGGGCCTGCTGCGACACAAAGTCCTCCGTGAAAGAAGCCGAAGAATTCGGTGCAGATAGAAATGCACGACCGCGGCCAAAGAGGTGCGAGACGCAGGATGCCGTAAGTCAAATCAGTGGCTGCGTTTAGCCGAAGCGTAGTTCCAGGGGAGGGGCCAATCGTCTCACGCTGATACAGGTGCGTCTCATGACGAAGGGGCTTGGCATAGGTGTGCGCGCCCAGCCGCCGGTTCAAGGGGATGTCGGGATTTCCACGAGCTGTTTCGAAGCGGAGGGCCGCAGAGGAATGTTGTACTGTTTCAACTTACGATAGAGGGTGGCGCGGCTGATGCCGAGCATTCTCCCAGCCAAGGCCTTGTCTCCTCCGGCGCGCTCGAAGACGCGGAGGATGGTCATGCGCTCGAGGTCGGCGAGAGCGGTAGTGGAAAGCGCGGCTGCATCTTGATCGGCCGATTCGGTCGCCTGGGCCGCGCGGACTTCGGGGGTGAGATCGCCGACGTCGATGGTTTTGTGATCGCCGAGAGCGACGGCTCGCGCGATGCAGTTCTCCAGTTCACGCACATTCCCGGGCCAGTCATATTGCAGCAGGCCCTTCATCGCGGCGGCGGTGACTTGAATGCTTTCGCCGGAAGCATAGCGGTCGAGAAAACAGTGCACGAGCTGTGGGATGTCCGAGCGGCGTTCACGAAGAGCGGGCAGATGAACCGTGACCACGTTGAGCCTGAAATAGAGATCCTTGCGGAAGGTTCCGGCACGGTACGCAGCTTCCAAGTCGCGATTCGTGGCGGCAATCACGCGGATATTTACCGGCAGCTTTTCATTGCTGCCCACGGGCCGGACTTCTTTTTCCTGGAGAACGCGCAATAACTTGGCCTGCATCTCCAGCGGCAATTCGCCGATCTCATCCAGAAAGATCGTTCCGCCATCGGCAGACTGGAAGAGTCCGGTCTTCGCCTTGAGAGCGCCGGTGAATGCGCCCTTTTCGTGGCCGAAGAGCTCGCTCTCCATCAGAGTGGGCACCAGGGCTCCGCAATCGACTGCGACAAAGGGCATGCGCGCAACGGGTCCTCGGAAGTGGATGGCGCGCGCGACGAGTTCCTTGCCCGTCCCGCTTTCTCCCGTAATCAGAACCGGGGTGCGCGTTTCGCGCAGGCGCGAAACCATGCTGAGCACGTCCTGCACTTTGGCGGATGAA
Source organism: uncultured Acidobacteriota bacterium (assembly GCA_963753475.1). GTDB lineage: Bacteria > Acidobacteriota > Terriglobia > Acidiferrales > UBA7541 > Palsa-295. Next base: position 172,163 of record CAVWCN010000010.1, read on the forward strand.
CCGGTGATTCCGTCGAGTTTTGCGTCGGCGGTGAGGCGCTCGCGCAGGAACTGATTTTCGGTAACAAGCCGCACCTTCTCTACCATTCGCTGCAGGAGCTGGCGGAGCCGCTCGACGCGGAAAGGCTTTTCGATGTAGTCGTACGCGCCCTGGCGCATGGCTTCGACAGCGGATTCGATGGAGCCATGCCCCGTCATGATGGCGACCTCGGTACGGGGCAGCAGTTCCTTGATTCGTCGAAGGAGGTCGACGCCGGACAGGTTCGGCAGCTTCAGGTCGGTGACGACGAGATCGGGAGCGGCGGTCTCAGCGACTTCGAGAGCAATTTCCGCTGTCTCTGCTTCCATGCAGCGCAAACCGAGGGCTTGGCCGACCATGACGCAGAGGCGGCGGATGCTTTGCTCGTCGTCGACGATCAGAAATCGGAGGTTTGTGTCCTCTCTCACGGCTTGCCTATCGTTTCTTCAACGGTTTTCATCAGTTCGTTGAGGCGAAAAGGTTTTTCGATGCAGGGAGTCCGCGTTTCCGCCAGCAGAGAAATCGTTTCGTGACTTGCCGTGTCGCCGGTGACGAAGATCATCTTGGAGGCGAGTTCAGGCCGATTTTGCCTCAGCCATTGGTGAACGTCCGCTCCGTTGACCCCTCCGGGTGTGCGCAAGTCCGAGATCACGCCGCAAAATTCGCCGCATACCAGCAGCGCCAGCGCCTCCGCCGAGGACGGAGACGATGCGACCAGGTAGCCGCGGCTCTTGAGGGCGGCACGAAGGAAAGCAGCGACAGACGGTTCGTCTTCGATGACAAGAACGGGACGGCGAGCAGCGGTCGCCGAGTTGGTCGGCGAGCTCATGGTTGCGATTCCATCAACGCGACTTCGGCCGGGTTGGCCGACACGGGCAACTGGATCGTGAAGGTGCAGCCGATACCGTCCGGATTGTTACGCGCCTGAATCTCTCCCTGATGCGCGCGAATGATGCCGTAACAGATGCTGAGGCCGAGGCCGGTGCCTTTCCCAACGTCCTTCGTCGTGAAGAACGGGTCAAAAATGCGGTCAGGCCGTGAAATGCCCGGGCCGTTGTCGCAGATCGAAATCTCGAGGTGGCCGTTCGTGTAGGCCGTTCGTACCTCGATTTTGCCGGGACGATCGCTATCGCGGACCGCATCATAGGCATTGTTCAGGATGTTCAGAAAGACCTGTTGCAGTTGATGGGGATCGCCGAGCACGATCGGCAGATCGTCGGCATAGCTCACTTGGACGTCGACATCGTGATTGGAGAAATCATACGCGCGGAGCTTGAGAGTCTGGCGCAAAACCGCGTTTACCTGGAGAGGCTCGCGCCGTGGAGACGTCTGCCGGGCAAAGCTGAGCAGGTTGTGAACGATCACGCGCGTGCGCTCGGCCTCCGCAAGAATGACGCGTAATTCTTCTTTGGCGTCAGCGGGAACGGCGGGATTTTCGAGGAGCAGGTCGGTGAACCCGACAATCGCGGCGAGTGGATTGTTCACTTCGTGGGCGACGCCGGAGACGAGCTGGCCTAGCGCGGCCATTTTCTCGGTCTGCATAAGCTTCGCCTGCAGGTCGGCGGCGTCCGTGACGTCCGTCATAACGGCGACGATACTGTTGATCGTGCTCGTCTCGTCAGGCATCGGGCTCAGGCTCACGCTGAACTGGCGCTGATCTCCATTCGCGCGGGGCAGCGGAATTTCCAGGTTGTCGACAGCGACCGCTTTGCGCGTACGTTCCAGCGCTTCCGCCCAGGCAGCCCGATGCGACGGTGAAATCATGCCGGCGAGGCTGCGCCCGATCAGGCTTTCCTCCGGATAGCCGGATTCGGCGCAGCGTCGGTTGGCATAGGCGATGGTTCCCTCGGCATCCAACACGAGAATCATACTCAGCGTGTTGTTCAGGATGTTGCGGTTGAAGTCGCGCTCGCGGCGGTAGCGGCGTTCGGCTTCGAGTCGGTCCGTGATGTCCTTCAAAACGTGGATCGTTCGAGACTCGCGGCTCGCGTCGGCGCCAATCCGCGCGCTGGAGACCAGGTAGGTGCGCTCGGCGGCCTGATGGATGTTTTCCGGCTTACCGGACGTTGACTCGCGGCAAAAAGAGCAGCAGCCGGGGCGAGCGGCAGCGCCGAGGATTTTCAGGTCGCCAATGGCGCGCCCAATCGCATCGGTCAGCCGCATATCCAGAAGGTCGGCGAGAGATCGGTTCAATCGCAGGACACGATTTTCAGAATCGTGAACCACGATGAGATCGGAAATCGCGTCGAAGTCGCCCACCCATTGCTTCCTCGATTGCTCGACGCGATGGAAGAGCTCGGCGTTTTCGAGGGCTACGGATGCATGGCTGGCCAGCGCTTCCAGAAGCTGCTCTTCGACGCCAGTCATCTCGCGTGAAAAGTTGCCCAGGCACAGCACCGCGAGAAGCGCGTCCTCACTATCCCGCAGGGGCACCACACATATGTTTTCACAATCAAGAGTTCTCGCCGCCTCGAATCCCAGGCGACGATTTGCGGAATCGCAATAGATTCCAGGACGCAGGGACGAGCAACACGCCTTCAAGGCGGCTGCCAGACCACCGCGAGCGGAAGCGCTCCACGTCCGCGCTGATCCGGTCCCCGCCGCGATGTCCCATTCCGAATGTGTCCGCAAAGCAAGCACCGCAGTCCGAGCGCCCAGCATTTCCGAAGCACGGTCGATCAGCCGGCGAGCAAACTCGGAGGTCGAAGTCGACGGGTTCAGCTCCAGCGTGGCAGCAGAGAACTGCGCAAGCAGGCTCTCAAAAGGGCCGCCGGAGTGAGAAGGGAGCTCTCGGGTCTTTCTAAGGGGACGCATAGGATTGGGGATTTAGGGTTCGGGTTACTCTACGACGTTACGGCGAATTCTCAATTTGAGTCAAGGAATGTACCGTTCGTGTTGTTCTAAGACGCAATCACGACCAATCGCAACCTGAGACACCGGGCCGCTTCCGCGGGGTCGCGTGAGACAGAACCGCCGCAGAAGGAATCGGCGGATCGACTTGGGAGATCGACGTAAGCCCTTGACTACAGCAAGGTTGCAAGCTTTTCTTCCCGATTGTTCCGCGCTGTAAAGAGAGGCTGGAGCTTGGCATCGACGTTGCACTTTCAGTGTGCGGCGTTTTCTACTTCGGGGAGGATGGGCTCATGAAGGAGAAGCTCGGGAAGGCGAATTGGGCGCTCGCATCCATTCTGCTGTTTGGCTGCTCGGGCGCGATAGCACCGACGGTCCTGGCGCAGGACGCCGCGAGCGTCACGTTGAAACGCAAGGTGAAGACGAGGGTGGTACCCGAATATCCGGAGATCGCGAGACAACTGCACCTTCAGGGCAAAGTCAGGATCGAAGCGACGATTGCGCCGGACGGGCGCGTGAGCAACGCGAAAGTGATTGGCGGCCATCCCGTGCTCGCCGTGGCGGCTCTGGATGCGGTGAAGAAATGGCACTTTGAGCCGGCGCCGAAAGAAACCACCGAAATCATCGAACTCAATTTCGACAGCCAGAACTAGGGCCGGCTGCTCCGTTTTGCAGGGCAGGGACTGGAGATTCGCGCATGACGATCAGCAAAAAGCTTTACGTAGGATTCGGAACGCTGCTCGCACTCATGGTCGTGCTGCTCGCGATCGATATTTTCACGGTGACACGCGAGTATGCCGCGCGAGACACGGTGAAGACCACTCTGGAGGACGTCCAGGCGATCGAGGGCGTGCGTTATCAGCTGATGGAGAACCGGCTCTTCCTGGGCAGCTACCTGCTGAGCGGTGATCTGCGCGAGGAGAGCAAGACGGACGGAGGAATCAAGGACCTCGCGGGAATCCTCAAACAGAGCGAAAAAAATACGGACGATGCGGGGTTGCGGACCTCACTTTCGCAGGTGGAGGAAAACGAGCTAGATTGGGCCGATAACTTCGCCAAGCCGATGATCGCGAAGCGGCACCAGGTCGACTCAGGAGACGCCACGGTTTCGGACCTGCAAGTCTACTACCTCCAGCACGACCCCTCCTCATGGATGAACAAGTCTGCGGGTCTGCTGGACGCTGCCAGTAGTGATGTGCAGAAGGCATTCGAGAACGCCAATCACTCCGCCGACACCGCCACGAAGTTGAACACGGTCATCACCACAGTGGGCACACTTCTAGGCATCATCGGAGGTCTGATCATCGCGTTCTACACGGCGAAGAGCATTCGAGAGCCCATCAATCATCTGATCGATGTCGCGCACCGCATCGGCGACAGCGGCGATCTCGATCAGTCGATCGATATCCACCGTGGAGATGAGGTGGGGATCCTCGCGGAAAACTTCAACAAAATGATCGTACATTTGCGGGGAATGGCGGCCGTTTCCGCTTCGATTGCGGAGGGGCAGCTGACGGTAGCCATTCATCCACGATCTCAACACGACACCATGGCAAAGGCCTTCGGGCGCATGACGGAGGGCCTGCGAGCCATGGTCCGCCAGGTCCGCGACAGCGCGGCGCAGGTGGCCAGCGGCGCGGGCCAGATGGCGAGCGCATCGGATGAATCGGCCAAAGTGAGCGTGCAGGCGGCGTCCGCAATCGACGAAGTGACCAGCACGATGCACGAGATGAGCATCAACGTGCAGAACGTGGTGAAGAACACACAGGTGCAGGCCTCGAGCGTAGCCGAGACGTCGGCGTCGATCGATCAGATGGTCACCTCAATCCAGCGTGTCGCCGACACGGCGAAGCTGCTCGTCGACATTTCGCACCGCTCGCGCGAGGAGGCCCAAACGGGAATGGCCACGATGGAGAAGGCCACCGTCGGGCTCAACCGCACCAGCCAGGCCATTCAATCCTCCGCCGAGATTATCGACGTGCTCGGAAGGCGTGCGGACGACATTGGCAAAATCATCGAGGTGATCGACGACTTGGCCGAGCAGACCAACCTGCTCGCGCTCAACGCTGCCATCGAAGCGGCGCGCGCCGGAGAGCATGGGCTGGGCTTCGCTGTGGTCGCCGAGGAAGTCCGGAAACTGGCGGAGAAATCGACGCAATCGACGAAGGAGATCTCCGAGCTCATCCAAGGCATTCAGAAAGAGGCGCGCGAGGCTGTGGAGAACATGGAACACAGCACGGCCATGGTTCAGGAAGGTCTGGCGCTCAACAAAGATCTGGACGGGGCCCTGGGAAAGATCGCGAGCGTCGTATCCGAGGTTTACAAGTTTTCCCAGGAAATCGGGGCCGCGACGATGGAGCAGTCGAGCGGCTCGTCTCAGATCGCCAAAGCCACGAATCGCCTGACAGAAATCACGCAAGAGATCAATTCTTCCGTCGAGGAACAGGCCTCCGGCGCGCAGGCCGTTGTCCGTGCGATGGAAAGAATGCGCGAACTGGTTCAGCAATCGACGTCGAGTTCGACCGAGCTTGCTGCCGCTGCGGAGCAAATGTCGAAGCTATCGCGAAATCTGCTTTCGTCGATGGACCGCTTCGTCCTCGAGCAGCATTTCGGGGATGCACGCAAGGGCAGCAGGGCACCTGCCTTCCCCGAGCAGCAGTCTGAAACGCCGGAATACGCCGAAGCGATTCGCTCCTAAGGGTGGAGGCCCTGGCGATTATGGACAAGGACCTTCAGGTCGTCGGTTTTCGCATCGGGCGAGAAACGTTCGGGTTGCCTATCGCCGCGGTGCGAGAAATCGTGCGCGTCCCGGAAATCACGTCTGTCCCGAACGTGCCTGATTACGTGGAAGGCGTTATCAACCTGCGTGGTCGTATCATTCCCGTGATCGATCTCCGCAAGCGGTTCGGAGAGAAATCGGTTCAACCCGACCGGAAGAACCGGATCGTTGTAGTCGAAATCGACAACCGCGGCATTGGCCTTCTGGTGCATTCCGCCTCCGAGGTGCTTCGGGTTCCTCCCTCCGAAATCGAGGCGCCGCAAAACGTTTTCCAGGAGGGCGAGTCGAGCTACGTCTCCGGCGTCGCGAAATTGAAGGGGCGCCTGGTGATCCTGCTCCATTTGCCGCGCCTTCTTCAGGGCGGAGAACTTCGCAAGATGCAGGAACTTACGAAGCCCGATGCCGAGTCCCTCGTGGAGACCACGGGGCAGCGTCTCTAATCCGGAACTACAGGACGAATCGAGAAATCCATGTCAACACTGGCCACGTCTGTCCCTCTCACGGATGCCGAACTGAAGCTCCTGCAGACCCTGGTCTACCAGGAGTGCGGGATGTATTTCGATGAACGGCGCTCGCATTTCCTGCGGGACCGCTTGCAGCGCCGGCTCAAGGCGTGCCAGCTCGATTCGTTTTACAGCTACTACCGCTTGTTGACGAGTCACGAAGGCAAGAAGGAACTCACCGCGCTGCTCGAGAATCTCACCGTCAACGAGACAAGTTTTTTTCGGATCCGCCCCCAGCTCGATCTCTTTCAGAAGGTGGTGCTCGAAGAAATTCTGAAGCGGAAACAGGAGCGGCGGGACTGGTCGCTGCGGATCTGGAGTGCCGGTTGTTCCACAGGCCAGGAGCCCTACACGCTCGCGATTCTCGTCTGCGACGCGCTTGCTTACTACTATCTCCGCAATCCGCTGCCCTTCGACATGCCAACACCCAAGCCGCTCATTCCTCCCCCGTGGAAGGTGGAGATCATCGCCTCGGACATCAACTATTCCGCGTTGCTGACAGCGCAGCAGGGTGTCTACAACGAGGCGCAAATGGAGATGGTGGATTACACCTGCCGGCTACGCTACTTCGAAAAGGTGGGAGACAAGTACGCGGTGAAATCCTCTTTGAAGGAACTCGTTCAGTTCGACTTCCACAATCTGAAAACGGAATATCTGCCGCAGCACAACGACGCGATCTTCTGCCGGAACGTGATGATCTATTTCGACGAAGCCGAACAGAAACGGTTGATCGAGAAATTCTGGCGCTGCCTGAATCCGGAGAGTTATCTCTTTGTCGGACACGCCGAGAGTTTGTTTGGACTGACTACAAAATTCCGCATGATTCACGAAAACAACGCCACCGTGTACCAGCGCCTGGGAGGCTCCGAGAAGTGACCTTTTCCTTCGATGACCGGTCTCCCGAGCTCCGCGACCTCTTCTTCGAGAGCGCCGAGGAGATTCTCCAGAGCATGAACGAGGCAGGCCTCGCGCTGGAGGAGAACCCGCGCGACGCACACGTGCTGCGAAGCGTTCGCCGCGCCGTCCACACCTTAAAGGGAGACTCTGCCGCCTGCGGATTTCGCGAACTGAGCGAACTGGCGCACGAACTGGAGGACGTTCTGGTTCCCGAACTGGCCACGGAGAACGCTGCGTCCATTCCCGAAGTTGTTCTGGTTGCGGCCGACACGTTCCACGAAATGCTCGCGGCGCTTCGCAATAATCTTCAGCCGCCCGCGGGTGGCGCTCTGCGCGATCACATTCGAAGATTGCTCGAAAAGCCGCAGGGGCAGGTTGCCCAGGTCTCTTCCCAGAAAGCCAAATTTGATTGGACCGAGTATGAACGGCTGATGATCGCTGAAGCCCTCCGGCGTGGTGAAACGGCGTACAACCTTGCCTTGCGCCTCGAACCAGAGGCCTTGCCCGCCGCTGCTTTCGAGTTAGCGCGGAAAGCCCTCGAGGGCTGTGGGACCGTTCTAGCTTTGCGTCCGCAGGCTGTGACTCTCACCGACCGGCTCGAACTCGTGGAAGCTGCCCTTTCGACAAGCCGGACTGCCGATTGGCTCCAGCATCACTGCCGGATTCCCTCAGTCGTGCAGAAGGTGGAAATTGAGCGATTGTCCGCCGAGCAGCCGGCGCCGCGTGATTTACTCGATATTCTCTTGGAATCGGAGGCCGCGGCAGTTTCCGCGGGCGTGAAGGCCGGCAGTTCGGAACCGGGTAACGCGCACGCAGGAGACTCTCGCGAACCTTGGTTACCCGCAGGAATGGCTCACGCCTCTTCGGAAAACACTCTGCGCGTTGATGCAGGACGAATCGACAAAGTGATGAATCTGGTCGGCGAACTGATCATCGGGAAATCCATGCTCCAGAGGACGATCGCGGAATTCGAGGTGAGCCACTCGAAGGATCCTCTGCGCGGCAAGTTTTCCGACGCGCTGGCGTTTCAGTCGCGAGTTCTCGAGGAGTTGCAGAAATCCGTGATGAAGATTCGCATGGTTCCGGTCGAGCAGCTCTTTCGACGCTTCCCGCGCGTAGCCCGTGACGTTGCGAAGCTGCGCAACAAGGATATCGGCGTGGAGATGACTGGCCAGAACACGGATCTCGACAAGAGCATTCTCGACGCTCTTTCAGAGCCGCTCGCCCACGTGGTGCGAAATGCCGCCGATCACGGCATCGAGTCCGCGCCGGAGCGCCTGGCGGCGGGAAAGCCGGCGCGCGGGACCATTCGCCTGAATGCGTATCACGAGGGCGACACTGTCGTGATCGAAGTTTCGGACGACGGCGCCGGCCTGGATCGCGAGAAGATCGTGCGGCGAGCGGTCGAGCAAAAGATCATAAGCCCGGCGGAAGTCGAGCGGCTCAGCGAAGCGGAAGTGCTCCAACTGGTGTTCGCGCCGGGCTTGAGCACTGCGGACGAAGTGACCGAGGTTTCGGGCCGCGGGGTGGGCCTGGACGTCGTCAGGACATCGCTGGGGCCGTTAAAAGGTTCGGTGGAGATTCTGACCCGGCCGGGGAAAGGAACTACCTTCCGACTGCTTGTTCCACTGACACTGGCTAGCATTCAGGCGCTTCTGTTCCGGGTGAAAGAGCACTTGTACGCGGTTCCGCTGGCGTCCGTCGTGGAAATTACGCGCCTCGCCGAGGGCGAAATACATCGCGTCGAAGAACGCGAAGTGTTCCAGCTGCGGCACCAAGTGCTGACGCTGATCCGGCTCGATCAATTGGAGTCGCGTGCAGTCAGCGAACGCGCCAAACGCCTGTTTGTCATCATTATCGGGAATGGGACGCGCCGGTTTGGCCTGGTGGTGGACAGTCTGGCGGGAGAAGAGGAATTGGTGGTGAAGGCGCTGGAAGACGGTTTGGTGACTTCGCCCCTGGTGAGCGGCGCTTCGATTCTGGGCGACGGGAGAGTGGTGCTCATTCTGAATGTTCCCGCCGTCCTCGCGCACTTGTCAAGAATCCCGGCGGTGGGAGCCACGGCATGACCGAGAGGATTCGCGTTCTCGTGGTGGATGACTCCGCGTTGATGAGGAAGCTCATCCCGCAGGTGCTTCTGCGCGATCCTTCAATCGAGGTTGTGGGAACCGCGGCCGATGGAGCTATCGGCCTGAAAAAATTGGAAGAACTTCGCCCGCAAGTGGTGACGCTCGATCTCGAGATGCCGCGCATGGATGGCATCGAGATGCTCAGGCAGATCACCCGCAAGCATCGTTTGCCGGTGATCATCGTGAGCAGTCATAGCGAGCGGAGCGCGGCGATCACGCTCAAGGCTCTTTCGATGGGCGCGTTCGACTTCGTCACCAAGCCCCAGGAAGCGGCTTCGGGGCACCTGGAGCAGATCGCCACGGAACTGGCGCTCAAGATCAAGGTCGCTGGCTCTGCCGGCGCGCCAAAAATGATCATCACCGTGCCCGGCGTAAAGCGAAAGGAGTCGCGGCCGTTTTCCGTGCATTCCCGGTGGCCTTCGCGAATTGTTGCGGTGGGCGTTTCGACGGGCGGACCGAACGCGCTGCAATATCTCTTGGCACAAATCCCCGAGGATTTTCCCGCTTGCCTCCTCGTGGTGCAGCACATGCCGGAGGGATTTACCGAAATGTTCGCGCAGCGTCTCAACGAATCCTCGGCGATCGAGGTAAAAGAAGCGCAATCGGGCGACTTGCTTCTCGCGGGACGCGCCCTGGTCTGCCCGGGAAATCGTCACATGAAGGTGCGGCGCATGGAGCACGGAGACATTGCGGTACTCGTGGATCAGCCCCGCGTGAACGGTCATCGTCCCTCGGTTGACGTGCTTTTTCATTCCGTGGCGCAGGAATTCGGCCCCAACACGATCGGCGTCCTGATGACCGGCATGGGCGACGACGGGGCCGCGGGCATGGGCGCCATCCAGTCGGCGGGTGGATTCACCATCGCGCAGAGCCCCGAAACGTGCGTCGTCGACAGCATGCCCCGATCGGCGATCCAGCGCGGTTTTGCGACGCGCGTCGTATCTCTGCCGTCCATAGCCAGCCAGCTTCAGGCGGAGTGTGCCGAGGAAAGCTCGGAGGAATCTGTGCGCGAAAATCACACGGCGAGTGCGGTCGGGGTGGAGATCTCTCGAAGAAAGCAATGAGGAGAAGGCCATGAAACAGTTTCAATCATTGACACGGAAAGACAGCCAGCCGGTGCGCTATTTGATCGTGGACGATTCCGTGTTTGCGCGCAAGAGCCTCGCGAAGATGGTGGAATCGTTCGGCGGACAGGTAGCCGGTGAAGCGGGCGACGGCTGCGCGGCCATCACGGAGTACGACCGCGTGAGCCCCGACGTAGTGCTCATGGATATCACGATGCCGCAGATGGAAGGCATCGAAGCTGTCGAACGCATCGTGCAGCAGCACCCAGACGCGCGCGTCGTCATGGTCTCCTCGGTCGGCTATCAGGACAACATCCTGGCGGCACTGCAGAAAGGCGCGCGTCATTTCGTGCAGAAACCGGTGAAGCCAGACGCGCTGTACGAAATCATCCGCTACGTTCTCAACGACGAGGGCGTGACGGCTGCCGCCACACGGGAGAATTAAGATGAGAATGGAACTGATCCAGCCGTTCATCGGGTCGCTGGACACCGTCCTCGCCGAAATGATGAAGGCGCCGGCTTCGATCGCCGATTTGACGATGGAAGAAGACGGCTATCGCAAGAAAGGCATGGCCGCGGTGGTCACCTTCAAGGGCCAGGTCGAAGGCCGCATCATTCTCGACATGGATCCGCACGTGGCCGCCAAGATCGCCGGAATTCTGGCGGGAGCGGAAGTTGATCCATCGGAAGCCATCGTTCCCGAAGCGGTATGTGAACTGGCGAACATGGTGATCGGCAACGCGGTGACTCAACTGAATGACCGAGGGTTTCAGTTCAAGGTTTTTCCTCCGCAAACTGTGACACAAGAGCAGTGCGAAAAGGCGGGGCGGGACTCCGAGGCGACGATCCTCCGGTTCGAGACGCCGAACGGAAACGTCCACCTGAACATCGCTCTGCACTATTACGCTCGGCGCCGGAGCGAGCATCCCGCAGTCGTCGTGCGATAACCAGGATTTCCGAGCTGACCGCCGGAACTTCAACTTTGAGGCGGGCGGCGTCTTCCGTATTCGGTGCCGTGTCGAAATAATCCTGCCTTGGACATTTCCTCGGAATAAACGATTCGCGCGGGGAGAAAGATATTCGCCGCATCCGGCGAGTAGGGAACCGCGATCTCCACTGGCGTTTCTGCTTCGTATCGCCGCTTGCTGCGAAAACACATCCCGATAGGAGAAATATCCTCGCAGACCGCAAGCTCGTCGTCGGCATTCGCCTGACGGATGCAGGCGGTCAGCCTGGTTGGGACGCGTGGCCTCAGGCGCTGGGGCGCGCCCGGCTCGCCGTCGGGTTTGGTGTGGCCTGTCGGCTCGCCGGTCTTCCTTGTCCGAGTACGCGCACCGAGCTTCTTTTCGTCTTCGTGGGGAGCCTGTGTCCATATGCTCGGCACACCGCAATGCTTGCAGTGCCGCGCGATTCCGCGGTTCGCTTCGAAACCCCGAAGCTCGAAGGCGTTCAGGTACACGACCTCCCGGCTGCGGCAATATGTGCACTCCAGCAGCATTCGCGCGACGGCTTCGGATGATTCGGCGATCGAAGGGAATTCGACGCCCCAGAGGTCCGTTTGATCGCCCACAATCTCCACGCCGTAGAGCGCGCCGTCTTTTTGCCTGCCGAACTGCCCAACGATGCGCACGTCGCCTTCGCGGTGCGCTTCGGTGTGCGCCTTGCGCCGGAGGTGAAGCCTTTGCTCGGGGGATAGCTCGCGGTCGAGGATAATCATCGCCCCCGTTCGATTGATCAGCAGGGTTCGAGCTGGGGCATGGAAGTCCTCGCCATGCGCATCCTGCCCCGAGGCGTCGAGCAAGAGCGTCAAAGAAACACGGTCGCTGCGCCGCACGCCAGACGATGCCATTCAAGCCTCCCGGACGCGAGTTCCCCGAATCCGGCCCTCACGATAGCACATACGATGGCCTGCTCGGCAGCAATGGTCTTTCGCTGCTGATATTTTAATCCGCGCTGGTCCCCGGTATGATCTCAGCCTGACGCTTTTTCGGGCTGTGTCCATTCGCGGATATTCACTTCGTGGGAGAGGGATGAGCCTCGTCGTTCTGAGCTTGCCTTCTTGCCGTTTCGTGCGGCGGCTTGCCGTCGTCGTCTTTCTATTTCTCGTCACATCGGCCCAGTGGGTGGGTGCGCAAGAGGGCCGCGTTACCGGCAAGGTCACCGACTCGAGCGGCGCGCCGATCAGCGGCGCAGGCGTCGAGCTGCGCTCGGCATCCTACTCGGCCAAGGTGCACAGCTCGCCGACCGGAGAATTCGCGTTCGACCATGTCTCCGGATCATCTGGCGTCCTGATCGTTCGCGCGACGGGCTTTCAAGAGCTTCGTCGAGGCTGGAGCGTGGCGGGCGGGCATCTAACGCAACTTGCGATGACGCTTCGCCCATTGGTTCTGGTTCAGCGCGTGACCGTGACGGCTCGAACGCCGACGCCGTCCGGCGAGTCGCTGACCAGCGAAAGGCAGCTTACAAGCCAGGATCTGGCGGGCAGCCCGAACCTCACCCTGGATGACACTCTCCGCCAGCTTCCCGGCTTCGGTCTCTTCCGTCGATCGAGCAGCCGCACGGCGAATCCGACGACGCAGGGAGTCTCTCTGCGCGGCCTCGCGGCCAGCGGCGCGAGCCGTGCTCTCGTGCTGGAGGACGGCATTCCGATGAACGATGCATTCGGCGCATGGGTCTACTGGGATCGGATTCCCGAACAGTCGGTCGCGAGCATCGAGGTGTCGCAGGAAGGCGGGTCAAGCCTTTACGGCAGCGATGCCATGGGTGGCGTGATCGAGTTCTTTACGCGCTCCCCTGAAGAGCAGGGAATTTCGCTCGAGACGTCGTACGGAAATCAGAACACGCCGGATCTGTCGCTGTGGGCCGGAGGGACTTGGCGTGGATGGGAAGGTTCGTTCGCGGGCGAGGCTTTTCGCACCGATGGCTACGTCCTCGTTCCCCGCACCGATCGCGGCAGCGTCGACACCCAAGCGGGATCGCAACACGGGAGTGCCAACGTGATGGTCGGACGTAAGTTCGCCAATGGCAGTGACGTCTTCGCGCGTGGATGGTTCTTCAATGAATCGCGCGAGAACGGCACTCCTGACCAGGGGAACGACACGAGGCTGGGTCAGGGAGCCGTTGGCGCAGACTTGCAGCTCGGGAGTTTCGGGGCGCTGACTCTGCGGCTTTACGCAGACGCGCAGACCTACAATCAGACGTTTTCGTCCATCGCCGCGGACCGCAACAGCGAAACGCTCACCGACCTGCAGGCCGTTCCGTCGCAGGGCGTTGGCGGATCGGCGCTATGGTCAAGAGCGCTCGGGAAACAGCAGACTCTGGTCGCCGGAATCGACACGCACGAGGAAATCGGCCACAGCAACGAAGAGCTGCCCGCCGCGGGAAAGGATACGTCGTCAGGAGGGCGCCAGCGTACCACCGGTATCTTCGGCGAGGACTTGATCCAGCTCACGCCTCGCTGGACGCTTGCGGCGAGTGCCCGATTCGATCATTGGAGCAATTTCGACGCCTCGCTGTTTTCTGCGCCACTGAGTTCGCCCGAAAGAGGCACGATTAATGCTTATCCCGACCACTCCTACAACGCCTTCAGTCCGCGATTAAGCGTCGTGGACCGAGTCACGCAGCACATATCATGGTCCGCCTCGATTTACCGGGCGTTCAGGGCGCCCACCCTGAACGAGCTTTACCGTTCATTCCGCGTGGGAAATGTGGTCACCGGTTCGAATGTGGGCTTGAGCGCCGAACGCTTGACCGGTGGCGAAGCTGGAGTTTCCGTCGACGCTTTCCACCAACGCCTCGTGGTTCGCGGAACCGCATTCCTGAACGAAGTAATCGACCCGGTGGCGAACGTTACGCTGAGCGCGACGCCTACCCTAATCACGCGTCAGAGACAGAATCTGGGACGAACGCGGGCCCCCGGAATGGAAATCGACGCCAAAGCCGCGATCGCCAGCCATTTCTGGCTGTCGGGAGGCTATCAATACGTCGACGCGACCGTAACGCGCTTTCCCGCGGATCCAACACTCGTCGGCCTATGGGTTCCCCAGGTGCCGCATCATGTCTTCACCTTCCAGACCAGCTACGAGAATCCGGGCAGGATCAGCTTCTCGATCGATGGCCGCACGGCAGGCAAGCAATTCGACGACGACCAGAACCAGTTTCCGCTCGGACGCTTCTTCGTGCTGGACGCTATGGCGTGGCGCGAAGTCGGCCGAGACGCCGACCTTTTCGTGGCCGGACAGAATCTCTTCAACGCACAATATTCGACCGCCGCAACTCCGGTCCCACAACTTGGATTGCCCATCGTCTTCCGCGCCGGTTTTCGGTTTCATTTAGGACGTTAGACGGCTCTGTCACGTTGCAGCATGAATGAAGAACGGCATCTTCTCAGGAGTCCGGAAATACCGCGTGGCTTTGAGCCCACACTTGGTCCCCTGAGACCCGAAGCGCCGTCATAATGGTAGCGGGGGCCTATAGCGGACTTTGTGCCTCGCCACGGTCCGAAGAATTGCAGTCTGAAGTTTAAGTGCTTAAGTCCAACTGCAATCGCCACATGCCGAACGCGCTCATCTGTCTATTCGTTTCCACCGACAGTGGGCACAGTCTTTCCAACACTGTCCTGAACTGGCTGCGCCATCTGGGCGGGCCAGGGCTGATTCTCTTGGGGGTCCTGGACAATTCCTTCGTGCCGGTGCCCGGAAGTATGGATGCGTTTACCATCATCCTGGCCGCAAGCCAGCACGAATGGTGGCCCTACTATGCCGCGATGGCGACCCTTGGTTCCCTCATTGGCGGTTACTTGACGTACCGTCTTGCCCGGAAACAGGGAAAGGACCAACTCGAGCGCAGAGTTCCACGCGACAAAATGCAGAAGGTCGAACGCATCTTCCGGCGCTGGGGATTCGGTGCGATCGCTACGGCAGCGCTTCTTCCGCCGCCATCGCCGATGGTTCCGTTCCTCGTGGTGGCCGGAGCGGCGCAGTATCCTCCCGGGAGATTCCTGGGAGCCCTGGCGATCGGTCGGGGAGTTCGCTACACGGCCCTCGCTTTTCTGGGCGCGATGTACGGCGGCGCTGTGCTGGGCTTCATTTCGCGCCACGAGCGCGCAATCATCATCGGTGTAGCATCTGCTGCCGCCGCCGGCATAGCGGCATTCTTGTTGCTCGGCCACCGCAAGAAAAAGAAGAAGCGGAAGAGAAAGAGTTCCTGAACTCCCACTTTTCCTTCGACAACTGCCTCGGCGCGTGCGGTGTTCAAAACCAGAGCGCTCACTACGACCTTTGACGCGCACGCCATCAATGATAGATTCGCGAATCTCGCATTTGGCCCGTCGAACGGCGCCCGAAGGGAAACTTGTCCGGCACATCCCACTCCAGCGCTCGTCCAGAAGCACCTTCCGGATCGCGGACGGCCCTGGCCGCCCGCGTCGGTCTGTTCGACGCGACGATGGTCGTCATGGGCGGCATCATCGGTTCCGGCATCTTCATAAATTCCTACGTTGTCGCCCAGCTGGTCCACACTCCGTCAATGATCCTCGGCGCCTGGATTGCCGGCGGCATGTTGGCCCTGGCTGGCGCGTTTATCTATGCGGAGCTCGCTGACCGCATGCCGCAGGTAGGCGGCCAGTATGCGTATATCCGCGAGGCGTACAATCCCCTCCTCGGGTTTCTTTTCGGGTGGGCGGAGCTCTTCGTGATCGGTGCGGGAGGCAGTGCGGCCGTCGTGGTCACGTTCGCCCGATACTTCCGCGACTTGACGCAGATTCCAGTTCCCGTCAATTTGATCGGGACGGTTGCCGTGGCTGTCCTGATCCTGATCAATTGCCTGGGAGTGCGAGCGGGGAGCGGCGTTCAAAGCTTGTTCATGGTGCTGAGGATCGCTGGCATCACGCTCCTCATCGTGTGCGGCGGATGGTTTGTGTGGCATGGGGGACCGAATGTTTCGTGGCGTCCAATCTTGGATCGCCCGGTTTCATTTGACCTTTTGACCGTATTCGGCGCCACCATGATTCCGATCCTCTTCGCGTACGGCGGCTGGCAAACCTCGAACTTCATCGCCAGCGAAATCCGCGACGCACGCAAGAATCTCCCTCGCGCGTTGCTGATCGGAGTCATTGGCGTGATCGTGCTGTACGTCTCCGTGAACCTCATTTACGTTGAAGCCCTGACCCCCGCCGGCCTGGCGGCGACGGGGACTCCGGCTTCTGCCGTAATGCGACATGCCCTCGGCGCGTTTGGAGAGCGGCTCATCGCCGTCGCGATTGCAATTTCAACGATCGGCTTTCTCAGCCAGTCCATGCTGACATTTCCTCGCGTATACTTCGCAATGGCCGAGGATGGCGTGCTGCCTCGCGGCATCGCGCGCCTCAGCTCCCAGAGCCGTGCTCCCGTAACGGCAATCATCCTTCAGGGAGCGGTGACCATCGCGGTGGTGCTCCTCGGCACGTTCGAGCAAATTCTCGGCTATGTGGTTGTCATGGATTGGCTCTTCTTCGGCCTGACCGCCAGTTGCATCTTTGTCTTTCGCGCACGGGAGAAACGAGCGGCGGTCGCGAGCGGAGATCAGGCCGGCTACCGCGTTCCAGGCCATCCCTGGACTACCCTGGCTTTTACGTCGGCGGCGTGGCTCGTTGTCCTCAACACGATTTACAAATATCCGCGAAATTCCGGAGTCGCTCTTTGCATTCTCTTTGCCGGAATTCCCGTCTACATTGGTTTCCAGAGGTTCGCGCGATGAACATTTGCTCGAAATGAGGTTCGAATGACGTCCCGACGCGAAATCGGATCCGTTTATCTCGAATGGGCCAAGCTCCATTCCAGGGCCCGCTTCGGCCTCGCAGGCAGCGATCTCCTTCACTTCCCATTTTCTGAACTGCAGGCGCACATCGAAGACTTTTCGCTTTCACCGCCCGGCGGTTACGGCTACAAACCCCTCCTGGAACGTTTGGCGACGAAAGCGCGTGTGGGAGTCGAGTGCGTGGTGCACGCAGAAGGCACCTCCATGGCCAACCATCTCGCGATGGCCGCTCTGATCGAGCCGGGCGACGAGGTCCTGATCGAAGAGCCCACGTACGAGGCGCTCCTGGCCGTCGCGCACTATCTCGGGGCCAACGTGCAGCGGTTTCCGAGAAAGTTTGAGGGCGGCTTTCAGGTGGATCCTCGAGAGATCGAGCGTGTCGTCTCGCCGCGCACGCGGCTTGTGGTCCTGACGAATCTCCACAATCCAAGTGGCGTGCGCACTCCGGACTCCGCGCTCCGAGTGGTCGGTGAGATCGCGCGAAGTCTCGGCGCGAATGTGCTGGTGGACGAAGTCTATCTGGAAGCTTGTTTCGATTCTCCCTGGCAGTCGGCCGCACACCTTGGCCCGAATTTCATCGCCACCAGCAGCCTGACGAAAGCCTACGGCCTCACGGCTCTGCGCTGTGGCTGGGTACTCGCCGCCCCCGCGCTGGCAGAGCGCATGTGGCGGATCAACGATCTCTTTGGTGCATCCTCGCCTTTCCCGACGGACTTGCTCAGCGTCATGGCCCTCGATCGGCTGCCTCAGATTGCCGCGCGTGCCAGGAAAATTCTCGATGCGAACCGTCCTCTTCTGAAGGCTTTCATTGACTCTCGAAAAGATCTCCTCGCCATCTGGCCCGAAGCCGGCACGATTGTCTTTCCTCAACTCGTGACGGGCCATGCGGACGCGTTCTGTCAATTCCTATTTGAACAGTACGAAACGGGAGTCGTTCCCGGTCGCTTCTTCGAAGCTCCAAGTCATTTTCGTATCGGTGTAGGGGGAGAAACAGAAACGGTTCGCGAGGGCTTGGCTCGCATTGCTACGGCTCTGGATAAGTTCGCGCGGCTCTAGCCGGATGGGATGCCGCCGCGTTGTGCCTAACGAGAGCTGAGTTCCTGTGAAGCTAGGAAGGAAAGAACTCGCGATTTTCATTGACCGCTTCGACAGCGTCGAGCAGAGCCGAGCCGGCCTGACCCTTCGTGACATATCCACGAATCCCGATCTTGCGGGCGCTCTCCATGAGTTGCTTGCTGTCGTGCATCGACAGGATGATGATCGCGATCGATGGCCGAGCCTTCAGGATTTCGCGGGCGGCCGAGATCCCGTCCATTCCCGGCATGGAGACGTCCATGACCACGACCTGCGGCTGCAAGGCCACGGCTTTCGCCACGGCCTCTTTGCCGTCGGCAGCCTCGCCGCAAATCTCGAGATCAGGACGGGAGCCAAGAATGGCGCAAACGCCCCTTCGAACTGATTCGTGGTCGTCCACAACAAGTACCCTGAGGCTGGCCATAAGAGTTCTCATTCGGATTTCTCGAAGGGAGGACGACCCGGGAAAAAGCCGAAGCATCAATCTAGCGGAGCCATCGGCATGAGTCAACCAAGCACTGAAAAAAGAGAAAATGCCATTCTACCCCCGAACGTTCTATCGATGGCGGGACTCCGTCAGACGGGAACTCGGGCGCCACGCCTGGAATGCCGATGCCGCGTCTCCTGACGGGTCCGGTGCGGAAGCGGAGGGAAGGTGGCCAGATGGACGTGCAGCAGAAAGAGCAGGGCGTTCGAGGGAATATGCAGGTTGAAGTCCACGAAACTGTGCAGCAACAAGCCCGAGAGAGCGATGATGGCACCCGCGTGAAGCGCGCGGGAGAAATGTCCCTGTTCGGCTTCGAAGCTCTTCCGTGCCCGGCGGTACAGCAGGATCAGAAAAGCGAGGCCACAAATCCCGCCCGCCAGGCCGCCCTCGGCCAGCAGTTCGACGTAATCGTTGTGGGCGTGCTCCACTACTTTTCCGTCGTAGGCGGTTTCGTGGCGCGGATATGCCACCACAAGCGTGCCGAGGCCCGAGCCTAGAAGCGGATGATCGCGAACGATGCCCCCGGCTCCTCTCACCATCGAGAATCGCCGCGACATCGTTATGTCGTTCTGGGGCAGGTTTGAGAATCGCTCGATCGCTTTTCCCGCTCCGATCCACACGATCATCGCCAGAGCAGCCAGCGTCACGATCCCTACGGCCGCCATTTTCGGGCCCTCCTTCGACCGTCGGCTTCGCGCGAGCAGCGCCAGAACGCCAATTTCGAATACGAAACTGACAATACCGCCCCTTGAACCGGAAAGAACTAGCGCGCTCACGGGAACGATCGTGAGCACTGCCGCCAGCGGAAAAAGCTCGCGGCGCAAGCCTCGGAAGACCATCAGACTGAAGCCAACCGGCACCGTCAACTCGACAAAGCCCGCGAAATCGTTACGGTTTACGTAAGGACCGAATAGATCTCCTCCCAGCGGGAGTTCGCGGAACCAATAGATTCTTCCGTTCGACGTGAAGTGCTGGATAATTCCGAACAGCGAAACAAGAAATCCGAAGCAGATCAGGAACCAGGCAACCTCACTCAACTCCGAACGGGTTCGAAACAACTGCGTTGCCAGGAAGAAGAGGATCGCGTAAGCCGCAAATCGCAACAGCTCCGTGCGCGTAAAATATGGATAAACCGTCGTGTGAAACAGAAGCTGAACGATTCCGAGACCGATCAGCGCGAGCAACGGCCAGATCACCGGATTCCAATCGATTTTCAGGTCCGGACGCGTCAGCGCGATCACGACCCATGCGATCAGGAGCGTGGCCGCGCCGATTTCGACAACGGATTCCGACCACACCTCGACGGCCCCAAACGCGAGGACACTGAACGCGAGGAGAATGAGCAGGCCCGTGCGAATTGCGGTCATCGTGTCGTCTTCTGGTCCGGAGCTTGGGTTGGAACGAGAGATACGTCCCCGATCCAGGCCGTCCCGCTCAGCTTGTTTTCAAACAGACGGCTCGGGGAGCGGTATAACCGCACCAGGAGAAAATGCGTGTCCGGCGCCGTGTTGATATCCGCATCGACGGGAGTCCAGAGATTCGTTCCAGTCAGATTCTCCGTTTCGACATTCACCTCGCCCGAATGGTCCGGGTCGATCACGGAGAACCGCATCCCGCTTTCCGTGCTGATCCTGCTGGTCTTCAAATAGGCGCGAAAGTGATAGGAAGTGCTTGGTTCAACCGGAACGTATTGGTTGGGCGCGTCGAGACCGGTGTTGTTCCCTCCGTTAAAATCCAGCCGCACCGACCGTCCGTCATCCGAGGTCCGCCCGGCGTCGAAATCGATCGATGCTCCAAGCGGCCCGTTCCAGTGCCAGCCGAGCCCGCCGTTCGCGAATGGTTCCTTGAATTGCCCGTCCCAAATCAGCGAGGACGCCGGCTCATGCTCGTCATGAAAACCCGCGGCTGCGGCGGCCTGCTGCCAAACCTTCCGCTCGTCATCGGCCCGGCCCTCGCGGATCAGTTCGTTTTGGAAAAGGAACGTCCTGGCCAGGGGAAAAGGTTGGCCCAGCGACAAAAGTTTGTTCCAGACAACAAGCCCCGAATCCGCATCATGGATCGACTGAAAGTAATCGAGCGCACTCAAATACGCACCGGGATCCGAGGGTAAGACCTGATCAAGGAGCAGGTGCACGTCATGAGTCGAGAGCCAAACCCGGGAAATAGCCAGCGGAATCAGCAACGGGTCGCCCCGCACCGATCTTTGAATCTGCTTCAATCCTTCCGTCACGTCGCCTTGACGCAGAAGAAAATTCCCATAATGCCATTCCACCTCGGCCGATGTTGGATACGCCGCTTCCGCATGCTCGAAAGCATTTCTAGCGCTGGAGATGTTGCCGATTTGCTCATACGCGCCGCCCAGATCCACCCAGTAATAAGGAGAGATGGGCAGTTCCTGAACGGCCTTCTGGTAATCCCGTACGGCAGCGGCAGCATCCGGGTCTGCGAAATTCCACTGCTGGAAGCGGCCCAGACGGTCCCACGCCTCTGCATCTTCGGGAACCACGCGAGTGCCGCTGGTGATCGAGTTTGCGTCCTGCGCTCCGATCAAGGCGTTGGCGCGCCAGATCTGGACCGCCTGCTCGATCAGCAGTCCAGAAAGCGCGACGGCGGCTACCAGCATCAACCGGCGAGTATTCGAGGCTCCGAAAGGGAACTCCACGGCCCAAATCTGCTACGGAGACCCACCAAATCGCAAGTTAAAAAAGAGTTCACCAACGCCCCGTCGCGCAGATCAGAACGTCTTGCAGAAACGAATGTCGAGAGCGTAGCCGCTAGTCGCGCAGCAGGCTTCCGGAAATGCGTTCCTGAATCCCAATTTGCGACTCGGGATTAGCCTGACTGTGGGTCACGGGGGTTACGAGGATTTCTACTGGACAGCTGTATCGAGTAACCGTTGACTGAAGGAAGCTTCCCTGGCGAGGGCGACGTCCCGATCGCATCGAGATCCTTCGGCTCGCGTTGCTCCTCCTGGCTCCCACTTGACAACGGCCCGCCACTTCGCCACAATCCAGCATAGGCGAAGAAAAAGCGAAAACTAGACACTCCTCTTTCCTCGCCCTTATTCGCGTCAAATGATGGCTATTTATGCCTCGCAATCTTTCCGCTTTGCGTACCCAAGTCGAATCGGCTCTGGCCGGACGCATCCCCGCGCCTTTCACCTACCGCGACCGCAAGATCGCCGAGACCGTTCCGGCCGGCATTCCGGAAATCGATTCGCTCACAGGGGGCCTGCCTCGCGGAGGACTCACGGAAATATGCGGACCGAATTGCTCCGGCCGGACCAGTTTGCTGATTTCCGCTCTGGCTTCGAGAACTGCCGACGCGGAAGCCTGCGCCTTCATCGATGGGCGCGACGCGTTCGATCCGCATTCCGCCGAAGCCGCCGGCGTGAAACTGAGCCAGTTGCTCTGGGTGCGTTGCCGGAACATCGACCAGGCCCTGCGCTCGACCGATTTGCTTTTGCAAGGCGGAGGATTTGGGCTCGTGGTCCTGGACCTGGGCGACATTCCTGCGGAAACCGTTCGCTACGTTCCGCTCAACGTCTGGTTCCGTTTCCGCCGAGCGGTGGAGGATACGCCGACGATTTTTCTTGTCCTCGAGCAGGAGCCGCATGCCAAGACGTGCGCGTCGCTGGTTCTGCGGATGGGAATGGAGGCGGCGAGATGGTCGCCAGTGATCGAGCGAGATCGCGCAACTTTATTGCAAGAGCCGCATGCGCTCCTGTTCGACGGTTCCTTGCTGCGCGCCGAAGTGATTCGTTCGCGCGTGCAGCTGGCCGGCGGAGCGGACAAGGGAAACGTCAACGGGAATTCCGCTGTTACAAGCCGGGCGAGTGAAATCGCGATATTCGAGACAAAAAACGAAATGGAGTTCTGACGGCGCACCAACCGAACTGAAGACGAAATGCCAAATATCACGCTGAGGATTTCGCGACAGCCGGTGGCCGACTCGGACTCATATGGCGTTTGCTTCCATTTTTATTCCCAATTTCATGATGCAGGCCGTCGTGCGCTCCGAGCCGGCGCTGCGCGATCGCGCGGTTGCGATGATCGATGGAACGGCTCCCGTGTGGAACGTTGTGGCCTTCAACGAAGCAGCGGCAAAAGCGGGAATCACGATCGGCATGACCAAATCGCAGGTCCAACAATTTTTCGGTGTCGAAATTCGTCACCGCTCGCAGGCTCGGGAAAAAGCGGCGCATGCGGCATTGCTCGATCTCGGTTGGTCGTTTTCGCCACGCGTCGAAGATACCGCGCCGGATACCATCGTTCTCGATCTTGCCGGGCTGAACTCCCTCTTTGGATCCGATGAAGACATCGCTACGCAACTTTCAAAACGCGCGTCGGGCTTAGGTCTGTTCACACAAATTGCCATGGCGGCGAAAATTGAAGTTGCCCTGGTTGCCGCGCGAGGTTTTGCGGGCATCACGATAATTCCTGAAGGCAAGGAGCCGGAAATCCTCGGCAGCCTGCCGGTGAACACTCTTTCTCCTTCTTTGGAAGTGCTCGAAACGCTCGACCGCTGGGGCGTGCGCACGTGCGCGGCGCTTGCGGGCTTGCCCGTTGTGCAGCTTTCCGAGCGCCTCGGGCAGGAAGGCGTTCGCCTGCACGAATTGGCCCAGGGCCGGAGAGAGCGGTCGATGGTGCTCGCGGAGCCGGCGCTTCATTTCGAAGAAGAGATGGAGCTGGAGGATGCGGTGGAGGAACTCGAGCCTCTGTCGTTTCTGCTGGGACGTTTGCTCGGCCAATTGTGCCCGCGCCTCTTGGCGCGCTCGCTTGCGGCATGCGCCGTTCGCGTGCGATTTGAGTTGGACCCTGGGTTTGAGGCGGAGGTTGGCGATGTCAGGACTACCACCCCATCACGCGCAAGAGATGATTCCCGGCGCTCCACTTCGCTGCGTGCCGGGCGAAATACCATCGCCGCTCCGCGGCTCCCGAACAAATATGAGCGCGTGTTGAGTTTGCCTGCACCCATTCGCAATTCGAAGACGCTGCTGAATTTGCTGCGTCTGCATCTGCAATCCGATCCGCCTTCCGCACCGATTCTGAAAATCACGCTGGCTGCCGATGCCGCGCGGCCGCGCGTGGCGCAGGGAGGGCTGTTTCTCCCGAGCTTTCCTGATTCCGAAAAACTGGAATTGACGATTGCGCGTCTCGCGAATGTGGTGGGCGATTCCAACATCGGCTCGCCCGAATTGATGGACACGCATCGGCCCGGAGAATTGAGAATGCGGCGGTTTGTGACGGCGGATGCAGTGGAGACCGATCGTCCCTCCGGGACTACTACCCCATCACGCGCGAGAGATGATTCCCGACACTCCGCTTCGCTGCGTGCCGGGCGAAATACCATCGCCGCTCCGCGGTTCTCGGTCCCAATGGGCAAGCCGGAGACGGATGCAAACAGCGATTTCGGTGATCGCACTTCAGGGAGTCCCCAGCCGGCAACAGGATTTCGCGTTTTCAGACCTGCGGTGCCGGCCAGAGTTGAGGTCCGCGAAGGTTGTGCCGCGCGCGTCGCCTTTCAAGGCATGAACGGGCTTGTCGTTGCGGCGTCGGGCCCATGGCGCAGTTCGGGAGATTGGTGGCGGGAAGACGGCTGGCAAAACGATGAATGGGACCTCGAAATCATTTTTTCTTCCTGTCTTGAAACGAAGGCGAACCCCACTTCGGTCTCGAAACTGCCAGGCGGAATTGCGGCTCTTACATCGAAAGACGGCCAGCAGCGTGGTTTTTACCGCATTTTCTTCGATTCGATTCGCAAGGAATGGTTCGTGCGAGGTGCCTATGATTGAGACGGATCGCAATTATGAAAAACCGGGCTGAGGTGACCGCCGTTCTGGCCTGTCGGGCGGCAGGTCGGCGCCGATTGCGGCGCACAGCAAAAAGCAGATCCCTTACCCCATTCCCGCAACTGCGGTGGGACTGGGTCCGGGATGACACGCGCGAGTGGGGCGCATCACGAGAATAGAAACAGAGGTAGAGGAGATGAGTGGTTACATCGAACTTCACGCGCGCTCCGCATTCAGTTTTCTTGAGGGCGCTTCCCTGCCCGAGGAATTGGCCGCTCTCTGCGCCGAATATCAAATGCCGGCTATGGCTTTGCTCGACCGCGATGGCGTGTACGGCTCGCCGCGCTTTCATCTCGCTGCACAAAAACCTTCGATTCACGCTCACATCGGCGCGGAAGTGACTTCTCCAGAAGGTTGGCGTTATGCGCTGCTCGTCGAATCGCGCGCTGGCTATCAGAATCTATGCCGCCTGATTACGCGTATGAAATTGCGCGCGAAAAAAGGCGAAGGGCATGTTTCTCCGGAAGAGATCGCGGAAAAAGCAAACGGACTGATTTGCCTAACGGGCGGAGACGAAGGCCCACTGGCGCACGCGTTGAAAAACGGGGGATTACGAGCGGCAACCGAAGCCGTGCGGGAGCTCTGCGAAATCTTTGGACGCGAAAACGTCTACGTCGAATTGCAGCGCCATTTTCATCGTGAAGAAGAAGCGCGCAATCAGGCTGCGGTTGCCATCGCGCGGGAATTGCGTTTGCCTCTGCTCGCGACGAATGGTGTGTGCTATGCGCAGCCGCAGGAACGCGAAGTGCTGGATGTCTTCACCTGCATTCGAAATCACATCACCCTTGCCGCCGCGGGACGTTTTCTCCATCGAAATTCCGAACGCCGCTTGAAACCTCCCGCCGAGATGAAGCGATTGTTCGCCGATCTTCCCGAAGCGGTCGCCAATACGGAAGCTCTTTCGTCGCGTCTGAAATTTAGGTTGAACGATCTGGGCTACCAGTTTCCGAAATATCCCGTTCCAGCGGGCGAAACGCAGATGAGTTTTCTGCGCCGGCGCACGCAGGAAGGGATGCTCGGCCGCTATGGAGCCGGCAACGAAAAAGCGAGACTGCAGATCGAACGCGAACTCGCGCTGATCGAGAAACTCGATCTTCCCGGCTATTTCCTGATCGTCTGGGACATCGTCCGCTTCTGCCGCGAAAACGGCATCCTCGTTCAGGGACGCGGTTCGGCCGCGAACAGCGCGGTTTGCTATTCGCTCGGCATCACCGCTGTCGATCCGGTCGGAATGGATTTGCTCTTCGAACGATTCCTCTCCGAACAGCGTGGCGAATGGCCCGATATCGACGTCGATCTTCCCAGCGGCGACCAGCGCGAGCGCGCCATTCAATATGTGTACGAGCGCTACGGAAAATTGGGCGCGGCCATGACGGCCAACGTCATCACCTATCGCGGGCGCTCCGCTGCGCGGGAAATCGGGAAAGCGCTGTCGTTCCAACCGGAAGTTCTCGACCGGCTATCGAGCCTGGTGGGCACGTTCGAATACAAGGATTCGAATGACACGCTCGATCGCCATTTTCGCGAAGCGGGGCTCGATCTTCAGAACCATCAAATTCGCAAATTTCTGGAGCTCTGCGTGATGGTGCAGGATCTGCCACGCCATTTGGGACAGCACTCGGGCGGGATGGTGGTGTGCCAGGGACAGCTCGACTCGGTCGTTCCGCTCGAGCCCGCAACGATGCCCGGGCGCGTCGTCGTGCAATGGGATAAGGAAGATTGCGCGGACATGGGAATTGTGAAAGTCGATCTGCTGGGCCTTGGCATGATGGCCGTGCTCGAAGATTCGATCAAAATCATTCGCGACGATTACAAAGAGGAAGTGGACCTCGCGCATCTGCCGCCGGATGATCCGGTGGTTTACGACACGCTGCGCAAAGCGGACACGGTGGGAATGTTCCAGATCGAGAGCCGCGCGCAAATGGCCTTTCTGCCGCGTCTTCAGCCGAAATGTTTCTACGACATCGTGGTGCAGGTGGGAATCATCCGCCCGGGGCCAATCGTCGGCAAAATGGTGCATCCCTATTTGAAGCGCCGCCAGGGACGCGAAGCGCCCACCTGCCTTCATCCTTCGCTCGAGCCTGTTCTCGCACGCACGCTTGGCGTGCCACTTTTTCAGGAGCAGTTGCTTCGCATAGCCATGATTGCCGCGGGATTTTCCGGAGGCGAAGCCGAGGAATTGCGCCGCGCGTTCGGATTCAAACGTTCCGAGCGGCGAATGAAGGACATCGAAAAAAAGTTGCGCACCGGCATGGACAAAACCGGCATCGATGCGGCGACGCAAGACAAGATCGTGCAGTCGATTACTTCCTTCGCGCTGTACGGATTTCCCGAATCGCACGCCGCCAGTTTTGCGCTGCTCGCATACGCAAGCGCCTATCTGAAATGCCATTACCTGGCTGCGTTTACAGCGACCTTGCTGAACAACCAGCCGATGGGATTCTATCGTCCGCCGACGATTGTCAAGGATGCGCAGCGCCACGGATTGAAAATCCGTCCAATCGATGTGAGTTGCTCGGATTGGCCGTGCACGCTCGAAAAACAGAAGCAGGGTTTTGCGTTGCGGCTTGGTTTGCGCTATGTCAAAGGGCTGCGGCAGGAGGTTGCGTCGCAAATCGTCGAGCGGCGCGCGATGCGGACATTTTCTTCGATCGAAGATTTGAAGCTGCGTGTTCCCGCAATTCAGAAATCCGAATTGGCGGCGCTCGCCGAAATTGGAGCCTTGAATTTCATTCGGGGGAAAGAGAACAAAATCCATCGCCGCGATGCGTTGTGGCAAATCGAGCGAGCCGCGCGAAAGCCCGGGCCGTTGTTTGAGGGCACTGACGGATCGACGCCAAAACAGGATGATATAGACAAAATGTGCCCGACGAATCCGCCTGTTCAGCCCTTGGAAATTTCGCCTCTTGCGCCGATGACTTCCGAGGAACGCCTCGTCGCGGATTTTCGCGGCACGGGAATGACGGTCGGCCCTCATCCCATGGCTTATCATCGCGCGCAAATGAAGCGGCAGGGGATTTGCTCTGCGGCCGATCTCCACGCTCTACGCGATGGAATGAACGTGCGCATCGCCGGCGCTGTAATCGCGCGCCAGCGCCCGGGCACCGCGAATGGCTTCGTTTTTCTCAGCATCGAAGATGAAACGGGGATTGCCAACGCCATCATCACGCCGCAACTCTTTCAACGGGACCGCGCGGCGGTCGTTCAACACCAGTTTTTGCTGATCGAAGGCAGGTTGCAGAATCAGGAGGGCGTGGTCTCCGTCAAGGCGGAGCGCGTCGAGCCGCTTGCGATCACCAAAGCAGAGCCAGCGTCGCACGATTTTCACTGATTCATTCTGCTGCGATTCGTGATCTCCATCACCGCGAGCCGCAGCGCACGTCACTGATTCTGCCCCCACGGTGGCGCTACAAAGGGACCGAAGGACGGACCTGCTACGGAGTGGACCGCATCAGACTTTCGGCAGGATTGCCCCCCGCTAAGGCCGGCAGCTACACTGTCCAGGACCGCAGCCGATTCTGTAGGGGGTCTGACCATTCGGCAGTCCGTACCTTCTGGCCCGAGTCAGCGGCCGGTAACGAGGCGTTACGGGACGCACGGCAGATTAGGAACGCATCGGCCTGATGGCCGAGAGCCCATCGCAACCGGCCGCTGACTCGAGTTCTCCGCTCCACTCCCATCAAAGTCGAGCACTCGCTGACCTTTGATACTCGATCGGATATTGAATCAAATGCTCCTTCGCTAACATCATTGCCAGTTCGGCTCGAACCGGACCCACCTCGTCACCTCAATTTCGGAAGCTCGTCGTGGCCCTTAACTCGATCCGCTCAAGCGTCGAGCAATCGGATGAATCACCACAGCGACGCTCAAAACGGACACAGTGAAGAATAGGCGAAGAAAAAAGGCGGTCGAAAAGCAGAAGGCCCGCCTTTCAGCGGGCCTTCCAGGGAGAAAGTCCACGGCCAATGCGCGGATGGCCGACGAACCCTTTCCTGAAAGGCAGTCTAGTTTAGGGTTTCAAATCCGTCAAGCAGGAAAGGGGAGTTTTGATTCCGAGCTAACCCCTTTGTTTGCAGTTAAATGCGAACACGCGCCGACTTTTCCACCGAATTGACGCTCCGCTGCCTCAGCCCAAGCCGTAGAAGTC
The DNA here is from genome assembly GCA_963753475.1 of uncultured Acidobacteriota bacterium. Classification (GTDB taxonomy): domain Bacteria; phylum Acidobacteriota; class Terriglobia; order Acidiferrales; family UBA7541; genus Palsa-295. The sequence continues at coordinate 200,757 of CAVWCN010000010.1, forward strand.
CTCTGCTTTTATGGGTTTACTGGAGAGCCCGAGCTGCAGGATTTGAAGCTGGTCGCTGCGGTCAAACACCTTATCGGGGAGCGCCCTTTTGACCATGAGCCTCACTCCGCCGAACGCCAGCCCTGAAATCAGCGCGAACAGGCAGATAATTCCGGACCCGACAATCGTGCCTACAACCATCGCGCCGATACTGGGCTGCGTAAACCTGAACGTCGGCTCGTTCCACGTAAGCACCTCGCCAGATCGCACATTCTTCAAAACGGCATTCGCTTCGGCCTCGGAGTTCGCGCCGGCGACGAACGCGAGTGACGTGAGCGCTCTCGTGGCATACAGAGGCGGGAGACCGCCGTTCCGCTTTGAATCATTCACGTCAAATTGCTGTTGCAGTTGCTTCAGCTTCGCCAGCGCGAATTGCGGTGTCGGATAATCGACCAGCAGCAGCGTCAATGTCTTCGCGCCAGCGCGATACGTTGCGACCTCCGCCTCCGCTCCGTTTGAGAACCCAAGCGAGTTGCCAATCGCTACCGGAAAGGACTGGTTTAGCACCGTTGGGCCGAGGATATAGCGGTCCGTTCGGGGCACGAGGTTCTTCAGCGGCAAGTTGCTCATCAGTATCGGCAACGCGCCGTGTTCGGCGTGCGGTGCTATCGCGGCCAGAAGCGATTTGAGGCTGGAATCGAGCTTCGGCAAGTCACGCCCGTGGATGTCGAGCAGGAGATTCCCATCCAGGACGAGCGCGCGGTCCTCCGAAATGGCAGAGTACTCGGCGAGCTTGCCGTGCAGCATGTCCCGGGTCCGCAGATAGGAGTACTCGCCGTACGCACCGCTCGGATCCTTCATGCGATATAGCGTTACGTCGAGGTGGTTCGAACCGCTTGTGTAGGAAGCCTGCACTCCCGACGTGAACCCGTACTCTTGGGCTGCACCGGAGGCATCGGACGGAGGCGTAAAGGCAGCGGCGCCGCTCTGGGTCCAGCCGGCAAAGGAAGAGGGCAGAATGGATTGCGCCGCTGCTGGCATTGCGGCCAGCAGGGCAAGCGCCAGCGGGACGAAAACCCGGCGCCAATGTCCTTTCAATTGTGTACCAAAGAAACGGTTGCGCTCACGCCTAGGCGGCAGCTTGTCTTGCAGTTCACGTTCCATGAGCCCTCTCCCCATTTTTCCCTACCGTGTCATACATTCCCGAAATTTACAAGTTTGCTCCCCGGTCACGCGCCCGGAACGTAACGGCAAAGCTACCCGCGCCCGGGATAAGCGAGATACTCCTGCTTGTACCCAAAGGTCTTAGACGCCGCCACGGCGCCTATTGTTCCGGGTTTCTGCCGGCGACGGCTGCGCTCTCTTTCTGTTCACTGCGGACGCACAACGCGGGCGATGATGTCGGCCATGGTTAGGCCCGATGAGAATTCGATCTCAACCTCGAAGCGGATCCAGTTGATGGCGCCGAGATCGTTAAGCGTTTTGCTGCGACCGGTATGGGACTTCACGATGCGGAGTTCGCCTTTGGAGACCTTGACGTCGTGCTGTTCGGCGGCTATGCGAACGCGCTCCTGGTCCGAAAGATCGGTGGGATAAAAAGCGGCGTTGACCACTTCCTCGGCGCGGTGCTCGTCGTCAACTGAACGGACAAAGAAGAAGGTCCGATCCTTCAGCTGGACGACTTCACTCGCCGAGCGCCCGTAAAGCGTCGCGATGATGCGATCGTTGTAAACGTGATACGGGGGAGTGGCAATTGCGGAGAATTCGATCGGGCTGTCCTCCGGTTCCGTTTTCGGGATGATCTCGATAACCCAGCCTGCGTCGGACGCATTGGCCGGGGGAACAAGTCGAAAAACCAACCCTTGACCGATGGCGTATTCAAACGCCTTGCCGAGCGAAACTTCGCCCGTGAAGTGTACATCGACCTTTTCCGCCTGTGCGCGAGGATCGTGCTTTTGATGCGAGCCCGCGAGCAGGTCGGCCGGGCCGGACTCGCGTTTCCAATTTTCGACGCGCGCCGCCGAAGCGCCGGGGCGCACCAGGAAGGCCAGGATCGCGAGGTGGAGGCCTTTACGTCTCATGTGTGATTGATCTTAGGCGAAGGCCGCGAGGAGAGTCTATCGCAAACTCTTGAACAGGCACGCGAATTGGGCGAGCGACAACTGCTCGGCGCGAGCATCGGGGCGAAGGTTGCAGTCGCCCAGTGCGGCGCGGATGCGGTCGTCGTCCGCAAGAGGCCGGAGGTTGTTCCGCAGCGTTTTCCGCTTATGACCGAAGCAAGCTTGCACAAACTTGAGAAAGCCCGTTTCGTCCTTTATACCGAGCGAAGCGCGCTCGCCGGGCAAAGTCATGCGCAACAGTGCCGAGGTGATGCGCGGTGGCGGCCGAAACGCGCCGGGCGGGATGCGCAGGGCGATTTCCGGTTTGGTATAGAGTCGGCACAGGGCGGACAAATAGCCGTATTCGCGGTGGCCAGGACGCGCCACGATCCGAGCCGCAACCTCGAACTGCACGACGATGTGAATCGAATCGATCCGATCAGCCCAGCGAAACAAATGGCGCAGAATCGGCGACGTGATGTAGTAGGGAAGATTGCCGTAGACGCGAATCTTCCCGTTGGTCAACTCGCCGACATCGAGACCCAGGACGTCCGCGTGCGCGATCTCAACGCCGGGCCATGCCGACGGGTTTTCGAGCACGCGTTCGCTGACGCGTTTCGCGAGCGACTCGTCGGTTTCAACGGCAATGACGCGCCTGCCGTCACCGGCGAGCGATCGAGTCATTTCGCCGTGGCCTGCGCCGATTTCAACCCAGGTCTCGCCCGGACGGCGCGAAAACGTCTCGACGATTCTTTGCTGCCATTTTTGGCTGGTCAGAAAGTGTTGGCCGAGCTTTTGCCTTGCCATGGCGATCCGAGTCTACCAACAATCGGTCCCCGGGCGTCGGCACAAGCGGACTGCCGTGAGATGCGAGGCGCTCTCGCGCTCGGTGCTCCTGAGAAATTCTTGAACAGATTGCCTTGACGCAGTGAATTGCTTTCGTTACCGTTTTTATTCGCTGTTCATCTGCTACGCGAAGAGCGAATGATTCGCGCGACCAAGCGCGAGCATTTCTCGTTCGTACCCGGGAGCTCATGAGAATTCTATTCGTATCGTCGGAAGGTCTGCCGTACTCGAAAACGGGCGGCTTGGCGGACGTCGTCGAGGCGCTGCCGAAGGCGCTCGTGGAAGCGGGGCATGAAGTCGTGGTGCTCCTGCCGCGTTATCGGGGCAACAAGATCACGACCACCGTGGTCGCGAGCGTCACCATCCCGGTGGCCGGCGGCCTGCGTTTTCCGTCCATTGCCGAAGGTCAAGCCATCGCCGGCGTCCAGTATTTCTTCGTGGATGACCCCGAGTTTTTCGATCGCGAACAGCTCTATGGCGACAAATCAGGGGATTATCGCGACAACGCGGAGCGATTCGCCGAATTTTCCCGGGTGGCCATTGAGTTCGCCAAGCGTGTCTGGCTGCCCGACGTGATCCATTGCCACGACTGGCAGTCGGCGCTGGTTCCCGTGTTATTGCGGACGCAGCACGCCGAAGATCCCGTGGTGCGCTCCCTGCCGGTGGTCTTCACCATCCACAATCTCGCCTATCAGGGACTTTTTCCCTACGTCAGCGCTGCGCACCATCGGCTTGCCGGACAATCTGTTCACGATGGACCGGCTGGAGTTCTACGGCAAAGTGAACTTCTTGAAAGGCGGCCTGGTCTACTCCGACTATCTCACCACCGTGAGCCGCCGTTACGCGAAGGAAATTCAAACGCCGGAGTACGGGAGCGGCCTCGAAGGCGTGATTCGAAATCGCGGCGAGCGGCTCGTGGGCATCCTGAACGGCGTCGACTATTCGATCTGGAGCCCCGAGGCGGACACCTTCGTTGCGCAGAATTATTCGGCTCACAATCTGGACGGCAAGAAAGCCTGCAAGAAGAGCTTGCTCGAGGCCTTCCAACTGCCCATCGACGATCCTGACCGCCCGTTGATCGGAATCATCTCGCGTTTCGTGGATCAAAAGGGATTCGACCTGATCGCCGAAGTCGGCAGGGAATTGATGGCAGAAGACGTGACGATCGTGGCGCTAGGCACGGGACTGCCCGCCTATGAGAAGCTCTTCGCCGAATTGGCGCAACGGCACCCGGGCCGCTTCGGCTTGAAAATTGGCTATGACAACGCGCTGGCCCACCGGATCGAGGCGGGCGCGGATATGTTCCTCATGCCCTCCCGCTACGAGCCTTGCGGGTTGAACCAGATTTACAGCTTGCGATATGGTACGGTGCCGATCGTGCGAGCGACCGGAGGACTGGACGACACCATACAGAACTTCGATCCAAGAACGCAGCAGGGAACCGGCTTTAAGTTCGAGGAGTACGCGGGGACGGCGCTTCTTGAATGCGTTCGCACGGCGTTGAAGACGTATCGCGACCGCCCGTCCTGGCGGAAGCTGCAAGCGAACGGGATGGCCAAGGACTTTTCCTGGAAGGCCTCCGCTGCGTCCTACGTGACGGTCTACGAGGCGGCGAAACGGGCTAGAATCCCCAGGATGGCACAAACATCTAAAACGTAGCGCGGCCTGCCCAGCATGTTCGGATCCCTAAGCAGGGCAGGCGAGCGAGGATAAAAGAAAATGGCGGAAAACGTTCAAACAGTAAGCGATGCAAACTTTCAGTCGGACGTAATCGAGGCGAGCAAGACGCAGCCTGTCATGGTGGACTTCTGGGCGGACTGGTGCCGTCCCTGCCACATGCTGTCGCCTACGGTGGAAGAGATTGCGCGCGAGCAGGCCGGCAAGATCAAAGTCGTGAAGCTGAATGTGGATGAGAACATCAACACGCCCGGCAAGTACAACATTCGCGGCATCCCCACGCTGCTCTTTTTCAAGGGCGGACAAGTAGCCGACCAGGTCGTTGGCGCCGTGCCGAAAGAGCAGATTCTCAAAGTCATCGAGCGCCATACTTCAGCGTAGAAACGTCCACCGGACCCTGTTTTGCCCCGCGGTTCTGCTTCGTCCCCTGACATCTCAATGCCGCGCAGCCTGACGGGATACGTACGCGATCGTGATCCCGCACGGGCTGGCGGTCCTGCTAAAATCCTGGACGGGCTCTTATGAGAGAGAGCAAGCGGTGCCATTGGGCCACCTCTCGACTCATGATCGAATATCACGATCGCGAGTGGGGCGTTCCCGTTCACGACGACCGTACGCTTTTCGAGTTCCTGATTCTCGAGGGCGCACAGGCCGGGTTGAGCTGGGAGACAATCCTCAACAAGCGGGAGAACTATCGCAAAGCGTTCGACCATTTCGAGGCCGCGAAGATGGCAGCCTACGATCGTGCGAAGTTCCGCGAGCTGATGGGAAATCCCGGCATCGTCCGTAACCGCCTGAAGATCGAAGCGGCAATTTCGAATGCCCGGGCCTTTCTTGCAACGCAAAAGGAATTTGGCAGCTTCGAGCGTTACATCTGGCAATTCGCCCCAAGGGAAGCGAGGAAGGGCACGAGGCGCTCATCTGCTCAGCCTCGGTCCCGAAGTCCCGAATCCGATGCCATGAGCAAGGATTTGAAGCGGCGAGGATTCCGCTTCGTGGGAACCACGATTTGCTACGCCTTCATGCAGGCGGTCGGAATGGTGAACGATCACCAGGGCGATTGCTTCTGCTCACGCGCGGCGCGGCATTGAACTCGATTGCCACTCGGGCGCGGTCGCCGGCTGTTCCGGGTCAGGCGGACGCGAGATCTTGGGGCGGCTCCGGGGCCGACGGAAGAATCGAGCTGGCCATTCCGGACGAGGAATCGGCGGCGTTGGCAGAATCGCCGAAAGAGAAAAGCTGACCGCGCATTTTCCACGCTCGCTCGAAGCGGTCTCCCAGGCGCGGGCGGCGCGGCGTCACAGGGGAAGCCTCCGCAGGCATTTCGTCTTGGCTCTTGCTCGGGGCCAGCATAGTTCGTTCGGTCAGCGACGAGAGTCTCGGAAGTCTGTAGCGGTAGACGTTCCAGGCCAAGCCGAGCTTCTGCATAGTCCAAATGGCGCACCAGTTTAGGTCAATCTCGTACCAGGCAAGCCCGTGCCGCGACGAGGAAGGATGCGCGTGGTGGTTGTTGTGCCAGCCCTCACCCCAGGTGACCAGGGCAACCCACCAGCTGTTCGTCGAATCATCGCGCGTGCGGAACCGCCGCGAACCCCAGGAATGCGTCGCCGAATTGACGGCCCACGTCGAGTGCAGCCCGACGACCGTGCGCAGGAAAACACCCCACAGCAGGAACGGTATGCCGCCGACGGCCAGGAGAATCGCACCCAGGACGATCATCGGAACGTAGTGATACTTGGTGATCCAAACCTGGAACCTGTCCTTGGACAGATCTGGAACATAACGTGCGAGCGTCGAAGTGTCATGGTGCATCGACCTGCCCACCAGGATCCAACCGGCATGCGCCCACCACTTGCCATCACGTGGCGAATGCGGGTCGCCGTCCTGGTCGGAGAACTTGTGGTGAATGCGATGCGTGGCGACCCAGAAAATCGGTCCGCCTTCGAGCGAGAGAGTGGCGAAAACCGTGAGAACATACTCAACCCATTTGGGTGTCTTGTACCCACGATGCGTCAGCAGGCGGTGATAGCAAACGCCGACCCCGAGGCTGGTGGAAAGCCACCAGAGAAAAGCCGCCACAAAAAGCGCTGTCCACGTGAAAAAGAACAGCGCCGCCACGGCGCCCAGGTGAAACAGCACCATAAATGTGGCGGTTGTCCAGTTGATTTTGTCGTCGGGGGTGGCAATTTGTTCGAGGTTCGCCTGATCCATCTTCTCTTCCTCTTTTTCGTCTCTTTTTTGTTGTGCTCGATTCAGTGTAACAGACTTCCCCCCAAGCCTCGCAATAGTTCTGGAAAACTTAGGCGTTGGACGCGCGCATGTTATTAGCGTGCTCCTACCGGATTGCGCTGGAAATTCGGGATCGGAACTTCGGGATCGCCCAATAATTACGTCGAACCTGCGGCTTGGCGGGCCTCAAGTGTGACGGCGGTCACATTCGCCTCGGTCGCCAGGCCCATTTTGGTCCTGGGGCTGGTGTTGCTTCAATGGAACAACGGGCAAGTCCAGCGCTTTACTCCGCCGGAGGCCCACACGATAATCTAGCCCGTTGCGAGGGGTCGTGCGCCAGCGTTCGTTTGAAATCTTCGCTAAAATTCTGCTGTGTGTTCCGGGGAAGCGACGAATCTTGCGCGCGCCCCTGTGGTCGTGCGGGAGACGGACGGCCTGAAGCTGCCTGTGGTGAGCAGGGGAGTGAAAAGCTATGAGACGTTCTGATCTGGTGCGAAATCCGGGGAAGGGCAAAGACGCTGCGCACGTCGCAGATCGTTTTCGGCGAGCGGCAACATCTTGCTGCGCGTGCTCGATTCGGTCGAGCGCAGCGCCTTGCCGGCCGCGCGGCTCGATCAGGAGCGCCGAGTCATCGAGCAGTTGATCCACGCGCGCACCCAGGAGCTGAATCGCATCAATCCCGGATGGGACGAAAAGGTTGGCACGGTGCTCAGCGCGGAGGTGAAGCCCGATCTGCTCGATCAGCTTTCGCGCGCAGGCTCCCAAGGAAGATTACTATCTGCTGCGCCTGATCAGCGAGCATCCCAAAGTTCCGGCGAAGACCTTGAGCCGCCTTTCGCATCATCCCTATTCGGCGATTCGCGAGAATATCGCGCGCCATCCGAATAGCGACGCGGCCACGCTTCTCGCGGCTGAGCCGCGACCGCACCCAGCCGCTCTGGTATCTCGTGGCCTTCAATCCCAACGCGCCCGCGCCGCTGCGCAAGAAGCTGCAGGAGCGCATGCGCCGCCTCGGCGAAAAATCCGCCACACAGTAGCACGTTTGTTGCGGGGAGTTCAGGGCCGGCGGCGCAGCATGCGCCCCGCTTTCGCGTCCGCCGGAATAGAACAGCAACGTCGCGCTTCTGTTTCGAAAAAACGCTGCGGCTCCCCCTGGCGATGCCCCCCTGCCTTGCTTTCGCCTCCCAAGACAAATTGGCTCTTTACGGTTATAATTCTGCTTGTATATTGGCCTGCAGGAGTGAGCCAATGCTGCCACTTCATTTACAGCCCGAAAGCCACATTCCGCTTTACGTCCAACTCCGCGACCAGCTTCGTGCCCTCGTCCATTCCGGCGAATTGCGCTCGGGCGACCGCATCCCTGCGAGCCGAGAGCTTGCCGTCCAACTGGGCGTCCACCGTACGACCGTGGCCAACGCCTATGCCGAACTCGAGTCCGAAGGACTGATTCAAGGGCACGTGGGCCGCGGAACCTTTATTTCCGCGCCTCCGGCGAAACAGTTCACCCCTTTGCCGCGCGTGAATGGCAACGGAAACGGCAACGGTCACGCAAGTCTTCGGTGGGAATCCCTCTTCGCCGACGAGCGCGGCGACGACGGCCTCAGCCGCCTGATGCCCACCGTTCCGCCCGGCACAATCGCATTCACCAAAGCCAGCCCCTCCGATGACGAGTTTCCCGGTGGAAGAATCTTCGCCGTTGCTCGAACGCTGTCTGGCGCGGATCTGGCCGGCGCATTTTGGAAATCGGTTCGACGGATGGCTACCAGCCGCTGAAGCGCGTTTTGATCGACATGCTGCGCGACGAGGGTCTTACCGTCCGCAACGAGCAGTTGCTGATCACGAACGGCTGCCAGCAGGCCATTGATTTGATCTGCAAAGCCTTTCTGCGCCCGGGTGACGCCGTCGCCCTCGAAAATCCCGCGTACCCGGGAGCGATTGCGATTTTTGCCGGAGCGCGCGTGCGGACGCTCGCGGTCACCGTCGAGGCGGATGCCAAGCGCACCGGCCATCCCGGCCTCGACCTCGAAGCGCTCGAAACGGTGCTCATGCAGAATCGCGTGAAGCTGATCTTTCTGACGCCGGATTTTCACAATCCGACGGGAACCACCCTGCCACTCGCACGCCGCCGCCGTTTGCTGGAGGTTGCCGCGCATTATCAAGTGCCAGTCATCGAAGACACCATTTACGGCCGCTTGCGGTTTTTCGGCGCCGCGGTTCCGTCCTTGAAATCGCTGGACCGTTCCGGCGAAGTGGTCCAGATCGACAGCTTTTCCAAAGTTGCGTTTCCGGGGCTGCGCGTGGGCTGGTGTATTGGACCCGAAAGCGTGATCGAGCGCCTGCGCCTGCTCAAGCAGACGACAGATCTCCACACGGACCAGCTCGCGCAAGCCGTGATGGCCGAATTCCTGCGCCGTGGATATCTCGCGCGCTATGCCGCGAAAATGAAGAAAATCTACTGTGCGAAGCTCGAAGCCATGATGGAAGCGCTCGAAAGGCACATGCCCGAGGGCACGTCCTGGACTCGCCCGGAAGGGGGCGTCTCGCTCTGGGTCACCCTGCCCAGCGGGTTGGATTCGGCCGAACTCCTGATTCATCTGCGCGAGCGCGGAGTCATGTTCGTTCCGGGCCGTTATTTCTACTTCCAGCATCCGCAACCGAACACGCTGCGTCTTGGCTTCGCGGCTCTCAAGGAGAAGGAGATCGCGCGAGGCGTGCAGATGCTGGGCGAACTGCTGACGAGCGAATTTCGCAAGCGCCAACGCGGCGCGCGTAGCGAAGTCCCCGCGCGGGTCGCGCTGATTTGATGCGTGTTTTTTGTTTGTGCCCGACCGGGAGAGACGCTCCGCCCTTTTCTCGGACGCGACCGGGAAAATGCTTTGTTTTGCGGCCTTCTGCGGCGCATCGGATTCGCCAGTTCGCAAATTGCGCATTGGAAGCCCAATGAAGCCCGCAAAACAAAAATCTGCTCTTCCCGTTTGTGGGGACGAACGTCAGCCGAAATGGTGCGTGAAGAAATAAACGGACCAAAATGCGACTCGAACCCAACCCGGCCAACACCTGCTTCGGATGCGGCGGCGCGAATGCGGCCGGGATGAAGCTCGCGTTCGAACAGGACGATACCGCACGCTGCATTCGCGGGCGCTTCCGACTCGGCGATGAATACTCCGGCGGCCCCGGCTTCCTGCATGGCGGAATCATCGCCGTGCTGCTCGACGAGGCTATGGGCAAAGTGAATCGCTTTCGCGCCGTACGTGCTGTGACGGCCGAGCTGAAGATCGAATACCTGCGCCCCGTTCCCGTCGGCCAGGAAATCGTGGTCGAGGCGCGCGAAGTGGAAGCGAATGGCCGTAATCTGTACCACGAAGGGGAAATTCGGAACGCGAGCGGCGAACTGCTGGCGCGAGGCCGAGGACGCTTCGTGGACATCACACGGCCAAAGTAGGGGCGAGACGGGCCGCAGGAGATTTGCCGCAAGGCAAAAAGATCGGGAGAATTCGACGAGGGGGCAATCAATATGCAGACGGAAGCAGCGAGCAACGGCAACAACAATAATAATCTTTGGCGCGTAAAAGTCGGCCTGGCCGAAATGCTGAAGGGCGGCGTGATCATGGACGTCACCAACGCCGAGCAGGCGAAAATCGCCGAAGAGGCCGGCGCCTGCTCCGTGATGGCGCTGGAGCGCGTTCCGGCGGACATTCGCAAGGAAGGCGGCGTGGCGCGCATGGCCGCGCCCCGCATCATCCGCGAAATCATGGAGACCGTTTCCATTCCGGTGATGGCGAAAGTGCCGCATCGGCCATTTCGCCGAAGCGCAAGTGCTCGAAGCGCTCGAAGTCGACTACATCGACGAGAGCGAAGTGCTCACGCCCGCCGACGAAGAGCACCACGTCTGGAAGCACGACTTCAAGGTGCCGTTCGTCTGCGGCGCGCGCAATCTCGGCGAAGCGCTGCGGCGCATCGCCGAAGGCGCGGCCATGATTCGCACCAAGGGCGAAGCGGGCTCGGGCAATATCGTCGAGGCCGTGCGCCACATGCGCGCGATCGTCGGCCAGATGAAGAAGCTCACCACGCTTGGGCGAAGAAGAACTTGATGCACGAGGCGAAAGAGCTTGGCGCGCCGCTCGACCTTGTCACCTGGGTTGCCAAGAACGGCAAGCTTCCGGTGCCGAATTTCTCGGCTGGCGGCATCGCCACGCCCGCCGATGCCGCGCTCGTGATGCAACTGGGCGCCGAAGCAGTGTTCGTCGGCTCAGGCATCTTCAAGTCGAGTGATCCGGCCAAGCGCGCCCGCGCGATCGTCAAAGCGACGACGCACTACAAGGACCCGAAGATCGTCCTCGAAGCATAGCGAAGAGCTTGGCGAAGCAATGAAGGGCCTCGACGTCCGGCAACTCGACGAGAAGGACTTGCTCCAAACCCGCGGCTGGTAGTCTGGGAACGCCAATCTCCTGATTGGCGCCGTCGTGCTTTGTGGTTGTAGGGGCGCCGCCCTGGTCTGCTTGATGCCCTGAGCGCAGCGAGCCTTTGAGGCTCCCTTCGCCGAATCCGCGTTACTTGAAGAGCCAAGCGAAGACAGGGGCTGTTTGTTTTGCGGCCTCCGTCGGCACCTGAATTTCAGGCTGGCGCATTGGCGAATTGTGGTGGCCCTTGCTAATCCGATTCGGTTCTTGGCTGTGCTAACGGCTCTCGCGCTCCTGGCCAGTCCGCGACCGTGGATCGAAGCTCAGCGGGAGGCTGCAAACAAAAGGAAAAACGACTCCCCCGCCAATCACTAAATCACTAAATCACTAAATCACGAGCCCAATCACCATGAAGATCGGAATCGTAGCAATACAAGGAGATTACGAAGCTCATGCCAGAGCGCTGGACCGGCTGGGCGTCGAATACACCTACGTGCGGCTGCCTGACGACCTGGCCGGCGTTGCCGGCGTGATTCTCCCGGGCGGCGAGAGCACCACGCATCTGAAAGTAATGCGGGAAGAGGGCCTCTTCGCCGCGCTGAAAGAGTTCGCGGCGAATGGCGGCGCGCTCTTCGGCACGTGCGCGGGCGCGATCCTGCTCGCGCGCGACGTCCACGGCCCGGCCCAGGAATCGCTCGGGCTGCTCGACGTTGCGATTTTGCGCAACGGCTACGGACGCCAGCTCGCCAGCGAAGTCCATTCAGGTCCCAGCAAACTGAGCGACAAGCCGCTCGAAATGGTCTTCATCCGCGCCCCGATCATCGAATCGGTCGGCAAGAGTGTGGAGATCCTTGCTGAGGATGGCGGGCATCCGGTGCTCGTCCAGCAGGGACGCATCGTCGCGTCGACCTTCCATCCCGAATTGACCTCTGACACCACCGTCCACGCCCATTTCCTCAAGCTGGCGAATCGTCATCTTGGCCGGTGACGGCTTAAAAATCGCCACGTCGCTTTCTCTCTCCGCTGACGCAGAATTCAAGGTTCTCTCCGCGCCCTCCGGCTTTTCTCCGCAACCTTCGTGGTTCGTTTTTGTGGAATCAAAATAGAACCTCCCGCACCCCATGCCAGTTCGGAAGACATTCCTGGAAGCGCCGATGGAGGCTGCGAACAAAAGACCTTCGTTCTCCCTCGCCCCACCGCTCCCGATGAAGGATTGCGCGGCGCCTGCCGCAAAGATTACAGTTACACCTCGACGGAGGCCTCGATGAAAACCGCTCGCGAAAGAAAAATCTATAAACTATACGCCCTCATTCCGCTGTTTTTCCTTGCCACCGCTACGCTCCACGCCCGAGCCAAAGGCCGGGAAGCCACGACGCAAGCGTCCACACTCGCCCAGATCGCCGCGGCGCTGCATCCCGAGGAGGCGGACTACACCGCGCATGATTTCCAGTTCGACAGCGGGCAGACGATGCCGGAACTTCGCCTGCACTACATAACCCTTGGTCACCCGCATCGCGATGCCGGCGGACACATAACAAACGCCGTGCTTTTTCTGCACGGGACGGGCGGAGCGGGACGAGGCTTTCTGAGTCCGAATTTCGCGGGCGTGCTGTTCGGGCCGGGCGAGCTGCTCGACGCCAACAAGTATTTCATCATCCTTACCGATGACGTCGGCCACGGCCATTCAAGTAAACCGAGCGACGGCCTGCGCATGAAATTCCCGGATTACACCTATGACGACATGGTGCGCGGCGAGCACCAGGTGGTCACCGAGGCGCTGCACGTCGATCATCTGCGGCTGGTTGGCGGCACGTCGATGGGCTGCATGCACACTTGGGTCTGGGCGGAGAAGTATCCGGACTTCATGGACGCTGCGCTGCCGCTCGCCTGCCTCCCAATCCAGATTTCCGGACGCAATCGCATGATCCGCCGGATGCTGATGGATTCGATTCGCGACGATCCGGCCTGGGACAACGGCAACTACGAAAAAGAGCCTGAGTGCGGCGCGCGCGGAGCTCTCAACCTTCTGTTCGTGCTGGTGAGCGCGCCGCTCTACGAACAGAAAATCTATCCTGACCAGCAACGTGCCGATGAGGCTGCCGAAGAGTTCATGAAACGCGAACTGGCCGCCACCGATGCCAACGATATGCTCTACGCCTTCAATTCGTCTCGCGATTACGACCCCTCATCGGAACTCGGGGACATCAAGGCCTGGGTAATGGCCATCAATTCCGCCGACGACCAGGTGAATCCTCCGGAGCTCGACATTGTCCCGAAGGAAATCAAGAAGGTCCGCCACGGCCAGTTTGTCTTGCTGCCCATTACCGACCAGACTCGCGGGCATGGCACGCACAGCCTGCCGGCGGTTTGGCAGCAATACCTCGCCAAATTGCTGGCCGAGAGCGCGCACTGATTTCGGAGCGCCAGATGTTTTCATTGGCCTGCCGGCGGCAGCTCGCGCCCATCGTCAGAGCACTGCAGTGCGAATCGGGGGGGGGGAACAGCAACAACTCTTTTTTGTTGCCGCCTCTCTCGGACCTCGGCCTCCCTCGGAATGGCGCGCGCCATGGCAAAGAGGAGAAACGCCGGCGGGACGCCGGGGCTACGCACTGCGATCCTTGCCAGATCGCAGAGAGTCCCTCGAAGCGACGCGGGAGTCGGCAAACAAAACAACAAGAGCAACACTAAGAAAGAGCTCTCGACCGCGTCACCTCACCCTTCCCATTTTCGCAGAGAGTGTGCCATCCTATTTCTGTTATGGCTGATACGGTGAAGGTGTTGTTTGTTTGCATGGGGAATTGCGTGCGGAGCCAGATGGCGGAGGCGATTGCGCGGCACTGCGCGTCGGATGTGATCGCGCCCGAGAGCGCGGGAGTCCGGCCGTTGGGGTTCATCGACCCGACCGCGCAAAAAGTTCTCGCGAGCCGCGGAATATCTTTCCAGGGACAGTTCTCGAAAGGGCTGCACAGCCACGCGCTGACGAAGCCCGACTTGATCGTAAACATGTCTGGAATGCCCGGGAAGTCGCTGTTTCACCAGGAGACGTTCGAGGATTGGAGGGTGTCCGACCCGTTTGGCGACGATATCGACACGCACTCCCGCGTCTGCGACGACATCGAAGCGCGCATCAGGCATCTGGCTGACCGGCTGCGTGCCGCGCGGACCGATGTTCCTCGAATCGCCGGGGAGGCTGCAAAACAACAAAACTCAAATCGCCGAAACTGAAATCCGGCCTGGCTCCCTACCTCGAAACGAAGATGTCCTCGGGAAGCATCATGTGCGCGCCCTTGGTGCCGTCGACGAGCTGCGTGATGCGCAGATCGGCGGCGACGCTGCAGAGCATGTAGGCGTCATCGCGGCTGAGATGCTTTTCCGTGGTGAGATAGTCGATCATCTCGCGGACGGCCATTCTCGTCGCTTCGTTCAAATCAGGGTCGAGACCCATCGTGATGAAGTACCTGGGTGTTTCGGCGCGCGGCCAGTGGAAATGCAGGTCTTTGCGCACGATGAACTGGAACGTGCCGATCAGCGACGTCTCGAGCGCGGTGACGTCGACTTCGCCGTCGCCCTGACCGGCATGGCCGTCGCCGACCTCAAATAGCGCGCCCGGGGCATGCACGGGAATGTAGAGCGTGGTGCCGGCGACGAGCTCTTTATTGTCAAGATTTCCGGCGTGGATCCAGGGAGGGCCGCTGCTGATGCGGCCTCGCGGCGGCGCGTCACCCATGCTGCCGAAGAAGGGATGCACCGGGATTTCGATTCCGTCCGCGAAGTGCGCGACCATGCGATCGGCGTCGAGCGGAATGATTTTTGTCCTCGGATACGGAAATTCGTTGGGGAAAATGCCGCTTCGCGGGCCGAAGCCGTTGTAGGCGTAAGGAATGGCGAGCTTGATTTTGAGGATGCGCACTTCGAGGACGTCCCCGGGCTCGGCGCCATCGACGAAAATCGGGCCGGTGAGGATGTGGCCGCCGGGGCCTTTGTCTTTTACCTGGGAGACGATGTCCCGCAGCGATCGCTCGATTTGATCGGGCGGCACGCCCGCGGCTTCGAGCGGCGCGGGCTCGTTCGTGAGCAGGGTTTGAATCTCGACGGTGTCTCCTGACTTGATTTTGAGCACGGGAGCGGCGCTCGCGTCATAGTGGCCCCACTCGACGGTGCTCGGCGTGGGCTTCAGGGTGTAGGTGGTGCCCGCGCTGCTCTGGGCCATGGCAGGCACAGATGTGGCAAACGCGAGAATGACCGCGCTGAGCGCGAGTGCGAGAAATTGAATCGTGAAACGCTTCACAGTGCCTCCCGAGGACCAAAACTTCTCGCGGATATTACCAGCGAGAGAGCGTTTATCGCACGAAACATGTGAAGCATTTCTTTCTTGCGGGCTCCGTCGGTGCCGGGCGCACAGGGTCGGTGGCAGTTTGCGGTGATGCTCCAGGCTTGTGGTCCTTATAATCTTGCTCTCGAGGTGCTCGTCTTGGATAGAGCTAGCAGTTCTACAGATAATCTGGAACGTTCGCCGGGCGCACGCGAGACCAAGATTTTTGATCCCGCGGACGGTTATGGCGCGCTCACCGATCCCGTCGCGGTAACGGATTCGACCGTCGTCAAGCGGGGCGACAGGTGGTGGATGTACCTGGCGGGCAAGCTCACAGGGCCCGGTGCGACACACCTTTTCAGCGCATCGCTGCCCGAAGGCGCGCCGCTCGCATCGTCCGGCTGGCGGTTGACCCCTGATATCGAGGATCCGTCGCGTATTGCGCGTCTCGGAACGCAGAGTGCCAGCGTGCCGTGGGACTTGGCTGGAGGGCGTCATTGCCCGTCGTATGTGAGGGGATGGGACCCCGGACGGGAAGCTTGGGTCGAGCGAATCTACTATGCAGGCGGGGCCGAACACATCGCGGGGCCTTACACGATCGGTTATCTCGAATGGGACGGCGGCAAATGGGTCGATCAACCCGGTCCCGCTTTTGTGGCAAATGAGGAGTGGGAGCGCGGCAGCGTCTACGAACCGAATCTGATCTACGCTGAGGGTAAATGGAAGATGTGGTATGTCGCGGGCTCGAATCAGGAGGATTATATTGTGCAGGGGTTTGCGGAAAGCCCGGATGGCCGAGAGGATTGGACCAAACACAAGATTGTTTTCCCGCCCCACGAGAAAGTCTTCGATTTTTGCCTCGTCCCGCGACCCGGCGGATACGAAGCGGTTTTCTCGCGCGTCTGGCTCGCGCAGACGCCTCCGCCAGGCCGCACGGGTTTGTGGTGGTGCCGCTCCAGGGCGCCGTCTGGTGATATGGCCGACTGGAGTGCCCCCGTTCAAATAATGTCGGCCGAGGACCGTGGTTGGCACGCGGGTCCATGGAAACCATCCTTGCAGTATGGCGAAACCGATCCGAATCGAATGTTTGTTTTCTTTGACGGGACGTATAGCCCCGCGGGATCCGGCCCATTCCGGCTGGCGTTTACGCTGGGCTGTCTGGACATTCAGCGGCCGGAATCAGGATCCCTGGGAATGAGTTCGGGGCAGGCTGGCGCTACGGACGGCGGGAGTAAGTTAACGGAGAAAGACACCGCGACTTGAATTCCGGGCGGCGCGGGCGTAATTTCGTGAGGTTAGCCCGGCCGGCAGCCGGTCTCCGTAGACCGGGGCAGTTGGAGGCATAGTGGGCTCCAGTTTCCAGCAGCGCAGCAATCCTCGACAAGATTCGAAGACGCGACAGAATTCACAGACAGCCCCCGAGCGGGGGCTTTGCATCTCTCCCAAGTAGTCGCGCTTCGAGCGCGCTACACTGAAAAAGGAGGAACTATGGCAACAGCAGCTCCCGTATCGGCAAATCTCGAGCCAAACGTTTCGAGTTTCGTAGCGCGCAAACACAAGATTCTCATCAACGGAAAGTGGACGGATTCCGCTTCCGGCAAGACGTTTCCGACATTCAATCCGGCGACGGGCGAAGTGCTCTCGCAGGTGGCTGAGGGCGACCGCGAGGACATCGACCGCGCGGTGAAGGCGGCGCGCGCGGCCTTCGAAGCAGGGCCGTGGTCGAAGATGACGCCGTCCGAACGCGGACGCGCGATCTGGAGACTGGCGGACCTGCTCGAGAAGCACACCGAGGAATTCGCGCAGATCGAGAGCCTGGACAACGGCAAGCCGCTGAAGGTGGCGCGCGCGGCAGACGTGCCGCTCGCCGTGGACATGTTCCGCTACATGGCGGGCTGGGCCACGAAGATCGAAGGTAATACGATCCCGCTTTCGGTGCCGTACACGCCGGGAACGAAGTATCTCGCCTACACGCTGCGAGAGCCGATCGGAGTAGTCGGGCAAATCATTCCGTGGAATTTCCCCCTGCTGATGGCGGCGTGGAAACTGGGTCCGGCGCTCGCGACGGGCTGCACCGTCGTGCTGAAACCGGCGGAGCAGACGCCGCTCTCCGCGCTGCGTCTCGGGGAACTGATGCAGGAAGCCGGGATTCCGGACGGCGTGGTGAACATCGTTGCGGGGTATGGCGAGACGGCAGGGGCTGCCCTGGCGGCGCATCCGGATGTCGACAAGGTGGCGTTCACTGGTTCCACCGAAGTGGGCAAGCTGATCCTCCAGGCGGCGGCCGGAAATTTGAAGAAGGTGTCGCTTGAACTGGGCGGCAAGTCGCCGAACGTGGTCTTTGCCGATGCCGACCTGAAGAGCGCGATTCCGGGCGCGGCGAGCGCGATCTTCTTCAATCACGGGCAGTGCTGCTGTGCGGGCTCGCGGCTGTACATCGAAGAGAACGCGTTCGACGAAGTGGTGGATGGCGTGGCGAAGAGGGCCGCGAAGATACACGTGGGACCGGGACTCGAGAGCGTAAGCGACATGGGACCTCTCGTTTCCGAAGAGCAGTTGAATCGCGTTTGCGGATACCTCGAATCGGGGAAATCGGAAGGCGCGAAGGCGGTGACAGGCGGCGAGCGGCTGGGCGACAAGGGATACTTCGTAAAGCCGACGGTGCTCGTCAACACGAACGACAAGATGAAGGTGGTGCGGGAGGAAATTTTCGGGCCGGTGGTGACGGCCATTCCGTTCCGCGACCCGGAAGAACTGCTCTCGAAAGCGAACGACACGGTGTATGGGCTGGCGGCGGGCGTGTGGTCGAGCGACATCAAGAAGGCGCACACGATCGCGGCGAAGCTGAAGGCCGGGACCGTGTGGATCAATTGCTACAACATCTTCGATGCGGCGCTGCCGTTCGGCGGCTACAAGCAATCGGGATGGGGCCGCGAGATGGGGCACGAGGTGCTGGAGCATTACACGGAGACGAAGGCGGTCTGCGCGGCGCTGTAGGGGTTTCCCGCATTTTGAAGCAAGAGTCGGCAGCTAGAAGCGTCACGTCGATTAAGCCAAGGGGCCGTTCGTGAGCGGTTTGGAGTAAGTGCGTTTGGGTGTCTGCGGATGGCTTTTTGGATTTGCGCCTCCCGCGGCGCTCCGAATTGCGCGTCAGCGAACTGGCGAGGAACGGCCGCCTTGCTGCGGTTTGCCAGAAACTGAAGACCGCGGCACTAGACTAAAGCCTAAGGCAACTCCAAGAGCCGGGAAGAATCCCGGCTCTTTTTTTGGTCGTGGTAGCTGCGGAACGAATTTCGCCCAGGAGACGTGAGCGGCTCCTGAGCGGCAGCGGAACGCATGGCACATTTTACCGCGAACCCGAGCGCCGATCGGCCGCCGCGATTGCGTCCTGTTGGGGGCTGAACCGGCCAATTTGACGGTGCGTCGCCGAAGCGGCGTGGTGCAGCAGCGCGATGTTCCCTCGCCAGTTCGTGGCCAGAATTCGGAGCGCAGCGGGAGGTTGCAAACAAGAGCCTACAGGACCTCACATAAACGAGCAAAAACAACAGCTATGGCATGGTAGGCTTTCGCCGACAACCATGTTCAACGCGCTGCGCTACTACTGGATCACGGCGAAGGGCTACCGCCTGCGTCCCTGGAAGTCGCCATACGTTCAGTGGCGCCTCGAAACTTTTTATGGCAAGCAAGCCGCTGACCTTGACGCTCGGAAATTCTTCGCGCTGATGTGGCGCGAACGCGCGCGCATGGAACGCTTTCTCGGGTGGGTGGCCGAACGGCGGCGCGCGCAAAAAGAAAGGAACGGCTGACGTGCTTTCAATTCGACTTTTCGTGCTGGCGCTGATCGTGTTTACCGCGAGCATGCGGTTCGCATCGCCCCGCGATGGGCAGAAGATGACGGCGCAGGCGCCGGCGGCATCTACAGCCGTCGAGCAAGCCGATCCCACTGCCGATATCCAGCAGCCCGTTCTCGAATCGAGCGTTCACAAGCCGCTTCCGGAGCAGTTCATCTGGCTGGCGATGCCGCCCGGCACTCCGGATAAGACTGACGAAGCGGCTCCGCGATACTTCCGAACGAGCTTTGAGCTTGAGGAAGCTCCGCGGCAGGCGACGCTGTATATTTCGGGACCCGACCACGTTCACGCGTTCGTCAACGGGAAATTGGTGGCCAGCGCCGATCGCGACCCGAAGTCGAACACATACCCCCTCGTTGTGGTTAGCACCGTATCGTATGAGCTTAGGCGTGGGAAAAACGAGATCGCGATCGAAGGCCGCGGCGGATCGCCTCTGGCGGTGAAGATCGTTCCGGCAGCGGAAGAAGTGGATGCGCCTGCGGTGCTCATTTCGGGAATCGGGTGGAAGGCGAGTTTTCGCGAGCACGCAGGCTGGCAGCGCCCCGGCTTCGACGATTCCTCGTGGCAAGACGCGAACGCGCTTGGCAGCATCGACACGCGCGTCGACGGCTACCGGCGCTGGTATGTGGTGACGAGCAATCTGGAGTGGAATTCGGATTCGGAGATGTATCGCTGGCCCGGCTACGACGGTATTTCGCCCTATCTTGCGCATCTCCCGATTACCGCGACGGCGGTGAGCGACGTCGCAGAGCGCGGGCTGGAGTTCGAAAATATCGACGCTCTAACGCACACGGCTGCGAGCGCCGAGTTCAGTGTAAAGCTCGGCCCAGGTCCGATCGCGGGGCTTCCAGGAGCAAGTCTGGTGCTGGATTTTGGACGCGAGACGAGTGGAAGACTCGAAGTCACATCGGACTCGGACCAGCCGATGCGAATTGCGTTGCAGTACGGCGAATCGCGCGAAGAGGCGATAAAGTCGCCATATCTCGGTGTCAATGAGCTGCTGATCCCGCCGCACGCGACGGTTTACGGACCCAAAAGCGCATTCCGCTACGTGAAACTAGATTTTCTCGGGCCAGTGAAGTTCAAATCGATTCGCGTAGACGCGATTTATTATCCGGTGCGGTATCTCGGCTCGTTCGAGTCGTCGGACGGGCTACTGGATCGCATCTGGGCCGTCGGCGCGTACACGGCGCATCTTTGCATGCAGGACGCGATCTGGGACGCACCGAAGCGAGACCGCATGCCATGGATGGGCGACCTGGACGTGTCGGGCGACGTGATCGACACGGCTTTCGCCGACCGCTTCCTGATGCAGAACACGATGGACCGCCTGATCAACGAGGCAGGAAATCCGCTGACGCGCGATGTGAACGGCATTCCGGGCTACTCGGCGTTCTGGGTGATGGGCGAAGCCGATTATTACCGGCACATCGGCGACAAAAACTACCTGATGTCGCTGCACGACCGCCTCATTCGATTGCTCGATTACATGGAGGGCGAACTCAACGACCAGGATTATTTCGCGAACACGCGGAAAGCGTGGCCGTTCGTCGACTGGTCACCGGAGCTTGAAAAAGACACGCCCGAAGCGCGCCGCGCGACTCAATTCGAGTTCTACAGAGCGTTTTCCGAAGGCGCATGGCTACTGAGCGAAATGGGCGATTCGGTCGCGGCACAGAAATATCAGGCTGAGGCCGGCGAAATGCGAAGCGCGGCGCAGAACACGGCGCTCGATCCGGGAACATACACATTCGGCGGCCGCTGGCAACCGAATGCGATGGCGATTTACTCCGGCGTGGCGAATCCGAAGGAAACGGCGGCGATCTGGGATCGCGTGCTGTCGCATCCGCCGAAATTTATGATCTCGCCTTACTACAATTTCTACGCGATTACAGCGATGGCAGAGGCGGGACACCGGCGCGAAGCGCTCGATTGGATTCGCAAATACTGGGGCGGAATGATCGACGAGGGTGCGACGAGTTTCTGGGAGGGCTACGATCCCTCCTGGCCGAAGAAGGATTTCCACGCGCATCTGAACGCGGACGACGAAGAGGGTTTTCGTACGAGCCTGGCTCATGGATGGTCGAGCGGCCCGACAGTCTGGCTGGCGGAGCAAATTCTCGGAATTCAACCCACGGCAGCGGGATTTCGCGAAGTGACGATTCGGCCCGATCTGGCGGGGCTCGAATGGGCGCGCGGGTCGGTGCCGACACCGCAGGGACCGATCAGCGTCGATTACAAGGCCGGTGGCGGGCTGGACGCGCAGATCGATGTGCCGGCAGGAGTGACGGCGCGCGCCTCGATGCCCGTGTGCGCGGGCCAAAGTGCTATCACGGTGGTGCGTGGGCGCGTCAGCAGCGAAAGCGCGGAATCGGGACATCGCGTGGTCGTTAGCATTGACCGTCCCGGACATTACGAGTTGCGCTCGAATTGTACGGACGCATCCAGCGAATAACGCATCGTTGCCATTGCCACAATTTCACCGGACGCAGAATCGGAACTGCTCCTTGGTTTGCGGCCTCTCCTGTTGTTTTAAATGTTGTTTAGCGATTGGCCAGGAACAACTGCCTTACGATTCTGGGCTGAACAGCTGCGAAGAACGGGATGCCGCCGGGACATGCGCTCCAGAGTCCGGCGCGAAACGCCGCAGTCACTTCTTCTCCAGAACTTCCAAGCGAGGATTCCTTCCATCGATGCCTGGTAGGTGATTACTTTCACAGGACAGGGCTCGCAGGGGCCCGCGCTGTTGCGTTCTGCTGCGTGTACGCTTGGCAGAGAGGCTGCTCAGAGCCGCTGTGTCCAAGGACTTCATAATTCGGCTGCGGTGTCCCTACGGGGACGACGATCGCACGCTCTTGCTGCAGGACCGCCAGGAGCCACTGTCGCAGATTCTGGAGACGTCGTGGGATTTCGAGTGCCCTGTGCACGGGGTTCAGCGAGAGATTCCGCTGTCCGGAACGGAAAAGGTGCGCGTTGGCGGGTCGCGTTCGCGAGGTGTTGGGCCGGCGTCGACGATCCGCGAAGAAGCCAAGCCGCGTTCAAGCCCGCGCATTTCGATTCACATTCCGGTAATGGCTTACGGATGGTCGCACGAAGAAATTTCGTTCCACGAAGACACGACGACGCTGCTGGTGAACGCCAGCGGCGGGTTGATCACGCTGAAAGCGAGTGTAAAGGTCGGCGACGCCATGTTTGTGGTGAACCAATCGACGCAGGGCGAGCAGGAATGCCGCGTCGCGTATGTGGGGCCGGAGTTCGAAGGCAAGCTGCGGGTCGGGTTCGCGTTCAAGCGGCAGGCGCCGAGTTTCTGGAAACTTGACCGGCGTGAAGTGCGAATCTCGAAACCAGTGAAGGTTTGGGTGCGCGGGAAGGATCGAGCGGGGCACAAATACTCGCAGAGCGCGGTGGCGATGGACATCAGCAAGAATGGGGCGCGGCTGGACGGCGTCGGATTTCTTACGTGGCCCGGCGAGGTGGTCGAGATCAAGCGGGGCTGGAAAGACGGCACGGTTTCGCGTGATCTGGGTGGGCGACATGGGCCCCCGCTCTGGACAGGCGGGAGTCTTCCTGCTGGACACGGGTAAGAACATCTGGGGTGTTCCGCTATAGCAAAGACTGCAGGCAACTCGGCCATTCGACGTTGACCCTTCCATTCCGTTCCTGTCGCGAAATTCCTCCGATACCTTTGTCGCCACGGCTGGAGGACGATACGGGATTGACACCCGGAAGGCATGTGTCCACAATTAGGCTCAATTGCACGTGCCGCATGCCCTATTCCTTTTACTTCGACCCGGGAAATAGGATTGTACTAGCTCGCTTCGCCGGAAGCGTGACGAGACGATCTGCTCAAGGATTTCCAGCGTGCTGGGGCGCGAAGAATAGTAGCCACGGTGGATTTCCGGGGCACGATCATCGATTTCTCCGACGTAGATGCATTTGAAGTGACCGCAGAAACGGCGCGGATGCTGGCATGGGAACAGCCCATCGATCCGGATTCGTCCAGGCCTCGCGTGATGGTCGCGCCGGAAGACCACGTGTTCGGGATCTGCCGCGTTTTTGCGTCGCATGGAGAGGACACGCGGCCCAACCTGCACGTCGTGCGAAGCATGGAACACGCCTACGCTATCCTCAGTGTCGCGAAACCGAAATTCGAGCCGCTCGAACAGGCCGGCCCCGCCGGCGCGTGAGCGCCACTTCGCCATTCCTGCATCCATTCCCGCGCACGCGGTATAATATGGAGACAAGGAACCATTCATGCGGGACCTGAAAATACTTCAGAAGGCGCCCGAGTTGCACGAGGCCCGTTGGTGGGAGCCGGAGCCGAACGGGAAAGTGCACTGTTATCTCTGCCCGCGGCATTGCCACATCGGCGCAGGGGCAGGCCGGGATTCTGCTTCATCCGCGTCGAACGAAGGCGGAAAGCTGTATAGCCTCGGCTATGCGCATCCCGCGGCGCTGCAGATCGATCCCATCGAGAAAAAGCCGCTGAATCATTTCCTGCCCGGGACACGGGTGTTTCTCCATGGGCACCGCGGGATGCAACATGGGCTGCTTCTTCTGCCAGAACTGGGACATCTCGAAGTCGCATTCCGACCAGGTGCATTCCACCTACATTCCGCCGGAAGACGTGGTGCTGCTGGCGATGCGGAACGGGTGCCCGTCGATCGCGTTCACCTACAACGAGCCGACGATCTGGGGCGAGTACGTGATCGATATTTGCGCGGCGGCGAAAGAAGTCGGGCTGAACACGGTGATGGTATCGAACGGCTACGTCACCGTACGAGGCGTTTCACGACATCTACGATCACATCGACGCGGCGAATATCGACTTGAAGGCGTTCACGGAGAATTTTTACGGGCAAGATCACGCTGACGCATTTGCAGCCGGTGCTGGAAACGCTGCGAGTGGCTGAAGAACGAGACGAACGTCTGGTTCGAGATTACCAACCTGATGATTCCGACGCTGAACGACGCAGCCGATCGAGACGCGCGCAGCTGGCGGAGTGGATGCTCGAACATCTTGGGCCGGACGTGCCGCTGCACTTCACGGCGTTTCATCCCGATTTCAAGCTGCGGGATAAGCCGCGCACGCCCCCGGAAACGCTGCATGCGCGCGCGGGCGATCGCGCTGGAAACGGGATTGCATTACGTCTACGAGGGGAACATTTACAGCGACGGCGCGCACACGTCGTGTCCGTCGTGCAAGACGCTTCTGATCCGCCGCTCGTGGCACGACGTGGAGCAGAACCGGTCTGAAGAACGGCTGCTGCCCGAATTGCGGCCTCGCAATTCCGGGCCGCTGGACGAATCCGCACGGCCAAACGCCCGCAAAGAGGTTTCAACACGGAAGCGAAGCCGCGGCTGCCGAGCGGTACGGCCATTTGAATCTGTAGCCAATCGCGTTTCCCCGCAAATGCCATCCACGTAGCGGCATCCGTCCCACAATGTAGATTTGTCGCGGTCGGCACGCTTCCACAGGGGGATCTTCACACGAGCAGCCCAATTTGCGTCCGATCTGAACCGGCGAGCATCTAAAGCCCGAGAGGGCAAGGCTTGGCGGCACTGCCTTCTTCGCGGGCCGAGAACGCGTGCTCGCTCTCGATCCAGCTCAGCTACATGTTCACTCCATGCCCGACGAATCTCGAATTTCTGCGTACACGCCCCCGCTGGTGAACCCGTGGCTGATCACGATCGCCGTGATGCTGGCCACGTTCATGGAAGTGCTGGACACTTCCATCGCCGCTGTGGCCGTGCCGTATATCGGTGGCAGCCTGTCGGCCACGAACGAAGAAGCTACCTGGGTCCTGACCAGCTATCTGGTGGCGAATGCAGTGATCCTTCCGGCGAGCGGCTGGTTTTCTCTGCGGTTTGGCCGGAAGCGGTTCCTGATCGTCTGCATCGTCATATTCACGATTTCTTCCTTTCTCGTGGGCGCCTCGACGAGCCTGGCGATGATCCTGATTGCGCGCGCTTTGCAAGGAGCGGGCGGAGGGGCGTTGCAACCGGTTTCGCAGGCCATTCTGCTCGAGAGTTTCCCTCCGGAAAAACGCGGCATGGGCATGGCGGCGTTTGGTTTTGGAGTCGTGGTCGCGCCCGTCCTTGGGCCGACGCTTGGCGGCTGGATCACAGAGACCTACACGTGGCGCTGGGCGTTCTTTATCAATATTCCCATCGGGATTCTGGCCGTGATTCTGATCTCGCGTCTGGTGCAGGACCCGCCCTATATCCGTGAAGCGAAGCCCGGCAAACTCGACACGATCGGACTTGGCTTACTGGCTTTGTGGATCGGCACCCTCCAAATCATTCTCGACAAAGGTCAGGAGGACGATTGGTTCGGCGCCACCTGGATCCGTTGGGCGGTGATCGTCGTCGTTGTAGCGCTCGTGGCGTTTCTCTGGCGCGAGATCCGAGGACGAAAGCCGCTCGTCGATTTTCAGAGTTTCCGCGACCGCAATTTCACAATCGGATGCCTGCAGATTTTTCTGTTCGGCGCGGTTGTGTACGGCATGGTGACGATCTTGCCGCTGTTTTATCAGACGCTGCTCGGGTACACGGCGCTGACGGCAGGACTCGCCGTTGCGCCCAGGGGAGTCGGCGCCGTATTTGCGATGCCACTCGTCGGCATTTTGATGACGAAGTTCGACAGCCGTCGTCTGATCATGTTCGGGTTTGCAGGAGTGGCGGTGTGCAATTTATGGCTGGGCCACGCGACTCTGCAAATCGGCCAGTGGACGCTGTTTTGGGCCATTACCCTGAGCGGATTCTTTCTCGGTTTCGTATTCGTTCCGCTGGCGACGGTAGCGATGGGTACTTTGGCCGAACGGCAAATCAGCAACGCCAGCGGGATTTACAATCTGTTTCGCAACCTCGGCGGCAGCGTCGGCATCTCGGCCGTTGAGACGGTGGTCGCCCGGCACGAACAGGTGCATCGCGATGATCTGGTGCGTTACTTTACCCCGCAGAATCCCGTGTTCGAGCGGTCGCTGACGAACCTGCACCGAGCGATGACGCTCCATGCGAGCGCGGCGGACGCGTTGCACCAGGCGCTGAAGGTGCTGGAAGGGTCCCTCGAGCGCCAGGCCACGCTGTGGTCTTACGTCGACGACTTCCGCTACCTTGCTCTGGTATGCTTCGCCACGATTCCGATCGGCTTCGCGCTCAAGAGAATCAGCCGAGGGCGAAGGGTAGCCGCCCACTAGATTCCCCCTCATCAACGTAGGTGCCGCGCGAGCGCAGCGCTCTGCGGGGCAAAATCCCGAGAGTCGAAATTCGATCTGGCTCTCCCTCCAATTCTAAGGCGCGGGAGCGGACAGTCCGTCCCACAAGCGGACACTCGTTGCGCAGCTCCCAGGGGCGCGGGCTCTCCTAAACTCCCGTTTCGCTTCCATTTGCACGAACATGGGATTCGGCACGCAATTTGCTCCACTATACCGTCACACGATATAGTATTCCTCTTGCTGATAGAGAGTGAGTTGGCCCATGGGAGGAAAGAAATGACGAAAAAAAAGGAATCGGAGTCCTTCCTGCCTCTGACGCCGGCCATGTTTCACATCCTGCTCGCGCTGGCCGACGGCGAAAAGCATGGGTACGCCATCCTGAAAGAGGTCTCGCGCCGCACGGGCGGGAAGGTGCGGTTGAGCCCCGGAACTCTGTACGGCAACCTCGCGCGGCTGGAAGGCTCGGGGATGATTCTCGAATCGGACCGTCGGCCGGAGTTCGGTCTGGACGACGAGCGCCGCCGATACTACTTGCTGACGGATCTGGGGCGCGACGTAGCGATCGCGGAAGCGCGCCGTATGCAGGAAGCTCTGGATCAGGCTCACTCGAAAAAGCTGTTTCGCAAGCCGCGGCTCGCTTGAGTCCGGCGTGAGGGAGGTTCCTTCCGTGCCCAGCGAAAAGAAATCCTTTTCCGAACGGTTTTTCAGCATGGTCGTCCGCGTTTTCCCGTTCGACTTCCAAACAAATTACGGCGGGGAGATGGCCGGCGTGTTTCGCGAGCAACAGCGCGAGGCCGAAACGCGCGGAGGTGCGCTCGGTGTGCTGAATCTGTGGGCGGAGACGCTCGCGGGAGCGCTTCGCACGGCTCCGCGCGAGCACTGGGAGATTCTGAAGCAAGACTGCGCCTGCGCGTTTCGCATGATGCGCAAGAATCACGGGTTCACGCTGATCGCCGTTCTGACGCTGGCGCTCGGCATCGGCGCGAACACCGCCATCTTCAGCGTGGTTTATGCCGTGCTGCTCAGCCCGCTCCCTTACCGGCAGGGACAGCAACTCGTTTTCATCCGGCAGCAGGCGCGGAAAATGGGAATGGACGACATTCAATTTTCCGTGCCGGAGATCCAGGACTACCGCGAGCAAAATCGAACGCTCTCGAGCCTCGTCGAAGTTCACGCCATGTCGTTCACGCTGTTCGGGCACGGCGATCCCGAGCGCGTCCGAACCGGCGTGGTTTCCTGGAATTACTTCGACACGTTCGGCATCAAGCCGATTCTTGGACGCACATTTCTGCCGCCCGATGAGCGGACCGGCGCGCCGCCCGTGCTTCTGCTGAGCTACGAGTATTGGAAGAACAATTTTCACGGAGATCCCCGAATCGTGGGCAAAACGTTCGAGATGAACGACAAGGTGCACACGGTGATCGGAGTGTTGCCTCCCGTTCCGCAATACCCGAACGAGAACGACGTTTACATGACCACGAACGCGTGCCCGTTTCGTTCCTCGAAGAATATGACTGAGCACCGCGAACACCGGATGATGGAGGTGTTTGGCCGGCTCAAGCCGGGCGTTTCTCTCGAGGAAGCGAAGGCGGACCTTTCGACGATTGCCGGGCGCCTGCGCGGCGAGTATCCGAAATTCTATCCGCCGGAAACGGGTTACGCCGCGACAGCTTCATCCCTGCGCGATCAGTTGACGCAGGGCGCGCGCCCCACGCTGATCGTTCTGCTGGCGGCCGCCGGCTTCGTGTTGCTCATTGCCTGCGCGAACGTCGCCAATCTTACGCTCTCCCGCATGGCGCGGCGCGAACGCGAGCTGGCCGTTCGCACGGCGCTTGGCGCCGGGCATACTCGCCTGCTGCGGCAGCTCCTGACGGAGAGCCTGCTTCTCGCACTGATCGGTGGAGCTGCGGGCCTGCTTCTCGCCTATGACAGCTTGGGCTTGCTTTCAGACTTCGCCGCACGGCTTACGCCCCGCGCCCGCGAAATTCACCTCGACATGGGAGTGCTGCTGTTCGCGCTGGCGGCGGCTGTCGGCGTCAGCGTGATTTTTGGCACGTTGTCCGCGATGTCAGCCCGTGGGAGCCTTTCCTCCGGGTTGAAGGAAGGCGCCGCGGGAGCGGGAAGCGGCCGGCAAAGCTCCGCGGTTCGCGGTGTTTTGATTGTCGCGCAATTCGCGTTTTCGTTCATGCTGCTGATCGGCGCGGGACTGACGCTGCGAAGCCTCTATCGCATGTTGGCGGTGAATCCCGGTTTCGCGCCGCAGCACGTGCTGGTGATGAATATGCATTTCAACTGGTCGAAGTACGCGACCAGCGCCGATTTCGCCCTGGCCAGCCGCAAGATCCTCGATCGGGTGAAGAGCGAGACGGGAGTGCTTTCAGCGGCCACGTCGTCCAGCTATCCGCTGGAGCCGGAGCTGATTACATTCGGCCCGAACACCGGCGACTTTCGAATCGAGGGCCGGGCTCTTCGGTCCGGCGAAACGCCGCCGGTCGCCAATGTGAATTCGGTATCGCCCGACTATTTCCGCTCGCTTGGAATCCCGCTTCTCGAGGGCCGCGAGTTCTCCGAAGCCGACGATGCGAAGGCGTTGCCGGTGTGCATCATCAACGACGCGGCGCTCCGGCAGTTCTGGCCGCGCGAGGACCCCATCGGCAAACAGGTTTCCTTCGACGACGGCAAGACGTGGAACAAGATCGTCGGCGTTGCGGGCGATGTGCGGGAGCTGGGGCTCGACAGGCCGGCTTCGGCCGAGTTCTATGGGCCAATGGACCAGTCGCCCAACCCCTCCACGTTGATTGTTCGCACCGGGGCGGATCCCGCCAGCATGGGAGAACGTATCCGGCGCGCCGTTCTCGACGTCGATTCGCAGAATGCCATCACGGGCATTCGTACGCTGAAGGAAGCCAGGGACGAGTCGCTCGCGGCGCCGCGCGTCACCGCGAGTTTGCTCGGGCTGTTTGCCGGACTTGCCCTGCTGATTGCGGCCGCCGGGATCGGCGGAATCATGGCGCTCAGCGTGAGCCAGCGCGTGCGCGAGATCGGGATCCGCATGGCTCTTGGCGCGCAGCCTTCGCAAATCCTCGGCATGCTCGTGGCGCAGGGGGTGGGGCTCGCGCTGCTGGGCATCGGAATCGGATTCGTGGGAGGACTGGCGGTTACGCGACTGCTCAAGTCGTTGCTGTTTGAGGTTACGCCGAGTGATCCGCTAACCTTCATCGGCGTAGCGTTGGTGCTGCTTGGTACCGCGCTGGTGGCCATTCTGATTCCCGCCCGGCGTGCGGCTTCGATCGATCCCAACGTGGCTTTGCGGTCGGAATAGGAGAAACGTGATGCGAAAACTGCTCTTGTTCGCGATCGGCCTGGCGGCCGGATTGGCGACGTGGTCGGTGACGGCCAGAGTGGCCCCCGATCGCGCGATCACTTTCGCGCAGGGCGCGCAGCGAAGCACGGGTCCGCAATACGATTCGCGTGGTGCGCTTCTGCGGCCCGAAAACTTTGAAACGTGGGTCTTCGTTGGCAGTTCCACCGGGTTGACATACGAGCCGGGCATGCAGGGAAGTGGTGCGGGCGAATTTCACGACGTCTACATTCGGCCGGAATCGTACCGTGACTTTGTCCGCACCGGAAAATTCCCCGAGAAGACGGTGCTGGTGCTCGCGCTGTATCCACCCGAAGATAAGGTTTCGCCCGCCAAAGGCGGCTACTTCGAGGGCGATCTGGGCGGAATGGCCGCCGCCGTAAAGGATCACCAGCATTTTGCCGAAGGCTGGGCCTACTTCAATTTTGGCGAGATGCCGAACCTGAAGGCCAAGGCGATGGCAAATCCGAAGCAGAGCTGCTACGCGTGCCATGCTCGGCACGCGGCCGACGACAACGTATTCGTGCAGTTCTACCCTATCCTGCGCCCGATCATGAACGCGCGCCATCCCGCACAAAAACAGTAGCGATCCCGTTCGAGCGAACGCATAACCTCCCTTCGTGTATTATTCCTCCAGTCAGCGAGGCAAGTGCGATGAACCGCCGCGAATTCTCGCGAAGGATTCTGGGATCGGCGCTCGGAGCAGCGGCGGGAGTTTCGGCGCTGCCTTCGCCCGAGCGGCGCGAAGGCCATGCATCCACGGCCAGGGAGGAGGCGCCGTTTCCTCTTTCCGTGATGCTGTGGACCGTTTTTCGCGATTTGCCGTTCGAGGAACGGCTGGGAAAAATCGCGGAGGCCGGCTACGCGCACGTGGAACTGGTCGACGAGTTCCGGAACTGGTCGGATGCGGATTTCACTCGCGCGAACCGGCGCAAGAGGGATCTGGGAATCACGTTCGATGCGACGGCGGGAGTCAGGAACGGCGCCGCGAATCCGTCGGAGCGCGACGCTTTTCTGCGCGACGTGGACGAGATGCTTGTCACCGCGGAGAAACTGGAATGTCCGGCGATCATCGTGCTATCGGGCGATCGCGTTCGGGGCTTGACGCGCGAAGCGCAGCATGCGGCTTGCGTCGAGAGTCTGAAGCGCGCGGGCGATGCGGCGGAGAAGCGGGACATCACCCTGCTGCTCGAGAACATCGATCCGGAGGAAAATCCGCGCTATTTTCTGACTTCTGTTGCAGAAGGCTTCCCGATCGTCGGCGAAGTGAATCATCCGCGAGTGAAATTTCTCTACGACTTCTACCACGAGCAGATTGCCGAGGGGAACCTGATCGAGAAGTTGGAGAAGAACATCGAGAAGGTCGGCGTCGTTCATATTGCGGACGTGCCCGGACGCCACGAGCCCGGCACCGGCGAGATCAATTACGCGAACATCTTCAGGAAACTGGCCGCGCTGAATTTCAGGGGATACGCGGCGATGGAGTTCCTGCCCACCGGCGATGCGGTCGAAAGCCTGCGCGCAGCCCGCAGATTGGCAGCCGCGGCAATTCGAACTTGAAGCCCAAACGGCAGAATCCTACCGGAGAAGGCCGTAATAGCCGGGACCGACGCGAAGGTGATGGTGCCACGCGAGCGGGAACGCCCACCAGACGAGCGAACCGAGAATCGCCTGCCCGATCGCAAGCGGAATAATGTTGCGCGCGCGCCCGAAGAGCCAGGCCATCACGGCGCCTCCTGCGAGCGTCAGAGGAACGAGCACAGGGTTGGGCCAATGACAGGCGGCAAAGATCACGCCGGTCAGCCCTGCCGCGACATACTCGTTTCGGATCAGCGAAAGCATGCGGTTATGAACCAGGGAATTGAGGGCTACCTGCTGGAGAAGGCAGAAAGCGAAGTAGGTCCACAGCCTGCGCCACGAAACCAGGTTCGGCGGAAGGCCGGTTGGCTGACCCAGCGCGAATCCGATGGCGATCAGCGCGGCCGCCATGAGTCCGAAGGCGATGAGCGCCTGTCTGGTTGCGGGTGCCAGGTTGTCGGCGCGCCAGCCGAGCGTCTTCGCCGTGTCGTGATGGACGACGAAGCTGGCGACGATCCAGAGGATGAAAATAATCCAGGTCCAACGCGCCTCGAACTGCAGCTGCCAGATGAACCAAAGAATGAATGCCGGGAGGAGGGTGACGTCCGCCAAGGAAAGCCAACGCTCGATTCGCGAAGTCATCACTCGTGCTTTGATGCGCTAATGAGGTCGTCGATGAGCCTGCTTGTGGCGCGACGCGAATCGAAGGGCGTTTCAGGAGACGTGAGGAATTTGTCCCAGGCGACGTCAGGAAACCCCATGCGCGTCGCTTCTGCGGGAAGGCGGTCACGCAAGGTGCCGGAGCGGACGGAGCTCAAGCGAACGAGAGCCTCGAAGATGGTGCGATGGTCCGGCACGGCCCAGGAATGGCGCGTAAGCAGATTGAGCGCATCGGGAGTGACACTGGCCACGCCCGTTTCGCACAGTCGCCGCAGGAGCGCATGTTCTGCAGTAATCAATGGCTCGTTGGCGGACACGTCTGTCCTCGC
The DNA here is from genome assembly GCA_963753475.1 of uncultured Acidobacteriota bacterium. GTDB lineage: Bacteria > Acidobacteriota > Terriglobia > Acidiferrales > UBA7541 > Palsa-295. The sequence continues at coordinate 233,295 of CAVWCN010000010.1, forward strand.
ATCGAACGGAACGTAACGTAACACCCTTCGGCCCTCGGGAAAAGAACGGCATGGACGTTGATGGGGACCTCGAAGGCCTTGGACAACAACCCCGATCAGGCGGCGTTGGTCGCCACTGGACGGACAAAATCGAGGCGGTCGATCGAGGCGGCGACGCCGTAAATAGGAGTTGGCTCGCCTTCGACTAGCGTGACGCGCAACGCCTTCGCACTGGCACGAACCAGCACCGAAGGTCGAGTTTCACGCTCGGCGGGAAGAGCGAACGTCAGTTCAAGACCTGCGCCTGGCGTGATCGCAATATTGGAGTGGAAATAAATGCCGGAACGGGACACGTCGCGGAGTTGAGCGGTGTGGAATTTGGCCGGGAGCGTTCCGGACAGAAACACCTGTAACGGGAGATACACCCCGTACCTGCGCGCTTGTCGACGCTCTCCCATGCGCCCCCGGTATTTTGGATGCAATGAATCTGCCAGACGAATAAGGGATATAAGTGTCTAAAAGTACAGGATTTAGGGGAACGATCTAGGGTCTTCGACGTCCAAATTAGTGCAAATTCTTCCCCATGAGGGAAATACCTTCACACCGGAGGCCTGGTAAGTGGGGCGCGCCTTCGTGCGGGTCAATAAACGCGGCCACCACCAGGCTCCGCGTGTTTCTAGAGCTTGGCTTCCTTTTCAATGGCGCGAACGGCTTCCTCCGAGATCTCCACGAATTCGATTCCGACGCCCACTCCAGGCAGGCAATAGCGAACTTCCGCGCGTGCGGCAATCTGCTCGCCGCTCTGTCCCAGGCGGAACTGAACGTTCAGAACAGCGCCTTGAGGAAAGCTCCGTGTGGTATTGATGAACATCCCGCGCGTGCTGATGTCCGGCGGTTTCAGGGCCACCTCTTCATTCCGCCCTTCGTAGTTCACGGACAGCTCGCGAAGCGTGCTGATGCGGGGCGCGACGCGCGGAACACTCCAGCCTTTGCCGTTGCTTTTCGGACTCACTCCGTCTGGGCTCCTTGACCGACCAACACACGGCCGTCTGATTGTCTCGATCCGGCATCGTCCTGCGGTTTCCCGCAATACGGGCAGAACAGGAATATCGGCGAGAGATCCCTGTGACAAGAGTGGCAGCGGACGGCGAAGACCTGATCGAAGGGAACAACTCGCAGAACCTCATCCAAAGTGGTCTCGCCCTGGCAGACGCGTTCCAGAGCGAATTCCTGCATTCTCCGCATCCCATTGTGCTGCGCGATTTTTTGGATCTCGTCGGTGCGGGCGCCGGTGCGAACGATGGCGCGAATTGGCTCGTCGAAGGTCAGCATTTCGTACACGCCGATGCGTCCCTTGTAACCGGTCATGTCACAGTTCTCGCATCCGGTGGTCAGGGATTGCTTCGCGGGCGGGATTCTAACTCCCACCTCGAGTAACCGCGCTGCGTACTCGGGCGTGCATGGGATTTCTTCGTGACAGGAACACAGCCGCCGAATGAGGCGCTGGGCCAGGATCGCGGTAACCGAACTGGCGATCTGAAACCCCGGAATCCCGAGGTCGAGCAGTCTCGTGATCGCGGATATGCTGTCGTTCGTGTGCAAGGTGGAGAAAAGCAGATGCCCGGTCTGCGCCGCCTTCAAGGCAATCTCGGCCGTTTCCTTGTCTCGAATCTCTCCGACCATGATGACGTTTGGATCCTGGCGCAGGATGGAACGCAGACAGGTGGCGAACGTCAATCCAGCCTTCGAATTGACCTGCACCTGATTCAATCCCTGGAGAACGTATTCGACCGGGTCCTCGACGGTGATGATGTTCACAGTCGGCCGTCGCACCAGATTAAGCGAGGAATAGAGCGTCGTACTCTTGCCTGATCCGGTGGGTCCCGTCACCAGGATCATGCCTTGCGGCTGCCGCAGGAGTCGCGTCAGCGAGTCGGCGATTTCCTGCGGCATTCCCAAGCCGGCGTATCCCTGCGCCGGAGCTTCGGATTCGAGCAGCCGCATCACCACTTTTTCGCCGTTCTGCGTTGGCAAGGTCGAGACGCGCAGATCGATCTTGTTCCCCGCTATTTTCACCAGGAAGCGGCCGTCTTGCGGAGCGCGGCGTTCCGCAATATCCATGTCAGACAGGATTTTTATTCGCGAAACGACCGAGTTCTGCAGGCTCCGCGGGATGTGTTGGTAATCGCGCAGCATGCCGTCGACGCGGAACCGAATGACCATATCGCTCGACTGCGGTTCCACATGAATGTCGCTCGCATGTTTGGCCGCCGCCGCCGCGATTGCCGACGCCACCAGGCGCACGGCCGGCGTGCTTTTGTGCAGGAGTTCGGCCTGCATCTCCTGCATGGCTTCGATATTGCGCTGCAACGAGCTGGAGGAAATGAACTCCATCTCCGGCCCTTCGGTCACGGGCGCGATGGCTTCCGCGATGGTGGCTTCGTCCTCTTCGACCCTGCCGTACCATTTTTCGATGGCTGCTTCGATCTCGCTTCGAAATGACAGGTGCGGGACGATGTTCATTCCCGTCGAGAAGCGCAGTTCATCCACGACACGCAGGTTTTGTGGCTCGGCCATCGCTATGACGAGCTTTGTCCCCTGAGCCTGGATCGGCAGCACGCAGCATCGCTGGGCCATAGACCGCGGAACGAGTTTCAGAATTTCCGAGTCGATTTCGACGTTCTCACAATCGACGTAGGGCAGGTGAGTGACTTCCGTTAATGCGCTGGCAAGATCCTTCTTCGAGACCATCCCGCGCTCGAGCATCAGGTCGCCCAGATGCACGAGCTTTCCCTGCTGGTCCTGGATCGCCTTCGAAAGGTCCGTCTGGGAGATCTGGCCTCGCTCCCGCAGAACCTCGCCGAGTCGTTTGCGTTTCATTGTTGAGCCAAGCGCTCCGCTTCGAGAATCGGAAGGTCTTCGTTTCGGAAGCCTGAAGTGAACTGCCGCCTAAAGAACCGGGTCAACCAGAACGGATGATCCTTCTGCCTCCGTCAAAATGCCCTTCGTGATCATCAAGCGCACCAGCCGGACCAGCGCCGCGTGATCCGAGTTGGCTACGAACTCTTTTCCAGCCTTCTTCTCGAGATGAACCACGTCCAGGGGAACGTACGCGCCATCCGTTAGTTCGCCGATCCATGCGTCGAGAGCTTTTCGCTGTTCTGGGTCCAACTCGTTGAAGGAGATGCCCATTCCGAGACCCTGCTGCGAGTAGACGACGGTTCCAGGCGTGTGGAACTCGTTCCTGCCCTTGCGAACGGTTACCCTTACCTCTGCTCCCACCGGGAACGGATTCGTCGTGTCCACGAAACAGCCGCCCGGCCCAAGGTCCGTCGTCCGGGTGGAAAACCGAGCGCCCGACACCAATTCCACAACTTCAGCTGACGCGGTAAAGACGTGCCGATCTCCGCTGCGGCGTTCCGCCTCTTTGACGCCGGAGGACTTTCCAGCAGGCGGTTGGAAGTTCTTGTTTCCTTGATCTAGCATTATCGGTTCATCCCTTGCGAGCCGCCGATGCCAATAGCGTTCGTCTTCCCATCACTGAATCGGCACCCAAGTGGCTTACGCCATTTTTAAGCTGCTACGGAGCATACACAAGACAAATGGGAAATCAATTGCCCAAACGACAACGGCCACGATCGAAACCTCGCGCTCGCCATGCGACGCGCTGAACGCCCTCTCCAGGCAGCGGTCGAGTGATCTCGCACTGCCAAGGGCTGATTAGAGCAGGAACCTCACTGCCACGCCCGCATTGCCCCGGGGCCGTTCATCCAGACGCACGACCCTGCCGAGGAACTTCCTATGTGCCGCGGCCTTTTGCCCGAAAGGAAAAGTGACGATCAGCCGCATGCCCACTTGGTAGTGAGGCATACAGGTGACGAAGAGTAACCCATCTTGTGTGAAATCAATCACTTCGCCGACGTCTTCGAGATCGATCAGCCGAGACTCAAACGGCCGGACATGCACGGGCAGTGAAAGCCGGATTCGCTTTCGGCGGCGTGCATCGCCTGCCTTTCTGCGCGCACGGCTGAGATTTAGGGAGCCGCTGACGGAACTGGCTGTTGCCTTCATGGCTTTTCCATTGGCGATTAAGTGTCCGCCTACAAGATAAGAGACGCGCTGAGGCAAGGCCATAGAACGAGGGTACCAGTTGTTACCGCCCGAAAGTTTCGAGGGTGCGCTACCGCACCAGTGTTCTTGACGAAGACGGAAAGAGCCCAGCCGCCGGGCCCACAGAGCCCGAAAGCCTCGCATGTTTTTCTTGCAAGTCCCGATTTCCCGGCACATCCTGCGGGTGCATCGGGGACGAGACGCCCCGGCGCAAGCACTTGATTCCACTCGAAAGGAGACCGTTCATGAGGAGGTTTCTCATTACCGGGATCGCGCTGTGTTGCTTCGCCATAGCGGCGCCGGCGTTTGCTGGTCCGTCGGCGGCTCTGCCTTACAGCACGCAGCAGACCCAGACGAAAAGTAAGAATAAGAATAAGAATAAGAAGATGAAGGCCAAGAGCATGAAGACGGCGAAGAAGTCCGGAAAATCGGGGAAGTCGTCGAAGAAGAAGAGCTAATACTACAACCGCAATCAAATATCCGGGGCGGCCGTGCTCGATACCATCAGCCGCCCCGGTTTCATTTTGCCTCGATCGCCACGAGGGTCGCCCGCCTGACGCCGGATGTAGCGTTTGCGAAGCCTGGGATAATCCGCTAAAATTACGGCTCACAATCGGAGTTGAATGCTCTGGGTTGGGTGCCTCGCGAGCGGCGCAGCGAGAGGTTCCCCAGCCGCTCAGACCAGGATGAAGCGGGTCGCACGATGGTCTGAGGCAATACCCTGAGGAATGTCGGAAGAACAACAGCGAAGTGTCCTGAGTTACGACCCAGCCGACGAATACCGCCCCGAACCTCTGCCGCCTCCTGAAATTCCCGCCTGGAAGAACGGAAGCATCCGTATCGGAATACATACCTCGATCGCCGGCGATATTGTGCGGGCGCTCGATCTGGCGCACGGGCTGGGCGCGAACGCGCTGCAAATTTTTTCGTCGAGCCCGCGCATGTGGGAGCGCGGCAATTCCCGAATTTCGGATGTCGACGCGAAGAGATTCCGGGAACGCCGCCGGGAGCTTGGTCTGGGTCCGCTGGTTGTGCATGACAGCTATTTGATCAACCTGGCTTCTCCAAATCCCGTTCTGCGAACGCGGTCGGTGCAGGCGTTTCACCACGAGATCATCCGCGCGATTTCGCTGGGCGCGGATTACCTGGTGGCTCATCCCGGCAGCGGGCGCGACGGAACAAGGGAAGCCGCGGTTGCCGCGGTCGTCCAGGGACTGCGTCAGGCGACTCGGGGCCTGAAGCTCGGACAACTGCGGATCCTTCTGGAAAATACGGCCGGCCACGGGGCTTCGGTCGGCTCACGATTCGAGGAATTGAAAGCGATCCTCGATGGCTGCCCGGAACTACCTCTTGGCATCTGCATCGACACCGCGCACCTCTTTGCCTCCGGATCGGATATTCGCAAGCCGGGTGGCTTGGATGGGACGCTCGCGGCAATCGACGAGTCGCTGGGACTCGACCGCGTTCCAGTGATTCACGTCAACGACTCGAAAACCGCGCTCGGCTCGCGCGTCGACCGGCATGAGCATATCGGTAAAGGAAGAATCGGACTGGATGCGTTTCGTGCCATCCTGAATCATCCCATGCTTGCCGGAAAGGCGTTCATTGCCGAAACGCCGATCGACAGGCCCGGCGACGATCGCCGAAACGTGGCGACATTGTGGAAGCTGGTCGGGAAGACTGTCGTTGCCACCGGCAGAGATGGAATGAAGCCCAGGAGAAGCCGAAATAAAGGAAGTACAGGACGAAAACGAAGTAGAGGAAGCAGCGGAAAGGCGCGGCGGTAGTATCGCGCGTGCCGATGAGGGCAGCGGCCCGGTTGAATCAAAGGCGGCGTTTGAAGAATCGAATCAGGCGCCCTGAGCACGAAGAGCCAACCGCAGAGCAGCGACTGAAAACGGCGAGCGGGACGGAAAGGATGACGGGCAGAGTGGCTGACTACGATCCACAGCAGATTGAAGCCAAATGGCAAAAAATTTGGGAAGAGCGTGGTGTGTTCGAAGCGAAGGATTGCGATGCCTCGCGTCATAAATACTATCTGCTGGAGATGCTCCCCTATCCATCCGGAACCCTGCACATGGGCCACATGCGGAACTACACGATTGGCGACGCCGTGGCCCGTTACAAGCGCATGCGCGGCTTCAATGTCCTGCATCCCATGGGCTGGGACGCCTTTGGATTGCCCGCGGAAAATGCGGCAATCAAGAATCAGACCCACCCGCGCGAGTGGACCAACGCGAATATCGCCGAGTTCCGGCGCGTGTTGCGGCGGTTCGGGTTCAGTTATGACTGGCGGCGCGAAATTTCCACCTGCGACCCCGGATACTATCGCTGGAACCAGTGGTTCTTCCTGCGCATGCTCGAGAAGGGAATCGCCTACCGCAAAAAGAGCAAAGTGAACTGGTGCCCCGAATGCGAAACCGTCCTGGCCAATGAGCAGGTAATCGACGGTTTCTGCTGGAGACACGAAACTACCCAGGTCCAGAGCAAGGAACTGGAGCAGTGGTTCCTGCGCATCACGCAATATGCCGACGAACTTTTGGAAGACATGAAGCAACTCGAGGGCGGCTGGCCCGAGCGCGTGCTGGCCATGCAGCGAAACTGGATCGGCAAGTCGCGGGGAACCCGCGTCCGCTTTGATGTTGCCCAGAAGGATGGCTTGGCGTTCGAGGTTTTCACCACGCGCGTTGATACGATCTACGGTGCTACGGCTCTCGTCCTCTCACCATGGCATCCCGGTATCGAGAAGCTCATTGACGGCGTGCCGGGTCGCGCGTGGACCGAAGGCCAGCTGAGGGCCATGCGGCAGAAGAGCACGAAGGCGGTGGACATCGCCACGGCCGAGAAAGAAGGCTTCTTCACCGGGCGTTTTGCGGTTAATCCGTTCTCGGGCGAGCATCTGCCGATCTGGGTCGCCAACTTCGTCCTGGCGGAATATGGGACGGGCGCGCTAATGGCCGTGCCGGCGCACGACGAGCGGGATTACGAATTTGCGCAAAAATATCATCTGCCTGTGACGATCGTCATTCAGCCGTTGAACGGCCCTCCGGTCAGGCCCGAGCACATGACGGAGTCGTACACGGAATATGGCCGCCTGGTCAATTCCGGGCCGTACACCGGGCTGACCTCGGAAGAGGCGATTGCGCGCATGACAGCCGACTTGCAGGCCAAGGGATTCGGCAACGGCGAAACGACATACCGTCTGAAGGACTGGGGCATTTCGCGGCAGCGCTACTGGGGCACTCCGATTCCCGTGCTCTACTGCGAGAAGGACGGAATCGTTCCCGTTCCCGACGATCAGTTGCCGGTGCGCTTGCCGGAGAATGTGAAGCTGACGGGGCAAGGGCAGTCTCCGCTGGCGAGCGATCCGGAATTCGTGAATACCACGTGTCCGAAATGCGGCGGTCCGGCGCGTCGCGAGACGGACACCATGGATACGTTCGTCGATTCATCCTGGTATTTCTATCGCTACACCGACCCGAAAAACGAGCGCGCGCCATTCGATAAGGAAATCGTCCGCTATTGGTTCACCATCGACCAGTACATCGGCGGGATCGAGCACGCCATCCTGCACCTGCTCTACGCGCGATTCTTCTGCAAAGTGATGCGCGATCTCGGGCTCGTTGATCACGGCGAGCCGATTGCGCGCCTGTTCCCCCAGGGCATGGTCCTCAAGGGCGGCGTGGCGATGTCGAAGTCGCGCGGGAACGTGGTGGGAGCGGTCGAGATGGCGGAGAAGTACGGGTCGGATACCGGACGCGTGTACACGCTTTTCGCCGCGCCCCCGGAAAAGGACTTGGAGTGGAGCGAGGAGGCCATCGAAGGATCGTCCCGCTTTCTCAACAAGATTTACCGGCTCGTGGTGAAGTATGCGGACCGCGTCCGCGAATTGCCTTTCGACCTGTCCAGGCAGACGGACATGGTAGCGGCGAGCGCGAAAGAAAAAATTATCGTCCGCAGGTCGCACCAGGCGCTCAAGCGCGTTACCAACGACTTTGAAACGCGTTGGCACTTCAATACTTCGGTTTCTTCGCTCATGGAATTGCTGAACGAGATTCACGCGCAGGAGCCGCTGGACGTGGATATGTCGCCGCTGATTCTGAAGCGCGCCCTGTCCGCCTTTGTCCTGATGCTCTCGCCCATCGCCCCTCATATCGCCGAAGAGATGTGGGAGATGCTCGGCCAGACCGGCGGAATCTGGCAGGCCCGGTGGCCGGAATATCGCGAAGACCTGACGAAGGAAGAGCAGATCGAAATTCCCGTGCAGATCAACGGACGTGTGCGCGGCAAAATCGTGGTCAGCGACGGCATGAGTGACGATGAAACGCTCGAGCGCGCACTAAAGGACGCGCGTATCGCTGTGATGCTCGACGGCAAGCAAATCGTGAGGACAGTCGTAGTCTCGCGAAAGCTGGTGAACATCGTCGTCCGATGAACGAAGAACCGAATACCGAAGAAGACTTCGTCGCGTCGATCGCTCCCTATGTTACGGGCGTCCTTACGGCAAATAGGTTTTTCGCGATGTTAGACGATATGCTTTCTCCCGACGACGACTCCAAGGCCACGGTCCGTTGCGTCGGCGATTATGCGAATTCGAAGCGAATCCTTACTGAGCTGGGGTTCGACGCGACCGCGATAGATGACGTTTTTCGGGTGCTGAGGAGCCGGGGTGGCTTTTGCGATTGCGAGATTCTCTGCAACGCGGTCGAAACTCCCCGCCTCAAGGCAACATACTGGCGCGCGCAAGCGGAGCGCCACGATCTCGAACGGAGAAGGGAATGACGCCACAGAGTGGGACGGCCGAAACGAAAAAAATCGGCGAAGCGCTGATGCCGAAGGGCGGCATCGTCGTTCTCGATTTTGGCGGCCAATATACGCAGCTCATCGCGCGCCGAATTCGCGAGCAGGAAGTCTTCTCCGCCATCCTTCCGTGCACGGCGAAGCTGGAAGATATTCGCGCGCTGGAACCGGTGGGAATCGTTCTTTCGGGAGGTCCAAGTTCCGTTTATGACGCGGGCGCACCGGTCTGCGACCCGCAGGTGCTGCAACTCCATGTGCCGGTGCTGGGGATTTGCTATGGCATGCAGTGGATGACGCACACGCTTGGCGGAAGAGTGGAGCGGGCTGATCGGCGCGAATACGGGCCGGCGGAATTGGGAATTCGCGAGGAATCGCCGCTGTTCAAGGATCTTCCGCGCCGGCTCAAAGTCTGGGAAAGCCATGGCGACCACGTCGTCGGATTGCCCGAGGGATTCGAGATTACGGGGCGGACGGACAACGCGGTGGCCGCCGTCGAGCATCGCGCGAAGAAGTTCTACGGCGTCGAGTTTCATCCGGAAGTGAAGCATACGGACCGCGGCACGGAGATTCTCCGGAACTTTGTGTTCGAGGTCTGTAGCGCGAAGAAGAATTGGAATCGCGCCGGATTCATCGCGGCCACGGTGGAAGCAATTCGAAAGCAGGCGGACGGCGCGCGGGCCATTTGCGCTTTGAGCGGCGGAGTCGATTCGGCTGTAGCCGCGGCGTTGGTACACCGCGCGATCGGCGGCCGGCTGACGAACATCTTTGTCGATAATGGAGTGCTCCGCCGCAACGAATTTCAGGACACGCTCGAACTGTTGCGCAAGCGCGTCGGCCTCAGCGTGATCGGAGTGGATGCGTCGGACCGGTTTCTGGGGCGCCTGAAGGGGATCCTTGATCCGGAGGAGAAGCGGAAGGGGATCGGCAACGAATTTATCTCCGTTTTCGCGGACGAGGCGACAAAGCTGGCGCACGAGCCGGGCGCCTTGCCGATCAAGTTCCTGGTGCAGGGGACTCTCTATCCCGACGTGATCGAATCCGTGTCCGTGAAGGGGCCGTCGGCCGTGATCAAGTCGCACCATAACGTTGGCGGACTGCCGGACAACATGCCGTTCGCGCTGATCGAGCCGCTGCGAGAGCTCTTCAAGGATGAGGTCCGTTTGATCGGTCGGGAACTGGGCTTGCCCGACGAAGTATTGGTGAAGCACCCGTTTCCGGGACCGGGCCTCGCAGTTCGAATTTTGGGCGAGGTAACCCGCGAAAGGCTGGCGACGGTGCGCGGTGCGGACGCAATCGTTATCGAAGAAGTCAGGCGAGCCGGGCTCTACGAAAAAGTCTGGCAGGCGTTCGCGGTGCTGCTGCCGGTGCAGAGCGTCGGGGTGATGGGAGACGGCCGGACCTACGGCTTCACGATCGCCGTTCGCGTCGTGGATTCGCTCGATGCCATGACGGCGGACTGGTCGCGCCTCCCGCTCGAAGTTCTCGAGAAAATGTCGGCGCGCATCGTAAACGAAGTGGCTGGAGTCAACCGGGTGGTATACGACATCAGCTCGAAGCCGCCGAGCACGATCGAGTGGGAATGACGCACCAACGCCCGAAGATCACGTCGGCAAACACCCCGAGCGGCGAGCCGCGAAAGAAGTGGAAACCGCGCGAAAACCCTACGCGCGGTGCGCCATCTTCTGGGCCACGTACATCAGCAACTTGCGATTCGGCTCGTCGATTCGGCCGAGCAAGCGGCGGAAGCGGCCCAGCATACGCGCTTCTTTCCCTGAATTCCCCCACGCGATATCGTCCGCACTCCTCCGTTTCGGAAGATTGGGAAGCTCGGGCGGTTCTTCTCCGTCGTAGAAGAGCTGGTAGAGCGGAACTTCCATCGCTCGAGCCAGCTTTTCGAGGGTCTCGATGGCCGGAACGGTGTGGCCGTTCTCGACGCGCGAGATGTAACAGCGAAGAAGCCCCGTACGCTTCTCGATATCACCCTGGGATAGTTTTTTTGTTTCGCGTAGCAGCCGGATGCGGTCACCGATTATCATGGCGGGTATTGTTGCAAAAACCATCGATACCTGCAAGACTAATTTCATCCCATCACTTCACAAATCGAGTTGAAACCGAAACGGCATGAGTGACGTCCCAAAAGGCGTGGCAACACAGGCCGCAGCAATCCCGGCGACGCTGATCGGGCGGAGCCGGGCCGAAGAGGACCGGGACCTTGTCCGGCGCGCCCAGGGCGGTAGCGAGCCCGCCTTTGAAGAGCTGATTCGCCGGCACCAGCAGCGCGTTTTCGCCCTGGTGGGCGGAATTTTGCGCCGCCGGGAGGATGTCGAGGACGTCGCGCAGCAGATATTCCTCAAGGCGTTCGTATCGCTCAAGCGCTTCGATCAGCGGTCGGCGTTTTCGACCTGGCTCTACAAGATTTCCGTGAACGAATGCTGGGATTACCTCCGAAAGAAGAAGGTCCGGCCCCTGGTCTATGAGTCGGACCTTTCCGAGGAGCAGGTGTCGCGGCTCGACGGCATCGTTTCGCAGGACCGCCCGCCGGAATCTCCCAGCACGGGGGCCGAAGTAAGAGAGCTTTTGGAACGGATGCTCGAGAAACTGCCTGAGCAGGACCGGCAACTGCTTCTGCTCAAGGAAGTTGAAGGATTTTCGGTCGAGGAGCTTGCGGACATTCTCGGCCTGAACGTGAATACGGTGAAAGTCAGGCTCTTCCGCGCGCGGGGACGAATCATGGAGCATTACCGCAAACGGATGGGTTCAAGTGTGGCGCGCAATTCCCTGGGGGCGGGGGAAAGGAAGGGCTCGTATGGAAGCGGCTAGCCAGGCGTGTACGGGATATGAGGCCAAACTGGAGGACTACCTCAGCGGGCAGCTCTCCGGCGCGGACGCGAAGCAGGTGGCGGAACATTTGAAAAGATGCACCGGCTGCAGTGCAGCCCTGGAGGATGCCCGGGCCAGCCTCCGGTTGCTGCACGTCATGGATTCCACGCCCGATCCCGGACCCGCGTTCGCCCGCACCTCGATGGTGTGCATCCGCATGGAGGTCGCCGCTTCCGAGGAAGCAAGAGGATTCTGGCAGCCTTTCGTTGCGTTGGCCTGGCGGTTCGTCGCAACGGCTACGATTGCGCTGGCCGTCATGGCGGGCTACGACGTGGTGAAACAGCATAACCAGTTACCCGAGGCGACCGTGGCGTCGGTGCAGCAGGCTGACGTCCGGGATTTGTTCACCACAGATGCCGACCGCGTGCCGGCCAACCGGGACGACGTGCTGGTAATGGTTGCGGAAACCGAACATGGAAAACACTAATCCCAGCAGAACCAGGCGCGAAGCCGCCGTATTGGTGTTCGTGGTGTTCCTGCTTGGCGTGCTCGTCGGCGGAGTGGGCAACCACCTTTGGGGCCAGCGCGTGTGGGGCGGCCGGCAGGAGGTCGCCAGGCACCCCGGACCACCCTCGCGAGCGCGAATCGTGAACGATTTCACCCGCGAGCTTCAGCTCACCCCCGACCAGCAGGGCAAAATCGGGGACATCATCGACAATACACGCATCCAGGTGAGAGCGCTCTATCAGCCGCTCGACGCGCAGCACGAGCAGATCCGCCTGCAGGCACGCGCCCGCATCCGGGCCGTCCTGACGCCGGAACAATTGCCCAAATTCGACGCCTTCATGCAGCGGATCGACCAGCAGCGCAAGAAAGACCAAGCCCAGCACTGATTCCGTCCTGGTACCGGAAAGCAGTGTCACTTCCGAACGTCACCGATCAACTCCATATGTCCGAATTTCCTGTCGAATCCAGCAGTCGTCGGCAAAAGCAGCCAAAACCATAGAATTACGCCGCAACTGCAGCAAACGGTTTGCTCCCGTTGCGCGGTTAAACCGGCCTAAACTGCCGCAAAATGGCGGGGAGAGGCGGGTACTAGGCCGACCGGCTCGCCGAGACTCAGTCTTAAGAGCCGGCTAGAAGGGGATGTCTTCGTCGGAGATTTCGGGGCCCGGAGCTGGAGATTCGTCAGGTGCTGCCGCGGGCTCAAATTCGTCGTGGCGGCCTGAGCCGCCACCGGATGCACCAGCCATGGTCCCGCCACCTGCACTCGCTCCTGCTGCGGCACCTTCGCCGCGGCCTCCGAGCATCTTCATGGAGTTGGCGACAATTTCGGTGGTCGTTTTTTTCGAGCCGTCGCGCTTATCGTCCCACTGGCGCGTTTGCAACCGCCCCTCGATGTAAACGAGCTGGCCCTTCTTCAGATACTGCTGGGCGATTTCGGCGAGCTTGCCCCACATTACGATGCGGTGCCATTCGGTGCGCTGCTGCTTCTCTCCGCTGCGGCTCTTGAACGATTCGTCGGTGGCCATCGTGAAGTTGCACACGGCCTGGCCGCTCGATGTGTAACGGGTTTCGGGATCGCGGCCGAGGCGGCCGACAAGAATCACTTTGTTAACCATATGCCGGGAGTATAGCCGAACTCTCGCAGTGCGGGAAGAGGAACAGAGGTGAGGAGGGCCCGAGAGAGTCTGAATGGGCTTTTAACCCGTGCGCCAGGCCGGCGGCGCCTTCTGCTAAGTCGAGCCGGGGCCCGCGGCTACTTCATCTCGCGAAGTTTCGCTTGGGCGCGACGCGACGCGCTCGATCCGGGGAAACGGCGGACGACGGCGCGATAATCGCGAGCGGCCGAGGCCCTCATGTGCAGCTCTTCCTCCGCCATCGCTTTCTTGAGCAACGAATCCGACAGCTTGAAACTGTTCGGATAATTCGTGAGGACCGCATCGTAGGCGTTGATCGCGTCCTTATAGTCCTTCTGCGCGTACAGAATCTCGCCGAGATAGAACTGGGCGTTGGAAGCGAGGTCGTTGCTCGGAAAGTTCCGGATGTAATCGGCGAACTCCTGATGCGCCAGGTCATAGTTGCCCGTGTTGTAGTCGCGCAATCCGTTCTGGTAGAGCGTGTCGGCGGAAATCGGAGCCATCCCGGCAGGCGAGGCGGCGTTGCCGTTGTTCGGGGCCGGAGCGCCGTCGTTCTGGGTGCTGGGCCCGGGCCCCGGATTTCCGCTCGTTCCAGGATTGACGGGAGCTGCGCCATTCTGGGGGGCGGCGTTGGAAACCTTGCTGTCGATGCTTTGCAGCGTGTTCTGCATGTCGGTCAACTGCTGCTGCAGCTTGCCGACGCGAGCCTGCACGTCCTGAAGATTGTCCGAGAGTCCCTGCGTCTGTTGAGCGACGGTGCCAATCTGGGAGTTGCCGTTGGCCTGCACCTGCTGCATCGCTTGCTGGAGCGAGGCCATTGTCGCATTCAGGTGATTGACGGCATCGGATTGCTGCTGGACCAGCGTCTTGATCGACGCGCTATCGGAATCCAGCGCGCTCCGCAGGTCCTGTTGTCCCTGCAGGAGCTGCGCGACCTGCTCCTGCAGCTGGATAATCTCCTTGCTCACCGCGCTGGCCGGCTGAGGCGAAATCAGAGCGCCGCCGAGGGCGCCCAGTAGAACGGCGACAAACCCAAGCACTATCCATTTTGTACGCACCGGGTTCCTCCTTACTCGAAATGTGGGTGCCCGAACGCAAAGAAGCGATACCGGGATGTCCGGCGCCCGCACGCTGTAAATATGGTCATCGAAACATTATGACACGGCAGCGCCGCCTTGCACCCGCCTGTCACGCCCTTGAGGGTCTGGGATTTCAAAGCCATTCAACCAAAAAGAGGCGCGCGGGCGGCGCCGGTTCTCGTGGCAGCCGCTCCGCGCGTTGGAGTTTCTTCAACGTACCGGCGCAAAGGATATGCGCGTCAATTTGACGGAACGCTGCTACTTCGCCATTACCAGGTGCGCCCGGCGATTCTGCTGCCAGCACGCTTCATTGTGCTCCATGCAGAACGGCCGCTCTTTGCCCCAGCTCACGGTGTCGACGCGAGCCGCGGCAATTCCGAGCGAAACCAGATAGTTCTTCGCCGCGTCGGCGCGGCGCTCGCCGAGACCGAGGTTATATTCGGTTGAGCCGCGCTCGTCGCAATGGCCTTCGATCGAGATGCGTATATCGGGATAGGAACGCAGGAACTCGGCGTCCTTGGTGAGCGCGTCGCGCGCATCGGGACGCAGATCCGATTTGTCCAGGTCGAAGAACGCA
The DNA here is from genome assembly GCA_963753475.1 of uncultured Acidobacteriota bacterium. Lineage (GTDB taxonomy): Bacteria > Acidobacteriota > Terriglobia > Acidiferrales > UBA7541 > Palsa-295. The sequence goes on from CAVWCN010000010.1 coordinate 248,300, forward strand.
TCGCGGACGTTCTGGCTGAAGAGTTCCGCCTCGCTTGCGTTCGGAGCCGGCTGCTCGGCCGGCGCCGCGGCATTGATGTCCACGTGCGCGGTCGCCGTGGCGCTGCCGCCGGGACCTGACGCCGTGATCGTGTAGGTGGTGGACTGCGTCGGCGTCACCGGAGTCGAGCCTTCCGGAGAAACCTTACCGACTCCCGGCTGAATATCGAGGTCGGTCGCGTTCGTGGACGACCATGACAGCGTTGCCGTCTGGCCGCTATTCACCGACGTGGGTGAAGCGTTCAGCGTGACCGTCGGCTCGGCCGCTGGCGGTGCTGGAGCTGCGGCCGGCGGTGCCGTGGCGACTTTCTTTTTGCAGCCCCCGGCGAACGCCAGCGCGGCGAAGCCAAGGATCAACATCACCTTTCGAACGGAACTGGACTGCATTCATTTCCTCCCTTTTGGCGTGCCCGCGAGGGCTTGAGCAGGCAGGCCTGGAATAGTTTTTCGAAACGAACACGAGTGCAAACAACCCAATCGCCGCCTCGCCCATGGGCGGGCGAAACGAACGAACCTTATAAAAATTCCGCCCCGCCGCGCGTGCACCACAGCAAAGCGGAGGAAAGAACTCTTGGATCCCCCAAAACCCTTGACACTCCGCGCGGTCTTCCGCCGAATACCGTCCCGCTTCCAACGAATCGCTTTCGTTCGGCGATGCCGCAGTTCATCGCGGCGACCAGTTCGGCGACTCGTTCTCGCCCTTGAACGTCAGCTGGCGCGGTTGGCTCCCATCGGCCAGCATGGACCAGATCTCACGACTGCCGGTGCGCGTTGATTCGAAAACAAGGTGACGCCCGTCCGGCGCCCAACTCGGACGTTCGTTGCGTCCTTCATCCCTCGTGAGCTCGACAAGCTGATGGCTGACCACGTCCATGACATAAATATCGTAATTGCCCGCCGGCCGTCGCCAACTGAATGCGATCAGTTGTCCATTCGGTGACCATGCGGGGTCGATGACGTAACCCATGTCCGGCAGGTTGATGCGCTTGCACATCCGTGCCGTCGGAATTCATCTGGTAAAGCACGGGAGCGCCGTCGCCGCCCGGTCGCTCACGAAAACAATTTGCTTGCCCGTTTTCGGATTCCAGGCGGGCGACGTGTTCACGCCGGCGGCGAAGGTAATGCGATGCAGGTGAGTGCCGTCCGCGTTGATCGTATAAATTTCCGGGTCGCCGTTCTGGCTGGACATGAAAGCGAGTTGCTGGCCGTCCGGAGACCATGCCGGAGAGCCGTTCGTGCCGCGAAAGTGCGGAAAATGAATCAGCCGGCTGGAAACCGTGGAATAAATGCAAATCTGCGGCGACGAACACGCCGTCGCGATAGGGAACGAAGCAGGTGAACGCGATGCGCGAGGCATCCGGCGACCAGCGCGGCGTGAGCGAAACGGAACCCAGGTGCGTCAACTGATGCGCATTCGCGCCGTCGTAATCCATCGCCCAGATTTCCTTGTCGCGGCCCTTCGCGCTGACGTAGGCGATTTGCGTCTGCGGCAATCCCGGGAAGCTCCCCGCCAAGACGGAAATGATGTCGTCCGCGAACTGGTGCGCCAGATGGCGCGCGTCAGCCTCCGTTGCGGCGCCACGATAGATCTTCTGCAGCGCGATGGGCGCGGACGGATTGCTCACGTCCGAGAGATACCCGCGAAGCGGCAAGACCCGACGCGTCCGTGTTGAGATTCCCGTACGCCACCATATAAGCGCTGGCGGGCGCGCGCGACCAGTCCGGCGGCTTTCAGTTCGCTCGGCTGGCTCGGGATTTGCGTCGGATAGAAACTCGTGCTCACCAGGTCGAGAATGCCGGAATACTCCAGATCGGACCACAGGACATCGTGGAAGGTCTTCTCCAGAGGTTGCGCGGCCGCCGAGCGCACGGCCATGTCGGGCACGGCAACCTTGGCCTTGGAAACGCCGAGTCCGGTGCCCGTGTTGAACCAGGCTTGCGCCGCCGCGGGACCCGCCCCCACCAGGCACAGAACGAGCAGAATCGCTGAAACTACCGCAGTTTTCCTAATCATGAGAGAGACCTTCTTTGGGGAATGAACGAATTGGGGATTGAGAGTTCACAGTTAAATTTGATCATCGGTGAAAGTCAAACCAGAAATCGACGCTCACGCTCGACCCTGAATATCCCGCCGGGAGTGAATCGAACGGACTCGAATTGCGAATGGCCCGGACCGCCGAACTGTCGACGGAATAATTGCCGCTGGAGCGCGTAACCTGGATGTTGGTGGCCGTGCCGTTGCGCAGGATGTCGAAGGTGACCACGACTCGCGGGGCCACGCTCACGCTCGGATCGACCGTCGATTGCAGCCAGTTGCTGCTGACGCGCCGTTGCACCGCCTGCACATACCAGGAAAACCGCGAGGAGAAATCCCCACTGGCCCCCGAACTGCCAAAGCTGAGCCCTCCCGCCGTTGTTTGTCCCGCGCCCATGGCGAACGAGCTGTAAGGAATGTTGGGGGCGCCCCCGCCGCCATAGCGAACGGCGTTCTGCGGAGGCGGAGTGGGATTTTCGAGTAGCTTCGATTTGTGCACGTTTTTTGGAGGTAGCGTCGGATGCTCGAGCGCTTCCGATTTTTGTTTGGGAGACGGCGGCGGCTTGAGATGGAATTTTTGAATGGGGACCGCGTCCGGCGGAGGAGTTTTGATCTCCGGCGGCGGCTCCGTTTTGTAGAGCCCCTTGGAATTGTCGACCACGCGGCTGGGAGTCACCACATCCGGGCGGGGGAGCGGGATGGCCGGGACGCTACCCACCAGCCCAACCTCGGCGGCGCCGCCCGGTCCGCCCCAGCTTTCTCCACGATGCGCGAAACCGGAATAGATCAGCAAACCCCCCAGGACGGCGTGGAGAAGAACCGAGTATGTCAGCGGCCCTTTGAGGCTGGGAATAGGCTGTTGTGCGGCAACCGATGACATTTTTCTTTACGTTCGTTTTCCTCAAAGCGCCGGTCGATTGTTGCGGCCCGATGCGAAATCCGCTCTCGTCCGGGCCTCTGCTATTTCGAGCCTTCGGAAAGCGGTTGTGTGACGACGCTGATATTTTGGATGCCCGACTGGCGCAAGGCGTCAACCACCGTGGCCCAGCTTCCGAACGGCACGCCTTCGTCGCAGCGGATGTAGACCGCGCGGCGCTGCGCGTCGCGCGATTGCTTTACGATCGCCGGTCCCAGGTCGTGAATGTTGATTGGCTTGTCGTTCAAGTAGACCTGCTGCGCGCGGTTGATAGTCACCACCATCCGCACTTCGGTCAGTTCCTTCACCGTCTTGGTTTTTGGAACGTTCACGTCGATGCCCGACTGCAGAATCGGCGCCGTGATCATGAAAATGATCAGCAGCACGAGCACCACGTCGATGAACGGAACCATATTGATCTCGGATAGGGCCGTTCCGGTTTCGCGTTGAATATGTGGCATATCGAATTGCGGGCTGGGCTAAGAGTTGTACAGCGTTTCGATCCGGGCGACGAATTCCGCGGCGAAGTTGTCGAGCCGCGCGGCCAGCCCCTTGATTCCGTGCAGGTAGTGGTTGTATGCGATCACGGCCGGAATCGCCGCGAACAAGCCCGCCGCCGTAGTGATCAGCGCTTCGGAAATTCCGGGAGCGACGGCCCGAAGGCTTGCCTGTCCGGCGTCGCCGAGTCCGGCAAAGGCGTCCATCACGCCCCATACCGTGCCGAACAATCCGATGAACGGCGAAACCGAGCCGGTGGTCGCCAGCCAGGACATCCCTTTTTCCAGGCGGCGAACCTCTTCGGCCGCGGCTATCTGCATTTCCACGCCCACCGCGTTCGCGCTCTTCACCGTGCGCACCGCCGTCGCTGTTCCTCCGCCCCGCGGGTTGAGCGAGCCCATCTGCGCCTCCAGCTCGCGATAGCCGGCTTCGTAGACGGTGACCAGCGGGTTCGATCCCGCGCCCGCGCGAAGGGTTCGAGGGTCGGGCAAAGCGCCCGAACGGAACATCTGTAGGAAACGCTTCGTGCCCGAGTTAACCCCGCCCATCTGCGCGGACTTTTGAAGGATGATTGCCCAGGAAAAGATGGAGAGAATTAGAAGCAACACAAGAACAGCCCGCGCCACCCAGCTCGTTTGCTCGAGAAGGGTGAGCGGGCTGGCGAAAAGAAGCAGTGCCAGTACTGAAATTGTTGTACCCCCGGAGAAAGTCTCACTGCTCGCCTCGAGCAGTCCCGCAAATTAAAACCGTACCACACGCTTCGGGAGTTTCAAAGTGATCCGCCCCGGCCCGGAATCATCGTATTATCCGAAACGACACGCGAGTCCGCCGCAGAGACGGCCGGAAAATGGAGAAAAGGCGGCGTGCTCGGTCCCTGTGCTTGATCCTTACGGATACGGAGCTCCATGAAAACGATACTGCTTCTGATCTGCTCGAATACGTTCATGACGATTGCATGGTACGGACACTTGAAGTACCGGCAATCGCCCCTTCCGCTGGTCATTATTGTCAGCTGGCTGATCGCTTTCTTCGAGTATTGCTTTCAGGTGCCCGCGAACCGGGTCGGCTACGGCGAATTCACGGTCGTGCAGTTGAAGGTGATTCAGGAGGTGATCACGCTCGTCGTGTTCGGCGTGTTCGCGTGGCTGTACTTCGGGGAAAAGCTCAAGTGGAACCAGGGCGTCGCGTTTCTGTTCCTGGTCGGGGCCGTGACCTTCGCCTTTTGGGGAAAGATGTAAGCTGCGGATTCCTGCAATCGACTATCGACACTCCTGGCGGAGACGGCTAGACTCGGTCCGTTTTTGACGGCTCCGCTCGATAAGGACCCGATCTCAGCATGAATCTTCTGGAGGGACTCGTGACTCGCAATCATGGATGGCGTCAGATCGCGGCGTTGATGTTCGCGTTGTTGCTTGGCATGGCCGCCCGGGCGACCGACGTTGTGGGCACTTCCTCCGGCGCCGTCGCAGGCCGGACCAGCCCGGACGGCAAGGTCCGCATTTTCGAAGGCATTCCATACGCCGCGCCGCCTGTGGGCGATCTGCGCTGGAAAGCTCCGCAGCCCGTTTACCCATGGAAAGGCGTGCGGCAGGCGACGAAATTCGGCGCGCGCTGCATGCAGGGCAACATTTACGGCGACATGAATTTCCGCGACCGCGGTCCCAGCGAGGATTGCCTCTACCTGAACGTGTGGACTCCGGCGAAGGACGCCGAACGCGCATCTTCCGGTGATGGTTTGGATCTACGGCGGCGGCTTCGCGGCCGGCTCCTCGTCCGAGCCGCGCCAGGATGGCGACGATCTGGCGAAGAAGGGCGTCGTGGTGGTCAGCATGAACTACCGCCTGGGCATCTTCGGATTCTTCGCTTACCCCGAGCTTACCCAGGAGTCGGCCGCACACGCCTCCGGCAATTATGGCTTGCTGGACCAGCTCGCGGCGCTCGAATGGGTGCAGCAGAACATCGCAGCCTTTGGCGGCGATCCGACGAAGTGACGATCTTCGGCGAGTCGGCCGGCTCGTTTTCGGTCAGCGCGCTGATGGCGTCGCCGCTCGCGCGCGGCGCTTTCGAGCGCGCCATCGGCGAAAGCGGCGCGTTCCTCGGCAAAGGGCTTCGGGCCAAATCACTGGCCGAGTCCGAAGCGGCCGGCGAGAAATTCGCGGATTCGATCGGCGCCAAGTCTCTCGAAGCTCTTCGGGCCATGCCCGCCGCCGAACTTCTCGCCGACGTCATGAAGCAGGAGTCCGTTCGCCTTCTGGCCGAACATCGACGGCTACTATTTCCCCGAGGATCCCCACGCAATCTACGCCGGCGGAAAGCAGGCTCACGTCCCGCTTCTCGCCGGTTGGAACAAGGATGAAGGGAACTACGAGGGCTTTTTCCACAAAGAGGACCCCACGGCGAAGAATTTCATCGCCATGCGCGCACAAGCTGTTCGGTGCCAACGCCGACGAGTTCCTGAAACTCTATCCCGCCAAGAACGACGCGCAGGCCAAACGCTCCGCGGCCGATCTCGCGGGAGACCAGTTCATCGCCTTTGGCACCTGGAAGTGGATCGAGATGCAGCGCACCACGGGCGATTCGACCGTCTATCGCTATGAATTTGACGACGCGCCGCCCCAGCCCGCCGGCCAAGCCGTCTCAGTCGGCGCCTACCACTCGTCGGAAATCGAGTTCGTGTTTGAGGCGCTGGCCTCGAAGGATCTGCCGTGGCGTCCGGAGGACGAAAAGCTCTCCGGCATGATGTCGTCCTACTGGACGAACTTCGCCAAGACCGGCAACCCCAACGGTCCCGGGTCTGCCGCACTGGCCGGCATACGCGCCGATCATTTCGAGGTGATGCATCTCAATTTTCATCCGAAGGCCGAACCCGACACGCACCGCGCCCGCTACGAATTTCTCGACAAGCTCCCCGACGATTCCGCGCTAGGCGGCGTCCGTTGGACCTGACGAAGATAGATGTGCTCGCCAGTTCGCGAGCTGTTCCTCGAAGCGCCGCGGGAGGCTGCAAAGAATGATGGTCTTCTGTGGTAAGGCAGGAGGTCTCCGTTGAAGTTGAATCGGATCATTACCTTCGGTGCTGCGCTGTTACTTTTTCCGATGCCTTCCCTCGCACAAGCGAATCCCGCCTCCATCGCCGCCAACCAATGGCGCCAGAAGCACGAGCGCGCCATCGTCGACGAGTTCGAGACGCTGCTTGCGATTCCCGACATCGCCGCCGACCGCGCCAATATCCAGCGAAACGCGGAAACCATCGAGGAAATGATGCGCAAGCGGGGAATCGCGCCCCGGCTGGTTTCCGTGCCGGGATCGAATCCCGTCGTGTTCGGCGAAATTCGCACGCCGGGCGCGACGCGGACGATCGTCTTTTACGCGCACTACGATGGCCAGCCGCTCGATCCAAAAGAGTGGGCCACGCCTCCTTTCGTGCCCACACTGCGCGACGGCCCAATCGAAAATGGCGGCAAGGTGATCCCGCTGCCCGCGCCGGGCACGCCGTTCAATCCGGAATGGCGGCTTTACGCGCGCGCCGCCGGCGACGACAAGGCGCCGATCGAAGCGATGATGGCCGCTCTTGACGCCATTCGCGCGGCCGGGATCAAGACGAAATCCAACATCAAGTTTGTTTTCGAAGGAGAAGAAGAAGCCGGCTCGATTAATCTCCAGAAAATCCTGGCCGCGAACAAGGAGCTTTTTTCGGGTGATGTGTGGCTGATTTGCGACGGGCCCGTCAGCCAGACGCGCCAGCAGTCGATTGCCTTCGGCGCGCGCGGCATCACGGAAGTCGACGTCACCGTTTACGGACCGCGCCACGAACTGCACAGCGGCCACTACGGCAATTGGGCGCCCAATCCCGCGATGATGCTGGCGCAGCTGCTCGCCTCGATGAAGGACGACGAACGGCCACGTCGCTGATCGACCACTTCTACGACGGCATCGTCCCGCTCAGCCGAAACGGAGAAGCGCGCTATCGCGGAGGCGGCCGAACCCGGATCGTCAACTGATGCAGGAATTCTGGCTCGGCTCGACAGAGGGCGCGCCGAAAACTCTCGCCGAGCTGATCAATCTGCCTTCGCTGAACATTCGCGGCATGGCCAGCGCGCGCATCGGGCGCGGAGGCATCCAACGTGGTTCCCGCCACGGCGACGGCCGACCATCGATATGCGCCTCGTCAAGGGCCAGGATCACCGCGCGGATCGAACAGCTCTTCATCGAGCACATTCGCAAGCAGGGGTACTTCGTCGTCGATCACGAGCCCACCGCTGAAGAACGGATGAGCCACGCAAAGGTGGCCAGGGTGATTGTCGAGCCCGGCGGCTACAACTCCGCGCGCACTTCCATGGATTTGCCCATCTCTCAGGAAGTGATTCGCACGGCGGAAAGCGCGCGCGGTCCCGTCGTGAAAATTCCCATCATGGGAGGCAGCGTTCCACTCGTTGCGATCGACGAGACCCTCGGGACGCAGACAATCACCGTTCCTATCGCCAATCACGACGACAACCAGCACAGCTCCAACGAAAACCTGCGCATCCAGAATCTGTGGGACGGCATCGACCTGATGGCCGCGCTACTCACCATGTAAACGACCCCGTTTGCTTTTCGGCTCGAGGAAGGGGCGGGTCTCAGACCCGCCCGCCTAGGCTGGCCGGAGCCGCCCTGCCCGTTTGCCGCTCGACAATCGCACGCACCGACGCCAGGGCGGTGCCTCCGTCTCGGCTGTGCGTCGCGAACGCGATGTAGCCATCGGGCCGGACGAGCATGATCTCTGGACGTGACGACCACCGCAATTCGACGAGATCGCGAAGCGGCGCGCAGACTTGCGGCGCAGCCTCCTTGGTCGAGGCGTCTGCGTTCTCGTCGACGATAACCAGAAAGCGGCTGCCGATACCCTCCCCGCCTCGAATCGAATCGTCGAAGTAGCGCTTCCCAGGTCCCTCAACGATCGGGCTTCCTCGATAGGCGATGCCGAGTTCGGAAAGCCTCTCCACGAAAGCGTGCTGAAACGGCGCCAGCCGCGACACCATCGGGATAAACGTATCGCGAAGACCCTGTGCGAACTTGCTCGGCGTTCCCATCACCCGAGTCAGCAAATCCGTAATTTCGATCACGCCTTTGATCACCGGGCGCCGCTCGGCTGTATAGCTGTCAAGCAACGTCTCGTTGCCATGACCACGGACCATCAGGTCAAGCTTCCAGACCAGATTCCACACGTCCTGCAGCCCGGTATTCATCCCCTGTCCGCCAAATGGGCTGTGGATGTGAGCCGCATCGCCGGCGACAAACATACGTCCCACGCGCATCTGCGCCACTTGCCGGTGATGAATGCGGAAGTAGCTGCTCCAATGCAGAGAGAGCGCCTCCATCCCACCCGGCCCGCGCTCCTCCAATACCCTCCGCACCTGATCGAGCGACGGAGCGTCTCCTTCCGCGTGTTCGCATGTCGCCACGATGCGCCGCCGCGTGGCGCTCATCGGGAAAATGGCCAGCGGCCCAAGTTCGCTGGGGCACAATTGCATCTCATCAGCGGGAAGGGCTTCGTTCGTCTGCACGTCGGCCAGCATGAAAGACGCGTCGTAGACTGCTCCTTCGAACGGCAGGTTCAGCAGATGCCGGACGACGCTATGTGGGCCATCGCAGCCTGCGACCAACAATGCTTTGATGTTGACCGCTTCGCTCTTCCGCTCGGCGTTTACGCTCACGCAGCCGTCCTGCTGTTCCGCCGAAACGAAGGTGGTTTCGTACTCGACGGCTCCGCCTTTGCGCTTCAACTCCTCGACGAGCAATTTCTCCGTCACGTCCTGCGGGACCATGGCGACGAACGGATACGGAGTCTCCTCTGGCGCGAACTGCATGTGGGCAAGCCTGCGTCCATGCGTCATCACGGCCACCGAGGTGACGCGATTGGCCGCTTCCAGAAATAGCTTGACGACTCCCGCCATGTCGAAAATCTCAAGCGTCCTCGGGAAGATGGCCAGCGCTTTGGAATGCTCCGACTGCGATGCCCGCGTCTCGATCAGCCGCCAGCGCAGGCCGCGCCGGGCGCACTCGTTCGCCAGAAACAACCCAACAGGTCCGGCGCCGACAATCAAAATATCCGTATCGACCGCCAGCTTCTGCATGTTCGACCTCCCTCACAGGTTCAGACAAGCCGCGCTTCTCAGGTCGTCATTGGCGAGGATATCGAGAAGGCTGGCGGGAGTCGAGAGGCTCAATATAGAAATCGAGACGCTCGATTTAACGAAAGGATGAGAAGGCTCGAAATTCCTGTGGCTGATTCAAAGCGATGCGGGACGCTGCAAAAAAAGTTTCGCAATTGTTGTTCTTCCCCTTCCGGCAAGACCGCATCTGCGCCTGTGCTAGAATGCCGGTAAACGATGAGCAAACCGTTTGACATCGGCATCGACGCTTTGCGTGATGCTCCCGTCAATGCTCTCCCTGCGGTTTCGGCAGGGGCGCGGCATGCGGTGCCCTCTGCCAGGGTCGCCGCCCCGGCAGCCGGAGAGGGCCGTTTAGGAGGTCGGAGCTTTAGCTCCGACGTTGCCGTGGCTTCCCACGGCGGGGCTTTGGCCCCTGAAGGCCGGCTGCCCAATAAATCCTTCTACATCGAAACGTTCGGCTGCCAGATGAACGTGCACGACTCGGAGAAAGTTGCCGGCGTGCTGCTCGGGCGAGGCTATCGCGCCGCGGAGGATCCGGCGCAAGCGGATCTCCTGCTTTACAACACGTGCAGCATCCGCGAAAAGGCCGCGCAGAAGGTCTTTTCGCGCCTGGGAGACCACAAACTCTCCGCGAAGAACAACGGGAAAGTGATCGGCGTGCTAGGCTGCGTGGCGCAGCAGGAAGGCGAAGAGATTTTCGAGCGCGCGCCTTGGGTGAGCTTGGTGTGCGGGTCGGCGAGCTACCGCAAGCTGCCGGACCTCGTCGACCAGCTCGAAACCGGCGGGCGGCGCGTGATGGGTCTCGATCTCGACACGGATGAAACATTCGAGACGGAAATCACCCGGCGCGACAATCCGTTCCGCGCCTATCTCACCATCATCGAGGGCTGCGATTATTCCTGCGCGTACTGCGTGGTGCCGCACACGCGCGGCCCGGAGCGCAGCCGCGCGAGCGATTCGATCCTCTCGGAAGTGCGGCGCCTCGCGGACTCAGGCTACACGGAAATTCAGCTCCTCGGCCAGACGGTGAATTCCTACCGCGACCCTTCTTCGCAAGGGATGAATTTCGCGGAATTGTTGCGCGGCGTCGCCGCCGTGCCGGGAATCCGTCGCGTGCGTTTCACCACCTCGCATCCGAATGACTTTCATCGCGAGATCGTCGAAGCCATCGAGGAAATTCCCGCGCTCTGCGACCACGTTCACTTGCCCGTGCAGTCGGGATCGCCGCGCGTTCTGAAGGCCATGCGGCGCACCTACACGCGCGAGGAATATCTCGAGAAAATTTCGTGGCTGCGCGGTGCGCGGCGGCCGATTTCCGTGACGACCGACCTCATCGTCGGCTTCCCCGGCGAGACGGACCGGGATTTCGAAGAGACGGTCGCCCTGCTCGATGAAGTTCGCTACGACGGTGTTTTCTCTTTCAAGTATTCTCCCCGGCCGAATACCCCGGCGATGACGATGCCGGATGCGATTCCCGAAGAAGAAAAAGGAAGACGGCTCGCTATCCTGCAGGACCGCCAGCGTCAGATTCAGATCGAGCGGAACGAAACGCTGGTCGGCGAGACGTTTGAAGTCCTCGTCGACGGGCGCCACGCATCGCGCGGCCAATGGAGCGGCAGAACCACGAGCAACCGAATTTTAAATTTCACTTCAAGCAGTGAAAGCATTCTGGGAGAATACGTTCAGGTGCGCGTGACGCGTGCGGGACCGAACAGCCTCGTGGGTGAACACGTGGAGTCTTCCTAACCCGGAACGGGAGGCGAGCATGGAGGTCGAGGTCAAAATTCGCGGCTTGATGATGGATCCGGTGACCAACATGCCCGTGGTTGTACTCAAGGAAACGGCGGGAGTGGGAATTTTGCCCATCTGGGTGGGCATTTACGAGGCAAACGCGATCGCTCTCGAGATCGAAAAAGTACAGACGCCCCGCCCCATGACGCACGACCTGCTCAAGAACGTCCTGACCGGCCTGAACGTTCACGTGCAGAAAGTGGTTGTCTCGGACCTGAAGGACGACACGTTCTACGCGCTCATCTGGATGGAGCGCGACGGCCAGACCATGTCCATGGATTCGCGCCCGAGCGATGCGCTCGCCCTCGCGCTGCGCCTCGATTGCCCCATCTTCGTCGAAGACGAAGTCCTTAAGACCTCCAAGATGGCCAGCATGGTTTCCGAGAAAAGCTCAGGCGAAGAATTGCGCAAATGGCTCGAGAACCTCAACGACGAAGACCTCGGCCGCTATAAGATGTAGCCTCGTCCGTTCCTTCGCGACTCAAGCTCGATTGGTTTTGGGAATTCTTGCTTTGGTAGGGGCGCAGCATGCTGCGCCCGCGTGAAGACTTGTAGCTGGTCGTCGCGGCGACCTCGGGAATCGGATCAAAACATGTGGTGCCGTAGCGCGATGCTCCCGACGATTCCCGAGAAGGTATCCTGCGAGGCGTGCTGAATCATGCCGGGACGCAGACTCTTCCGCCATGCGGCGAGGATGCCGAATAGCGCGCCGTAAACGCCAATCGTCACCGCGCCCTTCCAGCCCTGATAGAGATGCGCGGCGCCAAACACCAGCGCCTGCAGAACGACGGCGGCTTCGACTTTGCCGGTGAGCGCCAGAAACTGCCGCTGCAAGTAGCCGCGAAAAATCAGCTCCTCGCAGAACCCGGCTGTCACCGAAAGCACCACCCAGGCCGCCATTTCGCCGTACGTTCGCGGGAGCAGTATCTTCGCGGCTTCCATCTGCTGATTGTTTTGGCCAAGAATGAAATGCATGCCGACGAGCATTCCTAATACAACGCACCAGAAACCGGCTGCGATGGCGACGTCGATTCCGAACTCCGCCCATGTATTCCATTTTCCGCCGATGATGTCGCGAAGCGTTTTCCCCACGGGCCGCAGGCCCAGCAGCCACACGTAACCGAACAGAATCAGCTCGAACAGGACCATCACCGTATACACCGGCAGACGACTCGCGAGATGCATGCTCGACATTTGGGGGGTTTGCTTGGACTGAGCGAAGGTCAGGCCCAAAGTTACGACGACGAACACAACGGTGTGCCAGACGGGCGCAACACGGCTGCGGTCCGGCGTGACGGCTGCTTGCGGCTGTACAGGCGGTGCGCTCATGAACTGGTTCGCGGAGCGGCTGTTCGCAACTAGTGATCGTCGCGATGCCGCCCAAGGCGCGTCCAGTGTACCATTGGCGGCGCGAGGCGCGGGTGGCGACGCTAGGATGCGGGCGATCCTTTTGCGCTTTGCCAGGGAGAAGCCGAATGGCTGACACGACATCGTCGGACACGGAAGCCACAAGTGGCCCGGGTGAGTCTGCTGCTTAAGACCTGGATCACTGTCATCGTGGCTGGGGCGGCTTTCATTCTCATATTGTGGTCGCAAGCGCAGACGCTCGGGCCGGCCACCGCGATGCGGGCCCTTGGCTTCGGCCTGCTGGTTGCCGGATTTCCCGGATGGGCGGCGGTCAGGATTCAACTCGGCAAATCATTCTCGGTGCGGGCGAAGGCGAGTGAGCTGGTCACGCGGGGAATCTACTCGAAGATTCGCAATCCGGTGTACGTATTCGGAACAGTACTCATCGTCGGATCCCCTGGATCCGCCGGCCGATATGGCTGCTTGTGCTGGTCGTGATTGTCCCCATGCAGGTGATGCGCGCACGCAAAGAGGCGCAAGTCCTCGAAGCAAAATTTGGCGACCCTTACCGCGCCTACCGCGCCAAAACCTGGTTCTAAAAGCTTGCACGACACGGCGTCGGTGGAAGGGCGGGACTCTGGCAGTTTACTGAAAACGCCTCGTTTTCAGGAGGGCGGGGTTTTAACGCCGCCGCGTGCCTCCTGGGTGGAAGCGCGGGCCTTTAGGCCCGCGAAAAAGCCCCCATCTTTCTTTGCGCCCTCGCGCGGTCCTCTGTGCTGTCCCGCCGTTCTCCGCGGTCTCTGCGGTCAGCTTTTCGGCCCCTGCATTCTTCGCCTGGCGCAGGGGGCCACTGATCGATTCCGCATTTTTCTCTTGCGAATTCACCGGCAAGGTGAGTACAGTGTGCCGCATGGTAGTGTAGCTGCAAGGGCACCCGCGCGACGCTACCCAGAGCTTGCGGGCTGTTTCAAGGGAGTGAGGGCGAAAGCTTGACCTGCGTCCTGTCAGTCGCCAATCAAAAGGGCGGCGTCGGAAAGACCACCACCTCCATCAATCTCGCTGCCGCACTCGCTCTGAAAAAGAAAAAGACCCTCCTGATCGACCTCGACCCGCAATCCAATGCCACCATCGCTTTTTTCGAGCACGGCGACATCCAGTCCGACCATGTTCGACGTTTTCGCCGAGCAGCGCCGTGAAATGGCGAAGATCGTCCGGCCGACGAAGGACGACAAGCTGTTCGTCGCGCCCGCCCGCCTGGCGCTGGCCAGGCTCGAGCAGCAGCTCGCCGGGCAGTTCGACGCGCCCTTCAAGCTGAAGGACGCGCTGGCTCCGATCCTGAAGGATTACGACTACATCGTGATGGATACGCCGCCCGCGCTTGGCATTCTCACCGTCAATGCGCTGGTCGCCTCCACGCATCTGCTGGTGCCGATTCAGGCCGCCTATTTCGCGATCGAGGGCACCGACGATTTGCTCGAAACCTACGAGCGGATTCGCTCGCGTCCCAATCCGGATCTGAAGGTGCTCGGCGTGCGTCATCACGCTCTTCGACAAGCGCACCAACATCTCGCGCGACACGCACGAGCAGATTCGCGCCGACGTTCGGCGAAGCGCTGTTCAAGACGCGCATCAGCAAGAACGTGCGCCTGGAAGAAAGCCCCGCCTACAAGGAAACGATCTTCACCTTTGCGCCGAAATCTTCCGGCGCGGAGGAATACAAAAAGCTTGCCCTGGAGGTTATTCCAACGTGTCGAAGAGGATCGGGTTGCCCGTCACTCTCAAGATGCGGCATGACGCGCATTATGTCGAAACGCTGACCAGTTTCAGCGGCGCGTCCGTCGGCCGCATGATCCCGATCGACAAGATTCGGCCCAATCCCGACCAGCCGCGCAAAGCATATCGGCGACGTGCGCGAACTGTCCGACTCCATCCGCGAAAAGGGCGTGCTCGAGCCGCTGCTGGTTCGCTACATCCCGCGCGAGGATACCTACTACATCATCTCCGGCGAGCGCCGCTACCACGCCTCGCAAGCTGCCGGCCTGCACGAACTGCCCTGCATCGAGAAAATTGCCGACGACGCGGAAACCCTCGAACTGGCGCTGATCGAAAATCTGCAGCGCAAGGACCTGACGCCGTTCGAAGAAGCCGACGGCCTGCAGCGCCTGGCCGAGCAGTTCGACTACACGCACGACGACATCGCCAAGAAAATCGGCCGCGCGCGCTCTTCGGTCACGGAAACCATGTCGCTGCGCGTGATTCCCGGCGAAGTGCGCAAGGCTTGCGTCGAGAGCGGCATCGTCTCGAAGTCGCTGCTGCTGCAGGTGGCGCGCCAGCCCAACGAAAAGAAGATGCACGAGATGGTCCAGCGCATCGTCGCAGGGCGGGCTGACGCGCGACGAAGCGCGCCGCGCGCGCCAGGAAGAAACCAGCATCGCGCCGCGTCCGCAGCCCTACATCTTCAATTACAAGTCCGACGACGAGTCGTTTCAGGTGCGCATCCAGTTCCGCAAGAGCCACGTCAGCCGCGAAGAACTCGCCGCCGACGCTGCGCGCCATCCTCCGGGAGATCGACTCCGGCGCCTTCTCCGCCACCTCCGCCGCGTAACCTGGGAGCGCCAATCTCCAGATTGGCGCTTGGTCAGCTGCTGCGGTACCGTGCCACTCAGGAGAGTGGCGCTCCCAGACAAGACGTACCGCATACTGCCCGAATTTGAGGTTAGCTACGCGATAGCCCTCCTTCTTTTACCCCATCCGCAGATGTTCGGTTCCCAAAAGCGAAAGCGGGGCGAAGCGAAACCAAGGCAAAGTGTGTCGAGATATTTTTGCGGTTTTGTTGATGAGCATGGAGTTACGCGGAAAATATCTCGACACGCGTGTCGAGATATTGAGCGCCGGTCCCCGGGTGCGCACCGGTTTCAGGAACCGGACCGAGTCTCGCCGGACCGCACGGGTGAGAGAAGTGCGTCCCTGGGGGGTCTTTGAAAGTGTATCTATTAATTTTGGCGGTTTTGTTGGTGCTATTGGATTTGCGGCGGTTTTTGTTCGACACGTGTATCTATTAATTCGAGTGCCGCCCGAGTTCTGAGGGGCCCCGCTGACACTGTGGCAGGGAGTCGAGTCTTCCCTGCGCCGAATCCTCGCTCGAGTTGAATTTTCTTCGCGCATAGAAACGGGCCACGCTAGCACGGAACCGGCGAGGGCGCGAGAAGACGAATGTACCTTGTGGAAACAGGTACATTTGTCTCTAGCTGAAAAAATTGTGTGGAGCAGCAATTTCTTTCCTCGTTTGCGCCATTTTCGAGTGCTAGGCGGTTCTTCGCGTTGTTTTTCGCGCTGCCGAGCGCCCCATGTGGGCGTTCCAGCGCCAGTGCAGAGACACTACGGCCCGGACTTACCGCGCGGGAACCGCGGCGGCCATCAGGTTTCGCATGCGCACCAGATTGTAGGCCGCGCACGCGAACGTAAACATCCAGTCCACCTTCAAGGTTCCGCGATGACGCACCTTGCGCAACAGAGCAATGGTCTTCAGCCAGCCGAAACATTCTTCGATACGCTTCCTCTTCTTCTGGCTGATCCGATAGCCCAGCGTTTCGCGTCGTTCGGCTATCGATGGCACTGCCACCTCGGCGTCCCAGATTTTGCGCCACGTGGGGCGTCATGCGCAGGTTCCGGCACTCGCGCACAAAATCGGCCGTATCGAAACCTTTGTCACCGCCCACCGTCACCCGCCCGATTCCCGGAATCTCCTGCAACATCTCCAGCGCCGCATAGCGCTCGGCGATGCCCGTCGCTTCCCACACCCGGCTGGACACGATCAGCCCGTTGCGATTCTCCACCAGCAGATTCCCGCTGTAGCTCAACTTGGCCTCCTTGCCTTTGCTCTTGCGCGCCAACTGGGCTTCGGGATCGCTTTTCGATTCGTGCGTTCGGTTCGAGCGTTTCTCCCCATGAAAATCCACCGTGGGATTTCCCGGATCGTCTGGCGGAGAAGAATCCCCTTGGTCCTTCCGCTGAAAACTCTTCAGGCTGGCCCAGGCTTCCAGCAGCGTGCCGTCCACCGTGAAGTGCTCGTCCGACATCCATCCCTGCTCTCGCGCGTGCGCCACCACCCGCGCCAGAAATTCCTTGGCCACCTCGGCCTCCAGCAAGCGGTCGCGGTTCTTGGTAAACACCGTCGCGTCCCACACCGCATCATCCAAATTCAGCCCCACAAACCAGCGGAACAGAATGTTGTAGTCCATCTCTTCCATCAACAGCCGCTCGCTGCGCACCGAATACAACATCTGCAACAGCTGCGCCCGCAAGAGCTGCTCTGGCGGAATCGACGGCCGACCCACTTTCGCGTACATCTTGCTGAACTGCGGCGAAAGCTGCTTCAGGATCTCGTCAACCATCGTGCGGATCGGCCGCAGCGGATGGT
>CAVWCN010000011.1:0-373675 GCA_963753475.1 uncultured Acidobacteriota bacterium
GCTGAAAATCGTGCAGGTGGGCGAGCCGGTGCTCCGGGAGAGGGCGTGGCCGCTGTCGATGGAAGAAATCAGCAGCGACGTGATCGGGAGGTTGATCGCGGATATGCGCGAGACGATGTACGACGCGCCGGGGGTCGGGCTTGCGGCGCCGCAGGTGGGGCTGTCGCTGCAGCTTGTGGTGATCGAGGATCGCGAAGACTGGCTGAAGGACATTGCCGCCGAGCAACTTGCGGAGCGCGAACGGCGGCCCGTCCCGTTCCAGGTGATCATCAACCCGAGGATCGTCGAGCGTTCGAGCGCGCAGGTGGAGTTTTTCGAAGGCTGCTTGAGCCTGGCGGGATTTTCCGCGGCGGTGCCTCGCGCGCGGCAGGTGCGCGTTGAATGCCTGGACGAGCGCGGAGAGCCGCGAATCATCGAAGCTTCGGGTTGGCACGCGCGAATTCTGCAGCACGAGATCGATCATCTGCTCGGGAATGTCTACATCGACCGGATGCGCAGCAGGACGCTCACGTCGCTGGACAACTTCAGCCGCTACTGGCGCGCAAAGCGGATCGATGACGTGCTGGCGGAATTGCGCTCGACGGATGAGCCCGCAAGCGAGTAGATTCTTCCGCGCGTTCACGAAGACCTGGGAGAATCGATGCGGACAACCATCTGGAATCGCGCGCTGTTGCTGGCGATCTTTGGAGTCATGCCTTTGAGCCTGGCCGGTCAAAACGAATCGAAGCCCGCAGCGGACCTGATCGTTCGCGACGCGACGATTTGGACGGTGGACAAAGCGACGCCGACGGCGCAGGCAGTAGCCGTGCTGGGCGAGCGAATCGTCGCGGTGGGTTCGGACGCGGATGTGGATGCGTGGCGCGGGCCGAGAACGCGCATGGTCGGTGCGGGCGGGAAGCTGTTGCTGCCGGGATTCGACGATGCGCACGTGCATTTCGTCAGCGGAGGCGCGCAGCTCGACAGCGTGCAGTTGACGAATGCGACGAGCGCCGAGGAATTCGCACGCCGCATCGGCGAGCGCGCGAAGATCACGCCCAAAGGCGAATGGATCCTCGGGGGCGATTGGGACGAGACGAAGTGGAACCCGCCGCAGCTTCCGACCAGGGAACTGATCGATCGCGTTGCGCCCGACACGCCCGTTTTCGTGATGCGTTACGACGGGCACATGGGCGTTGGGAACTCGCTGGCGCTGCGCCTGGCGGGAATCACGGCGAAAACGCCGGACCTTCCCGGCGGGACGATTGTGAAGGACGCACAGGGCAATCCAACGGGCGCGCTGAAGGACGCGGCCATGGATTACATGAACAAAGTGATCCCGCCGATGTCGCACGAACAGCGCGTGCGCGCGGTGAAGCGGGCGTTGCTGCACGCGGCGGCGGTCGGCGTCACCAGCGTGCAGAACATGAATCCGGATTACGAGAGCATCGCCGTTTACTCCGAGCTGCTCGACCGCGGCGAACTGACCGCGCGAATTTACGCAGCGCCGCTAATCACGCAGGGAGCCGACGATCAGGCGAAGATCGGAATCCGCCGCGCGTTTGGGGGGCCGTGGCTGCGCATCGGCGCGGTGAAAGGGTTCGCGGATGGCTCGCTCGGGTCGCGCACAGCGTACTTTTTCGACACTGCACGGATCAGCCGGGTTATCACGGGTTGCTGTCGGATGAGATGCATCCGATTTCGCTGATGCGCGAACGCATGATGACGGCCGATGAGGCCGGCCTTCAGATCTGCACGCACGCGATTGGCGATCAGGCGATCTCGATCATTCTCGATTTGTATTCGGAAATTGTGAAGGCCGACGGGCCGCGCGACCGAAGGTTTCGCATCGAGCACGCGCAGCACATGGCCGCGAAGGACTTCGAGCGGTTCGCGCAGCTTGATGTGATTGCGTCGGTGCAGCCGTATCACGCGATTGACGACGGCCGCTGGGCCGAAGCCGCGCATCGGCCACGACCGCGCGAGCCGCACTTACGCGTTTCGCACGTTTCTGAATCACGGCGTGCGGCTGGCGTTCGGCACGGATTGGGACGTCGCGCCGCTGAATCCCATGATGGGCGTCTATGCGGCGGTGACTCGCGCGACTCTCGACGGGAAAAATCCGAACGGATGGTTCCCGGAGCAGAAGCTGACCGTGGCGGAAGCGGTCGAGGCGTACACGATGGGATCGGCGTACGCGGAATTTCAGGACAAGGAGAAAGGCTCGATCACGCCGGGAAAACTGGCGGACATGGTGATCCTCAGCGACGACATCTTCTCGATCGATCCGGCGAAAATCCGTGATGTGAAGGTGCTGAAGACGTTCGTTGGCGGGAAGATTATTTGGGACGCCGACCATCCAACGGGCGGCGAGCCGTCGGGACGCTAGCCGAATTTGCGCGTGAGACGCGCGCAACTCCGAGAAAATACAAAAGCAGATCCCTCACCGCCATCCGCCGACGACGCGGCTGGGTTCGGGATGACACCTTATCGACGTCTTCGGCACCGCTGAAGTCACATCCTGGGACCCCGCTTCTCGGTTGTGTTTAGCAAGTGATACGAAGGCAGCGCTGCCTTGCCAATTCGCTGAACGAGACTCGAAGCCCTACTGGAGGCCGCAAACGCAAAAGCAGTTCAAATTTTTCAGCACCGTGTGAAGCCGTACCTGGCACGAACCTTCCATCAAAAACCAGTCAGAGTTTGTTGAGGCCATCGAGGGCGGCGACCTTGTAGGCTTCGGCGAGCGTCGGATAGTTGAAAACGGTGTCGCGAAAATACTCGATGGTGCCACCGTAGGAGAGAACGGCCTGGCCGATGTGGACGATCTCGGTGGCGCGCTGGCCGATCACGTGGACGCCGAGAAGTTTCAGCGTGTTGCGGTCGAATAGCAGCTTGAGCATGCCGCTTTCGTCGCCAAGCATCATGCTTTTCGCGAGTTCGGCATATTTCGCAATTCCCACCTCGTAAGGAACCTTCGCGGCTGTGAGCTTTTCTTCCGTTTGGCCAACCATGGAAATTTCCGGAATCGTGTAGATGCCATAGGGGAAGAGTTGCGGCAGATGTTCGGCGGGCACGCCAAACATGTAACAGCCGGCCAGGCGGCCTTGTTCCATCGACGTGCTGGCCAGGGCGGGGAACCCGATGACGTCGCCGGCGGCGCAGATGTGAGGCACGGCGGTTTGGAAGGAGTCGTTAACTTCGACTTTTCCGCGAGGATCCGGCTTGAGGCCAGCGGCTTCGAGACGAAGCGAGTCTCCATTTGCCTGACGTCCCACGCAGTAGAGGAGCGTGTGCGCCTGAACTTTCTTGCCGCTTTCGAGTTCGGCGAAGACGCGGTCGCGGGCGGCGTCGAATCCAATGCGCGTGACCTTTTCACCGAGGCGGAACGTCGCGCCCAATTGCCGGAGGTGATAGGCGAGCGTCTCGACGATTTCGCGATCGACGAAATCGAGGATCGCGGGACGCTGATCGATGAGAGTGACTTCCGAGCCGAGAGCGGCGAAGAAGGAGGCGTACTCGAGACCGATGACGCCCGCACCGACAACGATCAATTCTTTCGGGATGGCGTCCATGCCGGAAATCTGATCGGTGTCGACGATGCGCTTGCCGTCGACGGGAATGTCCGGGCTGCGCGCAGGGCGCGTGCCGCAAGCGATCAGAAAATGGCCGGCCCGCAGGAGAGATTTCCGGCTCTCGTTTACGACTTCGATCGTGTGCGGATCGACGAATTGCGCGAGGCCCTGAAAGATGGCGACGCCGTTGCGCTTGAGCTGCGCGTGAATCACTTCCGTTTCGCGAGCGACGATCGCCTGTACCCGCGCCGCGAGATCCTGGACGGAAACATCGCTATTCGTGCGGTAGCCGTAGGCGCTCTTCACGGCCGCGCCGGTGAGCTGAAAGATCGCTTCGCGCACGGTCTTGCTCGGAATCGTGCCCGTGTGGACGCACACGCCGCCCATCATCAACGTGCGGTCGACGACAGCGACGCGCTTGCGCATTTTTGCCGCGCAAATCGCGCCTTTTTGCCCGGCGGGACCGCTGCCGATCACAACGAGATCAAATTGTGGTTCTGTCATGCTTCGCCCGGCGCCAAGTTACACGCAGCACCTTACAGGAATGTGAACGCCAATCTTCTGCCGTTCAGGCCAGCGCGATGAGATCGATTTCGACGCGAACATCTCTGGGAAGGCGCGCGACTTCAACGGTGGACCGCGCGGGCGGCTGGTGGGCGAAATAGCGCGCGTAGACTTCATTCATCGCGGCGAAATCGTTCATGTCTTTCAGGAAGACGGTCGCTTTGACGGCTTTGTCGAGAGACGACCCTGCGGCCTCGGCAATCGCTTTCAAGTTGTCGAGCACGCGGGCTGTTTGCCTGGCAACATCGCCTTCGACGAGCTGTCCCGTGGCGGGATCGAACCCGACCTGCCCGGAAATGAAAACGAAACCATTGGCGCGAACGGCCTGGGAATACGGACCGATGGCCTTGGGCCCTTTTTCAGTCGAGATAACGTCCTTCACGCGTCCTCCTGAGAAACGGAAATGGATTTTTCAAAATTCGAACTCAAGATTAGAAGGGAACGCTCGAAGGCACAAGAGCCAGTTCATCGCGATCATCGGGCGGGAGTTTCCGCTCGCGGGGCAGGCTTGCTATAGTTTAGCTTCGATCCCAAGGGGGGGCTTTGCGATGGCTGAGGCGCCGAATCCACAACAGCAGCAAGTTCAAATCAAGGCGGACGAAAAGGAATTACTGGGCCAGTATTCAAACCTCGTGGTCGTTCATCATAACGCCGAGGAATTCACGCTGAACTTCATCTACATGTTTCCAACCGTGCCGCAGGGCAAACTGGTGGCCAGCCTGATTCTGAGCCCGAGGCACGCGAAGCGTCTGATGCACGCTTTGGAGGAAAATATTTCGCGGTTTGAGGCCCAGTTCGGAAAACTGCCCGAAGGGTCGCCTTCAGGTCCCGAGCCGAAGGTAGGTTTCGTACAGTAGGGGATTCGAAGGATGCGATCTGGACTCAGCCGGCCAGAGCCCCGGCGGGCGACATGGCCACGTCTGTCATGACCCAGTTTCCCACGGGATCCAGGAACTCCAGTCCAACTGCAAAGCCGTTGTCCGGAACGGTGTGGCAGTAGGCCACGCGAGCGAGCGCGCGGAAAGACCCAGTGAGAGTTGTGATGGTGAGGCGGTCGTTCGTTTTCCAGTGCCGGTTGGTGAAAACGCGCGCGCCGCGAGGGCTGACGTTTTCCGTGAAGGTGGTTTCCGCGCCGGGAAGCGAATGATGTCCGAAAATCCGCACCCCGACTTCCATGGGAACGCGAGTTTCGCGGCGGACCGCGGCGGAAGATTTCGGGATTTTCATCCCCAGACGCACTGTGCTGCCCCCACGCAGAAATACTCGCTGCCCGACTTGTCTCTCGCCCGCCCGTTTTTCCAGCATTGAGTGTTCGGAATTGCGGGCGCGGCCGACCCGGCCCCCGCCGGGAATGCCGCTCGCAGCGAACGTCAAGCCGCGATCAGCGTTGCTCTGCCGCTATGGACAGAGCCGGCTCAGAAAACAGCTTAGGCGAATCGAACTCGCAGGACACCTACAAACATGCTGCTGCGTGTCGAAACCTGAACTTTTTTTCAGAACGCCCCTTCATGCTGTAGAGGGCGCGGTCAGCCGACGACAGGAGCTTTTCGATCGTCGTGCCGTCCATGGGATAGACAGCCAGGCCGACGCTGACCGAGATTCTGGGCTCTTCTCCGTCATTGGCAAGCTGTTCGCAGATACGACCGGCGGCCTGCTTGGCTTCGTTCTCGCCCGATTCAGGAAGAACGAGAGCAAATTCGTCGCCGCCGTAGCGCGCGGGAGTATCGATGGCGCGGCTGTGCGCCCGCAGGGCGCCTCCCAGCCGCCGAATGGCGCGGCTTCCCGTCAAATGACCATACTTGTCATTAATTTTCTTCAGCCCGTCGAGGTCGAAGAGCAGTAGGGCAAAGCTGCGGCCGGTTCGCCGGGAGCGCTGCAATTCGGTGTCGAGCACCTCGAACAGCCGTCTGTGGTTTGCGAGGCCCGTCAGCGAATCGGACGACGCCAGC
Organism: uncultured Acidobacteriota bacterium; assembly: GCA_963753475.1. Classification (GTDB taxonomy): domain Bacteria; phylum Acidobacteriota; class Terriglobia; order Acidiferrales; family UBA7541; genus Palsa-295. The sequence goes on from CAVWCN010000011.1 coordinate 6,062, forward strand.
TTGCTCACCTGGTCGAAGAGCTGGGCGTTGTCGAGCAGCGTGCCGCCGAGAACGACCACATAGCTCAGCACCATGAAGATATGCGCCAGGGTGGCCGCTGCGTCCAGAGCGTGTTGCGATTCGCTCATGGTCAGATGGCAGATGGCGTTCAGGATCGCGGCAACATAGAGCGCGCGGTCGAGCGAAGCATTCACGCGACGCAAGCGCCATCGATAGCCGAGGGCTGCGGCGACGTAGATCGCAGCCGGTGCAAGATCCCAAAGCCTCGGAACGAGCGCGTTCGGATGGATCCTTGGCGGCGCCGGAAGCATGAAATAGAAAACACTGGTAAGGTAAGCGACCGCGCCCACGATCAGCGTGGCCACGGCCATTTCCTTCCCCGGATCCCTTGAAACGGGGACGCGGCTCTCCACGGCAAGAGCGGCGAGCAAAAGGATTCCGAGCAATGTCCGCCCGGCAAGCCAGGCAATCGAAATGTGGTCTCCCGTGTTGACCACGCTTGCCGCGCCGCGATAGAAGGTCATGCTGGTTCCGGCTTCGATCAGTCCAGCCAGAACGAAACCGAACGCCAGGATCAGAGAGATGCGGTCGTGGGTTCCGCGGAAACGGACTAGGGCATTCGCGGCGAAAGTGAAGGCGATGAGGCTGCCACCCATCTCCAGGTACGTATCGAAGAGAGGATCGGCGACATAGGACGAGCCGCGAAGCACGACCAGAAACACGAGAAATAGTCGCGGCGAAGATCAGTCCAAGAAGGAGTGTCCGGAAACGATTTAGCTGGTTCCAAAAGCTGAACGACGAGCCCACAATTCCCCCAATGCGCCACCAGTCCGAGAGGCGGCCCCGCGCCTCGAAACACGTATCCTCTACGTGTTGAGCAAGTATGGTGCCGAAATGAAACGTAGTAATAGTACTAACTAAGCTACGCATTTTCAGCATCAAAGCCCTTCCTAGCGGAGCTCGTTGGTCCGATTCTGGGGGAGCGAGGACTAGGACTGAACTGCGCACGGGGTAGAAAAGTTACTCAGTAGGAGCCGGAGGCGGTGCGTTGCCGCGAGTCGGGAATCTGCACAGGTCGCGTTCGGACGCGGCTCGACGCTTTTTCTTCCTGGTGGGAGTTCGAATCACGAGCCCTCGGACGCGTGGCTTGAGGATTACGGCTTGGGCTGATTCTGATCGGAGGTGAGGACGGCCGATTCGGCGCCTTGGAAACCGATACGGCTATGAGCGCCGTCGCAGAAGGGCTTGGTCACGGAGCCACCACAGCGGCACAGCGAAAAAGCGAGCCGGCCATCTTTGAGCTTGGCGCTGAGGTCAAAGGGGTTTCCCTGCGCGTCTACGAGGTCAACTGCGCCTTCGGGGCCTTCGATGCGATACGGACCATTCGGGCGAACTGTAATCCTGATGTCTGCCATTCAACCCTCCGTCGGGGAACTGCGTGCGGTTGCGACGTCTTGACGAATCGCCGGGCCGGGCTTCAGTACTTGGGAACCGCCGGATCAACGTCGTCCGACCACGCGAGAATACCACCCTTCAGGTTCAGGACTTTGCGGAAACCGGCCTTTTGCAGAAATTGCGTGGCTTCGGCCGAGCGTTTGCCGCTGCGGCAGTGGGCGACGATCTCGCGCGAGCTGTCGAGTTCGCTGACGCGCTTGGGAAGATCGCCGAGCGGGATCAGATGGCCGCCGAGATTGCAGATCTGATATTCGTGGGGCTCGCGGACGTCGAGAATGAACAGGTCATCGCCACGATCCAGACGGTCTTTGAGTTCGCGGGGCGTGATTTCGGGAACGGAGGTTTGCGGAGCCGGGGCTTCTTCCCCGCGAATGCCGCAGAACTCCGCATAGTCGATCAGCTTGGTGACGGTCGGGTGATTGCCGCACACGGGGCATTCGGGATTCTTGCGCAGCTTCAACTCGCGAAAACGCATGGCGAGCGCGTCGAAAAGCAGCAGGCGGCCAACGAGCGGCTCGCCTTTGCCGAGGATCAGCTTTGACGGCCTCGGCTGCCTGCAATGCGCCGACGATCCCGGGCAGCACGCCGAGGACTCCACCTTCGGCGCAAGAGGGAACCAGTCCGGGCGGAGGCGGCTCCGGATACAAGCATCGATAGCACGGCCCGCCGGAATAGCCGAATATGCTGACCTGCCCCTCGAAGCGGAAAATCGAACCGTAGACGTTCGGCTTGCCGAGGAGAATGCAAGCGTCGTTCACCAGGTAGCGCGTGGGGAAATTGTCGGTGCCATCGACGATGATGTCGTAATCGCGGAAGAGGTCGAGCGCATTCTCGCTGGTCAGCCGAGTTTCGTGCTGATCGATTTGAATGTCGGGATTCAGTCCGCGAAGGCGCGCGGCAGCTGCTTCGATTTTTGGCCGGCCGACGTCCGTCGTGCTGAAAAGAATCTGGCGTTGCAGGTTGGTCAGATCGACCTTGTCGAAGTCGACGAGGCCAATGCGGCCCACACCGGCGGCGGCGAGATACAGGCCGAGCGGCGCGCCCAACCCTCCCGTGCCGATACAAAGAACTTTAGCCCGCTTGAGCTTGAGCTGCCCATCCATGCCGACTTCGGGCATGATCAGATGGCGGCTGTAGCGGAGTACTTCTTCGTTCGAAAGGGCCGCGGGCGCGGCGGCTGCGATGTCGATCCTGGTGGCCATGGAACCTTCTCTCTATTCTATTCCTGATTGGACGCGGCGGCACCGCCGGCGATGGAGGGCACGATGCTCACGGTGTCGCCCTCCTTCAATTGCGTTTGATCCTTTTGCAGGTAGCGAATGTCTTCGTCGTTCACGTAGACGTTGACGAAGCTGCGCAGGCGGCCGTCATCGGCATAGAGATGCTTCTTCAGATCCTGGTAGCGCGTCGTCAGGGAATTAAGCGCTTCGCCCACGGTGGACGCCTGCACGTCGAAGCTTTCCTGCTTTCCCGCGTAGCCTCGAAGAGGCGTGGGGATAATGACTTTCACGGACATTCGCTTCTCTCCTGATTATTCCGAATGCGCGGACCGCAGAATTTCCTGAAGGCGCAACGCGTCCGGTGCACGCACCGCGTCTGCCATCGCAATCGCTTCCGGGTCATAGGCGCTGCGATCGTCGCGCAGACGCCATGAAGTCATCTCGCGCGGCTCGCCCTTCCGGACGCTTACGATAATATAGCTGTACCACGGCCAGGCGTGCTCGCGATCGAATTCGCTGGGACGCGCCGGGGCGTCCGGGTGCGAGTGGTACCAGCCCAGCAATTCCATTTTCCTGGCGCGCGCCGTTTGCTCCGCCAGTCGTACGTCCTCAGGCGTGAGCTCGAACCGGTTCCGCGGCGAATCGTCGCGACGATTGGCCAGCGGGAGCAGATCCAGCACCTCGCGCGAGCCTTCCGCATCACGTCCGAGCAGGGCCCCGCAACACTCGTGCGGATAGGTTCCCGCTCCGTGCGCTTCGATGCGCAGGGCGAGCGCCTCGCCGATCTGCAGTTCCAGGCCGCTCATTCTTCGTTCCAAAAACGCTCGGTCAGATATTTCTCGCCCGAGTCCGCGAAAAGGGTCACGATCACGGCACGCTCGTCACGCGGCAAGCGCCGCGCTACATCCAGGCATGCCCACAGAGCAGCACCGGAGCTGACGCCGACGAGGAGCCCTTCCTCGCGGGCCAGGCGCTTGGTCATCGCCTGCGCATCCTCGGTTCGCACAGCGATATCTCCATCGGCCAGAGACGGGTCGTAAATGCGGGGCACGATGGCGGTCGCCATGTGCTTCAGTCCTTCCAGCCCGTGGAAACCCGAATCCGGCTGAACGCTGACGCAGTGGATGCCTGGATTCAATTCTCTCAGCCGGCGTGTGGTTCCGACGAACGTTCCGCTGGTGCCAAGACCCGCGACAAAATGCGTGATCGTTCCGCGGGTCTGCCGCCAGATTTCAGGAGCCGTGCCGGAATAGTGAGCGGCGGGATTAGCGGGATTGGCGTACTGATCGACGTAGAAATATTTTCCCGGTTCCGCGTTGTAGATCTCTCGAACGCGGCGAATCGCGCCGTCCGTGCCCTGCTCGCCGGGCGTATAGACCACGTCAACGCCATACGCACTCAGGATTGCCTTGCGTTCGGGCGATGCGCTCGTTGGCATGCAGAGTCTCACGCGATAGCGCAGCGCCGCTCCGATCATGGCCAAGGCGATTCCTGTGTTGCCGCTGGTCGCATCGAGAATGACTTTTCCCGGACGCAGGCGCCCGCTGCGCTCGCCTTCGCGAATCATGGAAAGCGCGGCGCGATCTTTTACGGAGCCGCCAGGATTGAACCACTCGGCCTTGGCATAGAACTCCACATTGGGGAATTCCGCCGTTACGCGCTCGATCCGCAGCAGAGGCGTGTTTCCGACCTGCTCGAGCAGTCCGCGACCAATCCGCGACTGCGCGCCTTGCTGCGAGATCAGTTGGATGCTAGCCGCCATTGGTCTCTTCGTTCCTCAACTCTGCCGTGAAACGTGTCGAAAGCTGCGCGGTTCTTATCCGCGAAAAGGGCATATGCGGAAACTGAATTCGCTGAAATCCGCTATTCGATTGAATTGGGAGTTCTTAGCAGATGGCAGCGCCGCCGTGTGTTAGCGGCGACAACAGCAACAGCGCGTCCGGGACGACGCGGAAGCGGAGCAAAGATTCCGAAGATTGGCGTTCTCGATCATCGGAGATTAGATGCCGGGAAAATGCTCTTGGACTCGAACTTAGCGCTTTACAGGTCCCGGGCAAAGTCAATATTCTGATACATCCATGTGGTACGTCAACAAGCTTTTCGATCAAGCGCAGATTGAGTCACTCTCTGCTAAGGGCTTCCTGGTGCGAAGCTCGGGAGGAGTGGTCCGCATCGAGCGGTACGGTTGCGGCGCGGAGCTGCGCAAGACGCCCGAGGGGCGGTACCAGATGACCATCCTTCCCTCCCTCATGTTTCAGGGCCAGTTCACGCGGCTGTGGGATGCGGGGTACCAGAAATTCCTCCTCACTCACGACGGCAAGAAGGTCCCCATTCGAGCGAGCCAACTCGACGACCTGCGACGGTTCAATGAAGAATTGAGAACGGCCCTGGGCGTTCCGACCTACTACAACGAGGCGCTCGGTTCGACGTGCCTTGTGACCGTGTATGATCGCGTGAAGGGCCGACCCGGCGACGTTCCCGACGAAACGGTCGGAGTCGCGGAAGAAGCACACGACCACTAGGGCTATTCAGCCCGGCTAACCGCAGGCTCAGGAACCCACTGAAGGAAATTTATTCCGCGTCCGAACGCTTCGCTTCCGCTCGTGGTGCGCGCCAGACCAGCTCAACCCCTGTTCGGCGCCGTCACCGAAGAAGCGGAGACGCGCTACTTCAGGAAGCTGTCCGAGGCCCAGCCAGTAGTGGGACCCAGGCCGACGGGTTCCCTGCAAGTGACGTTGGAGCCGAAGTAGTAATTCAGAGGCATGTAAAACTCGTCGAAGCCATTTTGACTCGCGATTGTCACGAACCACTGCCCGTTCCAGATTCGCTCAACTGCGGCACAGTTTGAGAACGTTTGATCCCAGGCCACCAGGTCCGGCGAAGAACTCGACCCAGCCATCACGTCCAGCCCGGAACTGCCCGCGACCGAAACCTGAATTGCCGTCGCGCTCGAATCCACCGTTACCAGCGTCTGTCCGTTGGCACTTCCTTGAACCCAGCCCGAAACTGGCCCATTCACATTCGGGAGATCGATGCGATACCAGCTTCCATCGGTGGCCGAGGCCACGAATTCCTGCGAGGGAGCGATCGAGGTCAGGAAGGCAAAACTCGGGTCAGGACCGGTCAGGACGTTCTGCGGCGCGGAGGTGACGACCTTTACAGCTACCGGCGAGATGCTGGTCGGAGTGAACGGATTGAGATAAACGCGCGGGTCGTGATAGCCGTAGCCGTCCGGGATATCGGTCGTGTATCCGGAATATCCTTTGTTCGTTGGATCGCCGAGCACCCCTCGATCTTTGATTTCGAAATGAGTGTGGGGCGTAAAGCTCTGCACCCTCTGGCCGAACGCGGAATGGCCCATGTTGCCGATTCTGGTTCCGGCAGCGACGACGACCCCCGGAGTGATCCCCGGCCAAATGCAATCGAGATGTCCATAGAGGCTGAATTTGCCGTTGGGGTGCGCGATGAGAATGACGTTTCCAAGATTTGAAGTGTTGCTGTTCACCTGATAGCCGGCGTCAGAGCTTCCGTCACACAAAGACTCGGTGGGATCGGATACAACGAATGCCGTCTCTACAACTCCGGTGCTGGTTGCATACACCGGGTTTCCGACACCGCAGCCCACCGATTGGGGACAAACGTCAACGCCGGTGTGGTATTGGCCCAAAATGGGGTTCTGCGAGCAGTACGTCGCATAATCGTTCGGTCCTCCGCAGGCGGAGGGAGCGTAGGTGACAGGGGCGTCAACCGGCCATTGGAACGCTGCCACCGGCACTGCGTTGTACGCCCACGTGAGGATGTCCTGAACGGCCGTATTCGAGCCGGTACCGCCCGTGAAGCCGACGTAAGCCGCATTGTCTCCCACGAGATTCGGAATATTTACCGGGAAACTGGCGCGGAACATCGACTCGGTTACCGTATCCGTAATTGTCCAGGCGAGCGTGGTGCCGTCGTAGGTGAGGTGCACGGCCATCACGTCGCCCGAGTGCAGATTTACCCCGGCCGGCGTCGTGTCGGTACCGGGCGTAGCCCCGGGCGAATTGCCGCCCGTCCACATGCCGGTCCGGCTCACTTCGGCATTCAAGGTTTGATCGTAGAGCTGGAATCCTACGGCTACGCTGTTCGGTATTCCACCCGTGCCGGAACCGCTTGACCCATATCCCAGACTCTGGCCCCCTGCGCCGAGCGCCGCTGGACCGTTGCTTTGGATTGTCAACGTGAACCCATCGGCAGTCGCACTGGTCAGCTGGAACGTGAAATCCGTGATGAACGACCGCACGTCCACAGGTGTGTCGAAGAAGGCGCTGCCAGCCTCACTTGCGCCGCCATCTGTCAGCCGCAGACGGCTGCCGCCTATCGCAGCGCTGCCGTTAAGCGTCAGGCCTGACGACGTAAATCCGTTTGCGAAACTAAAGCCGGAAACTGGTGAGTTTACGGTCAGCGTTGCCGTGTTGCTGGTAACCGAGCCAACCGCGTTGCTTACGATCACGTCGAACGTAGATCCATTGTCGGCGCTGGTGGTCGACGCCGTTGTGAAGCTCGATTGGTTCGCTCCGGCGATGTTCGAACCGTTCACCTGCCACTGATAGCTCAGCGGTGCGGTGCCCGATGCCGTGACCGAGAACGTAGCGGTTTGACCGGCCACGACTGTTTGACTCTGGGGCTGCGTTGTTATGGTTGGTGGGGTACCGGTTACGGTCAACGTGGCCGAGTTACTGGTCACATTGCCCATCGAGTCGCTTACGATTACGTTGAACGTAGATCCGTTGTCCGCGCTGGTCGTGGGTGGCGTCGTGTAGCTTGAGGAATCGGCTCCGGAAAGGGTGGACCCGTTTTTCTGCCACTGATAGCTTAAGGGCGCGGTTCCAGCAGCTGCGACCGTGAAGGTAGCGGTTTGACCGGCCGTGACCGTCTGACTAGCGGGCTGAGCTTGAATCGAGGGAATAGCCGCGCGGTCCCCAGGCTCACTGCTACACCCCGCAATAGGCAAAATTGCCACAAGTCCAATTAGAAGAATCCCGCGCGTACTTGAGGCGAAGGGAGGTCTCACGTAGGTCTCCCGAACCTGGGGCATGGGTGCCGAGCGGTCTAATCGTTTCAGGAAAAAAGCCAAGCACCTCCGACCGCAAAGCGATGCTCACGAAAACCGCGGACGGGACGCTATGGTACTGGTTCTAGTACTGGCAGCCAACGGTTTTTGCATGGCGGTTTACATATCGATCAACCGCCAGGTGCGCTTGGGCCGAAATGGGTCGCGAGGTCCGGCAACTTACTGAATACGAAGCGTTTCAACCCTCGAAGGCATTCTTGAAATCCAGAAGAGCGACGGCAGGGCCCGCTACTGGAGCGGCTGCTTGGATGAGTCGCGTCCTACGAGGTTCTCAAAGATGGCCAGGACGTGGCGGCGGTAGTCCACGACTCGTTCGAGCAATTGGCGGAGGTGCGGCTCGCGCTGGGTTTCGCGGTCCCATTTGGCGAGAACGGCGGCCGGGACTTCGATGTCGCGGCGCAGTTCCTCCGCGGAGTGGCCGCGCAGGAACAGTCCATAGAAGAACGCAGCTTCCCGTTGGGGAAACTCGAACTGCTGAATCGCATCGTCGAGCGGATTTGACGCAGTCGCCATGACAGAAAATGCAGTTTACAGATTTCCGGGCGAGCGTCAAGGCTGGCTTTCGCGAAAGAGAAATATGGGTCACCTCCCACCGAACCCGCCGGGAGATACCACCCCACCGCTGAGCCCGCTCGCCAAACACGTGCGATTCGATGACGCGGCAGGGCTTTTCGATTCGGATGCGTTCGCGTGGGAGACGCCGCAAATTCCGCGACCAGTCGCGTAATGGCCCGCAACTTTTCCCGCGTAGTCGGGTTTGATCAAGCGGCCGGGAAACTAGACGCGCACTCGCCCGGCTTACGTACAGGTGTATCCTGCTGCACCCCCAGGGAGGCCTGAAAATTCGGGCCTCCTCATTTGCCTTCGGCGTCCCTCGAAAGAATGAAACTTTCCCGATCGCGAAGCGTTATTTGAAATAGAGGAACCCACGATGCCACGACGAATCGCCGCAGTAGAGTTGATCACGATTCTGCTGCTCCTGGTGTCGAGCGCCCGAGCGCAGGAATCGCAGCCTTCGCAAAGCGAGCAGCAGAGCCAGAACGGCATGGGCGGAATGACTTCGGGCGAGATGCAACAGAAAACGGCAGCAACTTCAGACGCCGGGCGCGCGGCCATGAACGCGATGTCCGATTCAATGCGTATGTCGGGGAACATGAACCCGCACATGTTCATGACTTCTTTGCGTCCGGCACAGCCGGGCGATGACGAGCGCGCCGCAAGAATTGTCGAAACGGTGCGCAAGTCCATCGATCAATACAAGAATTACCGGGTGGCGCTGGCGAACGGTTACCATATCTTTGGCCCCAACGTTTCGCAAAAGATCTATCACTTCACGAATTACTGGAACGCGATGAAGGCGGGCTTCAGCTTCGATCCGGCGGAGCCGACCTCGCTTCTCTACAAGAAAGTGAACGGAACATACGTGCTGGCCGGTGCGATGTTTACCGCTCCTAGACGGTTCTCGGAAGATCAGTTGAACGCGCGTGTGCCGCTCAGCGTCGCGCGCTGGCACAAGCACGTGAACCTTTGCCTGCCGCCGCGAGGCTCGGATATTCACGAGGTCGACTGGAAGGAGTTTGGCCCCGACGGTTCGATTGCGACGCAGCACGCCTGCCAGGAGGCCGACGGCCGGTGGATCCCGCAGATCTTCGGCTGGATGGTCCACGTCTACCCGTATGAAACGGACCCCGCAAAGATTTGGGCGCACTAAAGCTGAAAGCAGGAAGCAGGAAGCAGGAAGCAAAGAGGCACGGAGGCAGGAAGCACAGTGCAAGGAACAATGCCGTGCCCGGGCTTCGTTTTGTAGCGGCGGCCCTTCGGAACGCCCCGGGTCTTTGCAAAGGTAAAGAACATCGCGGATCTTCTCGGCTTAGATCACCTGGGTGAGACGGCTACATAGCAATTGGCTGTTCTGGTACACGGCATAGTCGAAGATTATATGAGCTTTGAGCTGTTGCAGCGCGCGTCCTACCTGGCTAGCTAATTTCTGCGCGTTCACCTTCTTGCGCTGGACTGCCGCCAGTCGTTTGAGTTCCGTTCTCTGCTTTGCTGGTTGTCTGCCGCCGTTGTTGATCTCGCTGCTGACGATAGGAACAGCTAGCAATCACGTAGCGCTTGCTCTAGCGCAAGATTTCTATCAACTGAGTGAGATCTCACAGCTAGGGTGACTGCTAGGCAGGCAAGCTGGCCAGCAACTCTTACAGACTGCTGGCGCTCAACAGAGTCACATACTTGAGCTGCAGCTAGTACATAGCCTACAGATTGACCTTGCTGCTCAAGCCGCCATCGAACAAAGAGAGCTTAGCGGATACAGAAGAGGCGGCGCAAGGTGCGCAACAGTCCCTGCAGCGTGGTGGTATCGCCGCGGTTGCCGCGCAAGACCTCCAAATGCAGCGGCAGGCCCTGGGCGTCGGTGGCCACCGCCAGCAGGACTTGCGGCCGATCCGAGCGATGGTCCCGGCTGTGCCCATACTGACTGATCTGGGACGGGCCGTCCCCTTCAAAATACACGCTGGTCAGATCGTAGAGCACCAGCGAGACGCCCTGGGGAAAGCTCTGGTGGTAAAGCTGCTTCTCGACGCCCACCCAGTTTCCGTTCAGTCGGTCCATGGCGGCATACAAGTCGTCTTCGTCGAAGTCTTCGCTGGCCTGATGCAGGCCACAGGCCGCGGCCAGCAGGGTGCCGCGAGCGTGATCGACCAAAGCCAGTTTGGCGCTGGGAAACAGAATCCGACCGAGGATCATGGCCTTGAGCAGACCTCTCGCACGAGCATCCGCAATGAAGTCAAAGATCGTGCTCAACCCAAACTCCTCCCAAGCCCGGTTTAACGGTACCCCCCGGAACTGCTAGCGCACAGCCAGGGTGACGTCGAAGGCTGCGTCGCATTTCGTCGAAGGATCATCGGTGACGAGCTTCGAGATGGTGCCGCTCTTCACCACAAACTCGAGCGGCTTCTTCGGGAAATTCGGCAGGCCCGTGACGCGAGCCTTGCCGTCGCCGTCCGTGGCCACCTCGAGCTCCGTCTTGCGCAAATTCATGAAGCCGTAGTGGAGAGTCACGTCAATCTTGGCATTGTAAATGGGCTTCTTCGAAGCGTCGTGGACCGTGAACAAGACGCGGCACGTGCCCACGTCTCCGCTGACCGAGGGAATGTCGTGCTGAGTGGCGGCAAGCGGTCCGCCGCAAAGCCCGAAAAAGGGCAGAAGAAGCAGAAATGCGAGCCATCGAAGGCTGGTAGGTCTCATGTACATTTCCTTCCTCCTCAAACAAGATACGCCGGCCGCCACCTTGATCCAATTCCTTTCCCTCGCGCAGTGGTCATCGCGACTGGCCGCCGATGTCCGCTAGTAATCGGGAATGGAGATTTTGTCAGCGAGGTCGCGGCCGATGGCGAGGTCCGCGATCCCGGGAATTGCGAGAAGATCGAAGATCCGGTTGCGAAGGAAGAGCGAGAACTTCGATTTGGGCGCGAACGAACCCGCGAAGCGCAGGGCTGCTTTCTGCTTGCGAAAGACGAATGGCGCAAAAAGGTCCTGATAACGCCGGAGGGCTTCCACGTAGTTGCCGTTCGCGCGGTGGAGTTCGCCGGCAAGAATGTAGGCCGCGATGATTGCCAGGGCCGAGCCCTGCCCGGCGAGCAGCGACACACAGAAAGCAGCGTCGCCAACGAGGGTGACTCTTCCGCGCGTCCAGAGGCCTTCTTCCGGGCTCATGCGAATCTGGCTCACGCGGTCGACGTAGAGGTCGTTCGAGGCGTCCATGGCGTCCAGAATCCGGGGACACTCCCAGCCGCTCGTTCCAAATCGCTTGCGCAACAGCGCTTTCTGGCCCGCGACATCGGAGGGCACACCCGGATCGTCATCGGCGAACGTAAAGAGGAAAAGCGTGCGATTGTCACGCATGGAAAACCGGCCGACTTGCTGGCCTACCTGCGTGTACATCATGTAAACGAGTTCGTCGCGCGGCGTGTAGCCTTCGACTTGAAACGCGGCGGCCTTGAAGCCGAGGTATTTTTCGAATTGCTTTTCGGGGCCGAAGACAAGCTCGCGGACGCGGGAATGGAGGCCATCCGCGCCGACGACGAGGTCGAAGTCTCGGGCGCCTGCGCACTGGAAGGTGACGCTCACGCCTTCGGCCTTCTGCTCGATGCGATCGATCGTGTCACCGAAGATCGCCTCGACCCGGCCTTCGATTTTCTTGAAAATGAACGCAGCGAGATCGGAGCGGGGAAGGCTGGCGTAGCGACCCTTTGTCATGCGAAAGAACGCGCTGACGGGGAAGCCCGCGGCCCGCTTGCCGTTGGCGTTTACGACTCGCAGTTCGCGGAGCCTGTATCCGGCGCGGGTAATCTCCGGCAGAAGACCCATCTTGTCGGCGATGTCGAAGCCTGCGCCCCAGAAGTCGATGACATAGCCGCCAGTGCGCAACGTGGGCGCGGCTTCAACGATGGTGGGCTCGAATCCGTATTGGAGGAGCCAGTAGGCGAGCGTGGGTCCCGCGATTCCGGCGCCAGAGATCAGGATTTTCAAAGGCAGGACTAACCCTCCAGTTTCTTCGGGCAGGGAAAAGGAGGGCGCTCGCGGTGAGCGAACGCCCCAGGGAGACTCGGGAACGACAGATCCCTCACCCGGGCCCCGGAATGCGGGCCGGGTTCGGGACGACGGCGGAATACGCTGTCACTTTTTCGCGTGGTGGAAGTTTTCCGCGACCTGGTCCCAGTTGATCACGTTCCACCAGGCCTCGATGTATTCGGGCCGGCGGTTCTGGTATTTCAGGTAGTAGGCGTGTTCCCAGACGTCGAGGCCGAAGAAGGCCTTGCCGCCGTCCATGATCGGATTGTCCTGATTCGCCGTGGACTCGATGGCGAGCTTGCCGCCCTTGAACATCAGCCAGGCCCAGCCGGAGCCGAAGCGCGTGGTCGCCGCCTGATTGAACTTCGTTTTGAAGTCGGCGAAGCTGCCAAAGGAACTCTTGATGGCGTCCGCGAGCTCGCCTTTTGGTTCGCCTCCGCCGCCCTTTTTCATGATCTTCCAGAACATCGAGTGATTCATGTGTCCGCCGCCATTGTTGCGCACGGCAGTGCGGATGTTTTCGGGAACTTTGTTGATCTGTGCGAGCAGGTCATCGACGGAAAGCTTCTGAAGCTCGGCCTGGCCTTCGAGAGCTTTATTCAGGTTGGTGACGTAAGCGCCGTGATGCTTGTCGTGATGGATTTCCATGGTTTTGGCGTCAATGTAGGGCTCGAGTGCGTCGAACGAGTACGGAAGAGGCGGCAACGTGTGGGTCATCTGTCGAGCGGCTCCTTGTCCGGAAGTTTCGGTCATTTCTTACCTCCTTGCATCCCGGGGTGGTTGATTTGGATTGATGCTCCTCGGATACGCTTCCGATTATACGCCGGGGACGGAGGCATGTGGACGACCTAAGGAAAGTCACATTTGTGGAGGTTTGATGCTATCTGGTGGGTGCATTCTTTTTTTCTGCGGCCTCCATTCGCTCTTCGAAACTTGTCAGGCGCACTGGCGAGGAACGGTTCCCTTGCTGCCAAGCAAGGACAGAAATAAGCAGCGCCGGTGAACGCAACCTACACGATTTCGTACAATCCGGAAGCGGAAAAGTGCACAGATCGCCGACCAAGCGGCCGTAAGATTATACGGCGGGCGCAAGCGCAATCCTGGGAGCACGAGCTGTGAAGGCTTCCGATGCTCTGGTGAACGCTACTCGTGGCGGAGGGCGGTCATTGGATCGACGCGGACGGCGCGCCGCGCAGGGATGTAACAGGCCAGAAGGCCTGTGGCCGTAAGCAGCACGGCCGCTATCGGGAACACAATCAGGCCCGTCTCGCCGTGAAAGACATGGCCGATGCCGCGCGTCACGAGAAATCCGACAATCAAACCTGCCGCCACCCCGGCAGTGATGAGGCCTAATCCCCCACGCAGAACCAATTTCAATACGTCAGACGGCAGAGCGCCCAGCGCCATGCGAATCCCCACTTCGCGCGTCCGCTGCGAGACAGCGTAGGACACGACTCCGTAGACTCCGACTACGGCGATAAACAGGCCGAGCAGGCCCATGCCGCCTGCGAGATAAACGCCCAGCCTCAGAATGAATTCACTCTGATCCAACACCTGCTCCCCGGTGGCGCTGTTGAAGAGCGGCATTCCCGGGCCGAGCGTGCGGATTTGCTGCTCAACTTGCGAAATCAAATTTTGCGGCGGGAGCGTGGAACGGACGACAATCGCGCGAAGCGACTGAAACTCCTGGAGCAGCGGGATATAGAACCACGGCTGCGGATCCTCCATGATGTTTTGATACTTTGAGTCTGCAACGATTCCGACGACTTCTATGAGGGGGCCGGATTCCTTCTCGGCCCGGAATCGCTTTCCGAGCGCGTTTTCGCCGAGCCAAAGCTGACGGGCCATGGTTTGATTGATGACCGCCACGCGCGGCGCGTGATCATCATCGGATTCCGTGAACGCGCGGCCCTGAAGCAGGGGCATACGCAGATTCGAGAAATACTCGGGGCCCACGACGTTGTGAAATATGCTCGGGGGCTGCTGGCCCGGAGGAATAACGCGGTTTTCGACATAGATGCTGCTTGGGTATTCGATTCCCATGAAAGGAAAGCCAAAAGACACGCTGACTGACTGCACGCCGGGCATCGCACCAACGCGGTCCTTCAGCTCTCGATAGAACTGGGTCGTGCGCGCCTGGTCGTAACCAATTTCGTGCGGGTCCATCGTGCAAATGACAAGATGGGTAGGGTCGAAGCCGAGATACGCGTGCTGAGCGCGGCGCAAGGTCTGCACGAAGAATCCCGCGGCGATCAGGAGCGCAAGGGAGCCGGCCACTTGGGCAACGACGAGGATGCTCCGCATGCGATGGCGTTGACCACCCCCAACGTCACCGCGTGTGCCCTCGTGCAGCACGAGGTTCAGATCTGCTTGGCCGGCGCGGACCGCCGGCCAAATCCCCGCGGCAATACCACCTAAAATCGCGCCCCCAAATGCGATCAGGAACACGCGCCAATCGAAGCTGAATTTGAGGATGACGAAATCGGCTCTTTGTTTCGCCCAGTCAGGCAGGGCGAATATAGCGGCCATGGCCCAGCGCGCGGCCAGCATGCCGGCGACGGCTCCGAGGAGGGCCAGCAGCACGGGTTCTACGAGCATCTGGTGGATCAGCCGCTTACGTGAAGCACCCAGCGCTGAACGGATCGCCATCTCCTGCCGCCGCGTTGTCGCGCGCGCCATCAGTACGTTGGCCACATTCATGCACACCAGCAGCAAAACCATCCACGAAAGCCCCACGAACAAAACGGCGATAAGGCGCAAGATACCGCTTTCCGGAACGCCGCTGGGCGCGGAGAGCACCTCGATCACTTGGCCTTTTTCGTCTTTGGAATACTGCGCTGCGAGCCGCCCTTGGACGAGGCGGGCGGCGCTTTGCGCTTGTTTTATTGCGATGCCCGGCTTCAGCATGCCAAGAACGTTCAGTTCGCGGTCCGTGCGATTCGTGAATAAGTTCCCGTATTGGTAGGTGCCGGGGGCGGCCGCCTGGTCTTCGGCGATTATGCTGAGTGGAAGGTACAGTTGAACGTCAACAAGAGAAGGAAACGCGCCGTGGAATCCTTCGGTCGCGATGCCGATGATCTCCGTGGGCTTTCCATTGACCAGCACCAGCTGCCCTATAATCTTCGGATCACCGCCGAGGTGCGACTTCCAGAACGCGTGGCTAAGGACCGCGGTCCGCGGTGCGCCGATTTGTTCGCCTTCGCCGGGAGCGAACAGACGGCCAAGAGCGGGTTTCACCCCCAGCCCGGTAAAGAAGTTCCCGGTCACGTAGTTTGAGAGTGCCTGCTCAGCCGTATGGCCTTGCAGGCCGAAACCAGCCATCCTGCCGATGTTACCGAACAAAGCCGCGAAAACACCGTCGGACTGAGACTGAAAATCCCGCAATTCAACGTAAGAAAGATTGCCGAGCCCGACCGGGTTTCCTTTCTGCTGAAAACCGACCGCTACAATATGGGACGGATGCGGAACTGGCAGCGGGCGAAGCAGCAGGGTATTCGCGATGCTGAAGACGACTGTGGTCGCGCCGATCCCGAGCGCCAGGGTCAGGACAATAATTGCCGAAAGTCCTGGCATTTTCGCCACCATCCGCGCTGCGTATCGCGTATCCCGCCAAAGATTCGTCATGTTGGGCACACCCCACGATCAAATCGGAAGGCTCACCACACTGTGCACCACTAGGATTCCGGATACAGTGATGCAGAGTCACCGATTCGCCTCCGTCGCCGCTCGGGTCTTCGAGACCACTATTGCGGGTTGGCGCCGAGATTGCCGAACGGCCAGAGACCGAAAGCTTTGAGCATTATGTCGTCGTGTTTCTCGATGAGCATGTGCGCGGTTTTTTCGGCGGGCCAGGGAGTGGCGAGGCGCTCGGGCCGATCGGCGATCCAGAAGGCGGTGAGCGCCATCACGGTCGCGTCGCGATCGAGGATGGCCGGGTCCACTTTGTCGAACGTGTCGACGTTTGAGTGATGCGTGTAGCGATATTCGGGCGAATTCTGGCGCAGGTTGATGCCCGGCAGGCCGGCGAGAATGAACGGTCCGGTATCGGTGCCGAATTCGGTGTCGTCGTCGACAGACATTTTGCCGAAGGCCTGAAGAGAGTCCGCGAATTTCTCGACGGCGGGAATCAGGTCGTCGCGTCCGCCCAACTGCAGGCCGGTGACGGGACCCTGGCCATTGTCGAGAATGACGGCGGCCACATGGTTGGCCATTTCGTCTTTGTGCATTCGCGTGTAGGCGACGGAGCCATCGAGTCCCTGCTCTTCGCCGGTGAAGAGCACGAAGCGAATCGTCCGCCGCGGCTTGAATCCGGACTTGACGATGGCTTCGGCCGCACCCAGCGTGGTGGCCGTTCCACAACCATTATCGGTCGAGCCGGAGGCGAGATCCCAGGAATCGAGGTGTCCTCCGACGACGATGATTTGTTCGGGATTGGTGGCGCCGCGAATTTCGCCCACAACATTTGCGCTCGGAACAGGGCCGTCGGTAAAGCGATTTTGAACGTCGATGTGCAGGCGCACGGGTTTGTCGCGATCGAGGTAGCGCTCGAGCTGTTCCTGATCTTCAGCGGCCATGCTGACTACGGGAACGTCGAACGCCGTGTCGAAGCCCAGGATGCCCGTGTGCGTCAGGTGCATGCCCGCCGCTTTCCATCCGCCCTGGCCGCCGATGACGGCGATTGCGCCGGCTTGTGCGCTTCCTTGAGGAAGTCGCCGAATTTCGCGAAAGCGGCCATGCGGTCCTGCGGCGGCGGTCCCTTGTGCACGACGATCAGGATTTTGCCGCGCCAGTTCGCGGAATTCTTCATTTCGTCCTGGAGCTGGAAACCGTTCACGGCAAGAAGGTCTGCGTCGACGCCGCCCTGCGGAGTGGATCCGACCCAGCCCATGGAGTCGACCATCAGCTTGCGATGAATCGGGGAGATGAGTTCGGCGCTGGCGGAGATGCGCGTCCAGCCGCGGAAGAGCTGCCAGGATTCGGTGTGCACGTTTTCGAGGCCGATGGCCTTCATTTTTTCGACGCCCCAGTCGATGGCCTTCGCCGCTTCGGGCGAGCCGGTGACGCGCGCGCCGATGTCGTCGCTTAATTCCTCGAGATATTCGTATTCGTCGTTCTCCATCGTTCCCGCGCCGGCCACGGCCGCGAGGGCCTTTAAGGTGCCGTCGGCGGCGGGCGATTGCGGATCATCGGAGCGAGGCGCCGACAGGCTCGGCCAAGCCACGAACAAAAGAATTGCCGCCGCGCAGAGTACCGAAAGAATTTTCTGCTTCATTCGAGGAGGCTCCTTTACTGAACGCGCCAAAAAAATCAGAACGGTGAGGATAGGGGTTGAGCGCCGTTCGGACAAGTGTTTCCTTCACTGCAGCACATCGCGCGGCGACGCGCTGTTCGGTGCTCCTGCGGGGCCGAGCGTTTTCTGCGGGCGTCGAGTATAATGGGTATTGAGTCGTGCTGCTTTGTCCGGCCACAGTGGATGAAGGGAACCCGGCCGGACGGAAAGCGTGCGCAGTTTTTCCGTGATAGCTCCGCGTAGTCTGGTATTGCTTATGCTTCCGGCAGTTTCCGAACTTCGATCGGCCACGATTCGACGCGGGCGGAAACAGAGAATTGTTCAGCCAAGCGACTGAAAAAACCGGGGCTCAAGCGGAGCGCCAAGTGGACATCCATTAACCGAAAGGCCGCAATCTACGTCAAATAGTGTGCCGGGAGATCGTTCGCGGCAGCATCTTCGCGGGAAAAGGAGAAACAGCCATGAACAGCAGTGAGTTACATATTCGCCGCTGGGTCGCCACGCTCGTGGTGCTTGCGGCGGTAGCCGGCGGCATCTTGCTCGCCATTGGAGTGCGAAACTGGTCCAACGATTCCGTGTACGGTGCGGGGAAAATTCCCGTCACGGTTTCGCGGAATAATTCGCCCGTGCCGTTGGGCACGTTCGCGAACGGATTTGCAGCGGTGTTGAAGCCGGCACTTCCGGCAGTGGTCAACGTGCACTCGTCGAAAGTCGTGAAGCCGAGATCGAATCAGATGATGCCTTTTTTTAACGATCCCTTCTTCCAGCAATTTTTCGGCAATCAGTTTGGGCAGAATATGCAGCCGCAGCCGGAGCGGGAACAGAGTCTCGGTTCTGGAGTGATCCTCACGTCCGATGGAACCATCATCACCAACAATCACGTGGTGGATGGAGCTACGGACATCAAAGTCAGCCTGGCGGATAAGAGGGAATTCACCGCGAAGGTGATCGGCACGGACAAGCCCTCGGATATCGCGGTGCTGAAGATCAACGCGACGGGTCTGCCCACACTGCCTCTTGGTGATTCCTCAAAACTGCAAGTGGGCGATGTGGTCCTGGCCATCGGTGATCCCTTTGGCATCGGCGAGACAGCGACGATGGGAATCGTCAGCGCAAAAGGCCGGGGCGGCCACCTGGGCATTGAGACCTACGAGGACTTTATCCAAACCGACGCGGCGATCAACCCCGGCAATTCCGGCGGTGCGCTGATCGATTTGCACGGCAACCTGGTCGGCATCAACACGGCTATTGCAACGGGCGGTGGCGGTGGCGGAAACGTGGGCATTGGCTTTGCCATTCCCATCGACATGGCTCACAAAGTGATGGACCAGATCGTCCAGCACGGGAAGGTGATCCGCGGATATTTGGGACTGTTGCCCGAGGATGTGTCTTCATCGCTTGCGAAGCAGTTCGGGCTCAGCCAGGCGACTGGGGCTCTGGTGGCGAGCGTCGAGAAAGACACACCAGCGTCGCGAGCGGGACTGAAGCAGGGTGATATCGTTCTGAAAGTCAACGGCCAGACGGTAGATTCGGCGAACGACCTTCGTCTGCTGATTTCTCAGTCACAGCCCGGCGCCTCGGTCAATCTGACGATCTGGCGGGACAATAAGACGCAAGACGTAAAAGTCACCCTGGCCGAATTGCCGCAGCAGAACGCTCAAAACGGCGCAAGTGAAGGCAACAGCTCGGGAACGATGCAGGGAGTGCAGGTACAGACTATCACTCCCGACATGACGCAGGATCTCGGCGTCCCGAACGGGACGCGCGGTGTTGTGATCACATCCGTCGATCCGTCCAGTCCCGCGGCCGCGGCGAGCCTGGAGCGCGGCATCATCATTCAGGAAGTCAACCACAAGCCCGTGAACAACGCTCAGGAGTATCACGCGGCGCTACAAGGCGCAGATGACCATCCCGTGCTTTTGCTGATCATGATTCCCAACAGCAACGGGGCGCAGAACTATGTCGTCGTCGAGCCTCAGTAGGTCGAATCGAACGTTCAATCGGGGCACGACCGACCGCCGTGCCCCGACTTTCCTTCTGTACGAATTCCCTACAACCAATTTGGGTGTTTCCGTGTATTCCTGTGCCGCGGAACAAGCCGGAGAATTTCTACCGGGAAACGACGGGCGGACCTAAGCAGAATTCTCCGAGCGCCCTCCGGAAACGGCCCGTGCATTCAGGAAACCCTGCAATGAAACGCGGCATCCACACAAGTGGTTCAGATCGAGACTCGGGAACGCAAAGACACTCGTTTGAAGGGTACTTTCTGGTCGCGGAGGTCCGTTGCAGGCTATCGCTTTCGGCACGAGTGAGAGTAGAATGGTACTTGAGTCCTATTCACCCAGCCCCTGTTCACTAGTACTAAGGTAATAGCGGTCACTTTCTGCCCTCTGGGCGGGCTAAGATTAGGAAAGCAGGGGCGAGGCACATATGAACGGGCCACGGAATAGACCTGTCTTCAATGATTCCATTCTTCCGGATGGACGGACCCGTTGGGACCTCTTTGGGGCCAGTTTTGGAGTGGAGTGCGTCATCGTGGCGGCGCTGGTGATCATTCCGATACTCATGCCTCAGAAGCTGGAAGCGGTGAAGCGGTTTTGGGTGATGACTCCGATTGCGGCCCCGCCGGTACGGGCTTGGAAACCGCAGCCCAGACCGAAGCCCAGGCTGATCGAAGTGAAGCGCGTGGTCCCGAAAGAAATTCCCAAGCCGGAAGTGGTTCTGCCGAAGCCGAAGATCTACAATCCTGTGATCACGACTCCGGAGATCAGGCGGAGGCCAGTGCGTCGAGAATTGCCGGCTCCCGAAGTGGCGAAGCTGTTCCACGATCCCAACCCGCCGATTTCGACGGGTAGTTCGGCGATTCCCACGCTGAGGAAGCCGCGCGAGGCGGTGCAAACCGGAGGCTTCGGAGATCCCGACGGGCTGCCGGCTCGGAGCAAGATCACGCAAACGCCGAATGTGGCCTCGGTGGGCAGTTTTGATTTGCCTCCCGGTCCCGGTTACGGAAATGGCACAGGCGGGGCAAAGGGAGCAAGAGGCGTGATCGCCAGTTCGGGCTTCGGGAATGGGGTTGCCGTTGGAAGCAAGAGTGGAGGAACGCGCGGCTCGGTGGAGCAAGCAGGCTTCGCCAACGAAGCCGCCGCCCCTGCGGCTCCGCGAGTGCGGCAGACGGCCGCTGAGTCGAACAATAAGCCGGTAGAAATCCTGTTCAAGCCTCGCCCGGTTTACACTAGCGAGGCCAGGCAAAAAAGAATCGAAGGCGAAGTGCTGTTGCAGGTAGTATTCTCTGCTTCAGGCCAAGTGGAGATCGGGAAGATCGTCAGGGGATTGGGATACGGCTTGGATGCGTCGGCGGAATCCGCGGCGCGGGAGATTCGTTTCCGGCCAGCGCAACGGGATGGACAGCCTGTGGACTCGAGCGCCATCGTCCACATCACTTTCCAATTGGCTTACTAGGGGGAACGTGGCAATGCGCACGTGGAAGAATTGGTGTTTTTCGATGCTGCTGATCGGTGCCGCGGGCGCTGCAGCTCCCGCTCAGGCACGGCAGCAAGAGCCGCAACAGCCGCTGCAGCCACAGCAGCAACAGCCACAGCAGCAGCAGCCCGCCGCCGCTCCGACGGGTCCGGTGAGGACCGTCAATCAAGCGGTGGACCGCATTACCGCGCGTGAGCGCGAAGAAGACGCGATCATCCGGCATTACAAACCGCTCATCGAGACCTACATTCAGGACATGAAGCCCGACCCCCAGATGGGGATGATTCCCGTGAGCGATCACTATTTCCTGGGCCAGGCGGACCTCGCCCGAGGCGTGATTGACAATTCCATGCTTGGCTCGAAACGAGGCCGCTGGAGCCAATTCAATCCCCTGTTTCACGTCGCCGATTTCTTCCGCGCCGACTTCGTTCCCGCGGGCTTTCTGCAGATGATTTATGTCGACACGACGGGCTTCGACCGGCAGCACTACCGCTTCGATTACGTTCGTCAGGAGTTTCTCGGCTCCGTAAAATGCCTCGTCTTCGACGTGACTCCGCTTCCCAAATCCGGGCGCGGCCGCTTCAAAGGGCGGATCTGGGCCGAAGACCAGGATTACACCATTGTGCGGTTCAACGGCGTCTACACGCCGGTGGCCGGTCTGAACGGATATAACCTGCACTTCGACAGCTGGCGCCTGAACTTACAGCCGAACCTCTGGCTGCCGGCCTATATTTTCAGCCAGGAATCGGACATGCGGGAACTTTTCGGTGGCCACGTGCGGTTCCGCTGCCAGACGCGGCTCTGGGGCTACGACCTGGCGGCCGCTTCTCATGAGACGGAATTCAGCGACTTGACGATCGAGTCTCCCACGGCGGTCCAGGATCAGGCCGCGGCGCAGCAACAGGACCGCAGCCCCGTGGAAGCCGAACGCGAATGGCAGCACGAAGCGGAAATGAACGTGCTCGACCGGCTGCAGCGCGTCGGGCTGCTTGCGCCTCCGGGAGAAGTGGACAAAGTGCTAGACACGGTGGAAAACAATCTCGAGGTCTCGAATGATTTGGACGTCGAGCCGCGGGTCCACTGCCGGGTTCTGCTGACCGGAACGCTCGAGTCCTTCTCCATCGGCCACACGATCGTGCTCAGCCGAGGGCTGATCGATGTGCTTCCCGACGAGGCGAGCCTCGCAACGATCGTGGCTCAGGAGTTGGCCGATCTTCTCGTCACCAAGCCCTCCACCGATCAATACGGTTTCAACGACACGACCAACGTCTCCACTCTCGAGGTGCTGAATCATTTCTCGTTCCGCGACAGTCCCCAGCAGCAGCAGGCGGCCGGCCAGAAGGCGCTCGAGCTGCTGAAGAAGTCGCCGTACAAGGACAAGCTCGGGAACGCGGGCCTCTTTCTGAAGCAGCTTGCGGAGCAACAGAAAGCGCTATCCGCGCTGATCAATCCGCACTTGGGAAATGGCGTTTACCTAGGGCAACAGTTGATCGAGGCCTCCCCGCAGTTGCAGCCCAACAAGATGGATCAGATTGCCGCTCTCCCGATCGGAGCCCGCATCAAGGTGGATCCTTGGGACGACGATGCGACATTGCTGAAGGCGAAGCCCGTGCCCCTCTACTCGGTGCGCGAAAAGATGCCGTTTGAAGTGACGCCGTTTGAGCCGTATCTCACGCGGTATCAGAAGACCAGCAGCGAGGTTACTGGAGATCCTGCCAAAGGGAACCTCGCGAAGCAGCAGCAGCCGCAATAGAACCACCAAAGCAATTTCAGGGTAACGCCTCGCTTGTGAGGCGGTACCTGCCGTGCTCGACCCGTGCTGAAGAGTCCAGCGTCCTCAGCGGTCCGCTCGAACTTCCATCGATTGATCCAAAGAATAATTTGAGCAGCCAGGTTGGGTTGCGGCAGGGCAGTGCGCCGTTACGCGGAAGCCATCCGCCGAAGCCTCGACGTCATATTTGTAGCCGTCGCGGTCCCTCCGAAACGTCATCTCGCCGCTCGACACGAGGTCGTCAATCGAGGCGTACGACCCGTGCTGCGCCTGATACATCCGTTCGGCCTGACCGATCGCGATAAGATCGTTCTTTACGCCGACCATATCGATCGTCTGCACCGGCGTGGATCCCGCTCCTGCCGCCTGCATCTGCGAGAAGTACAGCTTGTAGGAAACGAGCACAATCGCCGCGACAACGACGAGACCAAGCACGCTTCTCATGAGTGCCTCTCATTCGCACGCTTCTCGTGCGATTCGGATTCAGGAAGAACTGAGACTTCAAGGATAGTCGGCGCGCGCGGCGCGTTCAATCGCGCGGGACGGGAGAGTAAACAGCCGGGCGGGCTTCGCCGACGCGCGCACGGCCCTCAGCGCGAACTCAGACTGCCGGAGCGCACCGTCCGCAGCGGAGTCGATCGGCGGCTGGTTGACACTGGCTGGCCTCGTCGCGATACTCGGAGGCCTTGCGGTCATATCCAGCCGTGCACTTTCCATCGCCCGGAGTAGAAAATGACTCAGAAAGAGGCTGTTGCGGTCGCCCTGTTGGTGGGAGTTCTGCGGCTTCCGTTCTTGCGGGCAAACCGCCCGTGCTGATCGCTCTCCGCTCGAAGTCGATTCTCGCGAACGAGGGTCAAAGAAGCGGCAACTCCACGAGACAACAGGCCGAAGCGGCAGCCGACTCACAGAAAGAAGGCAGGCAGATCCTGCTCGCCGCGGCAAAAGCAGCCGGTGGGCGCGCGCTGCTGGCTGTGAAATCGCTGGGTATGGACGAGAAGGGGGAGCAGTTCGGCGCCAAGGGTAACGTAACGCTCACCGTGAAATGGACGGTAGCCTACCCGGACTGTTCGCACGGAGACGTGATGTTCGGCACGCAGCCCGTCATCCAGACCTGCGATGGGAATACCGCCTGGATCGTTATCGGCGACCAGGAACGCGATGCGACGCCGACGATCGGAGAATTCAAACGCGGGATTGCACTCTTTGGCGGCGGCTGGGGACTGTACCGCGAAGTGCTGGCGGGGCACGTCTCCGGACAGGCGATCGGCGAAACCGAAATTGACGGCAAGAAGGCGAACGGGGTCGCGGTTCGTGCGCCATTCGGCGACGTGGCTCTCTTCTTTGATCCCGGAACGCATCTGCTGGCGGCCGCGCGCTTTCAAACGTCAACTCCGCAGGGGATGGCGGAAGCCGAGCAGCGCTGGAGCGATTACCGCAAGGTCGAGGGGCGGCGGTTCGCGTTTTCAACGGCTACGTACCGAGGCGGGACGAAATTGTTCGAATCGACGGTTTCGACGGTGAAGATCAATCCACCGGTGAACAATTCGCTTTTTGCCAAGCCCGCGTCCGCATCTGCAAAATAGTGCGGCTCCGGCTTGATTACTTCACCAGCAGAATCACTTTTCCGATGTTCTTGCGGTCGTGGATGTAGCGGTGCGCGGCGGCGGCTTCCCTCAGGGGAAACGTCTTGGCGATCACCGGTTTGATTTTCCCCGCCGAATACAGCGCGAAAAGCTCGGCAAGTTCCGCCCGGAGCACCGCTCCTCGCGACCGCATGTTTCCCAGATTTACCCCGATCACCGCGATGTTGCGGGCCATCAGTTTCAAGGGCTGGAAGCGAGGCGTCTGCAGCAGAGCCTTGCCCGCTCGCACGAGGCTCTTTTTGCCGTCCGGGCCGACCGCTGCCGAGAATCCGTAGACGACGAGGCGCCCCATGGGGCCGAGGCACTCGGCGCTGCGAGAGAACGATTTTCCGCCAATCGGATCCATGACCATCTCGATTCCGTCTGCGGCAAACTTGCGGACCACGTCCACGAAATCGCTCTTTTCGTAATCGATCGGGTGATCGACGCCTATTCTCCGCAGGAATTCCTGCTTCGTGCGGCCGGCCGTGCCAAAAGTCACCAGGCCGTGCCCGCGCGCGAGTTGCACGGCCGCGATTCCGACGCCGCCCGCCGCGCCATGGATCAGGACGCGGTTGCCCGGCTGCAGATTGCCCATCGTGAACAGCGAATGGTATGCGGTGAGATAGTTGACGGGAAGCGCTGCGCCATCCTCGAACGTCATCCCGCGAGGCAGCCGGTACACGCTGGGCGCGGGAACGGAGACCCATTCCGCATAGGCGCCGGACGAGGTCAGCACCGCCACCGCATCGCCGATCTGCACGCGTTCGGCGTCGTTTGGGCTGCCACTATGCTGTTCCGCGACTTTTTCGACAACTCCGGCAATCTCGAGCCCCGGAACGAACGGCGGCTTCGGCGCGCTCGGATAGAGGCCCATGCGCTGAAGAAGGTCCGCGAAATTGACCCCGATTGCCTTCACACGGATCACCACCTCTCCCGGCTGAGGCTGTGGATCGGGCATGTCTCTCGCCTCAAAAACTTGAGGGGGTCCATACCGCCGAACGACCATGGCGCGCATCTAAGCCTCCTTTGTACATCGCCGCAACGGGATCGTGCGCCGCGGCGAGCAGGGTGTCCGGCCGCGTTTGCGTACCGCTTTTCGCACCGGGTCCGTTTTCGTTAGGGAAATCAACGCATCGTACTTTAAACTACTCGACTTCGTGCAATGATAAAACGCAAACTGACAAACCGAATTTTTGTGGTGAGCCTGATTCTGGTGGCGGCTGCTTCCACGCCGCTGGCTGCTGACCGCTCGGTCGAGCCGTCGGTCACGCCCGACATCCTGAACGCGATGCAGGACGAACTCAACCGTTCGTACGCGGCGATGTCGCACGCCGATCCGGCCGCCTACTTCATCAGCGATACGATTTCCGACCGCCAGTACACGAATGTCTCCGGCTCGAATGGGGCGCTGCTCTCGAGCAGCGACAGCCGCGCGCGCTGGCTCGAAGTGCAAACGCGCGTCGGAACCCCGCAGTTGGACGACACGCACAAGGTCGGCGACCGGCCTCCGAGCTGGACCAGCCCCGGCACCACCGTCGTGCTGGACGATGACGTCCCCGTCCTTCGCCGCGAAATCTGGCGCGAAACGGACCGGCAGTATCGCGCAGCGGTCGAGGCCCTCATTAAAGTGAAGACGAGCCAGGAAGTTCAGGTTCAGACCGCCGAAAGTCAGGCGCCGGATTTCTCCCACGAAGCTCCGCATACTTACATCGGGCCGCGCGTCGAAATCAGCGTGGATCGCAAGCCTTGGGAGGCACGCGTCCGCCGCTATACCGCGGAGTTCAGCAAGTCGCCCGCCGTACTGAATTCGATTGCGACGTTCACCGCGCTCGGCGTGAATCAATACCAGGTCAATACGGAAGGCACCAAGCTTGCCTTCGGCCAGGTCCACTATCGCCTCGAACTCTTCGTGCAGAGCAAAGCCCCGGACGGCATGGATATCGACCGGTACGCGAATTTCGACTGGCTCGATCCGAAGAACGAACCGAACGACAAAGAAGTCTTCGACACCATTCATCGCCTGGTTCATGAAACGGAGGCTCTGGATAACGCGCCTCTCGTCGAGCCGTACGCCGGCCCCGCGCTGTTAAGCGGCCGCGCCGCGGCAGTTTTCTTCCATGAGGTTTTCGGGCATCGCATGGAAGGGTTCCGGCAGAAGGACATCACGGAAGGCCAGACGTTCGCCAGCAAGATCGGCCAGCCGATCATGCCGAGCTTTCTTTCGATCAAGGACGACCCGACCGAGAAGACGTTCAATGGCGAGATGTTGCTGGGCAGCTACCCCTACGACGACGAGGGCGTACCCGCCGAGGACACCGTTCTGGTCGACCATGGCATTTTGAAAACGTTCCTGATGTCGCGGTCGCCCCTGGTCGGCATTCCGCATTCCAACGGGCACGGCCGGCGGCAGCTCGGCTACGTTCCGATTGCGCGCCAGGGAAACCTGATTGTCTCGAGCACGAACACGCTGACGGACAAACAGCTTCGGCAGAAATTGATCGACATGGTGAAGCAGCAGGGGAAGCCGTTCGGTCTTCTGATCGATGATATTGAAGGCGGGTTTACATTCACGGGGCGCGCTCAGCCGCAGGCGTTTCAAGTGACGCCTCTGGTGGTTTACAAAGTGTTTGCCGACGGCCGGCCCGATCAGATTGTTCGCGGCGTGAATATCGTGGGAACGCCGCTCGTCTCTCTGACCAAGATCGTAGCCACCGGCGACAAGCAGGAGATTTTCAACGGCTACTGCGGCGCCGAATCGGGTTCCGTGCCGGTTTCCGCTGTTTCTCCCGCGATTTTGATTTCCGAGATGGAGTTCGCCAAAAAGGAGACCTCGACGGATAAGCCGCCCCTCCTCCCGCCTCCGGCTCACGATCCCGAGGCAAAAGGGCAACAACCGTGAGAAATTTTGCCGTAGTGTTTCTGCTTTCAACGTTTGCGCTGCCAGCATCCGCGGCGAAGCCGCACGCGCGACGCTCGCCGGCGTCTGCTTCCGCGTTGATGCAGGCTCCCGTTCCGGCGGGTGAAACCGACAAGACGCTGCACGCTATGCACGACGAGATGCAGCGTTCGCTTTCGCGCCTGCAGATTCCCGGTATGGATAAGCCCTTCTTCATCCAATACCGCTTGCTTGACCTGGATATCCGCACTATCTCCGCCTCATTCGGATCGCTGGTCGCCAGCAACACCTCGCGAAGCCGGTTCATGTCGGTGGACGTCCGCGTCGGCAACTATCACCTCGACAGCTCGAACTTCATCAGCGAGGACGGCTTTCAGGGCTTTCTGGGCTCGACCGGACAGGTTGGCATCGACCGCGACTACCACTCGCTGCGTCAGGATTTGTGGCTCGCGACGGATCAAGCCTACAAGGCGGCAGTAACGCAGATGTCTCTCAAACAGTCGTTCCTGCAGAGCCTGACCAAGCCGCCCGAAATCGACGACTTCTCGCAGGTCCAACCGGTCGTTGACGTCCAGCCCCGCCTCGAACCGGACTGGACCTCCCGCAATTGGGAGGATGAGGCGCGCAAAGCTTCCGAGGTTCTGCGATCTTTCCCGCAGATCTACGGCTCGCGCGTCAACTACTACCTGATCTACGCGACGCAATACCTGATGACGAGTGAAGGCACCACTATTCGGATTTCTCGTCCGCTTGCCGCCCTCGAAGCGGCGATCGACACGCGCGCCGACGACGGCATGCCGCTGCACAACTTCTACGCCATCTACGTGCGCCAGCCCGCCGACCTTCCCGCACCGGACGTCATCAGCAAGGGACTTGCCCAGGCCGGGACGCAGCTGATGGAGCTGCGCTCGAGCCCGCTCGTCTCCGACTACGACGGCCCCGTGCTCTTCGATCCGCAGGCCGCAGGCGCGGCCCTCGCGCAAATGCTGCTGCCTTCGCTCTCCGGAGCCCGCCCGCCTCTCTCGATGGTTCCGGCGTTCGATCAGCTCATGGACCGCATCGGCGGCCGCAGCGAATGGAGCGGGCGCATCGGCACGCGAGTGTTGCCTCCAAGCGTTTCGCTGACCGATGATCCGTCGGCGACGCAATTTCAGGGACAGCCGCTGCTGGGCGACTATCAGGTGGACGACGAGGGCGTGAAGGGGCAAAAGGTTCCGCTGGTCCAGGACGGTATGCTTAGAAACCTGCTGATGTCGCGGCGGCCTGGGCCCGACTTCGAAAACTCGAACGGCCACGCGCGCTCCGCGCTGCTCTCCGATCCACGACCGCTTCCGAGCAATCTGTTCCTGCAATCGACCGCCGAGCTCTCGCCCGCGGACTTGGAGAAGAAGTTTCTCGACGCGTGCAAAGAAGACGGCCAGCAGTGGTGCATTGAGATCAAGCAGATGGACAACCCCGCGCTTTCCTCGCTGAGCCAGCAGGATTTCTCCGACTACATCGGTGAGCTTGCGGGAGGCATTTCGAGCGGCGAGCGCCTGCCTTTGATGATGTATCGCGTCTACGTGGCAGACGGCCGCAAGGAACTTGTTCGCGGCGGCCACATTGACGGGCTGACGTTGCGCTCGATTCGCAATATGGTCGCCGTCGGAAACGATTCCAGCGTGTACACCTACATGCAGAATCCGGCCAACGGATTCGCCGGGACCGCTCTCGGCGCATTTGGAAGCGCGGAAGGCGGCATCCCGAGCACGATCGTCACGCCGTCCCTGCTGCTGGAGGAAGTCGATGTTCGCGGATTCCGCGGCGAGCCGCGCCGCCTGCCACTGGTTCCAGCGCCGCCAATGCCGGCGAAGTAGACCCTCGCACAGTGATTCCAGCGAGTCCGGGTTCGCCTACCGTCACCCGGGCTTGCCCTCCGGATGAATCGTAAAGAAGCTGATTTCTGGACGGCACAAAAATCGTATCGGCAAATCCGACATGCCCAGCCCACGGTTCACGTACATCTTCGTTCCGCTCTCCTCATACCAGCCCGCCAGAAATCCCGCGCAATCCTTCGGCAGCCAAAACGGCTTTATAAACGGGATTCGGACCTGGCCGCCGTGCGTGTGCCCCGCGAGGCAGAGATTTACACGTCCAGCGATCTGATTGAAATACCCCGGGGCATGAAAGAAGGCGATCTTGTACACGTCGGCAGGCACGCCTGCAAGCGCGCGATTCAATCGGGGCGTTCCCGAAGAAGGGTCATCCAGGCCGATCAGGACGAAATCGGGGCGAGGAGATGCGTTCTGATTGACCAGCAAATGGACTCCTGCCTTTTCGTAAAACGCCCGCTCGTGATATACGGGCATGTCGTTTTCCCAATTGCCCCGGACCACCCAAACGCCCAACGGCGCGTGCAGCCGCCGGTAAAACTGCTCGCACATGCGGTAGTCTCCGGCCACATTTCCCAGGCAGTCGCCGGTGACCACGATCAGATCCGGCTTTTCCGTCTCCAGGATTTGCAGGGCGTGCCGTTCGTTGCGGCCCATGCCGTGCGTGTGCAGGTCGCTGAACTGTGCGATTTTCAGGGGCGACGCGACGTTTCCCTGCAGATCATACTGGGTCACCTGGATCCGGAATGGTTCGACGAAGATGCTGTCGATGCCGGCAGGAACGCTCAACAGAACGAACGCCAGGATTGCAGGCAGTAGCCACTTGGAGCGCCGTGCTTTGCCCGGGCTCGGCGGAACCCGAAGGCCCGTTACTTGTTCGGCAGACGAAACGATTGCCCTCCAACGATCTTCAATTTTCCTTCAATTAACTATACAGGTTTGCACGCCCGCGCGAAAAAGCGGCCGCCCCTGTTTTCCGCAACAGCACTTCCACGGATGGAACGGGCTTCCGCCACTCAAGGGTATAATCGCCCGCTGTGACTCAAGCTGCCGAGCGCGCGACTCACGAAAAGCGGCTGGCGGCCCTGGCCTCCGTGGGCTCGGCCGTTCTGCTGGTTCTGCTGAAGGTCTTCCTCTCCATCCTGACGCACAGCCTTGGAATCCTCTCGGAAGCCCTGCACTCGATCCTCGATCTGGTAGCAGCCGTAATCACGTATCTTTCGATTCGAGTCGCCGACAAGCCCGCCGACGCCGAGCACCTCTACGGCCACGGAAAAGTGGAAAGCTTTTCCGCCTTCGTTGAGACGGGACTGCTGCTTCTCACGGCGCTCTACATCATCTGGGAAGCGTTCCAGCGGCTGCTCTTCAACACAGTCCATATCGATCCCAGCGCGCAGGCCATCGCGATTCTGGTGCTGGCCATGGGAATCGACTTCGTGCGCTCTCGCGCGCTGCGCCGGATCGCGAACAAATATCCAAGCGAAGCGCTGGAAGCCGACGCCCTGCACTTTTCCACCGACGTTTGGAGCACCTTCGTCGTGATCCTCGGAATCACGGCGGCCTGGATTGGCATGCGGACCGGCGTGAAATGGCTGAGCCGATTCGACGCCGTGGCCGCCCTGGGCGTGGCCGGCGTGATCATCTGGGTCGGTTCGCGGCTGGGGAAGCGCACTGTGGACGCGTTGCTCGACGTGGCCCCGAGCGGGCTCCGCGAACGGATACTCGGCGCGGTTGACGCCACCGAGGGGGTCCTGCAGACCGAGCGCGTCCGCGTTCGCCGTTCCGGCCAGCGCTATTTTGTGGACGTCACGATCAGCGTGCCTCGCACCGCGACTCTTGAACAGGCGCATTCCGCGAGCGATGCCGTCGAGAAACGCATCGGCCAGATCGTCCCGGCGGACGTGGTGGTTCACGTCGAGCCGCGCGCGCCGACGAACGAGCACCTCTTCGAGACCGTGCGCGCCATCGCGCAGCGCCGCGGGCTCTCCGTGCACGAGTTGTCCGCGCACCATCTGGACGGGCGTCTTTTTCTCGAGTTGCACCTGGAAGTCGACGAGAAATCCACGCTACGCGAAGCCCACCAGACAGCCACGGAGCTGGAGCACGATATCCAGAAGGCCACGGATCCGGATGCGTTCGTCAACATCCATATTGAGCCGCTCGGGCTGCGCGTGCCCGGCGCAGAAGAAGCGAAGGATCTTTCGCGGTCCGTGCAGGAATTCCTCAATTCGCTGCATGGTGATTTTCGGGACTTGGCGAACTGTCACGAGGTTCACGTCCGCACGGTGGAACACAGAATCCTCGTCTCCTGCCACTGCGCCATGGAAGGCAGCCTGCCGATCACGGAGGTGCACGACGTGACGGCCGCGCTCGAGGATCGCGTCAAGGAGCGGTTTCCGCAAATCTTTCGTGTGACGATCCATCCCGAGCCCGTCGAAGAAAGCTGATTGGCGAACTGAAAAACTGCGCCCCCAGCGCAATCACCGCCGGAAAACACTCCAGCACGTAGCGCGGTTCGGGAGTCTCCACGGCATACGCGAAGAAGAGCGTGCGCACCAGGATGAAAACAGCCAGGAAAAAACACCACGGCCTTCGCCGGACAACCCACAGTCCCGCAAGCGCCAGCGCGGTATAAATCGTGCTCGCGACGACGAGCGATAACGTCCCGAGAAAATCCCGGCGGTCGTCCTGCCAAGCTTCCTTCACAGGCCAAAGATCGCCCGATATCGGGAGCAGATCGATGCGCGGCGAGAACCACAGGGTCATGCTGCGCAAGAACGGAATCTTCGCGTACGTGCGCAAGGGGTCGCGCGCCGTACGTTCGCGAGCAATCTCCTCGAATTGCCCGTCCAGCTCGGGGCCCAGAGTCGTGTTCGTGCTGTATTCCGCGAGCAGTTCCGCCACTCTCGCCCGCTCCTGAGGCGAATCGAATGCGGAGGAGGGAAGGTCGTCCACCGAAATTGCCTGATCATTCAGCCTCCAGTGCGTGTAAAAGACGTCTCTCATCCGCCACAGCCACGTATTGGTCCAGTCGATGAATCCGAACGGAGTATATTCTCCGGGCAATTCGCTATGGCGTGGCGCGAGAAACTGCACCTCATGAAGCGTGCGCCAATTGCGCGCGGCCCAGGGAAGTAGCGGTAGCAGCAGCCCGAGTCCCATCAACGCGCCTGCACGCGCAAGCTTCGTCCAGTCGCGCGGCCTCCGCCATTTTGCGAGCAGAACCAGTCCCGCCGCGAAAAGGATCAGCGGAGTTTCCGGCCGCACGAGCGTGCCGAATCCCACGATGATTCCCGCAAGAAACCACCGGTTCGACAGAAATCTCCCGTTCTCAGAACTCTGGCCCACCCCAACGTCCGTCTCGATCAGGATGAGTATCGCCAGGGCAGTTAGAAAGGTTACGACCGTTTCGGTGATCACAACTGCTGTGTAGTTCGCCGTGAACGGGCAAAGAGCCGCAAGCCAGAGCGCCGCAATAAAAACACGTCGGCGAACGCGGGCAGGGGCCAGGCGGGCGGCGATCAGCGCGATCAGGAAGCAGGTGGTCACGTCCACCACGGCTTGCGCGAACATCACCGCTCTCGGAGAATTGCCCGCGAACGCGAAAATTGCGGCCACGAACGCCGGATATCCCGGCGTTCGCATGTCCACGGGCGTCAGCACTCCATGAACCGGGAAACCGTAGACGCGATTCCTGAGCCAATTCCAGCTCAACTCAATGTAAAATGGTGCATCTCCAGAGTCGGTGACCGGGAACTTCATGATGAAGAACGCTCGTAGGACGAAGCCCGCCAGAGCAGCCAGAACCATGTTGATGAGCATCTTAGTGGATGCAATCTCGATCGGCTTGCCGCCCGTCACGCCCTGCTGTGGAGCTTCTTGGCTACCCATTCCGGCGCTGTGAGGAACGATTTCGCGGTACGTATTGCAAATCAGTAAAGTTGTGCATAGGCTCGCGAGGTTGAAGCCGTCTAGCTTGGATTGACTCGTGCCCGAACGCAAGCCCATTTTCTACGACCAGAAGCGCCGTCGCTGGCGGCGAACTCGCCTCATTCTGGAACTCGGAGGCGCGTTCTTCACGCTGGTGCTGATCATCTTTCTGATCGACGTCGGGCGCAATCCCGAGCTTCCGGACATTCTGCGTCCTGACATTCATGCCGGCCTGCATCCGTTCCGCACGCGCCAGAAGAAAAAGCTTGCCTCGGCCGGTCGCAAGCGAAAACTCGCCGCTCTCGGCAAGATTCCTCAGAATTACGACCCGTTGCGCGCGGCCTTTTACGTCGGATACGACCCGAACAGCCTGGCCTCGCTCCAGGCGCATTATCGCGACATCGACCTGCTGATCCCCGAAACGCTGCACTCGGTCACGGCCGACGGGACGCTCGACGTGGTCACCCCGGACGGCAAGCTGCATCCCGTTCCGCCGGACGGCCACATCTCGATTGTTCCTGATCCAAAGCTCGCTTCCTGGATGGAGACGAGCGGCGTCGAACTGCCCGTAATGGGCCTGATGAACAATTCCGACGGCACGGTCTTCCAGACGGACAAACTCACCGTCATGATGACCTCCGCCGCGGCTCGAAAACGCCTGATTCAGACCGCCGTGCTTTACACCCAGGCGCAGAAGCAGGTCGGCATCGTTCTCGATTTTGAGAGCATACCTGACGCGAATCAGGAAGATCTCACTCGCTTCATCGTCGAGCTCGGCAAGGCGCTCCACGCCGCAAACCTGAAACTGATGGTGGCGCTGCCTGCCGCCGATTGGGCTTACGACTACAAGACCATCGCACAGCATTGCGACGCCATCATCCTGATGAACTACGACCAGCACTGGCAGACTTCGCCTCCCGGTCCGATTTCCGCACAGGACTGGTTCGTCACCAACCTGCGCAACATCCTCAAGCTGGTTCCCGCTTCGAAGCTCGTCATGGGCATCGCGAATTATGGGTACGACTGGCCCGCCAAGTCGAAGAAAGACCCCAATCCGACGGCGGAGGTCGTCAGCTTCCAGCAGGGAATCGTCACCGCCGACGAGTCGGAAGCCGACATCGATTTCGACGGCGATTCGCTGAATCCTCACTACTCCTATGAGGATGAAAACAATCAGGTTCACAATGTCTGGTTCCTCGATGGCCTGACGGCCTACAACGAATTGCGCGCTGCGGAGCGAGCCGGCGTGCAGGGCACCGCCCTTTGGCGGCTGGGCGAGGAGGATTCTTCGATCTGGGACATCTGGAACAAAACACGTCCGAACGATGCCGTGCGCGCGAAGCTCAACGAAGTGCCGCCGGGATATGACATCATTCTCGAAGGCCACGGTGAGATTTGGAAGATCACCGCGACTCCGCAGAACGGCCGGCGCAAGTTCGATTATGACGCTTCGCAGGACCTCTTCACCGATGAGAGCTTTGAAAGTTATCCGCTCTCATGGCGCATCGAGCAGATGGGCGCGGTGCCGCACAAGGTGGCGATCACGTTCGATGACGGCCCCGACCCGCAGTGGACACCGAAGATTCTCGATATCCTGAAAGAGAAGCGCGCGCCGGCCACGTTCTTCGTGATTGGCGAGCCCGCAAACCTGTACGCGCAGCTTATCCGGCGCGAGTATAAGCAGGGAAACGAAATCGGCAATCACACCTTCACGCACCCGGATTTCGAACAGGTTACCAAAGAGCGCCTTCAGCTCGAATTGAACCTCACCGAACTGCTTCTCGAGAGCAGCTTGGGCGTGAAGACGTCCCTGTTCCGCCCTCCCTACGGGATCGACCACCAGCCGGAAACCTCGAGCGAAATTCAGATGCTGCCCATTCCGCAGCAGATGGGTTACATCCTCGTGGGCGGCCGCATTGATCCGCACGACTGGGGCGAGGCGAACGACGTTCCGCCTCCTCCGGCCGAAACGATCGTGCAACGAGTGCTCGCGGATGCTGAGAAAGCCAAGGGCGGGAACATCATTCTCTTGCACGATGGCGGCGGTGATCGCAGCCATACGGTGGCGGCCCTGCCGCAAATCATCGACGCCCTGCGCTCGAAGGGCTTCCAGTTCGTTTCCGTTTCGGACCTGCTGGGCCAGACGCGAGCGCAAATCATGCCGCCGCTGAGCACGCGTGAATGGCTGCTTGCTCGCGCCGATGCGTTCATCTTCGACGTATTCCGCTGGTTCCGCACGGGCATCGCTTTCATCTTCATCGCCGGAATTCTGCTGGTCAGCGCCCGCGCTCTTGTGATCGGACTTCTCGCGCTCATAGAGAAACTCCGCCCCGCGCCGGCGGATCATCCCGAGTACAAGCCCCAAGTGACAGTCTTGATTCCCGCATATAACGAAGAGGCCGCGATCGTCGACACGGTCAGCTCGGCGCTCGCGTCGAACTATCCTCATCTCGAGGTTCTTGTGGTTAACGACGGCTCGACCGACCGCACGGCTGACCTCGTTGAGCAGAATTTTGGCCGCGATCCCCGCGTTCGCCTGCTTGTGCAGCCCAATCGCGGAAAGCCGACCGCCCTGAACCACGGGCTCGCTGAAGCCGCGGGCGAGATCACGATTTCCATCGACGCGGATACGATCGTCGATCCGGACGCTATCCCGCGACTGGTTCGCCATTTCGCCGACCCTCACGTGGGCGCCGTGGCGGGCAACGTGAAAGTGATGAACCGCAACCGCTGGATCACTCGTTGGCAGGCGCTCGAATACATCACCAGCCAGAATCTCGAAAAACGCGCCTTCGACCTGCTGAACTGCATTCCGGTCGTGCCCGGCGCTGTCGGCGCCTGGCGCACCGACCTCTTGCGCGCGAGCGGCGGCTTCTCAGGCGACACGGTGGCCGAGGACACCGACCTCACTCTCACCATCCGTCGCGACGGCTGGAAAATTCTTTACGACGAAGACGCCGTCGGCCGCACCGAGGTTCCGGATACGATGGAGGCTTTGATTCGCCAGCGTTTTCGTTGGACGTTCGGCACGCTTCAGGCCGTCTGGAAGCACCGCGACGTAACGGGGAGACCGCGCTACGGCACGCTCGGCTGGATCGCCATTCCCAACATTTTCCTGTTCCAGATCCTTTTGCCGCTGGTTTCGCCAGTCATCGATTTCCTGTTCTTATTCTCCATCGCACTGTGGGGGCTCGCTCAGCTTCGAATCGCCCATCTTCCCCAACTCTGGACGGTGCAGGACGTCGAGCGCTCGCTGTTTTTCTTCGCCGCGTTCATGGCTATCGACTTTTTTACGTGCGTCGTCGCGTTCGCGCTCGAACGGCACGAGGATTGGACGCTCCTTGCGCCTCTGCTTATCCAGCGCTTCTACTATCGGCAAATGATGTACGTTGTGCTGTTCCGCGCGTTGAAGGAAGCGGTCCAAGGCCGCGCGGTCGGCTGGCGCGGTGTGGAACCTCATCCCGCCCCTATTCCCGCGCATCGGCCAGAGGCGGTTGCGGCGCCTTCAGAGACCGAACTTTCCAATCCTGCCGGCCGGCAGTCCTGACTTCCTATGCCTACCGAAAGCTTTGACCCAGAGCCCCGCTGGCCGGCGTTCATTGCCATGCTGGCCGCCGCCTGCCTCTTCTGGGCTCTTCCGCCCCAGCTTTCCGTCGGTCCCAGTTGGCTTTTGCTCGCGACGATCTTCGTGCTTTTGGTTCCCATGGTGGTCACGCATTACGGCGGCTACTACAGGGTGACGCGAATTCTGGCATTTGTGGCGAACGGGCTGATCACGGGCGCGATGATTGCCTCGCTCGCTTTCCTGATCCGGAGCTTGCCGCGGCACAGCGAGCCGCCGGGCACGCTTCTGCGCTCGGCAGTTGCGCTTTGGATCACGAACGTGCTGGTGTTCGCGCTTTGGTATTGGAAAGTCGACGCGGGCGGCCCCACCGTTCGCGACCGTACGCGGGGGAAACTCAAGAGTTCATTTCTTTTCCCGCAGATGATGGGCCCAACGCTGGCTCCCAACTGGTCACCCCAATTCGTCGACTATCTTTTCCTGGCCTTCAACACCAGCACCGCATTCTCTCCCACGGACACGGGAATCCTCACGCGCGGGGCCAAACTGGCCATGATGGCCCAGTCCCTGATTTCGCTCACCATCATCGTGCTGCTCGCCGCCCGCGCCGTCAACATCCTCTGAAGGCGTAAAATATCGAGGCCCTTGATGCCGGATTTTTGTTCGCTTCTTCCTCGCCAAAGGTGAGCCGAGATTCGGCGGCGGACTAAGAGAGGAGATCGAGGATGCCTTCGTAGCGTTTGAATGGAGGGATGAGATAGGCGCCGGCGATTCCGTCCGCTCGTGCCGTGCGCGCCCAGTCGAGCATTTCGCGGCCGAATTGGAAGCCGCGATCGCGAGCTTTGTCGCCCGCGCGCTCCATCTCACGCAGCACCGGTTCGGGGATCACGATCCCGGCAACTTCGTTATTCAATCGCAGCGCGAGCCGGTAGCTGGTCAGGGGCCACAGGCCCAGCAGAACGGGAACCGGCGATTTTCCTCCGAGCTTCTTAAGGAACCCGTGCCATTGTTCCGGAGTAAAGATCGGCTGCGTCATCGCGAAGTGCGCGCCTGCTTCGATTTTTTGTTCGAACCGGCGCAGCTCCTCGTCGATGTCTTCGGCCACAGGGTTGACGGCCACTCCGATCGTGAAATTCGTGGCGCCGCCGAGATTTTTTCCGGCCCAGTCCGTCCCCTGATTCAGACGCGCCAGCACCTTAACGAGACCGATCGAATCCAACTCATAGACTCCGTTGGTTTCCGGATAGTCTCCCACCGAAGGAGGGTCGCCGGTGATGGCCAGCACGTTGCGCACGCCGCCCGCCGCCCACGCGCCGAGCAACATCGCTTGCAGACCGATGATATTTGCGTCGCGCGTGGTGAGATGCGGAATGGTCTCCAATCCGTGCGCCTCGAACGCGGCGGCCAGCATCAGCGCGTCCATCCCGACGCGCGCGAGCGACCCGCTGTTAATATCGATCGCATCGAACTTCCCGCACGACACGACCCGCGTAATTTCATCGACAATGCGCCCGATTCCGACGCCTTTCGGTGGATCGATTTCGATGGACGTCACGAATTTTCCGGCTTCGATTTTCTTCCAGAGCACACTCTCCGGCTCGCGGCTCGCGAGCCGCCGGAACTGCTCGGCCCGCTCGATCACTTCCACGGCCCCTTCGGATGTTCCTGACGCCGCCTTGCCTGGCCGAAACTTCTTCACCGCTTCGGCGATGGCCCGAACGTGCTCCGGAGTGGTTCCGCAGCAGCCTCCGAGAATCCGGACGCCCAGATCCGCCGCTTCCCGCGCAAACAGCGCAAAGTACCCGGGGGAGGATCGCGGGTAGACGATGCGGTCACCGACGCGCTTCGGGAATCCCGCATTCGGCATCGCGGAAAGGGGCAGCGATGCACTCCCGGCGAGTTCGCGCAGCACCGGAATCAGGAGCTGCGGCCCGATCGTGCAATTCGCGCCGATCACCTGGATGTTCTCGTTCCTTAACGCCTCCCAGGCATCCTGAGGACGCGTGCCTCCGATCGTGGTGCCTTCTTCGGAGTAAGTCAGTTCGGCAACGATGGGCAGCCGCGAGAAGGAGCGAATCGCTTCGAGGGCGATCTGCAATTCCTGGACATCGCTGAAGGTCTCGAGGAGAAACAGGTCCACACCGCGCTCCTCGAGCGCGCCAGCCTGCTCCTTGAAAATCGAGAAGACTTCCTCCTTCGGCAATTCGCGCACCTGGAGAGCGACACCCAAAGGGCCGATGGAGCCTCCGATCAGCACCTCGTGTTTCGCCGCTTCGCGAGCCTCGCGCGCGAGCTTCACTCCGCGGTGATTCAGCTCCGCAACGCGATCGCCGATGCCCATCGCGGCCAGCTTGTAGCGGTTAGCGCCGAACGTGTTCGTCTCGATCAGTTGGGCGCCGGCTTCGATGTACGCCTGGTGGGCGCGGAAGACCTCTTCCGAGTGGGACGTATTCAACTCTTCGACGCACCGCAGGCCGTCGACCGCCTCGTAGAGGATGGAGCCCATCGCTCCGTCCGCCACCAGAATGGCGCTTCGCAACCGTTCGTTGAGATCATCGATGCGCATACATATTCAAAACCGGTTCGTCTAGACCATTCCTTCGGGGATCTGCACCGGAGTCCGAGAAGTATAGCATTGCATCTATGCAGGCGTACGAGCAGCGGCGCCCGCATGCCTGAGCGCCTGAGTAACGGATTGACGATTGGGAGGCCCACTTCTATAGTACAAGCACACGACGCGCCTGCTCGAAGGTTTCCTATATCGTATAGCGGAAGAAAGCCGGAGCCATGACAAGCAAGTTGCTCAGGATTTTCGGCAGCGCATTACTCGCGCTGGCCGTTTCCTCGCCGATATTCGCCCAAGAAGCCGCCGAGGGTACGTCACCCACCAAATATGGTGTGGGGATGTCACCCGGGAGCGTCGCCTCTTACGGATATGCCGTTGGCAGTGTGGTGGTGTATCTGCGCACCGAAGACGAACAACCTCTGCCAAAGACGGCGGAACCTGTGGTCCGCATATACTCCGCGGCTGGCGGCACTGCGTTGGAAAACGTCCCTTCTCCGGCAGGCGATTCGTGGGTCTTTAGCGGGCTCGGGGTGGGCAACAGTTACGAAGTGCAGGTCACGGCGAACGGATTCTTGCCCGCGCGCGAGACCGTCGCGCTGTCAAATACCCCCGGCGTATCCTCGAGCGTGATCGTGTTCATGCAGCCGCTCGACCAGGAGCTTGCTTTTCATCCTCCGGCCGGCCAATTCGTCCTCACGCCCAAGGCGGAGAAAGAGGTTCAGCACGCGCTGCATGATCTGCAATACGGCCATGTTGCGTCGGCGGAAAAGCATGCCGCAAAGGCGATTCAAATTTCGCCGGATAATCCCTACGCGCAATACGTGATGGGATTGACGTACCTGCTGACTAACAGGATCGAAAGCGCCAAGCCGTACCTTGAAAAATCGGTATCGATCGATTCGAGGGAAGCTCCGGCGCTCACGGCGCTCGGAACCGTGCGTTATCGCCTAGGCGATTCGGCTGGCGCAGCGCGAGTCTTGAGCGAAGCCGTGCAGTTGGATGCCACCTCATGGAAAGCGGAATGGTTTCTGGCGGCATCCTACCTGAGCGAGGAGCAATATCAGCAAGCCCTCGATCACGGCAATCGAGCTCTGGCTCTGGGCAAAGGGAAGGCGGGACAGGCGCGGCTGGTTGTCGCGCAAGCTCTGGCCGGCCTCGGGCAGCGCGCGGCTGCTGCCGAGGCGTTTGAAGCGTTCGCGAATCAATATCCCAAGGACCCGAACATCGCGGCGGTTCGTAATTGGATAGACCTGCTGAAGGAACCGCCTAAGGTGGTCACTGTACGAACGAAGATGCTGGTGCCTGCTGAGCCTCCCGTGGAAGTTCCGCCGAGGCCGAACTGGGCTCCGCCGGACGTGGACTCTGTCCAGCCCTTTGCGGTCTCGGGCGGCGTGTGCCCGCTTCGGCAAATCCTGGAAGCGGCTGGGAAGAACGCGGAGCGACTTGTCTCCGATCTGCAGGAATTTACTGCGACCGAAGACTTTCAGGAGATCGAAATCAAGAAGGGCGGGAATTTGGAGAAGCCGTCCGAACACTCGTTCAAGTATTTGGTTTTGGTCGATCGAGTCTCCCCCACTGCGTTCGACGTCAGGGAGTTCCGCTCACACGACCGCACCCAGGTTCAGCTTCCAGGGCGCGTGGAGGACACTGGCGTTCCGGCTCTAGCGCTGGCTTTCCATCCCATAATCCAGCCCGACCTGGACTGGAAATGCGAAGGACTCGGCACTTGGAAGAGTCAATCCGCGTGGATCATTCATTTCGAGCAAAAACCGAAAGCGCCAAACGTGCTTGCGTGGTTCGCGGGGCCTTCGGAAAGCTACTCTCTCCCGCTCAAAGGGCGGGCATGGGTATCGGAGGAGTCCAAGCAGGTCCTGCATCTGGATACCGACTTAGTGAGGGAAATCCGGCCCATCGACTTGAAGCGCGAGCACTTCTCGATCGAGTACCGCCCCGTTTCATTCTCTGAGCACGATGTGGAGCTATGGCTGCCGGTAAACGTCGATTCCTATATCCAGTACCAGGGTCATTTCCTCCACTACTACCACCATTTCAATGATTTCAGGCTGTTCTGGGTCGGGACTTCGCAGAAGATCGGCGCCCCGAAAGAGGCGGAAAAGGAAAAGCAGGGAAAAGATCAAGACAGACCGCAACCGTAGCAAACCGTATCGCTTTGCCGAACTGCGAGCGCCCAGGAACGAACCGTGGGGACGGGCAAGGGCAGGACCCCCGTCGAAGGGTGTTGACGAGCACCTGCTTTCGTCCTTATAGTCCGATGTATTGAGACGTTCTCACCTGCGTCTTCTCCCACTCAGGAGGCAGCATGAGGGCCGTGTTATTCAAAAGCGTAGCTGCTTTGTTTTTTGTGCTTGCGGTCTCAATCCCCGCGTTAGCGCAGTATTCCGTCGGGGCGTCGCCGGGGAGCACGGCTTCTTACGGTTCCTCAGTCGGCAGCATCATCGTGTATTTGCGAACCGAAGAGGGGCAGCCCCTGCCACACACGGCGGTGCCGCTTATCCGCATCTGGTCTTCGGCGGGCGGGGCGCCTCTGCCGAATAGCCCCTTGCCTGCTGGCGATGGCTGGGTTTTCACGGGCCTGGGAGTGGGCAACGATTATGAGGTTCAGGTTGAGGCCAACGGCTACCTGCCCGGGCGGGAGTCCGTTGGTTTGCCGGATGTCCCCGGGGCGAGCTCCAGCGTCATCGTTTTTCTGAGGCCCGTGGACCAGGAACTCGTATTTCATCGTCCGGGCGGTAGTTTCGTGCTGGCGCCCAAAGCCGCTAAGGAAGTCCAGCGTGCCTGGCAGGATCTTCAGTCAAGCCGAATTACCTCGGCTCAGAAGCATACGAAGAAAGCGATGGACTTGGCCCCGGCGAACCCATACGTCCAATATGTGATGGGTATGACCTAC
This sequence comes from uncultured Acidobacteriota bacterium, assembly GCA_963753475.1. Classification (GTDB taxonomy): domain Bacteria; phylum Acidobacteriota; class Terriglobia; order Acidiferrales; family UBA7541; genus Palsa-295. The sequence continues at coordinate 48,318 of CAVWCN010000011.1, forward strand.
CTGCTTTCTGGCGAGTTCAGCCAGGCGAAGCCATATCTGGAAAGGTCCGTGTCGATCGACCCCAAAGAATCCGCGTCGCTGACGGCGCTGGGAACGGTGCGCTACCGACTGGGCGACGATCCGGGTGCGGTCGATTTTTTGACGAAAGCGGTTCAGTTGGATACGAGCTCGTGGAAAGCAGAGTGGCTGTTGGCGGCCGCCGACCTCGGTGTTGGCAAGTACCAGGAATCGCGCGATCATGCAAATCGGGCCCTCCAAATCGGCAAGCAGAAGGCCGATGGCGTCGAGCTCGTCTTGGGACAAGCGCTTGCCAGGCTGGGAGACCGGGACGGGGCGGCGAAGGCCTTTGAGAGTTTCGCAAGCAAGTTTCCTAAAGATCCCAATGCCCAGAAGGCGCAGGAATGGGCCAAACTGATGCGCGAGCCGCCAAGGCGAGTGGTTGCGCCGAGAACGCCTCAATCTCTGCCTGTGCTTACCCCGGGCACTTCGCAGGTGGCTTTGCTTCCCCAGCCGCCGCCCCTCGAAGTGCCCCCGCGGCCCAACTGGGCGCCTCCCGACGTCGACGCCGTGAAACCCTTCGTGATTCCAAACGCAACGTGCCATCTTCCGCAAATTCTCAAACGGGCCGGCAAGAACGCGGAGGAACTGGTCGCGAGCCTGCAGGAATTTTCGGCAAGGGAAGACTTTCAGGCCATTGAGCTCCGGCACGGCGCGGAGTTGGAAAAGCCGTCGGAATTCGCCTTCAGCTATCTGGTTTTCATCAATCAGCCGTCTCCGCAAGCGTTCGACGTGAAGGAAGTCCGGGACGTGGGAGCTGTGCGGACTCAGTTACCCGGGCGGGTCGCGGACTTGGGCGTTCCTGCGTTGGCGTTGGCGTTCCATCCGGTAATTCAGAAGGACCTCGAGTGGAAATGCGAGGGACTCGGCACGTGGAACGATCAGGCGGCGTGGGTGATTCACTTTCAGCAAAATCCGAAAGAGCCGAACGTGCTTGCCTGGTTCCAGGGGCCTATGCACAGTTACCCCTTGCCGCTGAAGGGACGCGCCTGGGTCTCGGAGCGTTCCGGCCAGGTGCTCCATCTCGAAACGGATTTAGTCGAAGAAATAAAACCGATCGACATGAAGCGCGAACACTTTGCCATCGATTACAAGCCCGTTTTGTTCGCGGCGCACCATGTCGAATTGTGGCTGCCTGAGAACGTCGACACCTACATTCAGTACCAGGGGCACTTTCTGCACTACTACCATCACTTCAGCGACTTCAAACTCTTCTGGGTGGGAGCATCGCAGAAAATCGGCAGCCCGAAAGAAGAGACGGAACAGCAGCATTAATTCCGGCCGTTGCTGATTAGCCCGAAGTTCCACGAGGTTCGAGAAAGTATTCTGTTGATTTCCGAAGGGATAGCGCAAAATTCACCTTCCGGTTACTGGGGACATCCGAACCAATTCGTAGGCCCGAGCCTGCAGCGGCGTCGGCTCCGGCACCTGCCGGAACGTTAAATTCGTTTTCTCCTCCGCCTTCTGCGGTTTGAGCGCGTATGTCACTCGGGCCCGGCTGGCCAACTCCCGCAGCAAGCTCTCGAAGCTGTGCACGGGAAGACCATCCGCAGTTTGATGCGAGCGCTTCTTGCGCTCGGCGGAATCCGAGGGCTTGGCCGGCAGAATGGGATCGCGACGCTTGCGCTCCTCCCGCCGCTCTTCATCCTCGAATAACAGCGGCGCCCAAGCTCGGCGCAGATGCCATTCGACGTAATAGGCCAACACGCACAGAAAAATATGCGCCGGGACGCGATCCTCACTGCGATGCCGAATCGGCCGCACCAACAGATCGATCCCTTTCAGACAGCGGAAAGCCCGCTCTACTTCCGCCAAGCTCTTGTAGCTGCGCACCGTCTCTTCCGCTGAAAGCCGCTCCGTCGGCTCGCTCGTTCTCAGCACATAAATCCCATCCAGCTTCTCTTCCTGCTCGATCGATTCCGCACAACGACTCCAGGCGAAACTGCCCTCGCCGATTGTGCACGCAAAGTGCTTGCCCATTTTGTAGCGTCCCAGCACCTTCCCCACCTTCACGCCAATCTCCGCGGCCGTGAAGAGCTTCTTTTTTCTCCGCGTCACTTCCTTGCCGATCTTCTCTAAACTCTTCTCCGTGGCTTTCAGTAAGTCCTGCCGCTTCCGCCTGCGCTGCTCCTCCAGTACCGGGTTGTGACACACCATCAGCCGTTCACCGGGATAATCCGGTGCCGTGATTTCGGCCAGATTCTTTTGGTCCAGCAACGACAGTTGCAAGGCCCCCTGCTTCACCAACTCTTGAATCGCCGTGCTCGTCAGTGCCGTGATCCATCCCAAACCAGGATGCTGTTTGAGCTTGTCGATCTGCGGCTGAGTCAGCATGCCGCGATCTCCTACCAGCACCACCCGTTGCAATCCAAACTGCTCCCGCAACTTCTCGATTTGGTCGGCTACCGTCGTCGGGTCCCCCGTGTTCCCCGCATAGACGCTCACCGCCACCGGACATCCCTCCCCATCCGTCATCACCCCGTACACGATGATGGGCAGACCCTTCTTACCATCACGGTCGTGGCCAAATTTTGCCAGCGGGCAGGTCCGCCCTTCATAAAAACTACTCGACACGTCATAGAGCACCAACCCGCCCTCGCTCAGATGACGAGCAGCCAGCTTTTTCTCGATGCGCTCCTGGCGTTCCAAAAGCCAGTCCATGGCTTCGTACAGATCATTCTCGGTGGCCTCGGCTACTCCCAATTCTTCGGCCAGCGTGGTGGTGTGCCACTCGCGCGTGGTTGCCAATTTCGAGCAGGGATCGATCAAGCGCTGAACGATCATGGCCATCACTAAGTCTCGTTCACGGCAACGCTGCGCGGAGATCAGATGATCCAGCTGGAGCCTGTCGATCATCTCCAGGATGGCTTGGACCTGACCGTGCGGAACGGTTTTTTGCGTGGTGAACAGATCGTGCGGCGAGATCAGAGGTTCGTCGCGCAGTAGGCGGCGGAAGGTTTCGATTTTTTCCTGGGGCCAATCGGAAAGATTGGCCACGGTGCGCTGGCGAGTTTTCTTGCCTTCCCGCCAACCTTCGCGGAGGAGGATGGCGGGCGGGGAGTCGCGGTTGGGAACGATGGAGATATACATGCGAACAAATAATCACAATATATTACCACTGTCAAGAACTATCTTGATACTTACATGAGAACACCAGCATATTTGCCAATCTAACCCAACCCACGGAGCCTCAACAAATTAGCTTCGAATTAGTCCTCTGCTATCGGTGGAACTTCGGATTAGCGCTTTTGTTCCATCAGCCCGGCGATGGTACCCATCAGATCGTACTTGGTAATGATTTCAAATTTGCCGTCGCCCATCTCGACAAAGACGGCGGGGCTCTCGTGGCTCAGAAGATAGGTGAGTCGCTCGACGGGTGCGCTGCACGGAACCTGCGGCAGCGCGTCGCTCATCACTTCGCGGATCACCATTTTGCGCAGGTCTTTGCCCTGCAGCGCGAGATTCAGAATCTGGTCTTCGTAGATCGTGCCGATCGGTTTCTCCTCTTCGAATACCGGCAATTGCGAAATGTCCTGCTTCTGCATGGTGTGCAGCGCGTGAAAAACGGTCTGGTAGGGACCCGCGACGATCAGGTCGCGCACCTTTCCGTTCTTGTGTTTCACGCGAACTACGTCTTCGGCGGTGAGCGCCACTTCCGAATCCACGTAGCCGCGCTCGCGCATCCACTCGTCGCTGTACACCTTGCTCAGATAGCGCATGCCGGTGTCGGGCAGGAACGCAACGACCAAGTCGCCTTCGGCAGCGTCTTCGCCACGCGCAGCGCCGCCGAAACGCAGCCGCCGCCCGAGCCGCCGGTGAAAATTCCTTCCTGCTTCACCAGGCGCCGCGCCCAGACGAAACATTCCTGGTCGTTCACCTGCACCACGTCGTCGAGCACCTTGAAATTCATCGTCGACGGGAAAATGTCTTCGCCGATGCCTTCGACGACATAGGTTTGCGCCTTGCCGATTTTGCCCGTCTTCGCGAATTCGTAATACAGCGAGCCGATGGGATCGACGCCGATAATTTTCACGTCGGGATTTTTTTCCTTCAGGTAGCGGCCCACGCCGCTGATCGTTCCGCCCGTGCCCATGCCGCAGACGAAATGCGTGATTTTGCCTTCGGAGTCCTCCCAGATTTCCGGGCCGGTGGTGCGGTAATGCGCCTCGGGATTCATGGGATTTTCGTACTGATTGGGATAAAACGAATTGGGAATTTCGCGCGCGAGTTTTTTCGCCACCGAATAGTAGCTGCGCGGATCGTCCGGCTCGACCGCCGTCGGGCAGACGATCACTTCCGCGCCCAGCGCCTTCAGCAGATCCACTTTTTCCTTCGACTGCTTGTCGGTGATCGTGAAGACGAGTTTGTAGCCGCGCACGGCCGCCACCAGCGCCAGGCCGATTCCCGTATTGCCCGAAGTTCCCTCGATGATCGTGCCGCCGGGCTTGAGCAGGCCGCGGCGCTCGGCTTCGTCGATCATCGAGATGCCGATGCGGTCCTTCACCGAGCCGCCCGGATTCATGTAATCGGCCTTGACGTAGACTTCGGCGTCGAAATCCTTCGGTGAGCCGGTTCAGCCGGACCAGCGGCGTGTTGCCGATGGCTTCCAGAATGTTTTTGCACTTCATGGACCGGATTCTCTCCTGCGGCTGTCGTACGCCGTAGATTAGAGACTTCCCGAAATTCTGTCCAGCGACAGTTCCGTCCGAAAGTCGAAAACCCAACCCGTGATATGCTGCGAATTTCGAGCACACCGATGATGACGCCGCCGAATGGTCAAGATCGCCCCCGGTCGGACGGCTACGAGGATGGTTTCGTCGCCGAGTATTACGACGCGACATGGATTGTTCGCGAGCGGGCCGACGTGGACTTCTACGTCGGATGCGCGGCCTCGTATGGCGATCCCGTGCTCGAACTGGGCTGCGGCACGGGGCGCATTCTGCTTCGCCTGACAGAGGCCGGGCATTGCGTCTGCGGCCTGGATCTGTCGCCATACATGCTGGGCCGTTGCCGCGAAAAGTTGTCGCGCCTGCCGATGGACGTTCAGCAACGCGTCCGGCTGGTTGATGGCGATATGGCGGCCTTTGAGCTGAAGGAGAAGTTCTCTCTCATCATCATTCCGTTCAGGCCCTTTCAACACTTGCTCGCGGTCGATGATCAGCTGGCCTGCCTCGCCAACGCGAAGCGTCACCTGGCGCTCGGCGGCCGCCTCGTCTTCGACCTGTTCCAAACAGACGCGCGCCGGATGCACGATGAATCTTTTCTCAAGGAGCGTCCTGTTCCCGGGGAGGTCGTGTTGCCGGACGGCCGCATTGTGCGGCTCGGCGAGCGAACCGTCGCTTTCCATCGGGCGATCCAGTGCAACGATGTCGAGCTGATTTACCACGTGACGCACCCCAGCGGGCGCGTCGAACGCCTGGCGAATCCCTTTCGCATCCGTTACTTCTTTCGGTACGAAGCTGAACATCTCCTGGCGCGCGCCGGTTTCCGCATCGCGGAACTCTTCGGCGATTTCACGCGCTCCCCGCTTCGCGATGACTCGCCGGAGATGATCTTCGTAGCCGAGCACGCTCCCGCGTAGTTCGCTGGCGACGCGACTGAGGGCGAATGCCCGTTTCCCGTCTCGAATGCCACCAACCAGGTTGTAACATTCCATTCACACTTCACGGAGTGGGTTTCGCTACAATCCCGCTCCATGCCAAACGAAAACATTCAGATCGTCGCATCTGATGGCCCAGGCGCCGGGCAAAGAATTCTGCGCCTGCGCGGTCCGTTGACGATTCACACCATCTTCGATTTTCAAGCCGCTATACGCGCGGAGGAATCGCCCTCGGTGATCGTGGATTTCAGCGGCGTTCCGTACATGGACTCGGCGGGCCTTGGTGCTATAGTCGGAGCCTATGTTTCGGCGCAGCGCGCCCGGCGCAAAGTCGCGTTTACGGGAATGAACGAACGCCTCAGGGCATTGCTCTCGATGACGCACGTCACGGAGCTGGTTCAGCCGTATGAAACGGTCGAGGATGCTGAGCGCGCCATGACCGCGCCGAACTGAACTCATGGCACGATCGAAACCAGTCGGCTATGCAGTCGTCGGGCTCGGGCACATCGCAGAACGGGCGGTGCTGCCTGCCTTTCGGCGCGCGAAGAAATCGCGCCTGATCGCTCTGGTCAGCAGCGACGCGAAAAAAGGGCGGAGTCTCGCCCGAAAATTCCGCGCGCCTCAATTCTTCACATACGATCGCTTCGAAGAAGGCCTCCGTAATCCGGAAATCGAGGCCGTGTACATTGCTACCAACAACAGCACCCATCTGGAGTTTGCGCGGCGTGCGGCCGCGGCTGGCAAGCACGTCCTCTGCGAAAAGCCGCTGGCGAATACCACGGAAGAGTGCCGGCAAATGATCGACGCGTGTCACCGGGCCAACGTCAAGCTGATGACGGCATACCGCAAGTATTTCGAGCCGAGCAACGTCGCGCTGAAAAAGCTCATTGCCGGCAAGAAGCTGGGCGAGATCAAACTGATTCATTCCGCGTTCACCTTCAACCTTCCCGCCCGGCAGGTTTGGCATTTGAGCAAGGAACTGGCCGGCGGCGGCTCGCTATGGGATGTGGGCGTGTACTGCGTCAATGCCGTTCGGTGGCTCACCGGTCTCGAGCCCGTCGAAGCGTCCGGATATTCCTGGAGCGCGGATCCAGAGCGCTTCAAGGACGTCGATGAGAGCATTGCGTTTCAGTTGAGGTTTCCCGGCGGACTGTACGTCCAGGCGTCGAGCAGCTTCGCTGCCGCGAAGGCCTCGTTTATTCAGATTCACGGAGAGAAGGGCTGGGCCGCGCTCGATCCCGCTTTTCCCTACAATGAAGAAAAGCGCCTGTTCGGCCAAATCGGCGAGAGATGGTTCAGTAAGGTATACGGCCCAAGCGAGGAATTCCATCTCGAACTCGACCATCTCGCCGCTTGCATTCGCGCGAACCGCCGGCCCGAGCCCGACGGGATCACCGGGATGCACGACGTCGCTATCATGGAAGCGATTTACGAGGCGGCGAAGACAGGCCGGCCCGTCCCGATCCGGCTGCCGTCTTAGGTTTCGTCCGCGCCGCGATGCGGCTCCTTGCAACGCCAAGGGTTCGTGCCGTCTCCTCCGGGCAACGCTGTATTTCCTCTCGCGGAACAAAGCGTAAACACAGGCCAGGCTTGGACCGGCGTCACCGGTCGCAATACGCTAAAATACCAAGTCATGGAAGACAACCACGCGAGCGTGAAGATCGCGGGCGGCAGCGTGTTTGGCAGGCTGGCGTTTTCCTTCCTGATCCTGTGCTCGATTGCGCTCGGGGCGGCGGTCGGTCTGCTCTTCGTCTATACCAGCGACCTCCCGGAAATTCACGCTTTGGAGGATTATCGCCCCGACGTTGTGACAGAACTCTACGCCGATGACGGCCAGTCGATCGGGACGTTCTCGCTTCAGCGTCGAATCCTGCTGACCTACTCCCAGATTCCGACAATTCTGCGCCAGGCAATCATCACCACCGAAGACCAGCACTTCGAAGAGCACTGGGGCGTCGATTTCCCGCGCGTTCTGGAAGCGGCCTGGAGCGACATCCGCCACCACCAGATCCGCGAGGGCGCCAGCACGCTCACCATGCAGCTGGCCGGCGGCCTTTTCCTCAACCGCGCCGACCGCAGTTTCCGGCGCAAGATTGAAGAGACGATCCTCGCTATTCAAATCGAGCGCCATTACACGAAAGAACAGATTTTCACGATGTACTGCAACCAGATCTATCTGGGCGCAGGAAACTACGGATTCGAGGCGGCTTCCGAATACTACTTCAGCAAGCCGGTTTCGCAGTTGACACGGGCCGAGGCCGCCACGCTGGCAGCCATCATCCGCGGGCCGTACTATTCGCCGATCCTGCACCCCGATCGAGCGCTTGCCCGGCGCAATCTTGTGCTGGGGCTGATGGCGCGCGACCGCAAAATCACCTTGGCTCAAGAAGCAGCGGCGCGCCGAGAGCCTCTCGGTCTGCACATTTCGAACAGCCGAAACAATCTCGCGCCGTACTTCGTGGAAGAGATCCGCGAGTACCTCGAGCATACATACGGGACCGCCGCGGTCCATCAGGACGGCCTGCGCGTCTATACGACCCTGAACGTCAAGATGCAGAAGGCCGCGGACAAGGCTGTGCGCGACGGTTTGCACGCGTACGACCGGCGTCATGGATGGCGCGGCAACCTTCCCAACATCTTCAAGGATCATCTGGGAACGCTCGAGTCGTACGACAACGATGATTGGCACCAGGCGATCGAGGCGGGCGACTACGTCGAGGGACTCGTGACCCAGGTGCGCCCGACGTTCGCGATGATCAAAATCGGGCCCGATCGCGCCATGATGACGCCGTCCGATTTTGCGTGGACGGGCCGCAAATCGCCGTCCGAGCTTCTCTCCGTCGGCGACGTGGTGAACGTCCTGATTAAGGACATTTCCGGTACGACGGCGACCGTGCAGCTCGAACAGGTTCCCGCCGCGCAGGCTTCCCTCGTTGCCATCGACAATGCCACGGGAGAAATCAAGGCCATGGTTGGCGGCTACGATTTCGCGGAATCGAAATTCAATCGCGCTACGCAAGCCATGCGGCAGACGGGCAGCTCCTTCAAGGTGTACGTGTATGCGACGGCGCTCGCGCAGGGCATGACTCCCTTCGATACGGTGATCGACGAGCCTGTGACGTTCCGCAGCGGCGGCTTGAACTACTCGCCCCACAATTACGACGAGAAATTCGAAGGCCGAATCACGCTGCGCCGGGCGCTTGCCGATTCGCGCAACGTTCCGGCGGTCCGGCTTCTGGATCACGTCGGAATCCAGAACGTGATCGCGACGGCGCGAAGATGCGGAATAACGAGTCCTTTGCCGCCATATCTGCCGCTCGCTCTTGGCGCGGCCGACCTCACGCTGATGGAGCACACTTCAGGATTCACCGTATTCCCGGATGACGGCATTCACATCGCGCCGCACTTCATCCGCCGCGTGACCGCCTACGACGGCGCCGTTCTCGAGGAATATCGCCCGCAGGTGACCGACGTCATGTCGCCGGACGTGGCCCGCACGATGACGGCTATGCTCGAGGACGTGGTCCAGTTCGGAACCGGCGTGCGCGCGAAGGAGCTCGGGCGGCCTTCAGCAGGAAAGACGGGCACGACGAACGATTTCACCGACGCCTGGTACATCGGTTTTACGCCGCAGATCACCTCGGGCGTCTGGGTGGGCAACGACGACAAGCGAATCTCGCTCGGCAAGAAGGAGACGGGCGCGCGCGCGGCGCTGCCCATCTGGCTCGAATTCATGCAGGGCGCAACGCGCGGCACGGCGATCGAGGCTTTTCCCAACGTCGTTCCGCTGGAAAAGCAAGCGGTCGGCAGGCAAATCCTGGTGGATACGCCCGACACCGCGCCTCCTGCCGATGCAGCAGAACAGGGCTTGACGCGGACGGCAGCGCCGGTTTCGTCGGGCGCGAAACCGGGAACGCCGGGATTACGGGCCGCACCCGCACCCGCCGTGAAACCCGGAGAAAAGCCGCCCGTGGCGCCGATACCCAAGCCGGCTGGCAAGCCCGCCGTCACGCCCACTTCAACGGCGCCAGCAAACTAAGGCCACTCCAATTCGCAATTGACGCTTCCTCGCCGAACGATTCGCGCTTTCGCTAGCGCTAGCCTTCGCTGTACTCGTTCGACTTTTGCAGGGTGGGGAATAGACGCGCGTCGGGCCGTGTTGCTTATCGGCGGAGTGCCGTTTGCAACCCGCATGGCGTAGTATTGCTTCTCAGCCTCTGCCGCCCGGACGATTGGTTTGCAATCGGGGCAGAGCCAACGGCCTAGCGAATTCATGGCATTGCCGAGATTCCGCCAACCGTACCGCCGCGCCCTTCATTGCGTCCGGAATGCTCCCCACGTCGCGCTGGTCCTTGCCCTCTGCGCCAGCGCGTCTTTTGCGGCCGTCCTGTTCCAGACGAACGGCTTGAGCGGCATCCCGCTGACAACCGAAATGCACGTTGAAAACGCGGACTGGTGGTCGACGAAAGGCTCGGCCCCCCGAAAGCAATATGCGGGTTCGGCCGCGTGCGCGCAATGCCACAGCGCGATAGCGTCGACTTACGCAACGACACCGATGGCTCATGCCGCGACGCCTGCCGCCGCATCGCAGGCTCTTCAGGTCCATCGCAACCTGTCTCTTCAGATCGGATCGTTCGCCGAAAAGTTCGCAACCGCGCAAGGATCCAGTGTGCTCACGGTGTCTGACGCGAATTCGAGCCTCTCCCGCACACTGGGTTGGGCGTTCGGCGAAGGATTCATGGGCCAAACGTACATCTATGAAGACGGCGGAAGCTTTTTCGAGGCCCATTTAAGCTTCTTTACGTCGCCACAAGCGCTCGATATCACGCCCGGGCAGTTCCGTTCCGTACCCACAGACCTGGACGAAGCCGCCGGTCGCCGGATGAACGCGGACGAGGCGCGCCGGTGCTTCGGCTGCCACACAACTGCGTCGACGGTCGGCAACGCGTTCGATCCGCACGATTCCACGCCGGGCGTCATGTGTGAGGCCTGCCACGGGCCTGGCGCGAGCCACGCCGTGCTGATGAGCATGGGGACGGAAGCCAAAGGCCCGACGGAAATCTTCAATCCCGGCCGCCTCGATCCGGTCGATTCCGTCGATTTTTGCGGTGCCTGTCATCGCACCTGGCAGGACGTTGTGATGAGCGGATTCGTCAAAACGGGCGTATTCAACGTGCGATTCGCGCCCTATCGCCTGGAGAACAGCCGCTGTTGGGGAAAGGGCGACGCGCGCCTGACGTGCCTCGCCTGTCATGACCCGCACAAGCCGCTCGTAACCGACGCGGCTGCGTACGACTCGGCTTGCCTTCGGTGCCACGTCCTGCGCGGAGCAAAGAAAATCGCCAATCATCCGGGAGCGGCGTGTCCGGTCGCTACGGCAAACTGCGTGACGTGCCACATGCCGAAATATGAGCCGCCCGGCCTGCACTACAAGTTCACCGACCACTGGATCCGCGTCGTCCGCCCCGGGAAATCGTATCCGAGTTGAGCCATTTTCCGGCGAATAAGATCGCCGCTTGCGCGGTCCTTAGCGAGACGCACACGAATGGTATGATCGTGGCGTACGCACCAGTGAGCACAATTGTCGTTACCGGCGCGTTCAGCTACACGGGAAAGTATGCGACGCGGATTCTGCTCGGCCGCGGGCACGCAATCCGCACGCTGACGCATCACACGCGAAGGCCGAATCCCTTCGGCGATCGCGTCCAGGTGTTTCCGTACAACTTCGATGATCCCGATGCGTTGCTGAAAAGCCTGCGTGGGGCGTCCGCGCTGATCAACACCTACTGGGTGCGCTTCCCGCACGGCGGATCGACCTTCGATGGCGCCGTACAAAACACGCGCACATTGATTGACGCGGCGAAGACAGCAGGAGTCCGTCGCATCGTGCACGTGAGCATCGCAAACGCGACGGTTGCCTCGCGTCTGGCCTATTACAGAGCCAAGGCTGAACTGGAAGACAGCGTGGTTGGCTCCGGGCTTTCCTGCGGGATTTTGCGGCCGACGGTCATCTTTGGCCAGGAGGACATCCTCATCAACAACATCGCCTGGTTCGTCCGGCGCTTTCCCGTGTTCGGCATTCCCGGCGACGGGTGCTACGGCATCAGGCCGATTTACGTCGAGGACATGGCCCAACTGCTGGCCGATGCGGCCGAGGACGAGCAGAACGCGATCATTGATGCGGTTGGCCCGGAAATATTCACGTTCGAGAACCTGGTAAAGCTGATTGTGAGGGAGACTCGCGCGTCAACTCGCCTGGTTCATTTGCCGGCGCCGATTGCCTACGCAGCCACGCGCGTGATCGGCCGGTTCACGGGAGATGTCATCCTCACGTGGGAGGAATACAAGGGGCTGATGGCCAATCTGCTGGTTACGGAAGGTCCGGCCACGGGACAGACGCGGTTGAGCGCATGGCTCGCCGAGAATTGCGATCGCGTGGGCCGGGACTACGCCTCGGAAGTCGCGCGGCACTTCGCAAAATCGCCGTGAGGATTTCGTCGGAACAATTTATTCCACAGGGTGAATCGCTTCGAAGTTGCAGACCGGCTCGCACGCTCCGCAGTCGGTGCAGTCGTCGGCTTTTACGAAAAGAGAGCCGTCCTCTTTCTTTTCGATGGCTGCAACGGGGCACGCCTCGATGCAGTTATCGTCCTTGTCGCATTTGTCCTGGTCGATGATGTATGGCATGGAGCCTCCCTCGCAGTCCGGGCCGGCAAACGTACGGCGCAGCTACATTGGCAGGTTACCGTGGCGCCCCGGAGCAGTATGTGCTGACTGCTACACAGGTTTGTGACGCAGCGCACACGGAGGGTTAAGGGGCCCAATCTTGCGAATTCTCGTGCAAGCGTGATTCTACTTCAGAGACGCCATGTCGATGACAAAGCGGTACTTCACGTCGCTTCGAAGAAGGCGCTGGTAGGCCTCGTCGACTTTCTGGATGGGGATCATCTCGATATCCGACGTGATCCCATTTTTCCCGCAGAAATCGAGCATCTCCTGCGTTTCGCCCAGGCCACCGATGGCGGATCCGGCAACGCTGCGCCGCTTCATCAGCAGGTTGAAAGCTGCCACTGGGGCAGGTTTTTCCGGCGCGCCGACCAGGCAGAGCGTGCCGTCGAGCCTTAGAAGCTGGAGATAAGCGTTCAGGTCGTGGTCCGCGGAAACGGCGTCGAGAATGAAATCGAAGCTGCCGGCCTGCTTCAGCATGTCCGGTTCGTTTTTCGAGATGACCACCTCATCGGCGCCGAGGCGGCGGGCATCGGCCGTCTTGCTCGGCGAAGTGGTGAAGAGCACGGTATGGGCGCCGAAGGCGTGCGCGAATTTCAGGCCCATGTGCCCGAGACCCCCGAGGCCGACGATCCCCACCTTTTGTCCCTTGCCCACCTTCCAGTGTCGCAAGGGGGAATACGTGGTGATGCCCGCGCAGAGGAGCGGCGCAGCGCCCGCCGGGTCCAGATTGTCGGGCACGCGAAGGACAAAGGCTTCGTCCACGACGATCGCATCGGAGTAGCCGCCGTAGGTGACGCCGCCGAGAAATTTGTCCTCGCTGTTGTAGGTGAGCGTGAAGCCGGTCTCGCAATACTGTTCGAATCCCGCGCGGCAGTTGGAGCACGTTCGGCAGGAGTCGACCAGGCAGCCGACGGCGGCCATGTCGCCGGCCTTGAACTTCTTCACGGCGTTGCCGACCGCGACTACGCGGCCGACGATCTCATGGCCCGGTACGAGGGGATACACCGTGGGCATGGCGTCGCGCCATTCGTTGCGAACCTGATGCAGATCGGAATGGCAGACGCCGCAATAAAGAATCTCGATTTGAACGTCCTCTGGGCGCGGCGACCGGCGCGCGAACGTGAACGGCGCGAGTCCCGATGTGGCGCTTCGGGCGGCGAAGGATTTCGCGGTAAAGGTTTGGGGTTTCGGGGCTTCTGTAGCTGGTCGTGCTGCTTCGCTCATGCTCTGGTTCCTCCGTGCAAGGGAATTCGGTGAGACATAAACCTTAGCACGTACAGAGCGCCCTGCGCAAAATGCCCCTCGAAACGGCCTGCAAGCTGAGAGAGTAGAGGCGCTTGGGAAACGCCCCTGGTCTAGTATGAGCCGCGCGATTTGGCCGCCTGCCGCACTCGCTCCTTCACGATTCTCCTGATGAGCGCGGTCGGCACAGGTTTGTCGAGCGGAATGTGGATGCTTCCTTTCGACGTGGAGAAGCCGGCGAGTTCGTCCTTAAACGTCGCGATCACGGAGGCGGTGGGAAACAGGCTGCAGTGATCGGCGAACGCCGCGTACCACACCAGCACTCGCTTGTCTTTAAACGCGGGAATCCCGTAGCTGATGATTTCGGCAGCGCCTGGACCCACGGCAGCCCGGATCGCCGCCCGCAATTTCTTCAGCGTGCCGCTGGCGCGTTCAGGTGCGCGGGCGATGTACTTTGTTACCGATTTAGGTGAGCCACTTCCTTTGGCGGTTGAGCGGCGGCGCGCGCTTTTCGCTTTTTTCATCTGCGCGAAATACTAATGGCCTTTCGTGGTTGTTCCATCGGGATTATAGGCTCCAACGCCGCAAACGTCGTCGCCGACCTTCGCGAAGAAGGTGATCTTCGGTTCCATCTGCCGCGTGACGGGATTCATCCAACTGTAGCGCAACGTAGCTTGGCCATTCTTCGAAGCGAGGTCCCATCCCTCCTCACCCACTGATTTTCCATCGGCGTCTCTGATCAAATCGGCGGACTCTCCCACGAGTTTTGGGAATCCACCGTTCGCCGTGATGCGGTGATCGGCGCCGAAACAGCCAACGTACAGATCGCGGTCGCCAAAGGGCGCTTTCTTCTTGTTGAAATCGGCGAGCGCCTGCTTGCGGCCGACCGATTTGTAGTGGTCGACGGCTTTCTGCAGCATCGCCTTGGCTTCCGCCGGAGTGCCTCGATCCCCAGCGAACAGGGTTGCTCCGGGCAGCGTGCCGAGAAGGAGTACCAAAGCGATCGTCATTTTCTTCATTAGTTTCCCCCTTTGCTTTGCCAGGAGGCAAGAGGATGGGCGAGAAACTATGACGACTGGCCGGCCGTGTCAAGCCATCCTCTACGCGCGTGTGATTTGGACCAACTCGTCGGTCAGTCCGACGGTGCAACTCAAAGCGACACTTCGTGTGCTCGCGATCAATTTCACCTTCAAGACCGATCCACTGGAACAGACAAGATGCGACTTTGCCGTCATGGGCGCCGAAGTCACCGGGCGACGCTACGAAGTGCCGAAGGGTTAGCATCAACAAAGGATGATTGCGAACTAAACCTGGCGAAACGGATCCCAGCCGGCGGGCTTCAACGGACAGGCTTGGCCCTGTGCACCCACGAGCAGGACCCGGCGGTCGCGAGTGATCTCGCCGATACAGGTAAGGTTGGCGAAGTCCGACGCGGAGCGCAGGCGGTGTTCGTTCCGTTTGGGAACCGTGAACAGGAGCTCGTAGTCGTCGCCGCCATGCAGGGCCATTCGGAATGGATCGACCGCGCCGCGCAGAAGGAGTTTGGAGGCCATCGCGGGAATCGAAACGGCGGGAATCCGGTCCGTGCGCAGTTTCGCGCCAACGCCGCTTGCGCGGCATAGCCGCACCAAATCGCTCGAAAGGCCATCGGACAGATCCATCATGGCTGAGGGAACGCGGTTGCGAGCGAGCCAGCGACCCAGGTCGATGCGTAGCCGGGGGTAAAGATGCGGCTGGAAAATCGGCGCCAAGCCCCGGCGTCTCACGTAGCCTTTGCGCACGAGCTCGAGGCCAAGCTGCGCCGCGCCGAGCTTCCCGCTGACATAAATGCGATCTCCGGGCCGAGCGCCGAAGCGTCCGAGTGCTTGCCCGTCGTAGAAGGGTCGTCTGCCACGATTGTTGTGTGGGGACTGCCGCGCAAGGCGGTCGATCTGGCCCAGAACCGTTACATTAATGCTGATTGACGCACCCGTCGTCGTATCGCCGCCCGCCAGGAGCATGTCCAGTGACCGCGCTGCCCGCCTCAATCCGCGCAGAAACTCGTCAAGCCAGCGGGTCGTGCGCTTCCGGGGCAGTACTAGCGTCAGAAGAAAGAGCCGCGGCTCGGCACCCATGGCCACCAGGTCGCTGGTGGCTCGGACGAGCGCCTTATATCCAACCGAATCTGCCGGGTGGACGTCTGCCAGAAAATGAACGCCTTCGATGAAGGCATCGCAGCTCACCACCCATTCGTTATCACGCGACGAGGCGAGAACCGCCGCGTCGTCGCCAATGCCGAGCACGATGCCGTGGTCGCGGCTGTGAAAGCCGCGTCCCGTTGGCACAGCCCGTGCAATTCTCTGAATCAAAAGATCTTCACCGTCTCTGCGGCTCATGATTGCAGTTTCCGAATCCGTCAGAAAACGCCGAGCGTGCCCGGATCATCCACTTCGGGCGATGGCGGGTAGCCCGAACGGACAGGCTGACATTTTTTGGCGAATTGCCCCTCTGTACAGTTGTGGAGCATCCCCTCAATCGGCTAAGCTTCTGAGTAGGGTAAGCCCACTACCCATTGCACTTATAGCAGGAAAGCAGTCAGGCGCAGCCGGCGAAAACCCAGATTGGAGTTGACGTAGGTAACCGCCGCGATTACAATCCGCACCGTTTCGAACCAGGGCTCTCGGTTCAGACGCTGGGGTACTTCATAGCAAGGGGTTTCTCGCTGTAAGTTAAGAGGCAGGCTCACCGCGGACGGGGCTCGCGGCGCTCAGCCGGCCGGAATCAATAGGCCGACCAAGTTTGGCGGAAACGAATTCCTCTATGCGCAACAAGCACTACACGTTCTTTATTGCCTCCAACGCCTCCGGCGCGATGCGGAGAGTGCGGGTACCCGTGTACGTGCTGCAGGGACTGGCGCTGCTCGCCATCGTCGGCGGAGTGACGGTTGCGGCGGGCGTGGCGTCCTATTCGCGAATGCTGTGGAAGACGAGCAGCTACAATTCATTGCGCCGCGAACAGGACAGCCTCAAGCAGCAATATCGCCAGCTCCAGACCACGGTGAAGGACACGAACCAGCGTCTTGATTCGCTCCAGTCGCTGGCCGGCGAAGTGGCGATGGCCTACGGGATTACGCGTTTCAAGCAGACGGCCTTCGGCGTCACCGACACCCCCGCCCAATCGGACGCGGAATTCCAGCGGACGGTGGACGAATTCAGCTACCTCGAACGAAACGCATCGCTGGTTGCCGTCTCCGCCAATGGCTCAGGAATGCGCCTGCTGCCCCCGAGCCAGCTGATGAACCTGGCCGTGGTGCCGTCGTTGTGGCCGGTGGTCGGCGAAATCACGGCGCGATTCGGCGAACGGCTTGACCCGTTCAGCGGCGAAGGCGCGTTTCATTCGGGCATCGACATTGCTTCGCACTACGGCGCGCCGGTCCATGCGACCGCGGATGGAGTGGTGCTCGAGGTTGGGCGTCACTCAGGGTACGGTCGGCTGGTCGTCATCGATCACGGCTTCGGCGTTACGACGTGGTACGCCCATCTTTCGGCCTACAACACGGAAGTTGGGATGAATGTGAAGCGTGGCGATGTGATCGGCTACGAAGGAGATAGCGGCCGCTCGACCGGGCCGCACGTGCACTACGAAGTTCGCATCAACAACACCCCTGTGAACCCCTGGCGCTACCTGCGCGGAATTTCTCCCGCCACAGTCGCCGCCGGCGATTAGTTCGCCCGCTGCATGCGCTCGTATTGCATTGTCAATCGCCTGAAACCTGTTCACCCCGAACCCCTTTTGCGCTACATCCACGCGGCGAACCGCGCTTGTGGCGCCGCCGTCTCGCCGGCGATTTTCGTTGCGTCAACGCGCCTCGTTTTCTCGTCACTCGTCACCGCTTATTCATACCGCAGGGCGATCATCGGATCGACGCGCATAGCCCTCCGGGCCGGGATGTACGATGCGGCGAGTGCGGCGAGCGCCAAGAGAGCCGCGGCCGCGAGGAACGTCAACGGATCGCTGGAACTGACGCCGAAGAGCTGGCTGGAGAGCAGCCTGGTAAGGGCGAATGCCGCAACAGCGCCGACGACAACTCCGGCAGCTACCAGGCGAAAGCCGCGACCGACGACGAGGCTCAGAACGTCGCGTGGCGATGCGCCCAAGGCCATGCGGATTCCGATTTCGTGATGGCGCTGCGTGACGCTGTACGAGATCACGCCGTAGACGCCGACGGCGGCGAGCAAAAACGCCACGCCCGCAAACAAACTGAGAAGAATCACGGTGAGGCGGCGAGGAGCCACATTTTCCGCCACGAAACTGGCCAGCGTGCGAACGTTGTAGATGGGCAAGTCCGGATCGAGCGATTCGACGGCTGCACGAACCGCTGGCGCCAGTGCGGCGGCGTCTTTCGTCGAGCGAATCACGAGAGTTCCACCGGTGCCGGGGCGTTGCGCAAAGGGAACAAAGACCTCGACGAGAACCGGGTGGTCCACGCCATAGTTCTTGATCTGGCGAATCACGCCAACGATGGTGGTCGGCACAGGCGCCTGGCCGGGCTTCGGCTGGTCAAGAAAGATGCGCTTACCGACGGGATTCTGGCCCGGCCAGAATCTTCGCGCGAACGAATCGTCAACCATGCAGACGAACGGTGACTTTTCGCTGTCGCTTTGCGTGAAGAAACGGCCGCGCAGCAGGTCCACTCCCATGGCGGGGAGCGCGCCGGGGCTGACGCGAGAGAACTCGGCGGAAGGGAATTCCCCTGTCTTTGGCATGGGCTGGTCCTCTACGAGAAAGGAGCTTTGCCAGCCGCCAAGAAGCGGATTCTTGAAGCCTGCGAATTGCACGCCGGGAATGGCCGCGAGTTTGTCGTCGAGCTGCGCGACGAACCGCCGGCGCTGATCGTCATTCTTGTATTTCACATCGGGCAGACTGAATCGCGCCGTCAAAACACCCCGCGGATCGAATCCGGGAGCGGCTCGCAGAACGTGGAACAGGCTCTCCAGAGTGAGTCCGGCGCCGACGAGCAGGACGAGAGAAATGGCGAGCTCTCCAACGACCAAAATATCGCGCAGCCGCCTGCGTGACTCGCTCGTGCCGCTTCCGGCTGTACTTTCTTTCAGAGTGTCGGTCACGTCGGTGCGAGACGCGTGCAGCGCGGGAAATACGCCGAAGAAAATTCCGGTGAGGAGCGACAATCCTAGTGTGAAACCGAGAACTGAGCCATCGACGCTTACGTCGCCGACCCGCGGCACGGCTCCCGCCGCGATGCTGGCGAGTCCCTGGGTGGCCCACCAGGCGATGAGAAGACCGAAAGCCCCGCCGATAAGAGCCAGAAGGACGCTTTCGGTCAGAAGTTGACGCCCGAGACGCCAGCGTCCGGCCCCCAGCGCTTTGCGGATGGCGATTTCGCGCTGGCGTCCCGTCGATCGAGCCAGCAAGAGGTTCGCGATATTCGCGCAGCCGATGAGCAGCACGAATCCTACCGCGACCATTAGCACGAGCAACGACGGGCGCACATCGTCGACGATCGTGCCGAGCAGAGGCTCGAGCGAAGCGGTGATTCCGTAATTCGTTTTGTACTGCTTGGCAAGCCGCGCAGCGATCGAAACCATCTGGAGACGCGCTTGTTCAACGCTGACTCCAGGCTTGAGCCGGGCGTACGCGTAGATGCCCGGGTGCTGATCGCGGCGAGCGAGACCTCCCGTCTGGTCTTCTAGACGCCAGAGCGAGGTGAAAACATCGAACGCATGCCAGCTTTCATGGAAGCGGCTGCTGGGGAGCACTCCGATGACGGTGAATGGCTCGCCGTCGAGGATCATCTGTTTGCCGATGATGTTCGCGTCGCGGCCAAACTTGGTGGACCACAAGGTGTCACTCATCATGACGACGGGCGGCGCACCAACTTTGTCATCGTCCGGCGTGAGCGGCCGAGAATTGGCTTTACGCCCAGCGTGGGAAATAGGCCGGCCGTTATACGGCGCAATTGAAGTTCTTCGGGCTCGCCGTGGCCGGTGAGAGTAACGCTATCGGCTTGATAAGGCGCCATGCTCTCGAAGACCGAATTCATCGACCGCCAGTCGTCGAAGTCGGCCATGGAGATGCTCATCCCGGGGACCTGGCTCGACCATTCCGATAGGAATACGACGCGGTCAGGATGAGGATACGGAAGAGGGCGCAGGAGAACGCCGTTGATGACCGAAAAGATCGCCGTGTTGGCGCCGATGCCGAGCGCGAGGGTCAGGACGGCGACTGTAGTGAAGCCGGGGGATTTGCGCAGCATCCGCACCGCGTAGCGGATGTCGGAGAAGATCGATTCGAGCAGAGGCAGGCCGCGCTGGTCGTGCACCGATTCCTTGATTTGGTCTGCGCCACCGAGTTCCTGCCGCGCGGCGCGGCGTGCCGCGTCGCCAGTCATGCCACCTTGCATGTTTTGCTCGACGAGCAATTCGAGGTGAGCGCGAAGCTCGTCGTCGAGGTTGCGGTCCATGCGCCCATGGGCGAGGACTGCGCCAAGCCGATGCGTGAGAACCCGCAGCCAGTTCATTTCAAGACTCCTCGGCGCCCCGAAGTAGACGTGTAATCAGCGCCGACATCCGTTCCCAACTTTCCGCCTCCACCGCCAGTTGCTTCTTGCCGGATTTCGTCAGCGAATAAAATCGCGCGCGGCGATTGTTCTCCGAGACGCCCCACTTCGAGCGAATCCAGCCGCGCTGCTCGAGGCGCACCAGCGCGGGGTAAAGCGTGCCTTGATTCAACTGCAGCATGTCTTCGGAAACTTGCTGGATGCGGCGGGCGATGCCGAAGCCGTGCAGGGGGCCCAGCGTGTCGAGCGTTTTCAGGACGAGCAGATCGAGCGTTCCCTGGAGGACTTCCGCTTTGCTGGCGGTGATCATGGTAATCCCTGTTGATCCTCAACAGGAGAGTGATCCTTGCCCTGTTGATTGTCAACAGGAAAATGGAAAGGCGATGCCGAGCGGTTGTGTAGTCCCTTCAACTAGCGGGGCGAGGGCCCGGCCCGCTGCGGGCGTGGGCGGGAAGGCTCGCCGAGCATGGCCGGCGTGATGTCGAGGCCGATGCGCACCCAGCGATCCTGATGGGAAACCTTGGCTTCTTTGATCAGGGCTTCCAGAAACGCAGCCTGCTGCGGAGTCATCTGGGCCTGGCGGCGGACGTTGGGATCCGCGAGGCTCATCGAGCCGACGAGCCGGAATCCGTCGAGGAGCGTCGAGATTTCGATCGCATTGGTCATCGAATCGCATTCGGCGTCGAGCGCAAGGCGAATCTGGTCGCCTTCGGGCTGGCCGGAAAGCGAAAGCGCCCGAATGCTGCGAACCAGATGTTCGAGCTGCGGCGAGTTTTTGAAATCGGCATAGAAGCTGGAGGGCAGACGATCGGTGCGGGCGACGCCGAAGATCGGAGCGCCCGCCACCCGTTTGATGCGCGCCTGCATGGCCGGATCGGGCGCTCTGCGAGCGGGCAGGTTCAGCAAATTCGCCGGACTTTTTCCGCTGGCGATAGCAATGCGCGTGGGGGAGAGAAACTCAAATGCCACGGTTGGCTTGCCAGGGACGATGTAGCGAGTCTGAGCGCCAGCCGTCTCCTTCTTCCCGCCCACGCGAACGGCGTGGGCGATGATCTTGTGCTCATCGAAACGGCCGTCAGCGACGGCAAGCGACGGATTATCCCCGGCAGCATTCGCGCTGGGAGAGAGATCGCTCGGCCAGAATGCAACGGCGGCCTGGTCAAGGTCCCGCGTGTAGTCAAACCCTGTCTCACGAACGAATTGCGCGTAGTCGCGATCGGCGGTCTGGCCCGGGGCCGTGCCGGTCAGCCCGAGGAGGCCCGCCAGCGGAGAATCCTGCAACTTTCGGAGCGCCGCAACATCTATATAAGCAATCGCTGGGGCGTCGGGTGGCAACTCGTCCAGAATCCCGGGAGCAGGAGCGCTGTTAAAGCCCGGCAGCGCGGGTAGCGGCTGGCGCGAATGGCGAAGGTAGATGGCGCAGGCGACTCCCACGATACCGATCATCACCGCCACCGCAATCAGTGCTCGTTTTGTCGAAGACAGCGGCATGAGGTTCAACCTATCGGTTTCCACCGCCGAGCGTAATCATTCATGATTCGCCGACTCGCGGAAAAAAGCAAATGGGTGCGAAGGGAAAGGCAACGGGGGACGCGAATGTTGCGTCCAACGTGAAACCCGGCAATTCCAACCATGCCGGGCGGACTCTTCGGTCGTGGCAGCCGCGAACACCAGCGGGAAGCGGGCCGTGCGAATTTTCTGCGCATTTGCGGTGGGGTTGCTCGCCGTGACAGCCCTCGCGTTTGGGCGAATGGCGACCCGCGGAGACAGAAGCGAATCCGAGCGAGCCGGAGCAGGTGCGGTCCCCAGCGCCGATTGAGTTTTGGAGAGATATCTCGAGGCAACGGGCGGGCGCGCGGCATGGGAGAGCGTGCACTCGCGCGTGTCGAAGGGGACCGTCGACATTCCTGACATGCAGATGGCCGGCACGGCGGAATTGTACGAGAAGGCGCCGGACCGCGCGCTGGTGAAGATGGTGGTGTCGGGAGCAACGTTCCTCGAGGGATTCGACGGGACGACGGCGTGGTCGAGCGACCCGAAGGACGGCTTGCAGGAACAAACCGGTGCGCAGCTCGCTGAGACTCGCCGCGAATCGGATTTTCGATACCCATTGGATTTTCGGAAGCTGCATAAGAGCCTTTCCGCGGCGAGCGCCGCGAAAATCGGAGATCGCTCGGTATATGTGATCGATGTGACGCCTCCGGATGGCGGGGAGCCGGACCGGGCGTATTTCGACGCGGGAACAGATTTTCTGATTCGCATGGTAATCCAGCACCACGACAACGACGGAACTGTCAAACCCTTTGAAGAGGACTATGGAGACTATCGCGCAGTGGACGGCGTGAAGGTCCCGTTCATGATTCACCAGGCTGGTTCGCAGATTGATTTCACAATCCAGTTGTACGAGGTGCACCAGAACGTTGAGCTGGACGACGCTCGATTCTCGAAGCCACCGAAAGGTGTTGTACAGTAAGACACGAGGAACCCACCAACCGCGAACGGAAAGGCCCGGCGGCAAAGGGCTTGCGAGAGCCCGGGAAGGTTGCTTGCAATTGGATTGCCGCTGTGCTATTTTTACTCGGTTTGCCAGTGCTGGCGTAGCTCAGCCGGTAGAGCATCTGATTTGTAATCAGAGGGTCGGGGGTTCAATTCCCTCCGCCAGCTGAAAAATTGAGGGATCGGGTTTTTTTGCGGCTTTGCGGATTCCTCGCGACAAAAGGCGTCAGGGCTGGTGTCTGCGGGCACGAGCCCTTTCTGCATCGCGGAGTGCCTCATCACAGAGCGGTCCGGTTGAATTCTGAACGGCCCCTTCAGGGCGCAGGTAAGGATCGTGTTGTGAGTGGGTCTGAAGGGATGATGGAAGTTTGTCCAGAGTGGTTCCGCGGGACGGGTGGGTGAGTGGCTAAAACCAGCAGACTGTAAATCTGCCGCTCCTTGCGGGCTACGGAGGTTCGAATCCTCCCCCGTCCACCAGATTTCGCGGTACAAAGATTCGCAGGAGCGATTCACTCACGTAGCAGAAATGAGCGGGAGCGGAACCGGATCGAATGACGCGATGGCTGTCGCTGGACACGCGCGGAACGAAAGATTTTCGGGTGAACCGGTCGGGCCTGGGTAGCTCAGTTGGTAGAGCGCGTCCTTGGTAAGGACGAGGTCACCGGTTCAATCCCGGTCCCAGGCTCCAGAATTCCAAGGGCCGCGTGGAATGGCCGGTCGAGCGCGCTGGTTTTGATCGCAACAAGATGTTCGGAATGAGCGGGGGTAACTCAGGGGTAGAGTCTCTGCCTTCCAAGCAGATGGTCGCGGGTTCGAATCCCGTCCCCCGCTCCATCGTGCTGAAGCTCGGAGGCGAATGCGTGCAAGGTTTGACGCACGCCTTATCAAGGCGACGGTATTTCGAGCGGCTTCAATCGAGCGCTGGATGGATGCGGAGTGCTTGCACAAAGCCAGTAGATACCAAGGCGCGATTTGCTTGTGTGGGTATGCGCTCGAATGCGAGCTGAAGTATCAGATTTGCAGGATTCGGCGAACCAAGCGAATGGATCTCGGAGAAGCGAAGCAGCTGGGTCACGAATTAGCGGAATTGCTGGATAGGGCTCAGAAGGCGGAGTTGCTGTCGAGGAATCGCGATCTCTTTGTGGCTTTTCAGGCTATCAGCGGTAGCTGGTCAACCGAGATGCGATATTCGGGCGGTGCAAGCAATGGCAGAGATTCGGAAAGATTTCTGAAGGATTCGTGGGCACTTTTGTCATGGCTAAGGGCGGCATAACTAAGGCAGTTGAGAACGCGTTGGAAAAGGGTTTTGCTTCCAAGGGTGCGGGTGTGTATTTCGTCACCGAGAAGAGCGATTACAAAGATTTCATTCGCATGTTCGTAGTCTCAGATTTCTTCCGGAACAAGACCGACAAGGAGCGCTTGGGGGAGGTTTTCTCGATCTTGGAAGAGAACGGCGCCAAGAGAGCGATTTCCAAGGTTTCTTTGTGCGTTGCTATGACAAGACGTGAATATGACAGAGAGTTTGGAAAGTACACCTGGCTAGGGCGTGTGCGCGACGTTTATCGCGATATGAAGCGAAAACTGCGGGTCAGTCGTCTGGCTGCCGTTCGCGGCAGAGGGGCTAGTCATGAACGGCTGTGATGTCATGGTGAGGCTTAAGGCAGAGATTGACGATGCTCTGGGAATCCAGTTCGAAGAACCTTGGCAGCGGAGGCAATTCGCGGGGTTCGTGAGGGTTTTAATAGATTCGAAGATTGAGGTGCACGAGTTTCCCTCGGTCGCTCTCGATATAGGGCTCGGTCGCGCTTACGATCATGTCGATCTGCTAGAGAGTCGGCTTTCCGAGGTTCTTCTTGGTTTGAGCGAAGCCGAAAGGGCGGAGCTTGATGCGCACTACGAGACGCGGATTGAGCGGATGGGTCGGAAGTATCCGGATTTGATCTGTTGAATTCTGATTCGACTTAGTGGAGACGGAGAGGGTATGGCGAAGGAGAAATTCGAACGAAGCAAGCCGCACGTAAACGTGGGGACGATCGGGCACATCGACCACGGCAAGACGACTCTGACGGCGGCGATCACGAAGGTGCTGGCGAAGTCGAACCCGAAGGTGCAGTTCCGGGCGTTCGACTCGATTGACAACGCGCCGGAAGAGCGCGAACGCGGGATCACGATCGCGGTGGCGCACGTCGAGTACGAGACGGTGAACCGCCATTACGCGCACATCGACTGCCCGGGCCACGCCGACTACGTGAAGAACATGATCACGGGCGCGGCGCAGATGGACGGGGCGATCCTGGTGGTGGCGGCGACGGACGGACCGATGCCGCAGACGCGCGAGCACATCCTGCTGGCGCGGCAGGTGGGCGTGCCGGCGATTGTGGTGTTTCTGAACAAGTGCGACGTGGTGGACGATCCCGAGTTGCTGGAACTGGTGGAACTGGAAGTGCGCGAATTGCTGAAAACGTACCAATTTCCGGGAGACACGATTCCTGTGATCAAGGGATCGGCGCTGAAAGCGCTGGAAGGCGACCCGAAGTGGGAGAAGTCGATTTTGGAATTGATGGAAGCGGTGGACAAGAACATTCCGCTGCCGGTGCGGGAAGTGGACAAGCCGTTCGCCATGCCGATTGAAGATATTTTCTCGATTTCGGGACGCGGGACGGTGGTGACGGGGCGCATCGAGCGCGGCAAGGTGAAAGTGGGCGAGGAAATCGAGATCGTGGGGTTCCGGCCGACGATGAAGAAGACGGTGACGGGCGTCGAGATGTTCCGGAAATTGCTGGACGAAGGGATTGCGGGCGACAACGTGGGGTTGCTGCTGCGCGGGACGGAAAAGGATGAAGTGGAGCGCGGGCAAGTGCTGTCGAAGCCGGGGTCGATCACGCCGCACACGAAATTCAAGGCCGAAGCGTACGTGCTGACGAAGGAAGAGGGCGGGCGGCACACGCCGTTCTTCACGGGGTACCGGCCGCAGTTTTATTTCCGGACGACGGACGTGACGGGCGACGTGAAGCTGCCGCAGGGCGTGGAGATGGTGATGCCGGGAGACAACGTGTCGGCGGAGATCACGCTGATCACGCCGGTGGCGCTGGAAAAGGGGCTGCGCTTCGCCATTCGCGAAGGCGGCCACACCGTCGGCGCCGGCGCCGTAGCCGAGATCGTCGAGTAAAGGATCATGCGCGAAATCATCACACTGCAATGCAACGAGTGCAAAAACCGAAACTACACGACCACGAAGAACCGGAAGAAGCACCCAGACCGGTTGGAGACGAGCAAATTCTGCAATTCGTGCCGGAAGCATACGCCGCACAAAGAGGTTAAGTAGACCGGGTCGAGGAATCCAGGGGAGTAGGTTCAACGGTAGACCGCCGGTCTCCAAAACCGGATGTGGGGGTTCGAATCCCTCCTCCCCTGCCAGTTCCGCAGGTGAGGAAGCTGGCGGGCGGAGAAGGGTTTAAGCGGGCATTTGGCTGAACAGGGTTCCGTGGCAGAAACGTTGAAAATGAAACAAGAGGGAATTCGGGGCAGTGGAAATGGCGGGGCGGTGGCTTCGTCGTTCGGGAAGTTGGGCGAATACCCGCGGCGGTTGCGCCAGTTTCTTCACGAGGTTCGCGTGGAGATGAGGCAGGTGAACTGGCCGTCGAAGCAACAGGTTTGGTCGACGACGATCGTGGTAGTGATTACGGTGGCCTTTTTTGGCCTCTATTTCGCGCTCACCGATTCGATTTTCAGCCGAGGGTCGGTGTGGCTGCTGCATTACTTTCGCAAATGACGGAAACACAGATGGCAAAGCAGTGGTACATCATCCATACCTACTCGGGGTTTGAGAAGAAAGTGAAGGAAAGCCTCGAAAGCCGTGTGGCGGCGTTCGGCCTGACGGACAAGATCGGGCAGGTGATCATTCCGACGGAGTCGGTGATGGAAGTGCGCGGCGGGAAGAAAGTGATTTCGCCGCGAATGTGCTATCCGGGATACGTGCTGGTCGAAATGGATATGGACGAGTACACCTGGCACATCGTGCGGTCGACGCCGCGCGTGACGGGATTTGTCGGCTCGGGGCAGACGCCCTCGCCGCTGACCGAAGAGGAAGTCCAAAACATTTTGAACCGTGCGACGACCACTGCGGAAAAGCCGAAACCGAAACTCTCCTTCGAGCGCGGCGAGAAAGTGCGCATAGGAGAAGGACCCTTTGCGAATTTCACGGGCGTGGTCGAAGAGGTGAATCCGGATCGCAGCACGCTGAAGGTTTCCGTGACGATCTTCGGGCGCTCCACGCCCGTCGAGTTGGATTTCGCGCAGGTGGAAAAGGTCGCGTAGTGGCGTCCAGCTTCGCGAGCGGCGAGAAGGTTCAAATACTTGACGGGGTCTTCGCGAATTTCACGGGCGTCGTGACTGACGTGGACGCGGAGCAGCGAACTTTAAAGGTTATGCTGACGCTTTTCAGCCGCAAGCTGACGATCGATCTGCGTTTTGCGCAGGTGCAGAGGGCGGCCTGAAGGTAGGGGACATCAGAAATGGCGAAGAAAGTACAAGCGATGGTGAAGCTGCAGTTGCCGGCCGGCAAGGCGACGCCGGCGCCGCCCGTGGGCACAGCCCTCGGTCCGCACGGAGTCAACATCATGGATTTCTGCAAGCAGTTCAACGCGAAAACGGCGAAAGAGCCCGACGGAATGATTATTCCGGTGCTGGTGACGATCTACAGCGACCGCACGTTCACGTTCATCCTGAAGACGCCACCGGCTTCGGTCCTGCTGAAGCGCGCGGCCGGAATCGTGAAGGGTTCGCCGGAACCGAACCGCAACAAAGTCGGAAAAGTAAGCAAGAAGCAGGTGGAAGAGATCGCCAAAACCAAGCTGCCTGACCTGAACACGACGAACCTGGAGGCGGCGATGCGCTCCGTGATGGGCACGGCGCGCAACATGGGCATCGAAGTTACTGAATAGGCCGGGAGAACAGGCAATGAGCCGCAACGGAAAAGAAGGCGGAAAGAACATCGATCGCGCGCGAAAGCTGGTGGAAGCGCGGCCGTACAAACTCGAAGAGGCTGCCGAGCTGTTGCGCAAGGCTCACTTCGTGAAGTTCGACGAGACGGTCGAGCTGGTTCTGAATCTCGGCGTCGATCCGAAGCAGTCCGACCAGATGGTGCGCGGCACGGTGGTGCTGCCGCACGGGCTCGGGAAATCGAAGCGCGTGCTGGTGATCGCCAGCGGCGAAAAAGTGCGCGAAGCGCAGGAAGCGGGCGCCGATTTCGTGGGCGGCGAGGACATGGTGCAGAAAATCCAGGAAGGCTGGACGGATTTCGAAGCGGTGATCGCGACTCCGGACATGATGCGCTCCGCGGGACGCCTCGGAAAAGTGCTGGGCCCGCGCGGCCTGATGCCGAATCCGAAGACCGGGACCGTCACGTTCGAGGTCGCTCACGCGGTGCAGGAAATGAAGGCGGGCAAAGTGGAGTTTCGCGTGGACAAAACGGGCATCATTCATTCGCCGATCGGGAGGATCAGTTTCCCGGCGAAGAACCTGGCCGAGAACGCGCAGAGCCTGCTGTCGGCGGTGATCAAGGCCAAGCCGGCGGCCGCCAAAGGCAAGTACATCAAGAAAATCACGCTCACTTCGACCATGGGGCCCGGCGTCCCGATCGATCACGCCGAGGCGGAAGCGGCTGTGGCAGTCGCGGCGTAACCGGGAACGGCAGGAGGGAAGATCGGAATGAAGAAAGCCGAGAAGAGAACGCAAGCCGAGAAGTTGCGCGAGCAGCTCGCGAACGTTTCGACCGTCATTCTCTCGACCTTCCAGGGCATTACCGTCGAGGACGATACGAAACTGCGGCGGCAGTGGAAGCCGCGGGCGGCAAGTATAAAGTCGTCAAAAACACGGTGGCCGAGCGCGCCGCCGAAGGAACGCCGGCGGCTCCGCTGTTGAAGAACCTGAAGGGCACGAATTCGATTGCCTACACGCGTCTCGATCCGGTGGCGCTGGCGAAGGTGCTGACGAAAGTCGCCAAGGATGTTCCGGCGTTTCACTTTCGAGCCGGATGGGTGGAGGGCCGCGTCGTCTCGATCGAGGAGATCGCGCAACTCGCGCAGCTTCCGGGCAAGGAAGAACTGATCAGCAAGATCATGTTTCTGCTGAATGCGCCGGCGCAGCGCGTGGCCACGGCAATGGCCGCCGTGCCGCGCAATCTGGCGGTGGTAACCAGCGAGGCGGTAAAAGCGGAGAAATTCGGGGCAGGCAGCGACACGCCAAAGCCCGAAACGGCTCAGTAGTTCGGGTTTCTTAATTCGGAGGAGGACAGGAAACGCATGGCAAGCAAAGTGGAAACGATTCTGGAAGAGATCAAGGGCCTGACGCTGCTCGAGGCTGCCGATCTGGTCAAGAAGATGGAAGAAACCTTCGGCGTGTCGGCTGCCGCGGCGGCTCCCGTGGTGATGGCGGGCGGAGCGGGCGGCGGAGCGGCAGCGCCGGCGGAGGAGAAGACGGAGTTCTCCGTCGTTCTCACCGAAGTCGGCGCGAACAAGATCAACGTGATCAAGGCGGTCCGCGAAGTCACCAGCCTGGGCTTGAAGGAAGCCAAGGACCTGGTGGACGGCGCGCCCAAGACCGATCAAAGAGGGCGTGAACAAGGACGAAGCCGCCACGATCAAGAAGAAGTTCGAGGACGCCGGCGCCAAGGTCGAAGTCAAGTAGCGGCGCTTGCGGGCTGCCGAGGGCTGCGGCTGGAGATTCGCGTACGCACACGCGCTCCTTTGGAATCCAGAATCTCAAATCACGTCCTTCCCGGACGGAAGGGGCGGGTGTCCCGCCTCTGATTTCCGTTCCGGCATGAATTTATAAAGGATCATCAATGAGCAACCGAATGGTAATCGCGTCGTTCGGGAACGCGAGCGGCTGGATTTTTCCAAGATTAAGACCACGATCCAGATTCCGAACCTGATCGAGGTTCAGAAGAAGTCCTACCAGCGCTTTCTGCAGATGGATCTGCTGCCCACCGAGCGCGAGGACACGGGGCTGCAGTCCGTGTTCACTTCCGTGTTCCCGATCCAGGATTTTCGCGGGCTCTCGCAGCTGGATTTTGTGGACTACTCGATCGGCAACTGGGAGTGCAAGTGCGGCAACCTCAGGGGCCTGCACCACTTGCGCGCCACCTGCCGGAATTGCGGCGCCTCGGTGGTCACCAACCCGTACAAGACCGGCGACGTGCTTTGCGCCAAGTGCGGCACGTTCAACAAGAACACGCCGACGTTCTGCAACAAGTGCGGCGACCCGGTCGACGCTGCAGCTGAAGTACGACGTGAACGAGTGCCAGGAGCGCGGCATGACGTATGCCGCGCCGCTGAAGGTCACCATCCGCCTCACGATCTACGACAAGGATCCCGACACCGGCGCGAAGACCATCCGCGACATCAAGGAACAGGAAGTTTTCTTCGGCGAAATTCCGCTGATGACGGAGAACGGCACGTTCATCATCAACGGCACCGAGCGCGTGATCGTCAGCCAGTTGCACCGCTCGCCCGGCGTCTTCTTCGAGACGGCGAACAATCGCACCTATTTCCTCGGCAAGATCATCCCGTACCGCGGCTCCTGGGTGGAGTTCGAGTACGACACCAAGAACATTCTCTACGTCCGCATCGACCGCAAGCGCAAGTTCCTGGGCTCGATCTTCCTGCGCGCGCTGGGCATGAAGTCCAACGAGGAAATTCTGCGCACTTTCTACCAGGTCGAGCGCGTTACGCTGCGCGACAACGGCCTCTACTGGAACGTTTCCGAAGGCCTGGTCGACCGCAAGCTGTCTCGCGAAATCAAGAATCCCAAGACGGACGAGGTGCTGGTCGGCGCGCACAAGCGCATCACCGAGGCGCTGTACAAGGAACTCGTCAAGGCCCGCGTCACGCAGGTGGAAGTGGGCGCCGGCGATCTCGAAGGCGCCTTCACCGTCGGCGACCTGGTGAACCGGCAGACCGGCGAAGTGCTGCTCGAAGCCAACAAGCCGCTCACGGCGCGAAATCTGGGCGGCGCTCGCCGAAGCCGGCATCACGGAAGTCGACGTCTTCTTCCCGGAGCGCGACGACGTGGGCGTGGTCGTTTCGCGCACGCTCGAAAAGGACGCCATCCGAACGCCCAAGGAAGCGCTGATCGAAATCTACCGCAAGCTGCGTCCGGGCGATCCTCCGACGCTCGAAACCGCGACGGCGCTGTTCAACGGCATGTTCTTCGACCCGCGCAAGTACGATTTCAGCAAGGTCGGCCGCCTGAAGTTCAACATCAAGCTGGGTCTGGAGACTCCGCTCGACAAGCGCACGCTCGATCCCGGCGGACTTCGTTGCAGCGATCCGGTACCTGCTGAAGCTGCGCAAGAACATCGGCACGGTGGACGACATCGATCACCTGGGCAACCGCCGCGTCCGCGCGGTGGGCGAACTGCTCGAAAACCAGTTCCGCATCGGCCTGGTCCGCATGGAGCGCGCCATCAAGGAAAAGATGTCCGTGTA
This sequence comes from uncultured Acidobacteriota bacterium, assembly GCA_963753475.1. Taxonomy (GTDB): domain Bacteria; phylum Acidobacteriota; class Terriglobia; order Acidiferrales; family UBA7541; genus Palsa-295. Next base: position 79,486 of record CAVWCN010000011.1, read on the forward strand.
CCAGGAAATGTCCACGGCCATGCCGCACGACCTGGTCAACGCCAAGCCGGTCATGGCCGCGATCCGCGAATTCTTCGGCAGTTCGCAGCTCTCGCAGTTCATGGATCAGACCAATCCGCTCAGCGAAATCACGCACAAGCGGCGCCTTTCGGCTCTTGGGCCGGGCGGTCTTTCCCGCGAGCGCGCCGGATTCGAAGTTCGCGACGTCCACCCGACGCACTACGGCCGCATCTGCCCGATCGAGACGCCGGAAGGTCCGAACATCGGTTTGATCAGCTCGCTTTCCTGCTACGCGCGCATCAACGAGTTCGGCTTCATCGAGTCGCCCTACCGCAAGGTGAAGGGCGGCCGCGTGATCGACTACGTGCAGATCGTCAACGCCGGCGACAGCGAATTCAAGGCCGGCGAGATCGTCGAGCGCGACAAGGTCGAAGCCGTCAACGAAGAGCTCAAGCGCCGGCGCAGTCACGTTCGAGCCGTATTGCTTCTATCTTTCCGCTTGGGAAGAGGACCGCTACGTCGTCGCGCAGGCCAACGCTGTCGCTCGACGACAAAGAGCGCATCACCACCGAACTGGTCAACTGCCGCCAGGCCGGCAACTTCGTTCTCAAGGGCCGCGAGGAAGTGGACTACATCGACGTTTCGCCGAAGCAGCTCGTCTCCGTCGCCGCCAGCCTGATTCCGTTCCTCGAGAACGACGACGCCAACCGCGCCTTGATGGGTTCGAACATGCAGCGCCAGGCCGTGCCGCTGATCCGCGGCGAAGCGCCGCTGGTCGGCACCGGCATGGAGCGCGTCACCGCGCGCGATTCCGGCGCGGTGGTCATCTGCAAGCGCGACGGCATCGTCGACCAGGTCGACTCCGAGCGCATCATCGTGCGCGTCGAATCCGATCACTCGGGCGTGCTCAGCCGCGAAGTCGGCGCCGACATCTACCAGCTCATCAAGTTCAAGCGCTCGAACCAGAACACCTGCATCAACCAGAAGCCGCTGGTCCGCGTGGGCGACCGCGTGCAGCAGGGCCAGGTGCTGGCCGACGGGCCCTGCACCGACCGCGGCGAACTCGCGCTCGGGCCGCAACGTCCTGGTCGCGTTCCTTCCCTGGCGCGGCTACAACTTCGAGGACGCCATCCTGGTCAGCGAAAAGCTGGTCAAGGAGGACTACTACACTTCGATCCACATCGAGGAATACGAAATCGAGGCGCGCGACACCAAGCTGGGTCCCGAGGAAATCACGCGCGACATTCCCAACATCAGCGAGATGTTCCTGCGCAACCTCGACGAAAGCGGCGTGATCCGCATCGGCGCGACCGTGCAGCCCGGCGACATCCTGGTCGGCAAGGTCACGCCCAAGGGCGAAACCACGCTGACGCCGGAAGAAAAACTGCTGCGCGCCATCTTCGGCGAAAAGGCCGGCGACGTTCGCGACGCTTCCCTCTACTGCCCGCCGGGCATCGAGGGCACCGTCGTCGACGTCAAGATCTTCTGCCGCAAGGGCGCGGAAAAGGACGAGCGCCACAAGGCCATCGAAGGCTCGCAGGTGTTCAAGCTGGAAAAGAACCTCGCCGACGAAATCCGCATCCTCACCGACGAGCGCCTGAAGCGCCTGTCCGAGCCTGCTGGACGGCAAGAAGCTCGATCGCCGACCTGCACGACGAGAAGACCAACAAGCGCCTGCTCACCAAGGGCACCGAGCTCACGCGCGACATCATCGAAAAAATCTCCACGCGCAACCTGAAGCGCCTGCGCTTGGCCGACAAGGATCCGCTGCTCATCGAGAAGATCGACGAAATCGAGGAGATGACCTCGCGCCAGATCGACGTGCTGCGCAAGATCACCGACGAGCGCAAGGAAAAGCTCAGGAAGGGCGACGAACTGCCTCCCGGCGTCATCAAGCTGGTGAAGTGCTACATCGCCATGAAGCGCAAGCTTTCGGTCGGCGACAAAATGGCCGGCCGCCACGGCAACAAGGGCGTCATCGCGCGCATCGTTCCCGAAGAGGACATGCCCTACCTGCCCGACGGCACGCCGGTGGAAATCGTGCTCAATCCGCTCGGCGTTCCTTCGCGTATGAACGTCGGCCAGATTCTCGAAACGCACCTCGGATGGGCCTCGAAGGAACTCGGCCGCGAGCATCGCGAACGCCTGATCGACCAGATACGGAAGCCGCGCGACGCCGTCCGCAGGTGGTTCCGCGAAGTCTTCGGCCGACACCGCGATCTGGAAGACGCTGGCGCATCTCGGACGACGACACGCTGCTCGAAGTCGCCGACAGCTTCCGCGAAGGCATTCCGATGGCCACGCCGGTGTTCGACGGCGCGCGCGAAACGGAAATCCGCCACCTGCTCGAAGTTCGCGGGCCTGCCGAGAGCGGGCAAGATCACGCTGTGCGACGGCATGACCGGCGACGAGTTCGCGCAGGAAGTCACCGTGGGCTACATCTACATGCTCAAGCTCTCGCACTTGGTCGACGACAAGATCCACGCGCGTTCCATCGGACCCTACTCGCTGATCACGCAGCAGCCGCTCGGCGGCAAGGCGCAATTCGGCGGCCAGCGCTTCGGCGAAATGGAAGTCTGGGCGCTCGAAGCTTACGGCGCCGCGCACATCCTGCAGGAACTGCTGACGGCCAAGTCGGACGACGTCTACGGCCGCGCCAAAATTTACGAGGCCATCGTCAAGGGCGAGCCGGGCATCGAGCCGGGCGTGCCCGAATCGTTCAACGTCCTGGTGCGCGAGTTGCAATCGCTCTGCCTGGACGTGGAACTGATGAAGCGCCAGAAGCCGCAGCTCGAAAAGGCGCGAAGCGGCGGATTAATCGTTTGCGCGCCGGGCGAATTCTTGCCGCCCGCGCGTCAGACGACGCTTTTCGACAAGTTTCTTACCCCGGCGTAGCCGGGGAGGGAGGCAGACCTTGTATCGAAGCAGCCCTTATGATCGTGCCAGTCTGATTGCCGATTTCGATTCCATCCGCATCAGCTTGGCGAGTCCGGAAAAAATCCGGTCCTGGTCGCACGGCGAAGTGACCAAGCCGGAGACCATCAACTACCGCACCTTCAAGCCGGAACGCGACGGCCTGTTCTGCGCCAAGATTTTCGGCCCCGTCACCGACTGGGAGTGCTTGTGCGGCAAGTACAAGCGCATGAAGCACCGCGGCGTCATCTGCGACAAGTGCGGCGTCGAAGTCACGCTCAGCAAAGTCCGCCGCGAGCGCCTCGGCCACATCGAACTGGCTTCGCCCTGCTCGCACGTCTGGTTCTTCAAGGGCCTGCCTAGCGCGCATCGGCTACCTGCTGGACATCTCCATGCGCGACCTCGAGCGCATCCTGTACTTCGAAGACGTTCGTCGTCATCGATACCGGCGAAGTTCCCGGGCATCAAGGAACGCGAAATGCTTCCGGAAGAAAAATACCGCGAACTGCAGAAGGAATATGCCGGCCAGTTCCGCGCGCGGCATGGGCGCGGAAGCCATCAAGGAACTTCTGAAGCCGCGTCGAAGTCGAAAAGCTCTCCGAAGAGCTGCGCGAAAAGATGAAGATCGATCCCAGCCTGCAGAAGCGCATCAAGTACGCCAAGCGCCTGAAGGTGCTGGAAGCGTTCCGCAAGAGCGGCAACAAGCCCGAATGGATGATTCTGGACGTGCTTCCGGTTCTTCCGCCGGAATTGCGCCCGCTGGTGCCTCTCGATGGCGGCCGCTTCGCCACTTCCGACTTGAACGATCTCTATCGCCGCGTGATCAACCGCAACAACCGGTTGAAGAAGCTGATGGAGCTGCACGCGCCGGACGTGATCGTCCGCAACGAAAAGCGCATGCTGCAGGAAGCCGTCGACGCGCTGTTCGACAACGGCCGCCGCGGCCGCGTGCTGCGCGGCACCAACAACCGCCCGCTCAAGTCGCTTTCCGACACGCTCAAGGGCAAGCAGGGCCGCTTCCGCCAGAACCTGCTCGGCAAGCGCGTGGATTATTCCGGCCGTTCGGTCATCGTCGTCGGCCCGGAACTGAAGCTGCACCAGTGCGGTCTGCCGAAGAAGATGGCGCTCGAGCTGTTCAAGCCGTTCATCTATCACCGGCTCGAAGCCGCGGGCCACTGCACCACCATCAAGCAGGCCAAGGAAATGGTCGAGCAGCAGGAATCGATCGTCTGGGACATTCTCGAAGAAGTGATCCGCGAGCATCCGGTGCTGCTCAACCGCGCTCCCACGCTTCACCGCCTGGGCATTCAGGCGTTCGAGCCGGTGCTGGTCGAAGGCAAGGCCATCCGAATCCATCCGCTGGTCTGCACCGCGTTCAACGCGGACTTCGACGGCGACCAGATGGCCGTGCACATTCCGCTTTCGCCCGAGGCGCAGGTGGAAGCCTCCGTCCTGATGCTCTGCTCGCACAACATTCTTTCTCCGGCGAACGGCTTGCCTCTCGCCGTGCCGACGCAGGACATGGTTCTCGGCATCTACTACCTGACCAAGGCCAAGCCCGGCGCCAAGGGCGAAGGCCGCGCGTTCGGCTCCGCCGAAGAAGTCGTCCTGGCGCTCGAAGCCGGCGAAGTCGAATTGCTCACGCCCATCCGCCTGCGCTACACCGGCGAAGTGATCGATCTCGACCGCCGCCTACGACGATCAGGACGTGCCGCACGCCGAGCCCGTGCAGCTGAAGCGGCAGTTCATCAACACCACCGTCGGCCGCGTGATCTTCAACGATCACCTGCCGAAGGAAATGCCCTTCATCAACGGCCTGATCAAGAAGAAGGGCGTGCAGCAGCTCGTGCTACTACTGCTACCTGCGCTTCGGGCTTGAAGCGCACCGTGCAGATGCTCGACGAGCTGAAGGAACTCGGCTTCCTCTACGCCACCAAGTCCGGCATCTCCATCGGCATCGACGACATGGTCATCCCCGGCGACAAGTTCACGCTCGTCGACAACACCGAAAAGGAAGTCGTCAAGGTGCAGCAGCAATACCTCGACGGCGCCATCACCAACGGCGAGCGCTACAACAAGGTCATCGCCATCTGGAGCGACATCACCGAAAAAGTCGCCGAGCAGATGTTCAAGGCGATCGAGAAGCAGGACAAGGAAGGCATCATCAACCCGATTTACGTCATGGCCGATTCCGGCGCGCGCGGATCGAAACAGCAGATTCGCCAGCTTTCCGGCATGCGCGGCTTGATGGCCAAGCCCTCGGGCGAAGTCATCGAGACGCCCATCACCTCCAACTTCCGCGAAGGCCTCACCGTGCTGCAATACTTCATCTCCACGCACGGCGCCCGCAAGGGTCTGGCCGACACGGCGCTCAAGACCGCCGATTCCGGCTACCTCACGCGCCGCCTGGTGGACGTGGCCCAGGACGTGATCATCAACGAAATCGACTGCGGCACCGCGCGACGGCATCTACGTCGAGCCCATTCTCGGAAGCCGGCGTCGAAGTCGAGCCGCTGCGCGACCGCGTCGTGGGCCGCGTTTCGCTCGAGAAGATCAAGGACTACGAAGGCAACATCATCGTCGACATCAACCAGGAAATCACCGAAGAGCTGGCCAACGCGATTCAGGCCGCCGGCATCGAGCGCGTCAAGATTCGCTCCGTGCTGACGTGCGAATCCCGCCGCGGGGTTTGCGCCCGCTGCTACGGCCGCAACCTGGCCACCGGCCGCATCGGTCGAAATGGGCGAAGCGGTCGGCGTCATCGCCGCGCAGTCCATCGGCGAGCCCGGCACGCAGCTCACCATGCGCACGTTCCACATCGGCGGAACGGCGACCCGCGTCACCGAGCAATCCAAGGTCGAGGCGCGCAACAGCGGCTTCGTCCGATTCATCGACCTGAACGTCGTCGAGGGCCGCGGCGAAGACGTTTATCGCCATGAACCGCAGCGGCCTCATCGCCATCGTCGACGAAAAGGGCCGCGAAAAGGAACGCTACCACGTCGTCTATGGCGCGCGCCTCCGCGTGGAGGAAGACCAACCGGTCAACCTCGGCGAGATTCTGGCCGAATGGGATCCCTACACGTTCTCGATCCTGACCGAAGCGGGCGGCACGATTCAGTTCAAGGACCTGCAGCCCGGCATCACCATCGAGGAGCAGGTGGACGAAGTCACCGGACTTTCGCAGCTCGTCGTCACGCTGCCTGCCGGGCGACGAGAAGCACCAGCCCACGATTCTGGTCCGCGACTCCGCCGGCCGCACCCGCAAGAAGTACCTCATGCCCTCTCGCGCCCACTTGATGGTGGCGGATGGCGACGAGGTGCAGCCGGGCGACGTGCTGGCGAAGATCCCGCGCGAAACCACCAAGACCAAGGACATCACCGGAGGCTTCCGCGCGTCGTCGAACTCTTCGAAACGCGCAAGCCCCGCGATCCCGCGGTCATCAGCGAAATCGACGGCGTCGTGAAATACGGCGAAATCAGCAAGGGCCTGCGCAAGATCTACGTCGAGAGCGAAGACGGAAAGACGCAGAAGGAATACTCCATCATTCGCGGCGTCCACATCAACGTGCAGGAAGGCGAGCACGTCAAGGCGGGCGAGCCGCTCATCGACGGTCCGCTCAATCCGCACGACTTGCTGGCCGTCCTCGGCGAAAAGTACACGCAGGCATACCTGGTGAATTCGATCCAGGAGGTCTATCGCCTGCAGGGCGTCAACATCAACGACAAGCACATCGAAACGATCGTCCGCCAGATGATGCGCTGGGTGAAGGTGGAGGACGTCGGCGACACCACGTTCCTGCTCGAGGAGCAGGTCGACAAGTTCCGCTTCCGCGAGGAGAACGACCGCGTCATCAGCGAAGGTGGACGCCCGGCAACCGGCCGTCCGTTGCTGCTCGGCATCACCAAGGCGTCGCTCTCGACCGATTCGTTCATCTCCGCGGCCAGCTTCCAGGAGACCACCCGCGTTCTCACCGAAGCGGCCGTCGCCGGCAAGGTCGATTACCTGCGCGGTCTCAAGGAAAACGTCATCATGGGCCGCCTGATTCCCGCGGGCACCGGCCTCGAGCGCTACCGCAATATCGAACTCCTGACCGAAGTGCCCCGCAGGAAGAGCCGCAACCGATCGAGCCCGAGCTCACGCCGGAAGAAGCCGCCGCGCTCGACTTCCTGCGCAAGGATGCGGACGCGGTGGCCGAGAGCTGATCCAATCTCAGACCTGGCTGAAAAAGGGCGACCCCGACTCGATCGGAGTTGCCCTTTTTTGTCAGTGTGCCGTTTGTTGACAGATCGCAGGCTGGCTACGGAAACGGCTCCTGGGGCGCTCGCAGGGAACTCTTCGCAGAAACTCCGTTCTTACCTTGAGCAAAACGTTTCCCGCTTTCTAGGTACAAGATCGGTCGCGCATACTCACTAATCTCATTTCACAGGACTTAGCGCTGCGATCCCGAGCGTATTTTTTTGGGTACTGGCGTGCAACTCAAAGATCGGGCGAAAGGGGGAATGGTGGACGTCGAGAGGACAAATGAAATCGATAACCAGAGCCATTGCGCTCACTGCTCTCCTTTGCGTATCAGGCGTGGCCGCCCGTGCTGACAGTCTGAAGCTCGTCGACGGCGGAACGGATGTGATGGGAGGTGTTTACGTCGGCCCGTACAATTTCACCGGAACCATCGCCGGGCAAACAGGCTCCTTCCGGTTAGTCTGCGACGACTTTTCCGACGAGGTTTATCCGGGCGAATCTTGGAACGTGAATGTCTCGACCTTTCCCTCGTTGTCCAACGTCGAGTTCAGCGGCACGAAACAGTACGAAGAGGCGGGCTGGCTTCTTCAGCAAATGAACGAGAACTTCGGGAACGCCCAAACGGTCGGCGACATCCAATGGGCCATCTGGGATATTTTCGATTCCGGTGTTTCCTCGCATGATCCCTACGGTTCGATCAGCTCCACGAATCAGTCCAACATCAACGATTGGCTCAGTCTCGCCGAATCGAATTATGCGGTTGGCAACTATTCGAACGTCTCGATCTTCACTCCCGTGAAAGGGTCGCAAAAACCCTACTGCGACGGCCAGCCGCAGGAATATATTGGCATCACTTCCACTCCGGAACCCGGTACGTTGGCTCTTGTCGCCGGAGGTCTCCTGTTTCTCGTAACGTTCCGGCGCCGTTTTGCGCTTTAGGCGTCTCCGATTCTTGTTCCATCCGGGCCGGCTTCTCGCCGGCCCTTTCTTTCTTTTCTCGAACTGAGTAGGCTCGGTTGGGATCAGGGTGGCCTGTTGGACGACTCGTCATGCCTCGCCGCTTTCTTCACGCCGGCAAGCTCATTTACCTGTAGACTTTTCTTGAGCGAATCTTCCGCTTTTTGTTGAAGCCCGCTTGAGCGCTGAATTATGTCCGAGCACCTTGCCAACGACCGGGAAAAGCCGAAGCAGGCGGAATCGCGTCCGGAACCTGCACTGGAAAGACTTGTCGAGATTATTTCGCGTTCCCAGCAGAACTATCGTGAACTGATTGACAATCTCGACCAGGCCGTTTTCACTCTTTCTCTGGAAGGCGAAATCCTTGTCGCAAATCGGCGCGTCGCCGAACTTCTGGACGCTCCTTTCGCCGAATTCATCGGCCATCCCTTCGCGGACTTCGTCGAGTCCCCCTCGCTTGCGGATGCGAAGCGTTCCCGCGCCCTCCTCGCGGAGAACGGAACGTGGCGGGGGACCATTCCGGTCCGGCTGAGAAAAGACCAGCGCCTGCGTCATTTTTCTTGCTGGTTCCAGGCGGTGACGGAGAAAAATGAACTCACGGCGGTAATTGGATGGGCGCGCGACGCGAGCGCCGAGCACGATTCCGAAGTTCGCCTGGCCGAATTGTTTGCTTCCTTGCGCGAAGGCATGTTTTTCGCCGCGCCCGACGGCCGCATGCGCGACGCCAATCCCGCTCTGGAGCGCATGCTCGGCTACACGGGGAAAGAGGAGATACGCGCGAAGAATCTTCGCGATTTCTACGTGCGGTCTGACGAATTCGAGTCTCTGATGCGCGAGCTGGAATCGTCGAACTCGGTCGAAGACCGCGAAATCGTTCTTCGGCACAGGACGGGCGGAGAAATCCACTGCCGCGCCTCCGCCGTTTCCATTCGCGATGCCTCGGGGCGATTCGCCGGCATCCAGGGCACGCTCGTCGACGTGACCGAGCGCCGGGAAATCGAACGGCGTCTCCAGCAGGAGCAGGAATTCGTGCGCCGCCTCATCGCCAATTTTCCTGACGTGATTGCCGTCCTCGATTGCGAAGGCCGCTACACCTACGTCAGCCAACGCGTCGAAGATCTGCTCGGCAATCCGCCGCGGCAATACATCGGTGAAGAAGTGACGCAGCGAGTCAATCCCGAAGACGCTCCGAGGCTCAGGGAAGCGCTGCAGCAGTTACTCACCGCTGCCAGCCCGCAGGTCCAGGTGGAATTCCGCCTCCAGCACCGCGACGGGACCTGGCGGACGCTCCGCGCCAACGCGGGCCCGCTCTACGAGGGCGAGCGCATCAGCGGCGTCGTCGCTTCCGCTCGCGACGTCACCGATTCGAAACATTTCGAGGAGCAGCTCACGCGCAGCGAGAAGTTCGCGGCCATGGGGCAAATGCTCACGGGGGCCGCGCACGAACTCAACAACCCCCTCACCGCCATTCTCGGTGTGGGCGACTTGCTGCGCGAGCGCGCCACCGACGATTCCGCCCGCCGCCATGCCGACATCGTCGTGCAGCAAGCCAGACGCGCGGCCGAAATCGTCCAGAACCTTCTCGCCTTTTCGCGGCCCCCCGCGCAGGGCCGCTTGAAAATCCAGTTGGCCGGTGTCGTCAAGCAACTGGTCGACAGCCAGTGGGAGCGCCTTGCCGCAAAGAACATCGCGCTCCGCTTCAGCGCACCCGAAGGCTTGCCGCTCGTCGAGGCCGACGCCAAGCTTCTCTCCCAGGCGTTTCTCAACATCCTGACGAATGCCGAGCAGGCGATTTCCCCCGCGCGCGGCCGTGGATCGATCGAGATCTCGCTTGCCGCTCGGGACGGCTCCGTCGTCCTGACTTTTGCCGACGACGGGCCCGGAATTCCCCCCGGCGACATCCAGAAGATCTTCGATCCATTCTTCACCACCAAACGCCCCGGCGGCGGCTCCGGCCTTGGCTTGACCATCAGCCTCGTTGTCGTGAAGGAACACGGCGGAACGATCGAAGTGCAATCGCAAGCCGGGGCGGGCGCCACATTCCGCGTTCTGTTGCCCGCTGTCCCCGAAGACGCGAGGACGCCCTCCGGATCATCGGAAAAAGGTGCCTCGAAAGCCTCCCGCGCCTTGAGCAACCGTTCCGTCCTCGTGGTGGACGACGAGGAGAGTATCCGGGAGATCGTCCAGGAAGGGCTCGCGGCGCGTGGATTGAAAGTGGATTGCGCGGAAAATGTCCCTTCCGCGCTCCGCCTGCTTGCCGCAGACACCTACGATTTCGTGCTCTGCGACTTCCACCTGCCCGGCCAGCTCGGAACCGAACTTTTCGAGCGCGTCCGCCAGGGCTCCTCGCAACCCGCCCACGCGTTCGTTTTCATGACCGGCGATCTGGTGGAACCGGCGAAAGCCGCTGACCTGAAAAAGAAAGGCGCCCACATTCTGCAAAAGCCGTTTCAGGTTTCGGCCCTTGCCGCACTGCTGGTTGATCTCCTGCAGCCTCAAAGTTCAGCGAAGTAAGCACGAGCCCGGCGGGATCGCCGGCGTCATTTCGCCGCCTGTTTTGACTCCCCCGAAGCGGCATCCACGCCGAAATCCCACACATAGATGCTCAATTGATCGAGCTCCGTTCTGCCGGGAATCACCTCGACGAGAGCGTATTCGCCGGGCTGCAGCGTCTGGCCCAGCGTGAAACGGTATACGTCGTTCGCCACTTGCCAGCGCTGCATCAAAAGTGGGTTGGTAGTGGCCTGTTCCATCTTGAAGAGCAGGTCCACCCTTGCGATCTTCCTTTGGGAGCCTTCAATCTGGGCGGGCACCAACTGCAGATCCGGCTCCGAATTTGCCGTTGTGCGCATGTAAAACTCCGGTTGTCCCGTGAGGATCCGGAGTTTCGCGTGCGAACCCGTGATCAGAACAGAGTCGCGAGTGGATATGATCGGAATGGGCGATAGAATCTTTTCGAGTTCCCGCTTTTTGTTCGTCTTGTAGGTCGGCTCGGCCGGCGGCACCTGCAGGACGCTCTTGTTGTTGAAGACCCAGACTCCCTCGCCCGGCGGCAGGAAAACGCCCGGAGCTACCTCCAGGCTGGCGTCAATCCCCAGCGGCATCATCCGCCGTTCCTCTTCCTGGCGGCGCGCTTTCTTCACGAGCCCCGCGTCGGCCTGGCTCTCCTCCGTTGCCGTTTTTTTTGTCGCGTCCCAATCGACCAGCGACGCCGGGATTTCCTCCCAGTCCGCCCGGTCCAGGCTGTAATAGCGAACGCGATCGCCTTCGATCTTGTACTCGCGCACGAACTGGAACGTCCCGTCCTTCAGCATCAGTTTCGTCCCGCGCCCCGAACTCTCGGGAGCCGAGGAACGATTCGGTGACGCCTCCTGCGCCGCCTGTTCTCGATTTGGTGACTGCTGCTGTGCCTCGATTCGTCGCGGAAGAGTGGCAGACAGGGCGAGTCCCACAGCCACCAAAATCGGCGTCGTGAGAAACCTGCGGGTCACGAGGCGTTCAGTTCCGGTTCGTGGTTCGCGCATCAAGCGAAGTCTCTGACGGTATGATGCTTTCCCGGCCCTCGAGGTTGAAGCGACCAGCAGGATACTCCGCATCTCGCGCCGCCCGCAACTCTGCCGAAAAAATGGCGCGGCCGGGCGGAATCCCGGGAGAAGAGTCCCCTTGGTATGTTCCTTGAATTGAAAGAGAAAGCGTTTGAGGAGAAGCGAAGCCGTTGCCGAGGGTTTAGTGTTCGCAGCGGGGGTGGAGAACCGCAAGAATCATCAGGTCCGAGTTCGTGAAGAGCCACTTTTCGGCTTCTGCGCCCGCTGCTTCCGCCACGCGCGCCAGCGTCCCGAGATGCCGGTTGCGGGCTAGGCCGCGCAAGTGTTCCAGGCAGATGCCCGTGAGGGTCACGACTTCTTCCTCGGTAAAGACCTTTTGGCTGGATTTGACTCGCACCATGTCTGCCTCTCAATTCCTGAGATGCTGTCACCAATCTAAACGTCGCATTTTCCCCCTGCAATAGTCGTTCCGTACTACCTCAGCGGTACCCGTCGCGGCATCGTGGCCGCCTCCTCAAAACAGGAACTCTCTTGCATTCTGTGAATTGCGCGTCACTCGGGCGCCGAACGCCGGGGCCGCCCGTCTCCCTACTTCCGTTTCGACCGGCAAGAAAGCAGTCGCCGTCTATGGAATTCTCTACTCTTTCCCAGCATTATTTCAGTACAGGGAAGATACGCGGAAATCAGTCGCGGCGTTCCACCAGCGCTACTGAGTCTTTCGCGCCAGCCTTACCGGGTTCTCCCTCAGATCGAGAATCCCTGGGCATCTTCGAAAGCATGCGCCAGTCGCAGCACGCGCGCTTCTTCGAAGTGTCGCCCGAAGATTTGCATCCCGACGGGCAGTCCGGCCTTGGTCTTACCGCAAGGAACGGATATCCCCGGGACGCCCGCCAGCGATCCCGTAACTGTATAGATATCAGCTAGATACATCTGCAAAGGATCGGCCGTTTTCTCTCCCAGGCGGAAGGCAGGTGTGGGTGCCGTCGGCGTGACGATCGCGTCCACCTTCTGAAACGCATCCGCAAAATCTTGCGCGATCAGCGACCGCACTTTCTGCGCCCGCAAATAATAGGCGTCGTAGTAACCGGCCGACAGCGCGTATGTCCCGAGCACGATTCTGCGCTTCACTTCCGCGCCGAATCCTTGCTCGCGCGTCTTCCGGTACATTTCGATCAGCGTTCCGCCCGGCACGCGCAGGCCGTAGCGCACACCGTCGTATCGCGCCAGGTTCGAACTGGCCTCCGCCGTCGCGATGATGTAGTAGGTCGCGATGGCGTAGTCCGTGTGCGGCATGTGCAGGGGAATCCGCTTGCAGCCCAGCTGCTCGAGCAATGCGATGCCCGCCTGCACCTTCGCTCGCACTTCGCCGTCCAGCCCTTCGCCGAAATAGTCTTCAGGAACGCCGATTCGAAAGTCTTGCAGCGGCTTGCCGATTTCCGCCGCGTAGTCCGGCACTGGAACTGGCGCCGATGTCGAATCGTTCTCGTCGCGTCCGGCGATCACGGCCATAATCGCGGCGGCATCGGCCACTGTCGTGGCGAACGGGCCGATCTGGTCGAGTGACGACGCGAAAGCGATCAGCCCATACCGCGAAACACGCCCATAGGTCGGCATCAGCGCCGGAATACCGCAGCAGGCGCCCGGCTGGCGAATTGACCCGCCTGTGTCCGTGCCCAGCGATGCCACCGCAAGCCCTGCCGCCACAGCCGCCGCCGAGCCCCCACTCGAACCTCCCGGAACCCGGTCCAGCGCAACCGGATTTCGCACCGGCCCGTAAGCCGAATTCTCGTTCGAGCTGCCCATCGCGAACTCGTCGCAATTTGTCTTCCCGAGAATGACGGCGCCGGCCGTCTCCAGCCGCTCGACGGCCGTGGCGTCGAACGGTGGAAGGTAATTCTCCAGGATTTTCGACCCGCACGTTGTGCGAACGCCCTTCGTGCTGATCACGTCCTTGATCGCCACCGGAACCCCCGCAAGCGGCGGCAGGTTTTCGCCCTTGGCGATCGCGGCATCCACCCGATCCGCCTGCGCGTAGGCGCGCTCCGGACTCAGCGCGAGAAAGGCGTTCAGCTCGGGATTGCGCTGGCCGATCCGGGCGTAGAAGTCCGACGCGAGTTCCCGCGCCGAAATCTTCTTTGCCTTCAGCGCGTCACGAACGCTTCGGATTGTCCATGGGACGGCAGCGCTCATCGCTCTCTCTCCACCTCGAATCCGTGCAGGGCGCCGCTTGCTGCGCCCTTGTTTCTTACCAGTGTTGATCTGTGTTCATCCATGGTTTCAAATGAGCTTTAGCAGCTTGCTGAAAAACGCCTTGTCTTCAGGAGGGCGGAGGTAAGGGGGGAAGGGGTTTTAACCCCTGAGGCTGCCGTTCGACTTTTTCAGCGTCCTGTTAGCCCTCGGCCTACCGCTCGATCACCTTCGGCACCCGGAAGAACGGTTTTTTCGCGTCGTGCGCTTGCGCCAGGATCGCCTCAGCGGCGTCGCACGGAATCAGCGTGTCCTCGCGAAGCTCCGGATGCGAATCTGAGGCGGGCTGCAGCACCTGTGCCATCGGCTCAACCGCCGAGACGTCAAGCTCCTCCAGCTTGACAATGTAGGTCAGAATCTCGTCCAGCTGCCCCCGGTACGTCTCGACTTCCTCCGGCGAAAGCTCCAGATGCGCCAGTTCCGCCACCCGCAGCACATCTTCTCGGCTGATCTTCACGGGCGCTCCCGATTGGGTCCAGGCCACAGCGTCTTCTCGCTTTGATTGCGAATCATAACCCGGCAATCTTAGCACGCTCGCACGCATCATCCCCCTGAGACAACAGGTGCTCTATGGCCGCAGCCCGCTCTGGGAAGCCAGAGCTAGCTCGTTCCCCCTTTTGATTGCGCCTGGGCAGGCGAACGTTGTACCTGGCGCTCTTGGTTGAGGTACCGCCGCGCTGTTACACTGTGCGGCCGCACCCATAACGAACCTCGGAGGCCAATTCATACCAAATGAGAATCATAATTCCAGTCGTTGCCGTGGCGCTGGCGGGAATTTCGTCCGCCGCTCCTCGTGCTCGCGTCGCCTCGCCATCCAATCCAGGAACTTCTACCGCTCTCCCTGCCGCCAAACGCAATCTCACCATTGACGATTACTTTCGGATCAAGGCGGTCACCGATCCTCAGATCAGCCCGGAAGGGAAGTGGGTCGCCTACGTCGTTACGACCGCCGGCCTGAAAGATGACAAGAACGAAGACCGCATCTGGATGATTTCCTCGGGCGGCGGCCAAGCCATACCTCTCACGTCCAAGGACGAGTCCTCGTCACACCCGCGCTGGAGCCCGGACGGGAAATATCTCGCCTTTGTTTCGGCTCGCGGCGATGACGGAAAAAAACAAGTTTGGCTGCTCAATCGTCAGGGCGGCGAAGCGCAGCAGCTCACCGATACGACCCAGGACGTCGACGATTTCGCCTGGTCGCCCACGGGCGACCGGCTCGTGCTCGTCCTGCAGGATCCGACGCCCGATGAAGTCGAAGCCGCCAAGCACAAGGACGACGAGAACGACGCGGACAAACCCAAACCGAAGCCGAGGCCATGGGTGATCGACCGCCTTCACTTCAAAGAAGACGAAATCGGCTATCTCGACCGGCGGCGGATGCACCTTTACGTTTTCTCCATGACCAACCACAAGGTTACCCGGATCACTTCCGGCGACTATGACGACACGGCCCCGGTTTGGTCGCCCGACGGGCGTTCTATCGCCTTCGTAAGCAATCGCTCCGACCATCCTGACCGGAATTTCAACGATGATATCTGGGTGGTCGCGGCTGACAACACGAACGAAGGCAAGAATCCGATCCGCATCACGACCAATCCCGGAACCGATGGCGCGCCGGCATGGTCGCCCGACGGCAAATGGATCGCCTTCACCAGCCAGCTCGATCCGAAACTCTTCCAGTACGCCACGTTCCAACTCGGAATTGCGCCCGCAACTGGCGGCGAGGAAAAAGTTCTGACGCTGCCCCTCGATCGCAACGTTTCATCGCCGCGCTTTTCGCCGGACGGCAAATCCATCGATTTCATCGCCGACGATGACGGCACGCAGAATCTGCTCAGCGTTCCTGTCGCGGGAGGCAAGATCACGCGCCCGATTGGCGGTCGATTGATGCTCGACGCGTATTCCGTGTCGAACGACGGCGCGATTGCATCGCAGGTCGGCGCCGCCGACCGTCCCGACGAGGTCTACATCCTGCCCCGAAAACGGCGGCTTGCATCGCCTGACGACCACAAACGACGCGCTGATGTCGCAAATCCAGCTTGCCAGCGTCGACTATGTGCACTTCAAGAGTAAGGACGGCACCACGGTCGCGGGATACATGCTGAAACCGCCAGGCTACGAGCCCGGCAAGCGCTATCCGACGATTCTTCGACCGCACGGCGGACCCGTCTGGGCCTATTACGCGGAATTCAATTTCCTGCCGCAGCTCTACGCGGCGAACGGCTATGTTGTGCTGCTGCCGAACCCGCGCGGCTCCTCCGGCTATGGCCAGGATTTCTGCAAGGCCATCTACGCCGACTGGGGCAACAAGGACTACCAGGACGATATGGCCATGGTCGATTATGCGGTCGCGCAGGGGATTGCCGACCCCGACGAGCTGGGTGTCGGCGGCCATTCCTACGGGGCGATCTCCACGAATTTCATCATCGTGCAAACCACGCGCTTCAAGGCGGCCATTTCCAACGCGGGCGAGTTCCTCTACATCACCGAACTGGGGCCACGACCAGTATATTCGCGAGTGGGAGATGGAGCTGGGTCTCCCTTGGGAGAATCGCGCGCTCTGGGAAAAGCTGTCGCCCTTCAACAACGTGACGAAGATCAAGACGCCAACACTCATCGAGGGCGGCGATGCGGACGCCAATGTTCCCGTCATCGGCGGCGAGCAGATGTACGAGGGCCTGAAATGGCTCGGTGTGCCCACGCTTCTCGTCGTCTATCCCGGCGAGTACCACGAGTTCCGCCGTCCGTCCTTCATCAAGGATCTCTACGAGCGCGACGTCGCCTGGTATAACCACTACATCAAAGGCGAGGGCCCCGCCGTTCCTCCGGCGAACACAGCCGACTAGGCCTCGTCTTGCCGGGAGCGCTTGGAAACGGCGCCAGAACGTAACTTGTTCAGGGCACGCCTTCAGAGGCTCCCGAAAAATGCTTATGGGTGGAAGCGCGTTTTTAGCCCCGCGAAAAAGTGCTCGGTTTTCAATTGGGCTTTAGGAGCTTGCGGAACAATGCCTTGTCTTCAGGAGGGCGGGGTTTTAACCGCGCCGTAAGCGGGCGTTTTGTATCAGGGGTTTTAACCCCTGAAGCTGCGGTTCGACTTTTTCAGCGTCCTGTTAGCCCTGGGAAGTGTCGCGTTGAGTCCTCTCGCCTGAGAGACTCGGGAGCAAAGCATCATTGTTTTGCAGCCTCCAGCGCCTCTTCGAATTTTGGCGCGCGAACTGGCGGAGAGCCACTGCTCCTAAGGTCTTCCGGTCTGCGTACCCCCTCCGGCATCCCTCAGTACGCCGCGTGTTACTCTCGTTTGCGGCTTTGGTTAGCAAGGTGACCTCTCCTCGCAAGTTCGCTAAGCCATCCTCGCAGCGCAGCGGGAGGCTGCAAGAAAAAACGATTTTCCTGCCACTTCAACCGGACTCTGCGCCTGCCTGCCGGCAAGCCTCGCCACTTCAGATGCAGCAAACCCGACTCGCCAAACACGTTGTGCCGTCGCCGTTCGTTCTGATACCGTCAAACCGTGCTGGCGCCGGTCAAAACGCTTGAGCTCGCGCTGCTCTCCGCCGCCGTCCTCGGCTTTCGCCACGGTTTCGACTACGACCACATCGCCGCCATCACCGACATCACCAGCCTGGAAACGTCGCCGCCGCGCGCCATGCGCATGGGACTGCTCTACGTCCTCGGTCATGCCGCTACGGTTGCCGTTCTGGGAGGCGCGGTCATCACGTTCCAGAAATCGCTTCCGGCGAGAATCGATGGTTGGGCGGAGCGGGCCGTCGGGTTGACGCTCGTCGTGCTCGGGCTGTACGTCCTCGGGAGCATGCTGCGCCAGAAGGAGTCGTTCCGGCCGCGCTCGCGCGCCTCGCTCATGATCGGCGGCTTTCGCTGGCTGCGCCGCAAGGCCATTGTTCTGAGCCGCACGATCGCAAGACGTTTCTTAGGGGGTCGCAGCTTGCCCGCCCGGGCAGGCTCGCCCGTTGGCGGACACGGCTTTAGGCCCGACATCGAGAACACCCGGTTTTTAGGAGGTCGGAGCTTTAGCTCCGACAGTAAGCCATCCAAAACCGCTGGGGCTTTAGCCCCTGAAGCCGCGAGTACGGATCCCGCCGAGCCCTACAGCAAGCGCTCCGTTTTCGCCATTGGCGTGATCCACGGACTTGGCGCCGAAACGCCCAGCCAACTCCTTCTTTTTCTGCTCGCCGCGAATCTTGGCGGCCTCGCGCGAGGCTTTCTTGGCCTCGGCATGTTTCTCGCGGGCCTGCTCGTCATGAATACGCTGATGACGGCCTCCGCAGTCGGCATCTTCGGTTTCAGCGCCGCCAAGCCGCGCATGCTGCGCTTCGTCATCGGCTTCACCGCCGCCTATAGCCTCGTTGTTGGCACCATTTTCCTCTTTGGCTCCTCCGCCCTCCTCCCACCACTCGGCGGGTGATCAAAGCGGCTGTAAATCGAGGTTGCCTTCGCTCTTGCCTTAGGTTTCATGTTGGTGGAAGCCCCGATTTTAGTCGAGGGAGCACGGCGCCTTTCGCCGTGACCTTCACGTGGCGCCGGCGTCCCGCCGGCGATTTTGTCGTAGGTTTGAATTCCCGCCTGCCCGCCGTCAGGCAGCTCTTCAGCGCAGCAGCTTTTGCCTTAGGTTTGAACGTAGCGCCGGGCTTCAGTCCCGGCAGGAGTTTGCCTTCGGCTTCAGCGCAGCACCGTTTCGCGGAGACTGGACAATGGCCCAACCTCAGCGCTAAGCCGCAAGAACATACGATTAGGAGCAAGCGACAGCAGGAGATTCAGGCCGAGCCGGATCGGAAGTTGGAGCCGGCCCGGCAACACCGGAAGGATCGCCGCCAGCGCCCCGCGTCAGGGCGCCCGCCCTTGCAAGGGGGAGAAGGCGACCCAAAACCTCTAGTATCCGGTGTGACAGAGAATGGGAGCGGTTCAAAAGGATTAAACGCCGTATAATCTCGTGCGCGCAACTGGGGAGCAGAACATATGAACGTACAAGAGCAAATCAAGAAGTATATTACCAGCCAACCGGAGCCAAAACGCAGTGACATGCGAGAGTTGCATCGGCTCACACTTCAAGCGTCACCAGAATGCAGAGCATTTTTAGATCGGCGGCGCGGCGACAGCAAACATATGCGGAGAGGAAACGTGATCGGAGCCGCGCCGGTGATCTAAAAATGTATAGGGCTAAACCGCTGCAGAAGCTGTGGCGCTATGCGTTTTGTTCGATGAGTCGGAGACGAGGCAGGTAGAACAATCTGCGGGTAAGCGCGGAAAAGAAGCCTGGGAGCCGTGAACTGGAGGCCTGTGGGAGCCTGCAGGGCGCAAAATGTAGCCGGTCGCTGACTGCAAAAGGGGTTTTGAGCTCCGCAAGACAACACGACTCCTTCGACTCGATGGCTTCGAGCTGGCAGCTGGCGCAAGCCGGATTGGCAGCCGATGGATCATGAGGTGTCCTTGATAGCCGGTGAAGAACGGACCTCGGGCAGGACCTGGACGGCGACCATCCGGCCCCGATGGCAGACGGGACATTCCCGCAGAGAACGGCCCGTGAGTCTCTCATAGCGATCCCGATAGTCCTCTGGTGTCGCAGGGGCAGAAGGTTCACTGGGAGCTATGCCGAGAAGTTGGCGGCAAAGCTCCAACTTGTCCTTGCGATGGGGATTGGCGAGGAAGCCGTAGTACCGAATGCGGTGGAACCCGCTCGGTAAAACGTGCAGGAGGAATCGCCGGATGAACTCATCGGCCGAGAGGGGCATGGTTTTTTCCTGATTGTGATCGCGATAGTCTCGCCAACGGAATTTCACCTCACTGCCTTCGATATCGACGATCCGATGGTTGGAAATGGCCACTCGATGGGTGTAGCGGCCGACGTAGTCCACCACCTGCTGTGGTCCGGCGAAGGGCGGCTTGGCGTACACGATCCATTCCACGTTTCGAACCGGATCCAGATGGTGGCTGAAAGCTTGGGGATCTCGCAGTGACTCGAGCGAAGAGAAGAACTGCAGCTTGCCAGCGTCGAAGGCCTCTTGGAGATAGGTCAGAAACAATCGGCGGAACAAGCGAGACAACACGCGCACGGGCAAGAAGAAGCGCGGGCGGCAGGAGATCCACCGACTGCCGTCGGGAGAGATTCCGCCGCCCGGGACGACGCAATGGAGGTGGGGATGGTGGAGCAAGTTCTGTCCCCAACTGTGGAGTACGGCAAAGAAGCCGATCTCGGCGCCCAGATGTTTAGGATCGGCAGCGATGATGGTCAAGGTCTTGGCCGTGGCGCGAAACAGAATGGCGTACACGACCTCTTTGTTCTGGTAAGCGATGGAAGCAATCTCTTGGGGGACAGAGAAGACAACATGGAAGTAGTGAGTTGGGAGAACTTCGGCGGTTCGCTTCTCGACCCACTTGGCACGCGCCAGTGATTGGCACTTGGGGCAGTGGCGATTTACGCAGCTGTCATAGCAAGGTCGTTCGTGACCGCAACTATCGCAACGTTCGAGATGACCGCCGAGAGCTGAGGTGCGGCACACCTCGATGGCGGTCATGACGCGTCGCTGTGCAGTCGAGAGCGACCCGTTGTGTTGCTGACGATAGGCTTCGCCGTAGCGGCGGAAGATGTCCGCCACTTCCAGCTTCGGGCGCTCCACGAGGCCCGGCGATCAGAAAGGTTGGGGTGGTGTGGGCTTCACCTCCATCGGAACGAGGCGAGGCAGCAAATCCAGAGGGCTCGTGGTGGAGCACACTTTGCTCGTCGCGATTCGCAGATATTTCGCAGTTGTGGCCAAGGAGCGATGCCCGAGCAGCAGTTGAATCTTGCGAACATCGGTGCCTTGTTCCAGTAAGTGGACGGCAAATGCGTGTCTCAAAGAATGGGGAGTGATGGGTTTCGGAATCTTCGAAATCCGACGAGCTATCCGGCACTCGCTCTCAACGGCGAATCTTGTGATGTGCCGGCCCGGGAAGTCGCCTGGGAACAGCCAGTCCTTTGACCGCTCTACTCGCCACCAGTTACGTAGGGTGTCCAGAAGTTTGGGCGACAGCATAACGTACCTATCTTTTTGCCCTTTTCCCTGCTCGACACGGATGACCATGCGCTTACTGTCAATGGCGGGAGGGGTGAGCGCGACGGCCTCGGAGACGCGCAGGCCTGCGGCATAGCAAGTGGTCAATATGGCCCGATGTTTCCTCATCCTGACGCAGTCCAGAAAGTGAAGGACCTCCTCGGGGCTCAGGATGACGGGCAGCTTCTGAGGCTTCTTCGGAGTGGGAATCACCTCGTCCAGAGACCAGTTCCTTTTGAGGGTAATCTTGTACAAGAATCGGAGGGCCGCAATGGCGATGAGAATGGAACCGGTGGCCAGTTTCTTTTCGTTCGTCAGATAGACCTGGTAAGCGTGGATCTGCTCTGGTCCCAGCAGTTCCGGCGACTTGTTGAAGTGCCGCGCGAAAAGTGAGACCTGGTGGACGTATGACTCTTGTGTGTTCGCTGCAAGGTTCCGGATCTGCATATCTTCGAGCATGCGGGCGCGGAGAGATGTCATGCACAGCTCCTTTTGCGAAATGGAATGTGGCTGCTGTGAGCAGCCGCGCCTATGCTTTCGCAGAAAGAGGCCTACGAGAACAACGGGGTGTTCAACTGAAGCAGCACCGAGGCCGACCGCTTAAGCCGGAAAAACTGTCGCGTCACCACATACCGCGATAGCGGTTTAGTCCAATGCAAATTATGGTTCTTCGATGGTAAAGACAGCAAAAATCATACTGTTTCCAACCCTACGATTGGATATGGATTTCACACAATAAAATATGCCAATGGAAAAAGTAGAGAGTTTTTTAAAATTGGTGTGAGCGGAAGCAAGACCGGAATCTCTGTCTATATTCTTGGTCTCAAACATAAGAAGTACTTAGCCAAAACGTATGGAAAAAAACTAGGCAAGGCGAGCGTGACCGGATATTGCATTCGGTTTAAAGCTCTAAAGGATATAAACATCGATACGCTTGAACCGGCAATACGATATGGGCTTGCAGCTCGGAATCAAAAAGGCAAGCTGACGAAATAATTCCACTGTTAAAGGCAAGCAGTGATCGATGTAAAGGCGCTCCGGTATACGACCCCTTCAGCCCTGACCCGCGCCATAATGTCATCGATCATCCGAAAACGTATTTTCTGAACTCCTGTCGGATCGCGGCATTCGAATTGCTTGCCGATGCGGAGGTAGGGGGGGGGCAACATCATCCGCATCTCTCCGTATCTTCGTGGGTGCCGTGTCGCGTGAGTTGCTTCGGCTCTCAATTATCGTGTGCGTGGCCGGTTTTCAGACCGCGCCCTATGCGGCAGGCAATCTGGAGAACGTTGGTCGGTTCAAAAAAATACGTTTTCACGTGACCGCTAACACCATAAAGCCATTCTCTATAAAGCGGGTCTCCCGCGATAGTCGTGCGGCTCTCTGTCAGCGCTCCGTGCCTTTCCCTGTTTGCCGTTGCCCACCGCGGAAGTATCACGGGCTATCCGGAAGTTGAGACGGATGGGTGGAGCCCCTCACGTGGCGCCGGCTTGTCCTGAGCGAAGCCGAAGGGCGTCCCGCCGGCGATTTTGCCGTAGGTTTGAACTTTAAGTTTCTGCTGATCCAGCCTGACGGGCCACGCTAGTTGCCGGCTGAGACACAAACCCTCCTGGCCGGTTTCCTCCAGCGCTACCGGTACTAGACCCCTCACCTTGGTATTAGTTCGCTTTTTGTTTACTCTTGACTAAATAACCTTTAGATGCTATAATGTGCGATCGTTATGAGAGACGCAGTCGGCTACTCGCTACGCAGACGCAGACCGAAGCGGCCATGCGACTCCTTCGCCTACGCGGGCGGTGAAATCGCGGTTCGAAAACTCCCCGTGCCAGACATGGCCTCGGCCCCGCTTCTGCCCCCACACCTCATCGCGGTTCCCCAACCAGTAGAACCGCCAGCAGTTATATACCAACTTCAAACGTAGTCGCGCTCGAAGCGCGCGAAACAGTCGCGCCTCCAGCGCGCCAATCAAAGGAAATCAATCCGACGATGCACAATCTCAGCGCAAGCACTCCCCACAATCCCGAACCGCCGGCCCTCCTGACCGAGACGTTCCCGGCATCCGAACTCGAGGCCCAAACCATCATTCCCAAATCGGAACCAACCCCAACCGCTCCGACGGTCGCTGCGCCCAAACCTCAGCATCACCGCAAAATCGGCTCAGGAGCCAGCGCCAAGCTCAAGCGGCGCGACGACGGCGACACAAGCCTCAGCCACCATGAAGCACGTTGCACGATCTGCAACCACCCTGAACGCGCCGCCATCGACAAAGCCTTCCTTCACTGGCAGCGGCCCACCGCCATCGCCCATGAATTCCAACTGGGCGACCGCCGAATCGTGTATCGCCACGCCCACGCTCTCGGCCTGTTCCACCAGCGCGCCGCAAAATCGCGCCGGTCCCTCGAATTCATCATGGAACAAGCCGAAACCGTTACAGCCACCGCCGACAGCGTCATCCGCGCCGTTCGCGCCCATAGCTGCCTCGGCGAAGACGGACGCTGGACCGAGCCCCGAAAAGAGGTGTCGATCACTCACACATTGATCGACACGCATGCTGATCAAAATGTGGACCTAAATCCAGCCCCACCAACAAAACTGCCAAAATTGATCGACACACTTTTCAGGCACTCGACTAGGCCGAAGTTCCAGCAATAGCAGAGGCTGAATCCGGGGATAAGTTGTTGGAAACGTGTGCATTGTCGCGTCGCGCGCCCTTCAATATGCGCCCATGTATTTAATGGTATCTCTTCTTGACAAGGCTTAGTGTGTTTGTATAATGCGCCCATGTACATCGACGTCGTCCCCAATCGCAACTCCCCGCCTGCAGTCCTGCTCCGCGAGGCTTGGCGCGAAGGCAAGAAAACTCGCAAGCGCACCGTGGCCAATATCTCCGATTGGCCCCCAGAAAGAATCGAAACCTTCCGCCGCGTACTGCGCGACGAACCTCTGGTTTCGCCGCACGATCTGTTCACCACGCAAAAATCCGTTCCGCACGGCCATGTCCAGGCCATCCTGGAAATGATCGACAGACTCCAGCTGGATCATCTGATTTCCGCCGAGCGCTGCCGCGAACGAGATCTGGTGGTGGCCATGATCGTTCAGCGCTTGATCGATCCCTGCTCGAAATTGGCAACCACGCGCCAGTGGCACACTACCACGCTGGCCGAGGAGTTGGGGGTGGCCGAGGCCAGCGAGGATGATTTGTACGCAGCCATGGACTGGCTTTTGGAGCGCCAGGAGCGCATCGAGAAAAAGCTGGCTGCTCGTCATCTGAGCGAGGGCGGGTTGGTGCTCTATGACGTGTCGAGCAGTTTCTACGAGGGACGCACTTGCCCGCTGGCGCAATTTGGACACGACCGCGATGGGAAGAACGGTCTGCCGATTATCGTCTACGGGGTGATGACCAATGGCGAAGGATGTCCCGTGGCGGTGAGCGTCTATGCGGGGAATACGGGAGATCCGACGACAGTAGCGGACCAAATCGAAAAGCTGCGGAAGAAGTTTGGACTCAAGCGGGTGGTGATGGTGGGAGATCGCGGCATGCTAACTCAGCCGCAGATCGACAAGCTCAAACAGCATCCTGGTTTGGGATGGATTACGGCACTGACCAGCACGGCGATTCGGGAATTGGTGGAGCAAGGAGCCTTGCAGCTGTCGTTATTGGACCAGAAGAATCTGGCCGAAATTACGGCACCGGATTATCCCGGCGAACGGCTCATGGTGTGTCACAACCCGGTGCTCGGGGAGCAGCGCTGGCGGAAGCGGCAGGCCTTGCTGGAAGCCACGGAGAAGAGCTTGGAGAAGATCCGCAAAGAAGTGGCGCGGCGGAAGAAGAAGCGATTCACGGCCGCGGAGATTGGCATGAAGGTGGGGAAGGTGCTGGGACGCTACAAAATGGGCAAGCACTTTGCGTGCACAATCGGCGAGGGCAGTTTCGCCTGGAGTCGTTGTGCGGAATCGATCGAGCAGGAAGAGAAGCTGGATGGGATTTATGTGCTGAGAACGAGCGAGCCGACGGAGCGGCTTTCAGCGGAAGAGACGGTGCGCAGCTACAAGAGCTTGGCGGAAGTAGAGCGGGCTTTCCGCTGTCTGAAAGGGATCGATCTGTTGGTGCGGCCGATTCGGCATCGCAGTGAGGATTGCGTCCCGGCGCATATTTTTCTGTGCGTGTTGGCCTATTACGTCGAATGGCATCTGCGCCGAGCTTGGGCGCCGCTGTTATTCGAGGATGAAGAGCGGCGGGAGGAGCGCAAGCGTCGCGATCCCATTCTGCCGGCCAAGCCCTCGGATTCCGCCGAGCGCAAGAAGCGCTCGCATCAAACTGCCGATGGTCTTCCCGTGCACAGCTTCGAGAGCTTGCTGGGGGAGTTGGCCAGCCGGGCTCGAGTGACTTACGCGCTCAAACCACAGAAGGCGGAGGAGAAAACGAATCTAACGTTCCGGCAGGTACCGGAGCCAACGCCGGTGCAGGCCCGAGCCTACGAATTGGTTCGGATGTTCCCAGTAACCGGAAGGTGAATTTTGAGCTATCCCTTCCGAAATCAGCGGAATAGTCTCTCACACCTCGTGGAACTTCGGACTAGGCTGTTTGCCTCCGTTTTCTGAGGCAAGCCACTGATGGACCTTACTCGGTCAGTGCTTGTCAGCGAGCAGAGTTATCTTGTGAATCTTGGGCGGCTCGGCCAGCAGTTCGGCGGCCTTGGCCATGAGGGCTTTAGCGATCGGCCCGTCCAGGTGGGCTTGGCGACCGGCCTCGGTGTCGAACGTGTCGAAAATGCCGTAGGAACCTTCGTCTTCAGCGAACGCATACCAGGTGATGGTTTGGGTCTCCTGCTGCGCAAGGGGCAGAGCAGACTTAAGAAATGCCTCGACTTCGCCATTCTTGCCGGGTTTAGCTTTGAGATGAGCATAGAGAGCAAATTTGGCCATGGGCATCCTTCTTTCTGACCGAGTGTCTGACAGCGAATAATTCAAGCAGGCCGGTTCAGCGGGGCGACGGGCCACGCTTATCGTCCACGCCAGATTAGCGCCTGGCCGAGGCTCCAGCAAGCGTAGACTCGGGGGCTTCGCTCCTCGCCGGAGCGATTGGATGCTTGGAGCATTCGAAAAAAGTACGGAATATCTGACACCGGAGTGCGGGCGAGTGCATCAGGCGGAGCCGGGCTTGGTTTGGGACCTTGCGGCGCTCGCGTCGGAGGACGCGAGAGACGCGCTGCTTCATCTGCAACCCTTTCCCGCGCTCTCCGAAATCAAACTGTGCGAGACGAGACATGCATTTTTCGAAACATCTTGGTTCCCGGATGCGATAATCGGAACACAAGAAGGAGGCTCGCCATGGCCACCAGTTCAGAGAGCGTAATTGTGAGAGACCCGGACATCCTCAGCGGCCAGCCAGTTTTCCGTGGCACGCGCGTCCCTTTCCAGGCCCTTCTTGACTACCTGGAGGGCGGAGATACGCTGGATGAGTTCCTGGAACAGTACCCCGGTGTCACCCGGCAGCAGGCTATCGCAGCACTGGAGGAAGCCAAGGCGCTCGTTCTGGCGCGCTTCGAGAAATGAGAGTTTTGATCGATGAGTGCCTTCCGGCCGGACTGAGGGAATCACTTACCGCCTTGGGTTATGAGGCTGAGACGGTGCGCCGAGCGGGGTATGGGCCAAGAAGAATGGCGAGCTTCTGTCGTTGATGGAGAGCAAGTGGGACGTACTGCTCACCAACGACCGAAAGATCCAGTACCGGCAAAACATGAGCGGCCGGAGTGTCTCCATCCGGATTCTCTGCGCGAAATCAAATCGCACGAAGGATTTGCTGCCGCTCATGCCGGCCTGCGGGAAAGCTCTGCTGTCCATTTCGCCGGGTCGAATCGTCGAAGTTGGGCCGTTGTAGCCAAATGAGCGAGCAAACCATTTCGGCGGGCTCATCGTACAACCGAGCCAGATACTACGTTAGGTGCCGTACCGGACTGAGTATAATCGCCGCTCCGCGGCCTGGGCGTGCCGATCGTCGATCAACCGTTGGACGCACGGCGGCGTTATTCCTTGAGGGAAACGGGATCGGACTCGTTCTTGGGTGATACTTTGTCGAGCAGCGAGACGAGTTCGCGGCCGGCGGCGGGGACTCCAACCCTTCCCTGGCGGACGATTTCTTTGGCGGTCAGTGACCGGCCATAGAGTTTGCGGTTTGCGCCGCCGTCGGAGCGAAGCGTGGAACCTTCAAGCGAAATTCCGGCAAACAATCCGCGCGACCGCGAGTAGGTAAGAACCTCGGCCTGCATGACGACGTCTGTGTCTGCGGCGGCAGTGCGGCCCTTCGGACCTGCCGCGGCGGATGCATCGGCGCCGAGCTTGACTTTGCTGACGAGGATCGAGTTGGCTCCCCTTGGATTCATTACCAGCAGAACGAAGTCCGTGGCCTGTCCGCCCAACTGGAAGCCGATGTTGGCGCCTTCGAGCGCGAACATGGCCGGAGCGCTCCAACGCCCGGTGAAGTGCTGTCCCGTGCGACAGGTGATTGCGCCGCGTCCAAAATCTCCGCCGACGCCAATGGCGAATTTCAGGGTTGAGGGAATCACGATGACGCACTCGGCCTTATTGAGCAGATCCTTGGGGATTCCGTCGGGGATGTCCAAGACTTCCTTGAGAACCTGCCCACAGGCGGCCAGCCGTTTCTGTTCGCGCGATTCATCGCCCAGTGCCGAGCAAGCGGCTGCGAGGGCGATTGAGAGGGCAACTGCCAGACAAGCGATTCTCTCCATAGCGCTGTTCTCCAAGTAAGTCTGTGATTCGATTCTGTCGCGCCGCAGTTGTGGCGGGAAGGGCTCAACGGTGCGGGCTTGTCTGAAAGGTTACCGGGAATCCGTTCTGACAAGGTGCGTGGGACGTCGGTCGAAAAAATCTAGGGATTCTGTGGTTGGCACTCGGGGCCGGAGAAGGTGAGGGTGATGTCGCTGGCGGTCGCGTCGGCGCCGTCGACGAACAGAGAATCGGAGTCAATTCGGGCAGGGAGCGTGCAATCGGTCTTGCCGCGCGCCTCTCCTGGGCGCGGAGGGACGACCTGCTCCCACGCGGAGAGAGTGTAATGTGCGGATTGTAGAAGGGTGAAGTCGTAAACGCCGTCGCCGACGACCTTGGCGGCAGGATTATCGCCCTTGTCGGCCTTGGCCATGACGAAGACGGATCCGGGCGGCTTGCCGTCTGTCCATTTGAGGTGAACGCGCAGGACTCGAGTGGGATAGGGATTTTGCAGCTCGAATTTCACCTTCACGAGCTGCCCTTCTTTCATTTCGATCGGTTTCGCTTCGCTCGGATCGGAAACGCCGGGATAGAAGCTGCGGGGAAACGGATCATTCGGGTCCATGCGATTCGGGCGATTGTAGACGATGATGTACTGGCCGGCGCCGATGTGGTCGAAGTCGAAGGTTCCCTTGGCGCCCTGGAAGGTCCAGAGGCCCGAGCGGGAAGCGTCGTAAGTGCCCGCGCGAAAGAGTTCCAGGGAGGCGAGCCGCAGGGGTTTTCCGTCGGGACCGGTGATGCTGCCTTCGATGTGGCCGGTGGGGAGCGCGTCGACGTTGAATTCGTAGCACGCATCGTTGGGAATTGTGAACGAGTCGAGCCCGCTGGCGGTGCCCCTGTGAGTGAGTTCGACGCCCGGAGGCAGATCGGCCGTGAACTTATATTCGCCGGCGCGAACGTCGTAAATGGAATAGACGCCGTCGGGGCCGGTGGTCGCGGTGAAGCGATCGTAGCGCGAGCGGAGTCCGAGTGGGATGTTTGGAAGCGGGTCGTCCGGATCGTCGGGTGGGGCGAGTGTGGGAGGATCGGCGCGCCGGAGGACACCGAATACGGAGGCGACGCGCTGGCCATCCCGGAGAGAGCGCAGTTGCGGAATCAGAGCGCGGGCGTCGGCGGCAGCCCGCGTGCCATTGCAAAGCGTGGCAAAGAGGCGGTGTTCGGTTTCCTGCTGCGTGAAGACGACATAGCGCTCGCCTTTCTTGAAGCGGAAGCCACAATCACCGTCGTCACCGCCAGAATAGACATCGATTTCGGAAGCAGCCGGACCCGAGAACTTTTCGTCGATGTGGAAATGGTAACGGAGGACGGGAGTGGCGGTGGCGCTTTGGTTCCCGGCGTCTGCGGGGGAAGTCGAGACTTCGGCAACCTGCGTGACGGTTCCGAGAAAGACCACGTCGCCCGGGTCGAAATGCGGGCAGGTTCCGGGAGGCGCTTGCGAACAGGCGCAGGCCCACGAGGCGGCCGGCGCGGCAAACGCTAAAGCCAATAATATAAACAGCCGTCGGATCACGGCAAATATCCTAACGGCGTGTACGAGGAAAATCGAGCCCGGACTGAAACTTTTTGGCGGCGCTCCCGCGAGCCGAAGAGAGAGCGAAAGGAACTTCCCGGAAGATTTCGGAATTGCTAAACTGAAAATATCTGCCTAACAATCAACTCTGCGAGGTCCACGATGAAGATCGCTCAAGCTCTGGCAATTCCTTTCGTCCTTCTGGCGCTGACCGGTACGGCTCTGGCCGATATGATCGTTCTCAAAAATGGGGACCGCCTGACGGGAACCATCGAAAGCACCGACGGGAAAGAAATCACGTTCAAGACGGACTATGCCGGAGAGATCAAAGTGAAATGGTCGGCGGTGAAAGAGGCCACGACGGAGAAGCCGTTGTATGTGGTTCGGAACAACAAGACCACGGTGAACGGGACGGTGACGACCGAGGACTCCAGCGTAACGGTTCACACGGCGAACGCAGGCGAGGTGAACGTGCCGCTTTCCGATGTGGCGATCATCCGCTCGGCCAAAGAACAGCAGGTATACGAAAGTTCGTTGCATCCCAGCCTGTTCCAGGGATGGGCGGGCGGAGGGAGCTTCGGGTTTGCACTGGCGCGCGGCAACAGCGACACAACCAACCTCGCCGTGGGGTTCAATGCGGACAGGAAAACGCTGTCGGACGAGATCAAGAGCTATTTCTCCTCGATCTACTCGACGTCGGGCGGAGTCTTCGGCGGGGCCGCGACGGCGGACGAAATTCTCGGCGGCATCCGGTTCGACAGGAATCTGAATCCGAAGCTTTTCGCATTCGTGAGCGGGGATTTCACGCACAACGGCCTGCAATCGCTCAACCTCCAGCAGATCTACACCGGTGGACTGGGCTGGCACGCGATCAATCATCCGAACACGACGTTCGACTTGCTGGGCGGCGTCAACTATACGCGTGAAAGCTACAGTGGAGCTACGGCGACAAGCCCAACTGGGGGATTGAGCCGAAATCTTCCAGGGCTTACGCTGGGCGAGGATTTCACCAAGAAGCTGGGAAGCACGTCCGCGTTTACGGAGGACTTCCTGTTCTATCCCGATTTGAGCGACATCAGCCAGTACCGCTTTTCGCTGGATGCGGCGTGGACAACCCAGATCAAGAAATGGCTCGGCTGGCAGATCGCGTTCGGGGACCGGTATATTTCGAATCCGCCGATTCTGGGAACGAAAGACAACGACGTGGTGCTCTCGACCGGCCTGAAATTCTCTTTCAACGGAAAATAGAGAGCCGGCGCCGGCCAAAAGAGCCCGATCGCAGGGCGGAGAAGCGACATAGTTTTTTTGACTTGGGCTTCCCTTCGCACATAGAATCCCGCGGGGCAGAAAGCACTTCCATTCAATAGGAGCCATCTCGATGAGAAGGATTTCGCATGTCTTGCTTGCGGCGATTCTGGTTTATTTCGGCGTGCCGAATCGCGTGTGGGCGCAGCAGCAGGAAAGAGGCGAGCAGCATCCGGGAGAACACCCGGAACATAACGCGAAGCAGGAGGAAGCCAACGCTCCGAATGGTTGCGGGCCTGCCGCGATCAAAGAGGAATCGTCGGTAACGCAGCACACGATCCGGCTGGGCGGCGAGATGATTCCGTACACAGCCACCGCGGGTTTCATACTGCTGAAGAACGACAAGGGCGAGGCGACGGGCTTGATGTACTCCGTGGCGTACACGCGGAGCGACGTCAAGGATTTGAGCCGGCGGCCGATTTCGTTCCTGTATAACGGCGGGCCGGGGTCGGCGACATTGTGGCTGCACATGGGGGCGTTTGGGCCGCGACGCGTGGAGACGACCAGTGCTCCCGACTACACACCGCCGGCGCCTTTCCGGCTGGTGGACAACACGGAAAGTTTGCTCGACAAGTCGGACCTCGTTTTCATCGACGCGATGGGAACCGGCTACAGCCATGCGGTGTGCAAGGCGCAACCCAAGGATTTTTACGGGATCGATGAGGACATCGATGCGTTCGGGCAGTTCATCGACACGTATATCAGCCGGAACGATCGCTGGAATTCGCCGAAGTTCCTGATCGGCGAGAGCTACGGAACGTTCCGGTCGGCGGCTCTCGGCGATTACCTGCAGGACCACTACTCGATGCAGATGAACGGAATCGTGCTGATTTCTTCGGTGCTCGATCTTTCGACGATTTCGTTCGGCGCGGGCGACGATCGCCCGTACATTTTCTATTTGCCGAGCTACGCGGCGGTGGCGTGGTATCACAAGGTGCTGAAGGACCGGCCCGCTGATCTGCCGGCGTTCATTGAGGAAGCGCGGCAATATGCGAATGGGCCGTACGCGGCGGCGTTGGCCAAGGGATCCAATATCGGGGCCGACGAAAAGGCGGCGGTGGCGAAGAAGCTGTCGTCATTTACCGGGCTGAGCGAGGACTACTTGATGAAGGCGGACCTGCGAGTGAAACTCCCCCAGTTCATGGCGGAACTGGAACGCAGCGAAGGCAAGACCGTGGGCCGAATCGACGCGCGATTCACGGGCCCGACATCGGACCTGCTGGAAGAGTACGCGCAGGACGATCCGGAGGGGCCGGCGGTGGGCGGGGCGTTTACGGCGATGGTCAACCACTACAACCACGATGAGTTGAAATTCGGCAAGGACATGGTGTACCACGATCAGGCGGAAGATTCGCGAGGCTGGAATTGGAAAAGGAGCCCACGAAGGGGACGCGGGGGATTTTTCCCGGGAGCGCCGAACGTGGAAGGGGACCTTGCCGAGGCGATGGTGAGCAATCCTTATTTGCGCGTGCAGGTGGAGAATGGGTATTTCGATCTGGCGACGCCGTTCTTTGCCACCGAATATACGATGGACCACCTGGGCTTGCCGGCAAACTTGCAGAAGAACGTTCACCTGGACTACTACGACGCGGGCCACATGATGTATCTGCACGACGCGGATCGCGTGAACCTGCACAACAACATCGCGAAGTTCATCGAGAGCGGCGTGCACCAGTAGGTGCGTAAGCCTGGTGACCGCGAGTGGCTGGACCGGCGTGAGCGCGCCGGTCCAGGTTTTCTTCCAAAACAAAGCCCCGTTTTCTGCGGAAAGAAAGCCCCACCCTCATACACCGAGGGTTGGGCACCCGACGAACATCCTTCGCAGTGAAGTGATGCGATGGCAGCGTGTGTTTGCGCGGACGAAAAGCGGTTCTGACAAGAGGCCGGGCCACCCGCCCCGGACGGCGCTCTTGGTTAACCGGCAGAATGGGACCTGGGTTAATAGGTGACCGTACGCTGTACCTCAAAGTCGGCGACCTTAGAGTCGTTCAGAACCACGTTGATTACATCGTGGACATCCCAATACGGCCTTGTCACTGGAGCCTTGAACGTCTGAGTTTCCTGATCGATTTCTGCCTTGGTCATCGGTCTTTTCGACCACCATTCGAATGTGAGCCGATTGCCGCTCACCTGGCTAGGGGAGCCTATCAACGCGAGCAGCGTTACCTTGGTCAGTCCGAGTTTCAAGCCTCCATCCGTCTGTACGTCACCGTCGAAAGCGGCGGTCGGTTTTAACTGAATCTGGCAGGGCGAAGTGGACCTGCTCCCCGCGACGACTCTAAATCCACTGAGTTCGAATGGCGGATCGAACCTGTTAGATTCAAAAAGAATCTTAATTTTGTCAGGGCTTAGAGAGCCGATGTAGCTGATCGGCTCTACCTCGTGTGAACATTGCCCGATCTTCGCAGCACCCAACTTATCCCGAACGTCGGTAAACGTACTTTTCTCCAGCGTGAAGCCCAGAAGCTTTGAATTTGAGGATACATAGGGCTTCGAAAGGTGCCGCCCTATTGCGAACCCGGCAAGCAAGAAGGCCAGCCCCACGCCAGCTATTAGCCTTGTACGTGTCCTGCCCGTCATGGCACGACCTGAAGCGTACCGGCCTTTGGGTTTTGATGTTTCGGGCGCCCAACCTTCGGTGTGTGAGGATGGCGCCTTTGGTTTTTCTTGCGGTCGGATGGCGGTGGACATCACGAAACTTATACTCCACAGTGAAGTAGCACGATGGTAGCATGCGTTTGTACCGACGAAAGGCGGTTCTGACAAGAGGCCGTGTCACCCGCCCCAACTGCTCATATCTTCGGTCAGGGGACGGGTCCTCAACCCGCCCGCCTAAACGCGGATACCAAGATTACTCATACCGGCGACTGTCGCGCTGTTCCTAAACGACGCCCAAAAATCAGAACCCGGGTCGTGGATCGACTCAAGCGTTTGCACATCAAGCTTTTGCTTTGCAAGTTCCGCCCTCATGAGCGGGTGATCGGTGATTGTCTGATCAAAGGCCTTATCCGAATGGTTCGCATTCTCGGTGTATTGAACGTAGAGATAGATTGTGTCCCGAGCGAGTGAGGAAACTGACACGACGTGCGCTGGAATTCGATCCAGCAGGTATCTCAGGGTTTCTGCTATCGAACTGGCGGCATCTAATGCCGCCGATGTGAGCGACCCAAAGTTCCCTTCAGTGTCGGGCGTAACTCCCTCTACAGCTTTCAGCAGGTCTTTAGCGGGAGAATGGAGCTCACCTGGATTCCGCGCGTCCAGTAAGCGCCAGACTAGCGCAAGCGCCTCCGAAAGTACCTGCGGCTCGCCCCAACCTCTTCCTGGGCGAAAGCCTTATAGTTAGGCAACGATCTCTCGCAACAGGAGGCCGCGAATGCCAAGCTCTTTGCAGAGCCAAGGCTCGATATGCTCACCCTTAGTAAAGAAAGCCACTCGTCGAAACTTGGCTCCCTGCTCCGATTTCCGCGCATTATTGCGTCACCTTCTTGACAGTGAGACCATCCCGAGGATAACAGTATCGAATACGCTGCCGAAGGGAAACGGAAACGCTCCGGTCGGATCGTTTACCTCCCTGGCGCGCCGAGTTGTGAGTTGGGAGTGGCCTCTTTGCTTCAACCATCGTGTCTCCTGGGGCTAAGTCCTTTGGCGTTAGTTCGTTAGATGCAGACGCGGACGGTCAGGTAGCGGTTCCGCAACCCAGGACGCGCGTGCAACTTTATGTGGGCGGGGGTGTTACATACAATGTGGAGGCCATGACCACCTCCGACGTGCAGCTAATGCTGGATGTGAAGGCCGGGGACGAGGGGTCCTTTGACCTTCTATTGCGGCGTTACCGGACGCCTCTGGTCAACTTTCTGTTTCGGATGGTTCGGGATTCGGCGACGGCGGAGGATCTGGCACAGGAAGTGTTCCTGCGAGTTTACCGGGCGAGGAAGCAGTACTCCCCGACGGCGAAGTTCACCACGTGGCTGTTCCGCATCGCGACGAACCTGGCGTTGACCTCGATACGCGACAACCGGCACCGGCAGATGGAGACGTCGATCGACGCGCCAAAGGAAGACGAGGATGGGGCGCCGCTGGAACTGCCTTCGCGCGAGATGCGAATCGACGAGCACATGATCGAACGCGATCGCGCCGATTTCATCCGGCGGGCGGTGGATTCGCTGCCGGAGAAGCAACGGGCCGCGGTGCTGCTGCATAAATACGAAGAGATGGATTATGGCGAGATCGCGAAGATTCTGGAGTGCTCGGAAAGCGCGCTGAAATCGCTGTTGTTCCGCGCTTACGAGACCCTGCGCGTGCAACTGGCTCCGCTCGTGGCGCAGCCCGCCCAGCCCGGCGCAGGGGAAGGAAGGATGATGTCATGAAGTGCGAGGAAGTTTCGAAAGAGCTGATCCCGTATCTCGACCGGCGCTCGAATTCGGCGGAACGGCGCGATGTGGAGGAGCATCTGTCCGGCTGCGAAGGCTGCCGGAAGCGTGCGGCGGAATTTCGGCAATTGTGGACCGTTCTGGATGAGGTGCCGGTGCACGAGCCTTCGTTCGGTTTCGATGCGCGGCTGCGGCAGCGGATGGCGGCCGAATCGAAGCGGCGGTGGTTTCTCGGGTTTGTGCCTCAGCCGAGGCTGGCGTTTTCCGTGTCTCTGCTACTGGCGCTGAGCCTCTGGATGTCGCACTTGCCGCAGCGACAGATGACGCCGTCCGCAGCGTCGCTTAGTCCCGACGAGCAGTTTCAGATGATCGAGCACCTGGGCGTGCTGGAAAATTACGACATGCTGACCCAATCGGACGTGCTGGCGGAAGTGCCATCGGTCCCGGCGCAGCAGACGGATCAGCAGAACCAGCAAGAGCAACCCGACGATTCCGGAGGCGGGCTCTGAAGATGTTTTTGCGCAGGCTCACGTTCGCGCTCGGATTGGCGCTGATGCTGGCGCTCGGGGCGCAGCCTGCTCCGGCACAGGGCCGGTTGCGAGTCGCGAGGCAGGAACGGGCGCAGGCGAGAAGGGAAAGGGCCAGGGCGAACAGAGCCGCCCGTGGAGCGGATGCGAAGGCGGCGCCGTCCGGGTACGATGCGGACAAGCCCGCGAACGGCGGCGAAGTGGCGCGACCTCCGAATCAAAACTCGTTCAACCCGAATCCGAATGCAGCGCGCCGTTTGCCCCCGGGAGCCGTGCAGCGGTTGCGCGACATGTCTCCCGAGCAGCAGGAGCGATTTCTCAATAACAACCAGCGGTTCCAGGCGCTGCCTCCCGACAAGCAGGCGCAGATCCGGCGAAATTTGCAGAGATGGAACAATCTTTCGCCGGCCGAAAAGGACCGCCTGAGCCACGCGGAACGGAATTGGGAGCATTTGAGTCCAGGCCAGCGCGAGATGGTGCGAAACGACGTGCTGCCTGCGTGGCAGAAGATGGCGCCCGATCGCAGACAATTGGTGATTGGGCGGCTGCACACGCTCCAAGGCATGACTCCCGCGCAACGAGATGCCGCGCTGAAGGACCCGCGGTTCATGCAGGGGCTCGCTCCGGATGAGCAGGGCGTTTTGCGGGATCTGAATTCTCTGCGGGGCGGTCCGACCCCGAGGTAAGCGTTTCGTTCGTTAATTTCTCTCATTCGGAGTTTCTCTCCGCGGTTGAGCAAACCCGTAAAGGACTATCGTTTGGCAGCCTCCATCGGCGCGCCGAATTCCGGCCAGCGAACTGGCGTAGTGCGAACTCCCTTGCTAATACACTGCGCTGGCGGGCGAGACCTACCCGCGGCGGGCAGGCTTCGAATCCTCTGACGAATTTGGCATGACGAGGATGCCTCTCTAATTTCTGGCGCGGACGGTTGAGTCCTGACTCCCGAACTGCAAAATCAAAAACGGAGGCTTGAATTCGGGTTCGACCGGCAACACTATCTATTGGGTTCAAGGAGGAGTTCCGTCATGCCGGTCCAACGATGCGGCGATCGCCGCGCCTTAATGGATTATTTCTCAGTGTTCGCGAGAGAGAATGTGGAGAGAGCTGCGCTGAAGACCACAGCGCTACATTCAAACCTAACGCCCAGCCTTTCCAGCGATTGCGTTTTTTTCGCAATGTATAGAGTTGCTGTGCTCGTAATTTGTTGCGCGGTGCTCGCGCCGATTTCCTATTCACAACAGTACGCGGGCCCGCAACCTGTTCCGATGCCGCCGGCGATCAAAGCGCCAGTTGATCAGCAGTATCCGGGCGGGACAATCGGACTCGCCGTTTCCGTCGCGGACCTCACGGGCCGTGTGATCAGCGTGGACGAGACGATCCCGGTCCAGCCGGGCGAACTGACGCTTCTCTATCCCGCATGGATTCCTGGAAACCATTCGCCGACAGGGCCGATTTCGGAGTTCGCCGGTCTTGAGGTAAAGGCGAACGGCAAATCCGTTCCGTGGACGCGTGATCGCGTGAACATGTACGCGTTCCACATCGACGTCCCTGAGGGCGCGCGCACGCTGGAGGTGAAATTCGACTATCTCTCGCCGCTGAAGGCGACCCAGGGCCGCATCGCGTTCTCGTCGAACATGATCGACCTGTCGTGGAACACAGCGGTGCTCTACCCGGCAGGGTACTTCTCGCGTGACATTACGTTTGCGCCCAGCATACAACTGCCCGAAGGCTGGCATTTCGCGTCGGCGCTTGAAGTCGCGTCGCAAAGCGGCAGTCTGGTCCGATTCAAGGACACAACCTTGAACACGCTGGTCGATTCGCCGCTGTACGCAGGGGCCAACTACCTGCGCGAGGACCTCTCGACCGGCCCGAGCAACCGAGTCTTCCTCGATGTTTTCGCCGACTCTCCTAAAGACCTGGCAATCACGCCGGAAGAGCTGCAGTTGCATCGGAACCTGGTGGAGCAGGCGGCCAAACTCTTCGACTCGCATCACTACAGCCATTACGACTTCCTGTTTTCGCTGAGCGACACGCTGGGAGGCGAAGGTCTCGAGCACCATCAATCCAGCGAAGACGGGACGCATGCGAACTACTTCACCGATTGGGCGGCGGGCGTTCGTGGCCGCGATCTCCTCGGGCACGAGTACACGCATTCGTGGAACGGCAAATTCCGCAGGCCCGCGGATCTGTGGACTCCGAACTTCAACGTGCCCATGCGAGACGACCTGTTGTGGGTCTACGAAGGGCTGACGCAGTATTGGGGATACGTGCTGACGGCGCGTTCGGGAATGCGAACTCCCGCCGAAACGAGAGACCTGATTGCCTCGATTGCGGCCAATTTCGAAGTAAGCCCAGGCAGAGACTGGCGGCCGCTGGTCGATACGACAAACCAGCCGATCGTCTCGCAGCGCCGCCCGGTGACATGGCCGAGCTGGCTGCGCGGCGAGGACTACTACATGGAAGGGCTGCTGGTCTGGCTCGACGCGGACACGAAGATCCGCGAACTGAGCGGAGGCAAGAAATCGCTGGACGATTTTGCCCGGACGTTCTATGGAGTCGACAACGGCAGTTACATCACGCGGACCTATACGTTCGAGGACATCGTGGCGGCGTTGAATTCGGTTCAGCCCTACGATTGGGCCGGATTCCTGCGCCAGCGGGTGTACGAACTCCACCCGCGGACGCCGGAGGAGGGCATCACGCAGGGCGGCTATCGCCTGACGTTCGGCGACACTCCTCCCAAATGGCTGAAAACGCCGGAAAGGCCCGACTCCTTCGTCAGTTTCGCGACCTCCCTCGGAATCGCGGTGAAGTCCACGGGGGAGCTTGGAAATGTTTGGTGGCACAGCCCTGCGTTCAAGGCAGGCCTGACGTCGGACATGAACGTAGTGGGAGTAAACGGAAAGGCGTTCAGTATCGAGGTGCTTCGCGCCGCGATCCTGCAGGCCGAGAAGAACACCGTTCCGTTAAAGCTGCTGGTGAAGCGCGGCAACGATTTCCAGACGGTTGAAATCGACTACCACGGCGGGTTGCGCTACCCGTCTCTCTCGCGTGTCGAGGGGAAACCGGACTTGCTCGACGACATCCTCGGGCCGAAGTAATACCAGTGAAACGCAGGACCGAGAGTCGCGAGCTCGTGCCGCACGGCGGGCATGCCTGTCCGATCTGCGCTGAAAAAGAATCGGCAAATTGACACAGAGTCCCCGGAAAGGCCCGCGACGGACTCGAATTGGGCTTCGTCGCCCGCCCGCCGAATGGGCCGGTGGCTGCCATCCATCGGTCGATCGGGGCGGGCGCGTCGATTTGTTAACTGTTACGAAACAATTGGGAGTCGCCGGACGATCGCACAACAAGTCGTGGTAAGAAGGTCGAGACATCGGCACTAGGAATTGTGGTGCGGTGGCGTCTGTGCCGTTTTGAAAATCGTTTTTCCCGGGCCGAATCCGAAAAAAAGTTTTCTAGAACGACGAATTCCTCTTGACAGGCAGGAGAAGGCCGCTACAATCGGGGCACCAAGTGGGAGAAAGTGGCGCGAAGTGGAATGCAAAAGAGACCGGTTGCAGGGGCGAAAGAGCGAGTGACACCGAGCTCCAGCGTGCTTGAAGAGCGATTTTTCCGGCCGCTTGAAGCGCTCTTCAGCGCGATAGAAGAAGCACTGGCAGACGCGGCGGTTCGGTCAGAGTCCCGGTCGAAACTGAAAGCGCCCAAGACCATTCATGCTGCGCGGCAACTATCTGGCGACGGTGGACGAGAAGGGCCGGGTGAAGATTCCGGCCGACTTTCTGGCCGAGCTGCGCAAGGCCGGTTCGAAGTTCTACGTGACGAGCGCGAACGGGCGAGCACGCGCGGATCTATCCCATGAAGGTGTGGGAGGCGATCGAGAAGAAGCTGGCGAAGCTATCCTCCTACAGCCGCACGAAGCAGAAATTTCTGGCACGCACCAATTATTTCGGCCAGGTGGTCGAGGTGGATGGGCAGGGGCGCATTCTGATTCCACCGGTACTGCGGGAATCGGCGCAGATGAAGGGCGAAGTGGACATCCAGGGGCAGCTGTACGTACCTGGAAGTCTGGAATCACGCGCGGTTCCTGGAGCAGCTGAATAGCAATCCCGATCACGGCGGAAGACGAAAAGGCATTCGGACGAACTGGGCATCTAGCTTTTGAGCGTTTTGCATACGCCGGTGCTGGTCGAGGAGGTCATCGAGTGGCTTCGCATCCGGCCGGAAGGGACGTATGTGGATGCGACGGCCGGCACGGGCGGGCACGCGCTGGAAATTGCGCGGCGGCTGACGACCGGGACGGCTGGTGGGGATGGATCGCGACCCGCAGGCGCTGGAAATCGCGCGGGAGCGGCTGAAGCGGGTTTGAGACAGCAGGTGATTTTGGTGCACGCGGAATTTTCAAAGATCGGCGAAGTGGCGAGGGAACTGGCGTTGCCGCCGGTGGACGGCGTGCTGGCCGATCTGGGGGTTTCGAGCCTGGAGCTGGACAGTCCGGAGCGCGGATTTTCGTTTCGCTCGGCCGGGCCGCTCGACATGCGCATGAATGCGGAATCCACGCTGTCGCGGGAAGGCGAGACGCTGACGGCAGCAGAGATTGTGAATCACTGGCCGGAAAAAGAACTGGCCGACCTGCTCTACCAGAAAGCGGAGGAGAGGGATTCACGCAGAATCGCCAGGGCAATCGTTCGTGCGCGGCCGATCCGCGACACCGAACACCTGGCAACGGTTGTGGCAGGGGCTCGAAAGGTAAGGGGAAGGCAGAAACTGCATCCCGCGACAAAAACGTTTCTGGCGCTGCGGATTGCGGTGAATCGAGAAGTGGAGGAACTCGGGCAGTTTCTTTCGCGGGCCCCTGCCACTTTAATTCCGGAGGGCGATGGGTCGTCCTCAGTTACCACTCGCTCGAAGATCGTCTGGTCAAGCAGAGCGTTTCAGGCGCTGGCGCGCGAAGGGAGTTTTCGGGTGCTGACGAAAAAAGTGATCCAGCCGCGGCGACGAAGAGATCCGAAGCAATCCCGCGGGCGCGCAGCGCGAAGATGCGCGTGGCGGAAAAGAATTGACCCCGCTGCGGCGGGCGGTGCCGGCGCGTAGCGCGCGGGCTGGGAGCTGGTCATGACCGAGTATTACACAGTAAAGCGGATCGATAATTCGCGGCTGGCGCGCCCGACGGCGCCAGCGCGGCTGCGCGAATTCTGGCGGCGCGTGGCGGTGGGCGCGGCGATCGCGGCGTGTGCCTGTTTCTACGCCTGGCAGCATTTCGAGTGCATTCAGATCCGCTACCAGATCGAGCAGCTCGACGTGCAGCGGAACGCAGGCGGCGCAACTGAACCAGCAGCTGCATCTGGAAGTCGCCGCGCTGCGCTCGCCGGTGCGCGTGGATGCGATCGCGCGGAACCAGCTTGGACTGACGGTTCCGGTGCCGGGCCAGGTGGCTCCGGCGAAGGCATCGGGCGACGCGGTGCTGGCGCAGGCGCGCACCACGGCGCAGACGCTCCGGCCCTGATTGAGCGGATACCGGCAGGACTTTCGCAGGCCAATGGAGCAGGCCGGCGCGGCGAATCTCCGATGAAACAAGCCGGAGCCGAGGATCGATGCGTTTGCGACGGGTAGGCCTGAGTTCATGGAGCAGCGCAACCCGCGTCTCCGCTGGCTGATTGTCTGGGTCGTGGCGGTGGTTTGGATGGCGGCGGTGCTGGCCCGCCTGAGCTATCTCCAGCTTTTCCGCTACAGCGAATACTTCGCGAAAGCCCAGCACCAACAGCAGCGCATATTCGAAATCAGCCCCAAGCGCGGGGCACGATCTACGACCGCAAAGGCCGCGAGCTGGCCGTCAGCCTGCCGATGGATTCCGTATTCGCCGATCCCACGGACATCACCGATGCCGAGATGGTGGCGCGGCTGCTTTCCCGCGTGCTGGACATTCCCGCCGACGACCTGGAGACGAAAATTCGCGAGGCGCACACGCCGGTGCGGCTGGCGCGCAAGCTGTCGCCGGAAGCGGTGCAGCGCATCGACGACATGAATCTGCGCGGCGTCTTTTTTCAGAAGGAAAACCGGCGCGTCTATCCGCAGCGCGATCTGGCGGCGTAGGTGCTCGGATACGTCGACGTGGACGAGAAAGGACTCGGCGGCATCGAGTACTCGCTCGACAAGGAAATTCGCAGGACGCCCCGGCAAGATGATGGTGATGGCCGATGGGCGACGCCGCTGGTACGACCGCCGCGAATCGGCTGCCGATCCGGGAGCGAGCGTCGTGCTCACGATCGATGAAACAATTCAGTACATCGCGGAAAAGGAACTGGCGCGGGCGATTGAGGAGACGCACGCGAAGCCGGCACGGTGGTCGTGCAGAACCCGAACACCGGCGAACTGCTGGCCGTGGCCAACTGGCCGACGTTTGATCCGAACGATCCGGGCGCCTATCCGGCGGATGCGCGCATGGACCGCGCCGTGAGCGCGGCGTACGAGCCGGGCTCGATTTTCAAGGTGATCACGCTGACCGGCGCGATCGAAAATGGCGTGGCCACGTCCGAACGAACTCGATCGACTGCCAGATGGGCACGATTCTGGTGGCGGGGAGACTGATTCACGACTGGCATCCGTTCGGGGTGCTGACGGTCGCAGGATTCTGGCGCATTCGAGCGACGTGGGGGCGATCAAGGTGGCGCTGCGGCTGGGCGCTCCGCGATTCTACGACACGATTCGCGCAGTTCGGCATCGGCCAGCTCACGGGGATCGAATTGCCCGGCGAAAATCGCGGCTTGCTGCGGCCGCTGGACAATTGGACGCCCAGTTCGATTGGCTCGATCGCCATGGGACAGGAAGTGAGCGTCACGCCGATGCAGATCATCTCGGCGATTTCCGCGATCGCGAATGGCGGCATGCTGTATCGGCCGCGAGTCGTGCGGGAAGTTCGCGGCGGCATCAAGCCTGTTTCGCTGCCGGGCGGCGCCGCGACGCGGGTGACGGATCCGAGAACCGCGGCGACGATGCGGGAGATGATGGAAGATGTAGTGCTGAGGGTACGGGCAAGCCTGCGCAGCTCGACGGCTACACGGCCGGCGGGAAAATCCGGCACGGCGCAGAAAATCGATCCCGCGACGGGCCGATATTCGCGCACGCAGTACAACGCGTCGTTCGTCGGTTTTGCGCCGGTGAACGATCCGGCGATCTCGATCCTGGTGGTGCTGGATTCGCCGGTAGGATGCGCACCATGGCGGCGAGGTCGGCGGCCCCGTGTTCAAGCGGGTTGCCGAGCAGGTGCTGGCGTACCTCGACGTGCCGCACGACGTGCCGATCGCCCTCGGATATCGAGACGGCAAAGAATTCGCATCCGCTCAAGGCAAGCTCGGCGATGGCCGTGGCGAAGACGCGAAGCTAGCGAAGCGCGGTTCGAAGCGGCCATCGCAAGAGAAAAGCGCAGCGCGCGGCGCCGACCGTTGCATTCGGCAGACCCGGACGGCGTCGCGGTGCCGGACCTGACAGGACAGACGGTGCGCGGCGTGACGGAAGCGTGCTCGCGGCTGGGGCTGGTGCCGTCGTTGATTGGCAACGGTATTGCACTGCAACAGTTCCCGGACGCGGGAACGAGTGCCGCGCGGCAGCCGCGTGACGGTGCGATTTGGGCGTCCGGACAATTGGTGACGGCGGCGCGGAGGAGTGGAAATTGAGGATCGCTGATCGAAGGCGCCGGAGCAAGTGAATTCAGAAAGCAGCAAAAGAGAACCGATACGCGCCGGGAATGAGCCTGGCGGAAATCTCGAGGAGCCGACGTGGTCCGGGTCACCGGCCGTGCCAACGCGGACATCCGTTCCGTGGCGTGCGACAGCCGCAAGGTGAGGGCGGCAGCATTTTTTTCGCGCTGCCCGGCGAGAAAGCGGACGGCTTCCAATTCGTGATTGGACGCAATCGAGCGCGGAGCGATCGCGATCGCCAGTTCCCATCCGACGGCCGGCGGACATTGCGACGGAGATCGCCTGGGTCGAGCTCACGCCAGGAAAAGAACGCCGGGCGCTGGCGTTGGCGTCCGCGAATTTCTACGCGCATCCG
Organism: uncultured Acidobacteriota bacterium; assembly: GCA_963753475.1. Taxonomy (GTDB): domain Bacteria; phylum Acidobacteriota; class Terriglobia; order Acidiferrales; family UBA7541; genus Palsa-295. Next base: position 122,981 of record CAVWCN010000011.1, read on the forward strand.
GCAGACGCGCTGAAGCTGGTTGGCGTCACCGGCACGAACGGAAAGACCACGACCACGTTTCTGGTGGATTCAATTTTGCGGGCCGCGGGCATTTCGCCGGGACTCGTGGGCACGACGGGTTATCGCACGCCCAAGGGCAGCAGGCCCGCGCCGAACACCACGCCGGAATCGCTCGACCTGCAGCAGATGTTCGCGGAAGTGCGCGACGCGGGCGGCACGCACGCCGTGCTGGAAGCGAGTTCGCACGCGCTGGCGATGGACCGTCTGTGGGGCTGCCATTTCGCGGTGGCGATTTTCACGAATCTCACGCGCGATCATCTCGATTACCACAAGACCTTCGAGGATTACTTTCGCCGCGAAGCGGCGGCTGTTCGAAGGCACGGGCGCGGGCGCGCCGGACGTCGCCGTGATCAATGCGCGACGATCCGTACGCCGACGGCTGGAAGGACTGGCGCGCGCGCACGCTGACGTACGGCCTGAAGAATGGCGCCGATCTCACGGCGCGAAGAAGTTTCGCTGAGCTTTAACGGCCTCGAATTCACGGCGCAAACTCCTGCGGGAAAGATCGAAGTCCGCTCGCCGCTGGTGGGGCGCATCAACGTGTACAACATTCTCGCGGCGATCGGCGCGGGCATCGCGCTTGGAATTCCGGCGCGAACAATCGAGGAGGGCATCGCGCAGCCTGGACTGGTTCCGGGGCGTTTCGAGCGCATCGACGAGGGCCAGCCGTTTCTGGTGGTCGTGGACTACGCGCACACCGATGATGCGTTGCGCAACCTGATCTCCACGGCGCGCGAACTGAGCCCCGGCGGGCGCATCATCACTTTGTTTGGCGCGGGCGGCGAACGCGACCGCACCAAGCGTCCGCTGATGGGCGAAGCGGCCGGGTCGCTGAGCGACTTGTCGTGCTGACCAGCGACAATCCGCGCAGCGAAGACCCGCTGCGGATCATCAACGACGTGGTGGTGGGATTGCAGAAAGTCAACGCGAAGTATCGCGTCGAACCGGACCGCGAGCGGGCCATCGAAATGGCGCTCGACGAAGCCGCAGCCGGCGACATCGTGCTGCTGGCGGAAAAGGCCACGAGACGTAGCAGGTGCTGCGCGACGGCACGATCGAATTTGACGACCGCGAAAAGGCGCGAGCGATCTTGCGGCGGAAGGGCTACTTGAGACGATAGTCACGGCGAACCGAGCGGATTCGCTGTGGCGGAGTTCCAGACGGCCGTGAACCTGCAAACGCAGCAACGAGGCTGAGAGGTCTGAGAGCGAGGGATTGAGCGACAAACCAAGCCCATTGGAGACGCGATGCGGTGGACGGTTGTACAAGTGGCTGACGCGCTGGGTGTCCGCGGCTCCCGCGGGCTCGACCCCATGGCCGGGCTGGCCGGTGTCTCGATTGATTCTCGCACTATCAAGCCGGGAGAACTGTTCATCGCCATACACGGTCCGCGTCACGATGGACACGCTTTTGTTGCCGCGGCACTGGCGGCGGCGCGGCGGCCGGGTGGTGGCGCGCGACGCGTTGCGCAGAATATCCGCGGGAAATCCAGGGCCAGGCTCTTCGCCGTCGACGACACGCTCGCCGCGCTGCAGCGACTGGCGCGCGCGCCTGCGAAATCTGGCGGAAGGCGAAGCCGGGCCGGCTGCATCGGCGCCGTGGCGGCTCGGTCGGCAAAACCACCACGAAAGAAATTCTGGCGGCGCTGCTGGGCGCGCGGTTCCGCGTGCTGAAGACGCAGGGAAATTTGAACAACGAATACGGCCTGCCGCTGACGCTGCTGCGGCTGGATGATGAGCATGACGCGGCGGTGGTGGAACTGGGAATGTCGCATCGCGGGGAACTTGCGCGCTGGCGCAGATTGCGTCGCCGGATGTGGGCGTGGTCACGCGCGTGGCCGTGGAGCATCTGGAATTTTTTCGCCTCGGTGGACGAAATTGCGCTGGCCGAGCGCGAGTTGATCGAGAATTTGCCGTGGCCGCGATGCGGCCGCGGTGCTCAATGCGGATGACGAGCGCGTGGCGCGTTTCGCGGAGGTTGCGCGCGGGCGCGTGATTACGTTCGGGACGAGTTCCGGCGCGCGGAATTTCGCGCCGAGAACGATCGAAGAGCGCGGGCTGGAAGGCTCGGCGTTCGATTTCGTCTCGCCCGCGGGGCGCGCGCGTCTTGAGTTGCCGCTGATCGGGCGGCACAACGTGATGAACGCGCTCGGCGGCGCTCGCCGCGGCGAGCGTCTGGGGACGTGGGCGCGGCGGAAGCGCGACGTGTTTTCCGACGCTGATGCCAGCCGACAAGCGCGGCGAAGTGGTTGCGCTTCGAGGAGGGATTCGCGGTCATCAACGATTCCTACAATTCGAGTCCTTCGGCGCTGGACGCGATGACGGAGCTTGCTGTCGGCAACGCCCGGCTACCGGCGGCGGATTCTCGCCGCGGGCGAAATGCTCGAGCTGGGCGATTCGTCCGCCGAGCTGCATCGCGAGTGCGGGCGCGCGGCCGCGAAGCAGGAAGGAATCGACTGGATCTTCGGCGTGCGGGGACATGCCGAGGAGTTGGTCCGCGCAGCGGTGGAGGCGGGGCATCCGGAGGAGCGCACGCAGTTACTTTGAGAATTCCGACGAGGCGGCGGCGTTCTTGAAAGGATTCGTTGCGCCGGGCGATCTGCTGCTGCTGAAAGGTTCGCGCGGCGTGAGGATGGAAAAAGTGCTCGAAGCGATCGATGCAGAGCATCGCCGGCAGGACGAAGCGCCCGTGAGCGAGAATGTTCCGCCGGGCGGCGTCGCAGCGGGCCGCGAGAGGCGCGACTGAGATGCTCTACTACCTGTTCTTCCATGTGCTGCGGCCGCATTTCAGCCCGCTGAACGTTTTCCGCTACATCACGGTGCGCACGGCGGTGGCGAGCCTCACGGCGCTGCTCCTCTCGCTGCTGCTGGGTCCGTGGGTGATCGAGCGGCTGCGCGAATTGCAGGTGAAGCAGTACATCCGCGAAGAGGGCCCGAAGGGGCATCAGAAAAAAGCCGGCACGCCGACGATGGGCGGCGTGCTGATCGTCGGCGCCATTGTGGTTCCCACGCTGCTGTGGGCCGACCTGCGGAACGTTTACGTGCTGCTGGCGCTGGGCGCCACGCTGGCCTTTGGTGCGATCGGATTCATCGACGATTACAACAAAGTGGTCCGCAAGCGCAATCTGGGGCTGACGGCGCGGAAGAAATTCCTGCTGCAGGTGCTGACATGCCTGGGCGTCGCCGTCGTGCTCGCCTGGCATACAGACGAAGGGTGCTTACTCGACGCAGCTGAGCGTGCCGTTCTTCAAGAAACTTCATCCGGATCTGGTGATCGACTCGCTCGCTGAAGCACCGCTTTATCTGGCCGCTGGCCTTCGTGCCGTTTTTTCTTTTTCTGGTGCTGGTGATCGCCGGCCTTTCCAACGGCGTGAACCTCACCGACGGTCTCGACGGCCTGGCCATCGGCTGCGTGCTGGTTTCCTCGGCGGCGCTGACCGTGCTCACCTATCTTTCGAGCAACGCGCGTTTCGCGGATTACCTGGAAATTCAGAAAATTCCGACGCCGCCGAGCTGACAATTTTTTGCGGCTCGGTGGTGGGCGCGTCGCTCGGCTTTCTCTGGTACAACGCGCATCCCGCGGAGATGTTCATGGGCGACGTCGGCTCGCTGGCGCTGGGCGGCGCGATCGGCATGGTCGCGGTGATTATCAAGCAGGAAATCCTGCTGCTTTCGATCGGCGGCATTTTCGTTATCGAGCTGCTTTCGGTGATCATGCAGGTCGGCTCGTTCAAGCTGACGGGCAAGCGCATCTTCCGCATGGCGCCGCTGCATCACCATTTCGAGCTGGTGGGCTGGAGCGAGTCGAAAATCATCGTGCGATTTTGGATTGTGGCGCTGGTGTTCGCGCTGTTTTCGTTGACGACTTTGAAATTGAGGTGAATGGAAGTGAGGCCCGGAATCGATCTCGCAGGCAAGCGCGTGCTGGTGGTGGGACTGGCGCGCACGGGAGTCGTCGCGTCGTTGTTCAGCGCGGGCTATGGCGCGTCGGTGACCGCCACGGATGCAAAGCCAGAATCGCAACTGGCCGAAGCCGCCGCAAGACTGCGCGCCGCCGGCGTGAAACTTGCACTGGGCCCACACGATCCGGCCATCTTCCTCGAGCAGGATCTGATCGTGCTCAGCCCGGGCGTTCCCGCACAACTGCCAGCGCTGGAAGCGGCGCGAGCGCGCGGAATTCCCGTTTGGAGCGAGATCGAGCTGGCGTGGCGGTTTCTTCGCGGCAAGCTCGTCGCGATCACCGGCTCGAACGGAAAGACGACCACGACTTCGCTCGTCGCCCACATTTTGAAAACATCCAACATCCACACGCTGGTGGGCGGAAACATCGGCGTGCCGCTGCTGGCGCTCGTTGAATCGTCAACCGATTCGAGCGTCACAGTCGCGGAAATCAGCAGCTTCCAGCTCGAGACCATCGCCGAATTCCGCCCGGAAATCGGCGTGCTGCTGAATCTGACGCCCGACCATCTCGATCGCCACGCCTCATTCGAGGAATATGCCGCCGCGAAAATGCGCATGTTCGAAAACCAGCTCGATCGTGATGCCGCCGTGCTGAACGCCGACGATCCGGAAGTGGCGCGCCGGATGCCTTCGCGTCCGCACGTTTACTGGTTCAGCCGGCAGAAGCGCGTCGTTTCGGGCGCGTTCCTGCGCGATGGACAGATCGTCTTTCGCGCGGATGGCTCGGAGATTCCGCTGTCTGCGCCGTACCGAAATTCCTCTGCGCGGCGAACACAACCTGGAAAATGTGCTGGCGGCCTGTGCCGCGGCACATCTCGCCGGCGCCGATCCCGCCGGAATCGCGGCAGGCGTGAAGACGTTTCGCGGCGTGGAGCACCGCCTCGAGTTCGTCGGTCGAATCGGCGGCGTTGCTTTCTACAACGATTCCAAAGCGACCAACGTGGATGCCAGCCTAAAAGCGATCGAAGCGTTTCCCGGGCCACTGATCGTCATTCTGGGCGGCAAAGACAAGGGCGCACCGTATGCGCCATTGCGCGAGCCTCTGCGCCAGCAGGCGCGACTCGCGGTTCTGATCGGCGCCGCGGCCGAAAAAATCAGCGTCAGACCTGGAGGGAGCTGTTCCGCTGGCCGATGCGGGAACTCTAGATCGCGCCGTCGAAATTGCGATGGAAGCGGCACAGCCGGGCGATACCGTTTTGCTGGCGCCGGCTTGTTCGAGCTTCGACCAGTTCGAAAATTACGAGCACCGCGGCCGCGTTTTCAAGGAACTCGTCGCGCGCCTCGAAAATCGAACAGGACCAGCAACGTCGCGGGCCGAAGTTCTGCCGATTTCGGAAGCGTCTCCTGAAAGACCCGCGCAAACGGATTTCAGTTCCGTCGCGCGAAAGAAAGGCTAACTGATGCCTCGCAGCCTGCAACCCGACCGGCAACTGTTCGGTGTGACGCTGGCGCTGTGCCTGATCGGCGCCGTGATGGTGTTCAGCGCCTCGGCCGTCACCGCGCGGGATTTGTATGGGAATGCGTACGTCTTCCTGATCCGCCAGCTTCTGTGCATCGCGCTCGGGATCGGAGGCATGTTCTGGCTGATGAACACGGATTACCGCAAGCTTCGCCAGCCGCGCGTGATCTTCACCGGACTTGGGTTGACACTGGTTCTGCTGATTGCCGTCTTTTTCCTCGACCGCTCGCACGCGACGCACCGGTGGATTCGGTTGGGGCCGTTGAGCTTTCAGCCGTCCGAACTCGCCAAGCTTTTTGTGATCCTCTATCTCGCGTGGTTCATCGAGATTCGCCGCTCGCGGCGCGGGCCAGGCATGAACGATTTCCTTCAAACGCTGCTGCCCGCTCTCGGAACCGTCTTCCTGGTGGTTGCCCTTGTGCTCGCCGAACCGGATATGGGCACCGCGTGCATGATCGCCTTCATCGCGGCGGTGATGCTGTTCGTGGCCGGTCTTTCACTGCGCTACATTTTTCCGGTCGCGCTCGCAGCGTTGCCAGCGATTTATCTGTTGATCGTCCGCGTGCCGTATCGCCTTCAGCGCGTGCAATCATTTTTCTCGCCCGGCACCGACCCGCAGGGCCGCGGCTTCCAGCTACTGCAGTCTCTGATAGCCGTGGGCTCAGGCGGATTCAGCGGCGTCGGATTGATGGAGAGCCATCAGAAGCTTTTCTATCTGCCCGAAGCTCACACGGATTTCATTTTCGCCGTGATTTGCGAGGAACTGGGATTCATCGGCGCCATCGCGATTCTTTCGCTGTTCGCGGTCTATGGCTGGCGCGGTTTCGTGGCCGCCATGAAAGCGCCCGACGATTTCGGCCGGTTCGTCGGCTTGGGAGTCACGACAATGGTCCTCGGGCAGGCCCTGATCAACCTGAGCGTGGTTCTCGGCCTGATGCCGACGAAAGGCATTCCGCTGCCGTTCATCAGCTATGGTGGATCGAGTTTGATCGGAATGTTATTGGCAACGGGCGTGCTGCTGAACATCAGCCAGCACGCCGACGCAACGTGAACGCCGATGCCAGAGAGCCGCGAATCATTCGCGCCGAAGAATCTGTTGATCGCGGGTGGCGGCACGGGCGGGCACGTTTTTCCGGCTGTAGCCGTTGCGCGTGAGTGGCTCCGGCGCGGGAGCGGGACAGTTTCAAACGAGGAACGCAAGGTCGTGATCGTCGGAACGGAACGCGGCTTAGAGGCCAAGCTGGTCCCGCAGGCCGGCCTGCCGCTCGAATTGATTCGCGCGGCGGGACTGAAAGGCATTGGCGGGACAAAATTCCTGCGCAATCTCGCGCTGCTGCCAGCCGGCCTGTGGGATTCCGACCGAATCCTGCGCCGGCACAATTTCAGTGTTGCGTTCGGAGTGGGCGGCTACGCCTCTGGCCCGATGATGCTTGCTCGCGGCGATGCATCGCGATTCCTTCTGTGGTGTTCGAGCCGAATGTCGAACCGGGCTTCACGAATCGCATCCTGGCGAACATGGCGACACGCGTCGCGGTGGCACATCGGAGACCGCCGAGAAACTCGGCCGCAAAGCTGTCGTGACCGGCTGTCCGGTCCGCAACGAATTCTTCTCCGTCCCTCCCAAACGAGCACGGGACGCCTTTCCGCATTCTGATTACGGGTGGCAGCAGGGGCGCGACGCCCATCAACCGCGCCATGATCGAGTCACTGGACGCGCTGTCGGCGCGAAAAAACCAACTTTTCATCGTGCATCAGACGGGCGAACGTGACTATAATGCAGGTCCGTGTCGGCATATGAACAGCGTCAATTCCAAGCGGAGGTTCTGCCCTTCATCGAGAACATGGCGGAGCGGTTTGCCCAGGCGGACCTGATCGTCTGCCGCTCGGGCGCGATCACAGTGGCGGAAGTTTCAGCCGCCGGACGCGCCGCCATCTTCATCCCCTTCGGGGCCTCCACGGATGCGCATCAGACGCGCAACGCGGAGGCCATGCAGAACGCCGGCGCCGCGCGGCTCCTCCCGCAGAACGAGCTGACTCCCGCGCGCCTGACGGCCGAAATCTTCGCCTTCCTGGACGAGCCCCAGAGACTTGCGGAGATGGAAACTCGCGCCCGGGCGCTCGCTCGCCCGCGCGCTGTTGAGGATATTGTGGACCTACTCGAAGAGCTGGCTTCGGGGGACCTGCGAAGGTGTTGCGCGGAGACCTCCAGGATGCCTCCAGCCGGTCGAGCGAACAGGGCCACGCCGGATTCCGCGCGGACAGGAGTCAACCGCGCGAAGCCGGAGTTGAGATGTCGTCGCGCGAAAGGGAACGTCGGTCATGAACGGCTCGTTTCGCAATTTCCGGCACATTCACCTGGTTGGGATCGGCGGCAGCGGCATGAGCGGCATCGCCGAGATCCTGCTTTCGACCGGGTACGCCGTGTCGGGCTCCGACCTGAAACTCTCGCCCGTTACGGAACGCCTGCGGAATCTTGGCGCGACGATTTACGAAGGACATCAGGCCGAACACATTGAGGGCGCGCACGTGGTGGTGATTTCTTCGGCCGTGCATTCCGATAACGTCGAAGTGCTCGAAGCTCATCGATTGAAGATTCCCGTGATTCCGCGCGCCGAGATGCTGGCCGAGCTGATGCGGCTGAAGTTCGGGATTGCCGTGGCGGGCGCGCACGGGAAGACGACAACCACTTCGATGATGGCCGCGATTCTTGCGGCCGCTGGGCTCGATCCGACGTTCGTGGTCGGCGGGCGCGTCAATCACGTGGGGGCCAACGCGAGATTCGGACAGGGCGATTACATGGTGGTGGAAGCGGACGAGAGCGACCGCTCGTTCCTTTTGCTCGATCCCATGGTCGCCGCCGTCACGACAATCGACCGCGAGCACCTGGATCATTACGCCTCGCTCGACGAGATTCAGGACGTGTTCCTCCAGTTTGTGAACCGCGTTCCGTTCTATGGAACGGTGATTCTGTGTCTCGATGAGCCGAACGTGCAGGCGATTCTGCCGCGCGTCAAACGGCCTGTGATTACCTACGGCTCTTCGAGCCAGGCGGATGTCCTCATCAGCGACGTCAAGCTCAACGGGCTGTCGAGCGAATTTCGACTCCAACATAACGGGTGACTGACCTGGGACTTTTCACGCTTCCCGCCCCTCCCGGAATACACAACGTGCGCAACGCGGCGGCTGCCGCTGCCATAGCGCTTTCCCTGAACATTCGCGGCCGACGTGATTCGCGAGGCGCTCGCGAAATTCTCCGGCGTGGGCCGACGATTCGAGATCAAGGGCGTGCACGAGGGCGTCACGCTGATCGACGACTACGGCCATCACCCGGCGGAAATGCGCGCCACGCTGGAAGCGGCTCGCGGCTGCGGCTACAAGCGCTTGCTGGTGTTCTTTCAGCCGCACCGGTATACGCGCACGCAGCATCTCTGGAACGATTTCCTGCACTGCTTCAATCAGGCCGATCTGCTGATCCTGACGGAAATTTATCCGGCGGGCGAACAGCCGATCGAAGGCATCACCGGCGAGCGCCTGGCCGAAGCGATCACCGCTGCGGGCCACAAGAACGTGATCTTCTCGAGCACGATGCAGGGTGGAATGGAATACATGCTGCGCGAAGCGCGCGCGGGAGACGCTGTGCTCGCCATAGGCGCCGGCAGCGTCGGTCGCGTCCTCGACCAGCTCGCGCTGCTTCTGGGCTCAAGGGTGTCTTCGACTCATGCGGCTTAACGACAACGCGCTGCTCGCCCGGCTGAAGGAACTCGGCGTCGAGGTACGTCCGGGCGTGTCCTTGAAGGAGAAAACATCGCTCGAGATTGGCGGCACGACGGACCAGCTCCTGCTCCGGCGCTATGAGTCGATCCCGGACGTCATGCGGCTGCTGGCGGAAAACAAAATCCCGCATCGTTTTCTCGGCGGCGGCACCAACGTTCTGATCGAGGATGGCGAATTGCCCTGGGTCGTTCTGCACCTTCCTACGGCGCACCCGGGGGTGCAGATCGATGGCAATATCGCCACCGTGGACGCTTCGACCGACTTGGGCGGGATGGTCACGTTCTGCGCCAAGCGCGATCTTGGCGGCATGGAGGGCCTGATTGGCGTGCCGGGCAGCGTGGGTGGAGCGTTGCGCATGAATGCGGGAGCGTACGGCACGCAAATCGGCTCTTACGTGCGCGAAATCGAGCTCTATCGCGCGGCTAATGGCGAAATCGAGACGATCCGGGGAGCTGACATTCGCTTCGACTATCGCCACACGTCGTTCGCGCCGGAAGACGTGATGCTGCGCGTGAAACTGGAACTGCCGCCCAAGCCGTTCAAGGAAATTCTGGCGGGCATTCGCGTCTGCAACGAAAAACGCCGCGCCAGCCAGCCGCTCAACCAGAAGAGCGCAGGCTGCATTTTCAAGAATCCGCCGGGCGGCTCGGCGGGACGCATGATCGACGAGCTCCGTCTGAAGGGACATCGCGTCGGAGAGGCCATGGTCAGCGACCGGCACGCAAATTTTTTCGTGAATGCAGCGGATTCCTCTTGCGCGGACATGCTCAAACTGATTGACTACGTTCGCGGACGAGTGCGCGATTCTTACGGGATTGAGCTTGAGAACGAGGTGATCGTCTGGCGAAATTAAGGGTCATGGACGCAGAGGCCTTCCCACAGGACCTCCTTGCGAACGAGGAGCCGAAGTATCTCCGCCGCCAGAAGCCTCTCGAAATCAAGCGCCGCAAGTTCGGCCGGAAATCGCTGAACTCTTTCCTTCGAGTGACACTTTGGCTTGGCGCCGGGGTGGCCTGTGTGTGGTCGGCTTACTCCGGGGCCCGGTTCCTGCTTGCCGCGCCCGAAATGCGGCTGGTCCATCCTGAGCAGGTCGGCATCTCCGGGAATCACTTCGTTTCACGCGCGGCCGTCCTGCAAGCCTTCGTGGCCGACCGGGGCAAGAGCATCCTGCGCGTTCCGATCTCCGAGCGCCGCGCCCAGATCGAATCGCTGCCGTGGGTCGAGCACGCAACCGTTCGCCGCGTCCTGCCCAACCGGATTCAGGTGGATGTCGTTGAGCGCACGCCGGTCGCCTTCCTGCGGCAGGGCAGCGACATGCTGCTCGTGGACGCTCATGGCATGATTCTCGACCGCCCCTTGCGCGCCGACTTCCGCTTCCCCGTCGTGACGGGCATTCTTCCCGGCATGCCGGCTGACGAGCGCGAAAAGCGCATGCAGCTTTTCGAGAGCTTTTCCCAGCAGGTGGAGGACGCGCGGCCGGGCGCCATGAACCAGGTGAGCGAGATTGATTTGTCGGACGCGAACGATTTGACCGGGTCGCTCACGGGCCTGCAGAAATCGGGCTCGTTGAACGGAGGGTTGAAGCAGGGAGACGTGCCGGTGGTCGTTCATTTCGGAAACACGGATTTTGGCGGCAAGTACGTGACGCTGGTGGACAACATTGCGCAGTGGCGCGCGACGGCGGGCGAGGTCGATTCGGTCGACCTGCGGTTCAGCCGCGAGGCGGTGGTCAACCCGGAAATTGCCGCGGTGACGCAGTTTCCGGCTCAGCCGATGCCGCAACCGGAGCCGGTGTCCCGATCGCGAGTGCACCGCGCGGAAGTGATGCCGGCGCATGCCAGACGGCCGCACAGGACGCGGCGTCACGTGCGCTGAGCTTTTTGTGGCGCCGGTTTGCGGACGGCAGGACCGAAGGACGGGGCGGCGTTTTGTCGGGCGTAAGTTGCAGGCGCGGGTCTCAGACGCGCCCGCGGAAGGTTTGACGGAGCGGCAGATTTGACGAAAAAGGAACGGCACGTAGTGGCTCTCGACATCGGCAGCACGAAGACGTGCGCGCTGATCGGCGAAATGGATGAGGATTCGGGAGTGAAATTTGCGGCTCTTGGCGCGGCGGAATCGAAAGGCTGGCGCAAGGGCCAGATCGTCAACCTGGATCTTGCGGTGAGCTCCATTCGCCGCGCGGTGGAGGAAGCGGAAACGATTGTCGGCGTTCCGGTGGAATCGGCGCTGATCGGCGTGGCGGGCGGGCACGTGCGCGGCGTGAACAGCCGCGGCGGAATCACGCTCGGCGCGCGGCCGCGCGATATCCAGCGCGACGACGTTCGCCGCGCCATCGAAGCGGCTCGCGGCGTATCGCTGCCGGAGGATCGCGAGGTGCTGCACGTTCTTCCGCAGGAGTTTTCGCTCGACGCGCAGGACAACATTCGCGACGCCATCGGCATGGTCGGCCAACGTCTGGAGGCGAACGTCCACATCGTGACCGCGTCGGGCACGGCAACTCAAAATATCGTCACGGCCGTGAATCGCGCGGGCGTGCGCGTCGACGATACCGTTCTCGAGCAGCTCGCTTCCGCCGAGTCGTCTCTCACGCAGGACGAGCGCGAGCTTGGCTGCTGTCTCCTGGATATTGGCGGCGGGACCACCGAAATGATCGCGTACGTTGGCGGCGTCGTGCGTCAGACGGCCGCGATTCCCGTCGGGGGCGACCACTTTACGAACGATCTCGCCGTCGGGTTGCGTACGCCCGTTCCCGAGGCGGAAAAAATCAAGCGCCAATACGCTTGCGCTCTTCGCGAACTGCAGAAAGAGGATTTCGCGATCGAGATTGCAAGCGTCGGCGACCGTCCGCCGCGCACGATCTATGCGCGCATGCTCGCGGAGATTGTCGAGCCGCGCGCGCAGGAGCTGCTCATGCTGGTGCGCGACGAGCTGCGCCGGGGCGGAATCGAATCGCAGATTCCGGCTGGCATCGTGCTCACCGGGGGCGGCGCATGCCTTCGCGGCCTGATCGAGCTGGCGGAGAAGACGTTTAATTTGCCCGTGCGCGTGGCGGTTCCGCGAGGGCTTTCGGACATGAGCGAAGAGGTGGAGCGGGCGGAATACGCTACCGCCATCGGGCTGGTGCTTTATGGGGCGCGAACGCGGCGTCTCGCAGGAGCGCGACCGGCTGGCTGGACCGGGAAGCTGAAGGCTCTTTTCGCCAGCCAGTAGTGCGAGGCGCGGCTGCGGCGACGCACGGAATCGGTTTGATTGGGACCGTTGTTTGTATGTAGCGGGCAGCACGGCCGCCGGACGGGTGGGCAGACTGCGCCGGCGCTTGGTTCGGGTGCCGGCCGAGATGGACGAAAAGGTTTCAGGGTCTGGTTGCAGGCCCTGAGGAAATCGGGAAAGGGGCAGTTCGGGGGAGGAAGGATGACGCCAAAAGAATCGGGGATTCGGGTTTCGTTCAGCAATGAGGAAGCACAAAACGGCGCGCGGATCAAAGTGATCGGCGTGGGAGGCGGCGGGTCGAACGCCGTCAACCGCATGATCCGCGCCAAAGTGGAAGGGGTGGAATTCATCGCCGCGAATACGGACTTGCAGGCGCTGAAACTCTCGGCTGCGCCGGTGAAGCTGCAGCTTGGTGCAAAGCTCACCAAGGGCCTGGGCGCCGGGGCAAATCCTGAGGTTGGCCGGAAGGCGGCGCTTGAGGACACGGAAAAAATTCTCGAAGCGCTGGACGGCGCGGACATGGTGTTCGTCACGTCGGGACTCGGCGGCGGCACGGGGAGCGGGGCGGCTCCGGTGGTCGCGAATCTCGCGAGCGAACTGGGCGCGCTGACGGTAGCGGTGGTGACGAAGCCTTTCGCGTTCGAGGGCAAGCGCCGCATGCTGCAATCCGAGCAGTCGCTCACCGAACTGATCGGCTGCGTGGACACGGTCATCGTCATTCCGAACGAGCGGCTGATGGATTGCGTCGAGCAAGGCACGAGCTTCTTCGACGCGTTCCGCATCGCCGACGACATCCTTCGGCAGGCCGTGCAGGGCATCAGCGATATCATCACGATTCCCGGCATCATCAACCGCGACTTCGCCGACGTGAAAACGATCATGTCGGGCCAGGGCTATGCGGTGATGGGCACTGCGGTCGCTTCGGGATCGAACCGCGCCGTCGATGCCGCCAATCGTGCCATCAACAGCCCGTTGCTCGAGGACAATTGCATCCAGGGCGCGCAGGGAATCCTGATCAATGTCACGGGCTCTTCTTCGCTTTCGATTCAGGAAGTGCACGAAGCGTCGAGCATCATCCAAAAGGCCGCCCACGAGGATGCGAACATCATCTTCGGCGCGGTGCAGGACGATGCGATGAAGGAAGCGGTGAAGATCACGGTGATTGCGGCCGGTTTCCGCGAGGTGGCGAACAAGAAGGCGCAGTCGCGGCCGTCGTACCTGCCGAAGACGTGGAAGTCGGGACGCGAGCAAACAGCGCCCACGCCTGTCGCTCCTCCACCTCCGGCCAACGTGGTGCAGCAGGTCGCGCGCAACGTCGGAGAGGTCGCTCGGAACGCCAGCGAATCCGTTCGCGACGTACCCGCTGACGATCTCGACGTGCCTACATTCCTCCGCCGCCAGGCCCAAAAAGCCTAAACATCAGGGGACGGTGTTACGCCGTCCCCCAGAGCTACTCGATGGCAATCCTGGCGGTGCACTCGGGCTCAAGTGCTGCGGTCGTCGTGACGCTTCTCGCGGGGCCTGTTCTGGGCCTCATCTCGGCCTTCCGGATTCTTCGGCCGCAGACGATTCAGCGTTGGACGCTCGCCTACTACGATCACTTCCCGTTCGCCGCCCGCCATAACCCTTTTCTCGCGTTTATGCGGTCTCGGAGATACATCGCCATCCTTTGCATAGCTGGCGCCATGCTCGCGACTGTCGCAGCTGTCTGGCTCTGGGCGCTGGTTGACAGCATCGTGACTGGAAACTGGCTTCGGCGATTTGGGGCACGCAGGAACATCCAGGCGAATTAATCTTCACCGTATGGCAACGCGCGAAAATCCGCCGCCAGGCATCGGCAGCACCATGGTCGAAAGGGCCTTCACGATAACCACCGTCAGATCGTCGTGCTGCCTGATACTGCCCGAGAATTCCTTTATTCCATCGAAGAGGAGGTCGAGCGTTTCTTCCGCGGAGCTCGCACCGGAGCGCCGCCACACTTCGGACAGCTTCGCCCAACTGAAGTCTTCATTTTCGGAATTACGCAATTCGTGAAGGCCGTCGGTGGCGAACAAGACCGCGTCACCGGGCGAAAGCTCGATCGAATGGACTTCATAAGACGAACCCGGAAAGATTCCGGACGGAATGCCGCCTTCTCCGACCGCTTTGCAGCCCTTCGCTGACGCGTGCAGAGGAAAGGGCAGACCGGCGTTTGAAAATTTCAGCTCGAGCGTGGCCGGATTCAGCAGCGCGTAAATTGTCGAGCAGAAGCGCCCGGCCACCGGACGCACGAGCAGCCGCTTGTTCAACGTTTCGAGAACAGCCCCGGTGTCTTCGCCGGTCTTGTTCGTTCCGCGCAGCATGCCCATCACCATTGCGCCGTACATGGCGGCGGGAAGGCCCTTACCAACCACGTCGCCGATGTAAATCCCCACTAGATCATTCGGAAGATCGAAATAGTCGGCGAAATCTCCGCTGACGTCGGAGAACGGAGCGAAGCGGCAAGCAATCTCGAACGTGGGCCCGCGCAAGGGTCCCGTCGGTAGCAGGGAAGTCTGAATTCGCCGCGCCTCTCCGATCTCGCTCTCGCGTAAATCGGCGATGGTTGGGTGCTCGATCGTATGGGTTTCTGCCATGCGCGCCCCGTGCGGAAACGACGGTAAAGCGACCACGAAATCCACCAGTTGGGTCATTGCACTTGAGGTGCCGAAGCGCAAGACCGCAGCCATAGATTGACGGGGATAGGAAGGAATTTACGGGAAAACCAGCGCGAACAGGCATGGCAGTTAGCCCCCGAAGTGCTCCGGACTGAAACGTATGCGCGCGAATGGAACATTCGCAGCGCAGCCCGCATTGCGGCAACGCGACGAGGCGCTTCGGGGCTTGGTTAGCGGTGCGCCGCGCGTCTACGGATTCGCGTGATGCGTGTGAACGGCGGAGGTGGCGTCGGCGGCCGCGACCCGCTTCGAGTAGATTGGAAACTTCGCAGCGAGCGCGGCTACTTCGTGGCGAATGCGTGTTTCGGTCGCTTCGTCGCCGAGATGATCGAGCACTTCCGCGATCCAGCCGGCGATCTGTTCCATTTCCGGCTCGCGCATGCCACGCGTGGTCACAGCGGGAGTGCCGACGCGGATGCCGCCCGCTTTCATCGGCGGAAGCGGATCGAAGGGAATTGCGTTCTTGTTGACGGTGATTCCGGCGCGGTCGAATGCGGGCTGCGCGATGCTGCCAACGAGGCCTCGCGAGTTGATATCGATCAGGAAAAGGTGATTGTCGGTGCCGCCGCTGACGACGCGATAGCCGCGACTGGCAACTCCGGCGGCGAGCGCTTTCGCGTTCGACACGACCTGTTTCCCGTATTCGCGAAATTCCGGCTCCATTGCTTCCTTCAGGCAAACGGCTTTGGCCGCGATGATGTGCATCAGCGGGCCGCCCTGAATTCCGGGGAATAAGGTACGGTCGAGGTCCTTCGCGTATTTTTCGCGGCAAAGGATCATACCGCCGCGCGGACCGCGCAACGTCTTGTGCGTCGTGGTGGAAACAAAGTCCGCGTGCGGAACGGGACTGGGGTGCACGCCTGCGGCAACGAGCCCGGCGATATGCGCCATATCGACGAAGAGGAGCGCGCCGATGGAGCGGGCGATTTCTCCCATGCGAGCGAAATCGATGATGCGCGAATAGGCGCTTGCGCCGACGACGATCATTTTCGGCTTGTGATCGCGCGCGAGCTGGTCGAGCTGGTCGTAATCGATGGTTTCTGTTTCGCGCGTGACGCCGTACTCGATGAATTTGTACATCTTGCCGGAGAAGTTCAGGGGGTGGCCGTGGGTCAAATGGCCGCCGTGGGCGAGGGCCATGCCGAGGACCGTGTCGCCCGGCTGGAGCGCGGTCATGTAGACGGCGATGTTGGCTTGCGTGCCGGAATGCGGCTGCACGTTGGCGTGCTCGGCGCCGAAGAGCTGCTTGGCGCGGTCGATGGCCAGCTGCTCGGCCCGATTCACGAATTCGCAGCCGCCATAGTAGCGCTTCGTGCCGTAGCCCTCGGCGTACTTGTTCGTCAGTACGGAGCCGGCCGTAGTGAGCACCGCCTCCGAGACGAAATTCTCGGACGGGATCAGCTCGATGCTGGTCGATTGACGGCGAAGCTCGTCGCGGAGGGTAGCGGCAAGCTCGGGGTCAACTTCGTCAACGGTGCGGTTCATGCGATGAAGGTCGGCAGTCTCTTTGGTCATATCTCCCCAACGAAGCAGAGTATAACGGAGAAAGCACGGACGCAAGGCGCTGTGAAAAGCCGTGAAAAGAGCAGCAGATCGTGCGGAATCGGAGAGCCGTGCTGTACATCCAATCAGTCGCCAGCGAGAATTGAGCGTGAAGGAGGAATCATGGAGGAACGATTCAGCATTGTGAAAGCAGCGCCGGGCGTGTACCACGCGATGCTTGGCATCGAGGAGTACTTGAAGGGATGCGGACTGGACGAACCATTGCTGAATTTGGTCAAGCTGCGGGCCTCTCAGGTGAACGGCTGCGCTTACTGCATCGATATGCACTGGAAGGATCTGCAGGCGTCGGGCGAAAAAGAGCAACGGATGTACGGGCTGGACGCCTGGGAAGAATCATCCTACTACACGGAGCGGGAACGTGCGGCGCTGGCGTGGACGGAGGCAGTGACAAAGATTCGAGAAGGGCATGTGCCGGATGAAGTTTACGAACAGGCGAAGAAGCAGTTTACGGAAAAGGAACTCGCGAACCTGACGCTTGCCGTCGCCGCGATCAATTCGTGGAACCGGCTGGCCATTGCGTCGAGGACGGTAGCTGGGAATTATCAGCCCCCGAAGGCGCGGGAATTGAAAAAAGGGGCGTAGGAGAAGGGCAGAAGCCAGAAAACCCCTTGAACCCACTCCCAACAACGGCGTGGGCGCGGGATGACGACGGATGGGAGTGGCAGGGGCCGGGTGGCCTGAACGATCCTTGCGGAAACGCGACCCCAGTGTGCCGCGCTGAAGGACGGGGCGCTGCATTTAAACCTCAGAACCGGGAATGCACTAGCGGCGAGGAGAGCGAGGCCGACGATGAGAAGCTCGCGCGGGAGCGGCGGCTGAGACAGAGTCTACGGAAGCGGCGGGCTCGGAGCTGACCGGAGCGCCGTCGGACGTGCGCTGGGAAGGAGCGGAAGCGAGTGCGGAAACCGGAGCGCCGCCGTTTGATTCCGCGGATGCGACGGATGAAGTGACGGCGGCAACCGGTGCGGCCACGAGGCCGATGTCGCGCTGCTTGAGGTCACGGATGCGATCGCGCAGGGCGGCGGCGCGCTCGAACTCGAATTTCCTGGCGGCTTCGCGCATCTGCGCTTCGAGCTGAGCGATCGTTTTTGCGAGCTGTTCCTCGTTCGAAATATCGCCGGAGACTTCCTCGATCGGCACCGTAACATAATCTGCTTCGATGATCTTCACGAGCTGCATATCGACGGGCTTGATGATCGATTGCGGCGTAATGTTGTTCTCCAGGTTGTAGGCTTCCTGCTTTGCGCGGCGGCGGCTCGTCTCGGCGATGGCTTTCTGCATCGAGTCGGTCATGCGATCGGCGTAGAGAATGGCTCTGCCTTCGAGATGGCGTGCGCAGCGGCCCATGGTCTGGATCAGGGAGGTGGCGCTGCGGAGATAGCCCTCCTTGTCCGCGTCGAGAATAGCCACGAGCGACACCTCGGGCAAATCGAGGCCCTCGCGCAAAAGGTTGATACCAATCAGAACGTCGAATTCGCCGCGGCGCAGATCGCGCAGGATGCGAACACGTTCGAGCGTATCGATTTCCGAATGGAGATAGCGGCAGCGCACGCCGACTTCGGCGAAGTATTCAGCGAGATCTTCGGCCATGCGCTTTGTCAGCGTGGTGACGAGGACACGCTCCTTGCGGGCGGCGCGGACGCGAATTTGCTCGAGCAGGTCGTCCACCTGGCCCTTCACCGGGCGCACTTCCACCGGCGGATCGATCAGGCCGGTCGGGCGAATCACCTGCTCGACGACGATGCCGCCGGACTTCGTCAGCTCGTAAGGGCCAGGCGTAGCGGAAACGTAGATGACTTGATTCGTGCGATGCTCGAATTCCTCGAAGGTGAGCGGGCGATTGTCGAGAGCCGAGGGCATGCGAAAACCGTAGTCGACCAGAGTCTCCTTGCGCGAGCGGTCGCCATGGTACATGGCGTGAAGTTGCGGCACAGTCTGGTGCGACTCGTCAATGAAGAGAAGGAAATCGTTCGGGATGTAGTCGAAAAGCGTGGGCGGCGCTTCGCCAGGAAGGCGTCCGGAAAGATGCCGTGAATAATTCTCGATCCCGTGACAATAGCCGATGGTGCGCATCATCTCGATGTCGAACAGCGTGCGCTGGCTGACGCGTTGCGCTTCGACGATTTTGCCCTGCCGCTCGAGTTCGGGCTTCCACCAGTCCAGTTCCTCGTAAATGCTTTGAATGGCGCGCTCGCGCTGTTCGGCGGGAAGGACGTAGTGCGTCTTCGGATAGATCGTGATGCGGGAGACTTCGCCGTCGGAGGAACGGATTTCACCGGTGAGGGGATCGATTTTGCGGATGGCTTCGACCTGCGTGCCCCAAAGCTCGATACGGACAGCGAACTCTTCGTAGGGCGGATAGATTTCGATCATGTCGCCGCGAACGCGGAAGGTGCCGCGGCGAAGATCTTCGGCCCGGTTGTATTGAATTTCGACCAGCTTGCGCAGGATGGCTTCGCGCGCGACGGACTGGCCGCGTTCGAGCATCAGCAACATGCCGTAATACGCCTCCGGCGAGCCCAGGCCGTAAATGCAGGAGACGGAAGCAACGACGACGACGTCGCGGCGCTCGAAGAGGGAGCGGGTCGCGCTCATGCGGAGCTTGTCGAGTTCGTCGTTGATGGTGGCTTCTTTTTCGATGTAGGTATCGCTCGACGGGACGTAGGCCTCGGGCTGGTAGTAATCGTAGTAGCTGACGAAATACTCGACCGCGTTCTGCGGGAAGAATCCGCGAAATTCGTGATAGAGCTGCGCGGCGAGAGTCTTGTTATGGGCCAGGACGATCGTCGGGCGATTGATTTGCTCGATCACCTTGGCCATCGTGAATGTTTTGCCCGAGCCGGTGACGCCGAGCAAAACCTGGTGGCGCTCGCCATCGCTCACACCATGAACGAGCTGGTCGATGGCCTGCGGCTGATCGCCGCGCGGTTCATATGTGCTGGCTAGTTTGAAATCCATGGTTCGGGCACCCGAGCACAAAAACGCGGCCCGGCCAAAAGGACATTATACCGCACGCGCGATGCGTGGGTGGAACGGTTCAGATGGGCAGGCGTGAAGGCGGGGCTGCAAATGGGTCAAAGTTTGGGTGATGCGGCGGGAAGCAGGGTGATCTCGGTTTGCGTGGTGGAGCGGCCCGTGTGGTCGGATACGGGAGTTGCTGCTGGTGCTTCGAATTTCGTAGTCCATGTTCTGCGTGGCGGTCTGTGTTGAGCTGACCAGGAGTCTGCTGGCGAGAGAGATCGCATCGAGGCTCTCTCCGGAACCGGTCCATTTGCCCGATGTACGCAGTCCGTTGTGAATATAGGCCTCAGGAGTGGCGTCGGAACGGTCGGAGCCATGGCGGAAGATGCTGAAGCGGGTGAGGAGAACAGCGCAATCGCCCTGGGTTCCAGGCGACGCTGCGTTCTTCACACCCGAGGATGCGGCGCATGATTCGTTGCGCAGGTAGCGAGATTCGTTCCGCCAGATGATGCCCGTGAGAGGCAGGTCCGTGAGCGGGTGTTCGTTGCTCCACTTTTGACCGATTTGAACGCCCTCCGCGGGAATGTCCACCGGAGCAAACAGCACGTGAACCCAGGAAAGGACTCGCGCGGCGACGTCGCGGTCAGGGGCGATTTTGCTCAGGCTCTGGACATCGGCAAGTTTATTTCCGGGAGCGATGGAAAACTCGAACGACTGTCCTTTGAGATTGTCGACAGCGTCGTCGAACTTAACGGCTTGCGGCGCGTAAGCGTTGGCCTGCGAATCTGAATTTGCCAGCTCGAATGTGGCGCGGAAGCGCACCGCTTCGCTCGAAGACCCCGAGTTCGGCTGAACGTTCAGGACATCGAGGCGCAGAATCAGGCTGGTGGACTGCTCGTATTGCGAGGCGCCTTCGGGATTGATGATCGGAGTAACCGTATGCTCGTTCGAAGATGTGCGCGTTTCGATCCGGTATCGCACGCTCTCGCCCCCGGCGAATTGCGGTGCGAGATGCAGTTGCTTCTCCGAACGCGCCGCGGCAAATGAGGCGACGGAGAGAAGAAGAATGGGGATGTAGCGGGCGCATGGCAAACGTCGCATCCATAGGCGAAACTAGCACACGAGATTCAGCCAAGCAAATTCGTCTCACGGCTTTTCCGCGGATGCTGGGCGGGGCGCGGCGACGTGCGACACGCGAGGAGAACCGAGAGCGCCCGTAATGCGGTATTCGTCGGCCGCGACGTCGGGGCGCGGCTCGTTTTCGCCAGCGCTGGCCAGTTTTGCGAGACGCGGCGCGGGAGCATCAGCGGACTCGGAGCGCAAACGAAAATCGAGGCTTCGCGCGAAATCAACGGAGCCTGCGCCGTTCCATCGCGCATCGATTCCGGAAAGGGTCAAATCCTGAAATTGGATCTTGCCGGAAACGCACGCGAAGGCAGCGGACGCGCCGGAGAACGAACTGGTACCGACGAGATCAGGCTGCGCGGGCGGTTGAGGGACGCCGGACGCGGGCAAGTCGATTCCCTGCGCAGAGAAATTCTTTGCGACAGCCGTTCCGCGGCATTCGAGAGAGTTCAGCATATCCGAGCGGCTTGTCCCGTGGAGGTTGAAACGGATTTTCGCCGACGCAGAGCCCGAGAACCGGTTGGCGAGAGACGGAAACTCGGCCGAGAGGGCGCGAAGGTCAACATCCGCAAAATCGAGCATCGTTTCATATTTCGGGTTTGCATCCAGATCGGCCTGCAAAGAGCCGGAGAGCTGGCCGCCGTCAAACTGGCCGGCGATATTGGCGAGTTCGAGGCGGCGACCATCCAGCTTCAAATTACCACGGAAGCGGTGGATAGTGACGGGAACGAGCGTGAAATCATCGAGCGCGATCTTCCCACTCGCGTGCAAGGATTGCAGCGCGTTGCTCGCGGGCGCGCCCGAGTTCAGGAAGGGCAGCATCCGATCGAGAAAGCTTTCGCGCCAGCGGGGATCGAGCCAGCGATCCAAATCGGTGGCGGACAGCGAATCGCCAGAAACGGAGAATCGCCAGCCGTCCGACAGGTCATGATCGAACGTACCGGTCCAACGCGTGCCGAAGGCGCGGGCCGAAGACAAGGTGACACGCGTGAGGCCGGACTGGAGATCGGCGCGGGCGCGAATCTGTTCCACAGGACGATTCAGAAGCGGTACCCCGAGCGAGACGCCGTCTGACGCGGTCCCCCATTCGACGGAGCCCACGAGAGTAGAGCGCCAGGGAAGTCGCGAGCCGTCCCAGCGCAGATCGCAACGCGCAGGGCCAGCGATGTTCCAGCCGCGCGCAAGATTCCAGCCGAGTCGGCTTGCGATGTCGACCACATCGCGCACGTTCGACGTGCCGCCGCGAACGTGCAAGGAAAACTCGTCGAGTCCCAATTTCGAGGTTCCATCGACGCGGAACGAATTCGCCGGGGCGCCGATGGTGAGCGTCGCAGACGGGAGCGTGACTCCACGACCCGCATCATAGCGAACGACCACCGAGCCGAAGCGAACGGGCGTGGCAATTCGCTGGCCGGTAATTGCGGCGCGAGGAAGGTCGAGCGTGGCGTCGCGAAGGTGAGGGGGCCAGCCATCGAGATTTGCGTCGAGGCGCGCGGTCCCGTCGAGAGAAATTCCGTCTGCAACGCCGGAATGAAAGGCGCGAGCCCAGTCGAGCAAGTCAGGCAGAGAAATCGCGCTCGAGACAACGTGCAGTTGAGTTCCAGCGGGGCTGCTCGCGGCTTGCGAGCGCGGACCGCGGGGCCTCCTGCCGCCCGGCGCCCGCACCAGCAAATCCGCGATTCCAGGCCCGGGATGCGTCCAGTCCAGCGCACCCGTGACCGCGAGGTTGGAATGAGGCGCTTCGATCCTGGCATCCGTCAACTGGAGACGCGAGCCACTCGCGCCCAGGCGCCCGGTTGCGAGTAAATTCAGTGACGGATTATCCGGGCGGAGCGGCAGATTCCAGCGATGCAACTCCGTCAGGCGCGCGTTCGCCTGCAGGAGCCAGGAATCTCCGTGCGTCCGCGCGGTGGCGGACAGCGCCAAGGCGCCTCGGAGACCGTAGTCGCGATCGCTAGTCAGCCTCAAAACGTCGGGGATGGAGGCGTCCGCCCAGTCGAGTTCCAGCGCCGCTGGCCGCAAACGCGAGGAAGTTCCGCCCAAACTCCCAACCAGATGCAGCACTCCGGGCTGTTCGACGATGGTGGCTGCGCGCATGGGAGCGGCGACGAGATCCAGCCGCCAACGACCGGGGCTCTCTGTTTCCAGAGTTCCATTCACGTTGACGAAGGCAAACGGGAGCTTTTCATCGCCACGTTTGAAATTGATTCGCCCGGCGCTGACTTCAATATCATGGAATGGCGGGGCAGATCGGGGCCTGGAAGCGGCATAGGCGCTTCCGGCGGGCACGCTGGAGTTGGCTGGTCGCGGCAGCCATTCGGCGAGATTCCAGTCGCCGTCGGCGTTGCGGACAAGGTTGAGACTCGGACGAGAAAGAGAAATCGTCCCGAGCCTGATATGTCCGAGGAGCAGGCTCCAGACGCGCAGGCGCAGTGTCAGCGATTCGGCACGCAGGAAGTACTCCTGGCCGAAACGAGGGTCTTCAGCGACCCTGACGGAGTACGCCTCGAGCTCAGGACCCGTCCACAGGCTGAAGGCGTAGGCCCTGACCTCGACCGGCCTGCCAAAGGCGGCTTCGAGGCGCGAGGTCAGCCGGCGTTTCAGCCCGGTATGCTGGATCAGGAGGGAAATGCTCGCGTCAGCCAGCGACAGGCAAACGACGGCGAGAGGAATCCACTTGAGCCAGCCGCGCCACAGGCGGATGTGCCATCCCGGAGGATTGTCCGGTGGCGGGGCCGAGGCGATTGATTCGAAAAGAGCGTCGGACACGGCGAGTGAAGTTCAAATAGCCACAATCAGCGGCTGAGGTTATCAGCCTATGCGGGATAGAGCGATCTTGCAATAGGCACAGCGCGGCGAGAGTTGGGGAAGATTGGGGAAGCGGATCAGTGGACTTCGCGCAGAAAGCGATGCCAGCGCGTGGTGCTGGGAAGATGCAGGAGAGCCTCGAACATTCCGCGGAGCGTGCCATCGACACCCAAATTGTCGTAATCCTGCGCGGTAGCGTCCACGGACCAGTAGATCACGACGGGACGGCCCATGATGGCGTTGCGATTCACGAAGCCCCAATAGCGGCTGTCCCAGCTTCGATCGCGGTTGTCGCCCATCACGAAATAGTGGCCGGGCGGCACCACCAAATCGCCGCCGTGGATGTAATTGGCGATTGTGCCGGCCCATTCGGGACGCAACCCGGCGGCAAATGAATAGAGATCCCGGGGCGGAAAATTGTTGTCGAAGGGATCCTCGGCGGAGGGATCGTGGATGACGTAAGGCTCGGACAGAAATTTGTCGTTGACGTAGACTCGCTGGTTGGCGATGCGAATGCGATCACCGGGAAGGCCGATTACTCGCTTCACGTAGTGCGGATGATCATCATAGGGAAACTTGAAAACGATGATGTCACCGCGCCGGATCGCGCGATACGGCAGAAGCTTTTCGTACCAGGCGCCGTTGCCGCCGAAAATGAACTTGTTCACCAGCAGGTGATCGCCGACGAGCAGGGTCGGTTCCATCGATTGTGACGGAATTTTGAATGCCTGGACGACGAACGTGGTGCCAAACAGCGCGATGAGGATGGTGAAAAGCAGCGATTCGAAATAGTCGGCAAAGCTGGCGGTCGGGCGTGGCAGGCCCTTTGCTTGCGCGGTTTCCAAAGGCACGACGGCAGACTCCACGGGAAGGGAAGTGGAGGCTGCGTTTGTTAGTTCCGCGCTTTCCGTTTCAGGCAGATCCATTGTTTGCTTCCAGTTCAATCAGGGCTTGCATTGCGGCCGACTGCTCCGCCTCCTTCTTGCTGCGGCCGCGCGCCGAGGCGAGAAGACGTCCGTCGTGCCACAGGTCGACCTCGAATGTCTTGCGGTGTTCCGGTCCGGACTCGCTGCGGACGCGGTACTCAGCGACGCCCAGTGCGCGCTGCTGCAGCCATTCTTGGAGCGACGATTTGTAGTCCGACCGTTCGAGCCCGTCGAGGCCGTTTGCGAGAGCAGGTGACAGCAGCGTGCGATCCAGGAAATCAGCGGCTGCCGCGAGGCCGCCGTCGACGTAGATGGCGCCGATCACCGCCTCATAGGCGTCGGCCAGCAGCCGCTTCTTTTCGCGTCCGCCGGTTTTTTCTTCGCCCGGCCCCATTCGCAAATGAGCGCCCAAGTTCAACGAGCACGCCACGGAATGAATCGAGGACTCGCTTACGATGCGCGCGAGCCCCTTGGATAACTTCCCCGAATCCCAGTCGGGAAAGGTGCGGAAGAGGCGCTCGCTAGCCACCAGCCCAAGGACGCGGTCGCCGAGAAATTCCAGCCGCTCGTTATCGATACAGCCCGAAACTCCGCGGCGCGAGCGGTGAGTCAACGCGCGCTCGAGCCAGTCGGACGAGGTGAAGCTGTGGCCGAGCTTCGCTTCGAGCTCGTAGCGCTCCGTTTCCGTCATAAAACGCGGCCTCGTAGGCGCGCTGAGGCTGCTACCTCCAAGTGCGAACGCCTCTTGGGCGCGCCGAACGTCTGATTCGGAAGGTGTATCAGCGCTGAAACGGCCGGTCGGCTACACTGGTTTACTTCGGCGATTGAGTCGCCTCCGTCTTGGACTTGGCTTCCTGTTGTTTGCAGCGATCCTGCATCACGCCGGGAATCTGCGCGCATTTGTCGAAAGCCTGAGCGGCATCGTTGTAACGCTTCAAGCTGTCCAGGTCGATGCCCATGATGAAAAGGTCGACCGGATCGGGCTTTCCGCTGCCGGTAGACTGCTGCAGTTCGTTCAGGGAGTCCTGCGGCTTCTGCTGCCGGAAGTAGATTAGCCCCAGTCCACTGTGGGCCATGGAGGCGTCCTGCGCCTTCGCGGTATTGAATTGCTCGTCGGTCAGCGTCGCGGGCTTCGGCAAGGCCGAAAGGATTTCCAGGGCGTGCTTTTCGTACGCCTCCGCCGTGGCAAGACGCCTGTCGGCTGCGGGATCGTTTGGATCGTAGTTGTGAGGAATCACCCAGCCGACGAGGACGAGCACCTGCACGTCGTTGGGATTCAGCGCCAGGGCCTTGTCGCTCGCTTCGTACATCTTATCGACCTGCTGCTTGCTGTAATACGCCGTGGTCAGCCGATTGTACACGATCTCGCGATAGCGGCTTTCGGGATACTTCGTGACGAACTCTTCGCCGAGCTTGATCTGCTGATCGTAGTCATCGGTCTTGAGATCGGCGAATTCCTTGTAGGCGCTTTCTTCGGCCGGATCAACCTTGGGCGCCTGAGCGGGGGCCTGCGCCTGCCCATTTCCGGGAGTCTGGGTCTGGCTTTGCCGGCTCGGCTTATTCCCCTGCGCTGGCGGGTTCTGCTGTTGTTGCTGCTGCTGTTGCCCCGGCTGAGGCGTGGTTTGCTGCTGCGCCCGGCTGCCGGGTGCGGCAAACGCGAATGCCATCGCCAGAATTGCCAGCGCTGTCCTTCGGATTAAACGGTTCATCTTCGTCTCCGTCCTTGCATGCCCGCGAGTCGAATCAGCTTCCTCACGGGTCAAGATTACTGGGGCTTTTGGTTTGCTGGTGCAACAGGCTGATACGCCGATTTTACTCCTTGTTGGGCTGCAACGCGCGCCGATTCGGGCGCCCCCACGACCGCCAATGCCGCCTGGTATTCGCCGATGGCGGAGTCGCGGTCGTCCTCGATATCGAAGATGCGACCGAGGTAAACATGTGACCAGGAGACGATCCCGGGATCGATTTTATTCGCGTCGCCGCCGGGCGCCGACTCGCTCGGGGAAGCAACGACGATCACCTTCTCGAAGAACTTCTTCGCCGTGTCGGCGTCGCCGCTCAAGACCGACGCGAGCGCCATGCCGTACAGAGCTCGCGGCTGGTTCGGATCCTTGGCCAGAGCTCCCTGAAAAGCGGCTTTGGCGTCCGCCGGCTCTTTTAAAGCGATCGCGCGCTCGCCCTGATCCAGCAGTTGTGCTTCGTCGGGCTCGCGCTTTGTCTCAAGAGCTCCATGCTCCGAGGGAGGCGCCGCTTGCGCGCTTGCGAAGTGGATGTTCTGCAAGCGCTTTTGCTCGGCCGCGACGTCGATCCCGGCGATCAAATCCGGGAAATAGTATTCCATCGACGGCGCGTCTTTCTCGAACTTCATCAGCTGCTCGACCAGCGGCCGTACAAGGATGAATCCAGATTCGTCGGCCTGTTTGAGTGCGGATTCGAGCTGCGCGGGCGAAAGCCGCTCGAGGCGCAACTGGACGGCCTGAATCAGGCATTCGTCCGTGAAGCTGACGAAATCGTCCTGGTAATCGACGGGCAGGCGCGGGGCGCGACCCGCGATACTCAGTAGGGCCTTTTTTGCTTCCACCTGCTTTCGATAGCGAAGAGGCAGCGGATCGAGCAGGAAATGCAGGTAGGCGTGCTGGATGTCGTCGAGTGGAAGCGGCGAAGGAGTGCCGACCACGATCGAGTAGGTGTTGCCGTAATTGCGGAAGTTGGTGAGGTTTCCAACCAGCGGCTCCACGTAGACAGTGAACGTGCGGCCGTGCGAGGTTTGCAATACCTCGCGCAGGTAGGCATTACTGATGGTCACGATGTGGCGGACGGGAGCGTCGTAGAGCGCCTGCGCCCGGTCGTATTCCGGTTTTACCAGCGCCCAGCGGGCGGCCAGGTGCGCCTCGCGATAGAAGTTGGCGAGAATGTCCTGGAAATCCTCGATCGTCAGCACGTCGGGCGGCAGAAGGTCGCGATCGTAGAGGAATTTGAAATCCGGCGGCGGCCCTGCGACAAGCGAGAACGTAATATAGCGCGACAAGGTCTCGGCGCGGTTGGCAAACGCGTGCTGCCGATAAAACTCGCGCAAGGTTGCCGTTGCGGGCCCTTGCATCTTCAGCAGGTCGGCGCGTAATTTCAGGCGGTCGGGCATTTCGGCGAGCGTGCTCTCGTCCGCGTCGAAACCAGCGGCGTCGAGAGCGCAGATAGTGGCGAAGATCTGCTGGCTGGATTCGACGTCGATACCGGTGTAGCCACCCGGCGCCTGCTGGCCGCGCGCGCCTCGAACGCCGATAGCTGCGCTCGCGCTAAGTATGGCCAGGACGGCGAAGCCGAACGCCCAAGCGGGAGAATTCTGGACCCACTTTCGGATAGGGAAAACTCCTCTGTTCGCCTATTGGACTGGACGCAGCGTCGCATGGGTTGCATGTGCGTCTGCGGCGGCCGGAAAAGACTCTATCGAGGTGCTTCCGGCGAGTCAAGGAAACCAGGAGCAGCGGAGCAGCGGTGGAAGGAGTCAGGACAGCGCGCCCGCTTCGCTTAGCCGCGGACGCGGACTTCGCTGAAGCCGATCATCACGAGACCGCCGTTGGTCGGGCGGCCAAAATCGAGGCGCGGCCGGAAGCGGGAGAAGAGAAGTACCTGGTCGATCTGATTGCGAACAGCAGCATCATTGGGGCCGGAAAGGATCCGATAGGAGACAACATCCCCCGCGGCGTTCAACGTGACTTCGATCATCACGCCGCCTGACGCCGGATCGCGGTCGCCCGTCACCAGGCCAGGAACAGCAAACGGGGCGAGACTCTCGACCTGAGCAGGCTGGACAAGGTTCAGGGGAAGGTCCCCAGGGACGAATCCAGTGGTGACCCCAACCAGGATGTTCTGAACCAGAAGGGTGAAGACGACGAGAGCGGTCAAGATACCGCCCGTGGCGGGAACAGCCAAGGGCTCGAGAATGTTCTCGAAGAAAAGCTTGGCGCGTTCCCATGAATATTGCAGGGCTCCGCGGACTGTCCGCGTCCGTGAAGCTTCCACGCGGATCCTGATTGCCAGGTCCGCTGGAACGGCGACCGGCTGCACGCTCGCCAGGCAGATGCCAACCTGGCGGAAACGCTCGAGGTCGTCGCGGCAATCCGCGCAAGAATTGAGGTGCTCGCGCAGGTGGAGATGTTCCGCCGAACGAATCGCTCCGTCAAGATAGCCGGGCAAAAACCGCTGGGCCTGGCGGCAGTTCATGGAGTCTCTCCATGCGCGTTCGCCGCGCCGAAGACAGAATACCTCGACGGTGGCTGAACTTGGGAAGCAAGTGTCGTTTGGGGTACTCCGGCGCGGGACGATTGGGCGGCGACCGACGCCACCTTGGCTCCAGCTTCTGTTTGGGCGACAGCCTCGGTTTGCGGGGAGCGCAGGAGCGGGTCGAGAAGCTCCCGCAGCATGCGCCTGCCGCGCAAAATCCGCGACTTAACGGTCCCTACGGAGACATCCAGAACTTCGGCAACTTCCTCGTAGGAAAGGCCTTCCAAGTCCCTCAAGATAACGGCACTGCGGAAGCCGGTCGGAACCGCAGCCAAGGCCTGGCGGACTTTGGCCTGAACTTCCTGCGAGGCGAAGCGTTCAAACGGCGTGGCTTCGGCGTCGCGCAGATCGAGCCCGCCACCGGCGGAATTTTCGTCGGCGTCGATGGAAACCTGCTGCCGGTGATGGCGCCAGCACCAGCGCCGGTGATTCAGGGCTTGCCTGACGGAGATGCGGTACAACCACGTCTTGAGCGAGCTGCCGCGGCGGAATCCACGGATCCCGCGGAACGCATGGAGAAAAACCTCCTGGGTGACGTCGGCGGCGTCGGCAGAATCGGACAAAATCCCATAGACGAGGTTATACACACCGGTGTGATAGTAAGTGACGAGCCAGTCGAAAGCCGCCTCGGAACCGGATTGCAGCTCGGTCACGAGCTCAGCCTCGTCGCGTCCCCACGAAATGGTTTGTACCAGATCGGACATGCCTTATCCCGCGCCTCCAGGCCGTGTCCCTCCAGGATCAGGGCCCACTTGGCAAACCCCGGACCCTGCTACAGGCTTAGACACCGCCACAGCTAATATGTTGCAGCATAGCAGAAATCTGCCCGGTGGGTATCCCTGCAGATGGCGGACGACTCCCTCCTAATTTGGCAGACTTCAGGAGGGGACGGTATTGCCCATTGGGCCCCGGGTGGGCCAGTATTTCCAAGTTGACATGCGCCGTTTCTGCCGCACCGCAAGCCCTATGAATTCGCACAACGCGGAACTTTAGAGTGTTCCAAACAGGACTGTATTGCGTCGCCCAGAATGACATCATGGGTTATGGCCAAGAAAAGGAAATCGAGGAAGGAATTAGCACGAGCAACACTCGCTGGCGTTACGAAAGAAATGGCACGGCCCCGCGTTGCCGAGTCCGCACGCAACGAGGAAGCCGCGGTCAAGAGCGTTATGCGTTCAACGCTGAGAGTCGTCCGGGTCGGGAAGGGCTAGAGATGAAAAACAAGAAGGCGAGTACGTTCTTGTATTGCTCCTCGGTAGCTTCAATCGCTATTCTAATGGCCGGATTTGTAGGACTCGGAGTCCGGGCCTTCGCACCGGTAGATACTGCAAAGGCTATATTTGTCGTCGCCGCATTCATCATCTCCGCTGCGATTTTTCTTTTGTATTTCATGCTCCGTCGATCCAAATCCGCTCCAATGCCGACGGCAAATCCGGTGTCTCTCGAATCTCTTCTTCTGAAACGCTCACTCTTTCCGCGCGGAGTTTCGCCCGACGGGGCACCGTGTCCCCAAGACAACGGTAAGAGCATCGTCGACGCCGAAAGGGCTATTCTCAAAACAAAGCCCTTGGGACTGCCGGACCAAGACCTCGTTGAATACGTCGAGAATGGGCGGCAAAACTCGTAAGAGAAATGGCCAGGAACCGCGTTGAAACGACTTCCGTAAATCCAAGGAATTAAGCCTAGGTTCTGCTCTCCTCGCCTTCCGGAACGTGTTTTACTGCCTTGCGGAAAGCTCTAGATCATTGCGCCAGAAGGGGTTGCCCGGACCCCACCTGCCATAGCGAAGGCCCAATTCGGCCCCTTAACTTCCCGGGTTAAGCGTTAGGCGATGTGGATTCTTGACGATCCGCTAGCCAAGCGGGAAGGCGCCGCTCTACTTCCGGACAATTCCGCGCATCGAACGCGCCCATGGCTCGTTCACGCGGAACTCCTCAAAACGGCCAATCCGGAAACGACCGGCCTGCGCACCATTCTTCATCGAGTGTCTAATTTTGAACACTTTTTAGATCGGCCATATGTCAGACTACAGCCCCCTTTGCTTCTCGCCGTTCAACCGAGAAGTCCCTAGAAAGCCATGTCTTGGGAACAGACCGAATGCGATAGGGGGACCTCTCACCCTCCGACACCTTTTCTGAGCTAGTTGAGGGGTTCATGAACAAGCGCGATAGAAAGAGCCGAATACTGGTCATCGAGAGCGATCCTGCCCATGCCGAGGTCATTCTAGGGGCGCTTAATGCTGAGGGAAACGGCAGCTACGATGTGGAAGTGGCTGCGCTTCTTTCCGAAGGCATCGAACGCGTTGGCGGCGGAGGAATCGAAGCGATTCTAAGCAATCTGTCTTTGCCGGATAGTCAAGGGATCGCGACCCTGGATCGTCTGTTTCTGGCCGCGCCCCACATCCCGATCTTGATCTTGAGCGGCTCGGACG
The DNA here is from genome assembly GCA_963753475.1 of uncultured Acidobacteriota bacterium. Taxonomy (GTDB): domain Bacteria; phylum Acidobacteriota; class Terriglobia; order Acidiferrales; family UBA7541; genus Palsa-295. The sequence goes on from CAVWCN010000011.1 coordinate 154,234, forward strand.
AGGCCGAGACCGCGATGGAAGCAGTACAGCACGGTGCGCAGGATTACGTCCCAAAGGATCATATCGACAGCTATACGTTACCTCGGACTGTGGATAACATGATCCAGCGCAAGGCGGCGGAAGATGCTTTGTTCGCCGAGAAGGAACGCGCACAGGTCACGCTCAACTCCATCGGTGACGCCGTCCTCAGCACAGACGTCGAAGGTAATGTCACCTACCTGAATCTGGTCGCGGAAAGCATGACCGGCTGGTCGCGAGCGGAGGCCTTGGGCCGACCGCTTTTCGAGGTATTCCGAATCGTCGATGGCGCTACGCACGAACCGGCACAAGATCCACTGAGGTTAGCTATACAGCAGAATCTGGCCACGGGGCTGACTCCGAATTGCATTCTCGTAAGGCGCGACGAGGTAGAAATAGCCATCGAGGATTCCGCCGCACCCATCCACGACCGGCTGGGGCGAGTAACCGGCGCTGTAGTGGTTTTCCACGACGTGAGCGCAGCGCGTAGCATGAGAGAGAAAATGTCCCATTTGGCGCAACATGACTTTCTCACCGACTTACCAAACAGAGTGTTGCTGGACGACCGGCTTTCCCAGGCGATTATGTTCGCGCGGCGTAACGGGGGACAACTCGCGGTGTTGTTTCTCGATTTGGACCACTTCAAGAGAGTCAATGACACCTTTGGACATGCGGTTGGCGACAAGCTGCTAAGGGGAGTGGCGGACCGCCTCGCGTCTTGCCTGCGCCAATCGGACACCATAAGCCGCCAAGGCGGGGACGAATTCGTGATCCTGCTTCCGCGAGTGGAACAGCCGGCCGGCGCGGCCAACGGTGCGCAAAAAATATTGAGCGCGCTGGCGCTGCCGTTCCAGATCTGCGGACACGAGTTAAATGTGAGCGCGAGCATGGGGATCAGCACCTATCCCAAGGACGGTCACGATGCCGAAACCTTGCTCAAGAGCGCGGACGCCGCGATGTACAAGGCGAAGGAGAAGGGCCGCAACAACTACCTGTTCTTCCGGAAGGACATGAACGCACGGGCGGCCGAGCGACAATCCCTCGAAGACATTTTGCGTCGCGCCTTGGACCGGAATGAGTTTTTGTTGCATTACCAGCCGGAAATCAATCTTCAAACTGGTGAGATTGACGGCGTCGAGGTCCTCTTACGAGGGATGTTCGAAAAGGAGCGCCTGGTCCCTCCCCTCACTTTCGTGCCCATCGCCGAAGAGTGTGGCCTGATTGTGCCCATCGGCGAGTGGGTTCTGCGCGAAGCATGCACGCAACTTCGCGCTTGGTTAAATGCGGGCCTGCGACCGATCCCCGTATCCGTCAACATCTCCGCTTGGCAGTTCCGTGACGACGGCTTTCTCGAAAGCGTTCGCACCATTTTGCAGGAGACCCAACTGAAGACGCGCTCTCTCGATTTCGAACTGACGGAAAGCGTCCTTCTGGATGGCGATTCCATCGTCTCCACGTTGAAAGCGCTCAAAGCCATGGGAGTGCGTTTAGCGATTGATGACTTTGGTACGGGCTATTCGAGCTTAAGCTACCTCAGGAGGCTCCCTATCGACGCATTGAAGCTCGACCAATCGTTCGTACACGAGATCACGCCCGAGCCGGAGAGTGCGGCCATCGCCAGGGCGGCGATCAGCATGGGGAAAAGCCTCAAGAAACGCGTCGTCGCCGAGGGCGTGGAAACGCGTGAGCAGTTCGGTTTTCTCCAGTCTCAAGGCTGCGACGCAGGACAAGGCTACTATTTCTGCAAGCCCGTGCCTGCCGAGCAATTCGCCAAATTACTTCGAGATGGTTTAGCAGCCAGCGCCGCCCGTTGATAGCGGGCGTGCAACGGTGGGGTTTAAGCTATTCCGAGTCGTCGGCGGGCCGGGGCTTGTACATGCCTCGCACCGGTTTTGGCGAGTGGCTTTCGCGGTAGGAGTCGAGTTCCGCGCCAGTGATGTGGTAGCTCGTTTCGACAGGATGATTGGCAAAGGCGGCCAGTTCGGTGCGCAAACGGAGGGAGCAGATACTGGGAGCGTCCTGGTACCGGACGCGATGGGAAACGAATGCATCGTTCTCGATTGTAAGCGTGAATTCGCGAGCCTCCTCCGCGGCGTCTTTCACCGTGAACCTGTACTCGCGCGAGCCCGCCTTGGATTCAAAACCCATATACTGGACGAGGATGCTCACTTAACCTGCCCAGCTTTTTTCGCGACGGCCGAAGCCCCCTTCTTGCGGCGCTTGGAGCGCTTCGGAGGGGTTCCCTCCGCGGGCTCGACCACCATGATGCTGGTGACGAACGTCTTCATGCCGTAGAGATCGAAATCAATACTGGTCCGGTCGCTATCCTTGTCCGTTTCAGTGATAACGCCCAAGCCATATTGAAAATGCTTGATGTACTGGCCCTCGGCAAGACCTTTCATGAGGCCCCTCCTCAAGAGTGCGAATTCATTAGGGACGGAAAAAGCGCTGATTCTGGAGCGTGTGCAGACTGCCAAGCCGGGCGAAAAGAAAAAGGCGGGCCGCGCATTTGCGCAGCCCGCCTTCGAGAGCTAGAGGCTCGTTACGTTCGTTGCCTGCAGGCCCTTCGGGCCGCGAGTCACTTCGAACTCGACAGCCTGGCCTTCATTGAGAGACTTGTACCCATCCGACTGAATCGCCGAAAAATGGACGAAAACGTCTTCGCCCGACATCCGTTGGATGAACCCAAAGCCTTTGCTGGCATTGAACCACTTTACTGTTCCTTGTTCTTTCACTTTTTACTTCCTTCTGATTTGAGCTATTTGTGCTTCTTTTCCCTACCGGATTAGCGGCTGGGCACGCCTCTAGTCGCAAAAAAAAAGGCCGCAAGTCTGTTAACTCAACTCGCAGCCGCTTTAGACGAATCCAAAGGTTTCACAAGAGCAACAAACGCAAGGCCATACTACCACCGTAGGTGTGCCTTGTCCAGCCAAATCTTCCACCTCCTACGTCAACTGGCGGATAAGGTCTGGCGGTTCAATCGTCCAGTCGTTAGCCACGGGATCAACTGCTCGCGTTACAGGACAAGACGGAACAGTATTGCGTCGTGATGCAAACCTTACTACGGCCTCCGAGTATCGAGACTCAGTGGAGCGCCAGTTGAGTGAGATCAACTGGCTGTTACATCTGGAGTGAGGGAATCTGTATGAATGCCGCCGAACCACAGATGTCGTTCGTACGCGACAGTCAAACGAAATCGCGTTATTCGACGGCGATGTGGGAGCCGCGCTGGCCGGCGCTGGAAAGATGCTCGATGCGCCGGTCGATGACGGCGCGAATCGCCTTCAGGAATTCGACGCGCGAATTCGTGAGATGTTCGCGAACAGCAGGAGGAAGATCGAAGGCTTTGCTGACGTGGTCCACTACCTCGCGGCACAGGCAGCGCTCGTTACTCGCGTGCTCGCTCGCGGAACCGGTCGTTCTCTCCTCGTTCATGATTGCTCCTCCTTCATTTCGACGGTGAGGATGTGCTTATCGAGCCGTGCTTTGGTTGGTTGCAAGGTCGCCATCGTTCGCGGCAACCCGATGTGGCGTCGCAACGTGCCGATTTCGACCACGAGTTCGTCGCCCTTCTTGAACAGCCCAACCTCGCCTTTCGCGGCAAACGGCAGCAGCAGGCGAATCTGGTAGACGCCATCCGACTTGCCGAACGTGAACGGCTTCTCGATCTGCGTGACGGCGGACGGGTCTTCGTCTCCATGATACAGCACACGGGCCAGTTCGCGCAGCCGCTCTTGCCCCAGGACTTCGTGGGTGAACAGGGGTACTTTCCGCACGGGGACGGGAGCGAAATATTCCTCGATTTCGCGCAGGACCGCATCCTGGGACGTATGCCATTCACTGAACCACGCGTCCTTCACTTCTACCGGCAAAACACGGTTGACCACGACCGTATCTACCGTCAGCCCGTGCAGCGAGAAGTAGACGAAGGCGCGCTGCGTCTCGCGCAATACCATTTTTTCCGGGTTAGTGACGAGGCGCACGCTGGTCGTGTGCGGGTCTTGCATGATGTCGTCGACGCCCTCGAGTTTCTCGAACAGGGCGCGAATATTCGCGAAGTAGTTGTCCGTAGGCAACTCGAACGGCGCGACGCGATTCGCGATGGGCCGCACAGCTTTGAGCAGGTTCCGCTGAAACGGGAAAATGTGCTTCATGTACCAGTCGAGCGTGGTGGGCATGCTGATGAAGCGCAGCGATTCGGCCGTAGGGGCGGCGTCGAGCACAATCACGTCGTAGGTTTTCTCGCGGCGATACTGGTTGATGTACATCATCGCGCTCAGCTCTTCCATGCCCGGCAGAATCGCTAGCTCCTCCGCTTCGACGCCGCTGATTCCCGTGGTGCGCAGCACGGAACTGACGTAGGAAGAGATTTCCTGCCAGTGGCGCTTGATCTCTTTCTGGATGTTCAGCTCGAAAATGGAGAGCTTGTCGTTGATGGGGAAGGGATCGGACGTGCGACCGTGAAAAAGTTCGCCGCCCATGTCGAAGCAATCGCCGAGGCTGTGCGCAGGATCGATGCTCATCACCAGCGTTCGGTGGCCGAGTTCGGCGAGTTTCACGCCGGTCGCGGCGGCAAGACTCGTCTTGCCAACTCCGCCTTTACCGCTGAAGAATAAAATTCTCATACTTCCGATTATACCGCCGCCTCGAATAAGTGATTAACGCTGAATGCTATGGCGAGACGGTTTAAGGAATACACAATGAGCTGAGGTCCGTTCGTCAGCGCTGCTATGGCGATGGCGATCCGGATGAGGTGCGGACGCTCACTGCGCGTACCCGACGCCGGCGCGCGAGAGCGGAGAAAATGAGACCACGCCATTCTGAAAATCAATCTCGATAACTACCTCTGTTGGATTGAGAGCTGGAAGGTAGCCCACAACTGGCGCTTCGACGTGTCGATCACGTCGCCGCTTTGGGCGACGAAGACGAATCTTCCGTCGCGGCTGTGCACAAGCCAGGGCCCAGAACCCGTGTAGAGATGCTTCAACGGGATGTTCGCAACCTGTACCGGTGCGGAGGACGGCAGCCCGGTGACGTTGAAGACGTGGATGTAATTATTGTACTGATCGACGACATAGATTTCCGAACCGTCCGGCGACAAGGAAATGCCGTGGCTGCACGTGACATACGGACCGCATTTCGTGTTCGAAAAGCCCGTAACCTTGACGGTGAAAAGAATGCTTCCCGTTGAGATGCTGCCGACCTGAAACCCATTCAGTCCCCATGGAATGATGAACGCGTATTGTTCCAGCGCGTCAATTGTAAACGGGCGTGTGCCGTTGTTGAGAACCGGTCCGATTCGCCGAAAGGTGGAACCGTCGGACGTATTAGCTACGACCAGATAGTTCAGCCCGTCCATGACTTCGTCCATTCGAATTGCAGCAACATACTTGTGTTATCCGTGGAAGGGGTTTTCGTGCCATGAGCGCGTCGGCGGGGGGACGCACTTTTGCGGCCTGAGGCTACTCCTTAAATGCTTCCGAGGTCAAGTCACCGACCAAAAAATTGTCAAACCAAAATAGAAATGTCCCCTTCCTTACCAAGATAGAAATGTCCCCTTTTTTGTCTCGAACGAGGTCGGTTTAGTTTTTGGTTCTCCCCAGTGGTCGGATAATCCGCCGCCGGGGCTGTGGGAAAGTGGAAATCCGCGGGTTTTGCGGATTTCCAAGCGAGGTGGAAAAGTCCGTTCTGTGGACTTTTCCACGGAGCGGCTTTTCCACAGCCCTTTCGCGCGCTCGCTTTGTTTTGTTGTTCCGGCCTACGCCCCATAGATCGCCGCCGGCGTTTGATCGCTGTTGAAGATTTCCGGGCAGCGCCTCCTGCGCCGTGCGCTTAGGGCGAAGCGTAGGGCAAGCTCAACGGCCGGAGAGCTGCTCGCTAGCGCACTTTCTTGATGACGCCGCTCTCGCGCAGAAAAATTTCGCGCTAGGAACGTCTAGGAGCGACGATTCCCAACTCGGTCGACCCATAGCATCCTCCCTTTTTCGCATTTCACCGTGCCTCACGGCCTGCTTCTCGCGCCGCTTTCTGCTGTGCCGTTCGCAGAATCAGTTTTCGCCACGGGTGGTCTGCCGCGGGCACCCGCTTCGGCGTAGGCCCTCTCAGCTTCTGCGCGGGTTGAACGGGGAGCGCACACGGCTTTGCCGGCGCCGGGATCTCCCGCCACTCCAATTCCCGGCCCCGATATTCGATGCTGATCTTCCCGTGCCGACTTTCGCACACCAGCACCTGGCTGCGAGCCGGTGCGTAATGCCGGCTCTGCCGCTCCAGTTGGAAATACCGGTTCTCATACCGCACCACCCAATCGTTGTAGATCGTGCGTGGGCTCTCCAATCGGAAAATCCGATCCCATTCCACCGCCCGCGGCGCTCGCCGGTGATAGTCTTCCGGTCGGGCCGGCGGCCGCGCAAACCTCCGATTGTGTTCCGGCAGATATTCATTCTTCAGGAAAACGTTGGCTTGCTCGTAAGAGCTGATTTCCTTTCGCCGTAGTTTCTTCACCAAACGATCTTGATGAATTCCGTGAATTCTTTCGATTCTGCCCTTCGCTTGTGGTGAATTCGCAGCAATCATCTCGATTTCCAGCTTCTGGCACATTCGTCCGAATTGCGTGATGGGCTCTTCTCCGCGCAGCTGCTCCTTCACCGTCGCCGGCCGCTTGTACAGATTTTTCCAGTCCACATACAATGCCAGCGGCACCCCATAGAGCTCGATCCAGGCACGCAAGCTATCCGCCACCGCCCAGATCGTTTCTTCCTTACCCATGCTGGCCAAGGTTCTGTTCGTAGCGTCATCGGCCATGTCCATCAAGCAGCCTTCCGGCCCGCGTCCTTCCAGCCAGCGATGAAAGCTCCCGTCCATCTGCACCAGCTCTCCCCAATGCTCTTTGCGCTCGCGTCGGCGACGGTGCTGCCGCCTCTTGCGCTCCCGGCTCCACAACCCCTCAGCCAGCATCCAGCGTCGCAACGTTTCCGCATCGATTTTCAGCCCGTCCTCGGAAGCCAGATGCTCTGCTGCCAGTGTTGGCCCGAAACGCTCCCCCACCGGCCCACCGTATTTCTCCCCCACCAACTGCAGCACCTTCCTGCGGAACTTCGCATCCAGAGCGCGATGCGAGGGACGACCTGCGCTGCGATGCTTCAGACCTGCCGCGCCCTCGTTGCGATATCGCTTCCACAATCGCTTCGCCTGCCGATAGCTAACCCGCATCAATCGGCTGGCATCCACGATCCGCAGCTGCTTGCTTCGAACTCGCGCCAGCACTTCCACTCGTCGCAACTCCCTCTTGCTCATCTCCGTCCGCCCCAATCTGACCTCCTTTCGGAGGTCTAGTTTAAGGGGACATTCTTAACGAGGAGAGAAGGGGACATTATCATCGAGGCGCAACAGTCACCGACCAAAAAATGTCACCGACCTAAGACGTACCTAACAGATTCTGTTGGGATATGGGCGCCACTCTTTGCCTCTTCGGAAAGAAGCGATCATGACTTGGAAGAAGTGTTCGCTGATGAGGAAATGTCGCAGTTCGTAGCTCGGCGGTGAGTCGATGGCCGAACTCTCCCCAGAGTTCAGAGTCTCTCGCAAGACCGGTTGCGAGATCTTCGATGCGATGAATGTTGGTGGAGCCGATGGGATTCGAACCCACGACCTCCTCGATGCCATCGAGGCGCGCTCCCAACTGCGCCACGGCCCCACCGAAACGGGAGTTGTGGTTCTTTTATAGCATCCACCATGTGAAGGGTCAAACGAAGCGAGGTCCGTGGATGGTTTAGTCAGGCGGTTAGGGAAACGACGACGCAGTTTCTGCGCTGACATATTCGTCCGCTGGTTTAGAATCCCGAGATAACCCGAGCCCTTTCATGCGCAGCGCGATAGAGCCGCGCGAATTTGGGCTGTCCGCACTGAAGTTCGACTCGCGAGGGGTTACGAAAGCGCGAGGAAGGTAGGTGCATGCGTCTCCATGCGAAGGATCGGTGGTTTCTAGCCGGCTTGTTGTTGACGATGAGCTGCCCGGCCGCGTTTTCACAGCAGGGGGCGAGTTCGGGGGGCAAGACATCTCCCAGCGCCCCTGGTTCCGTCAGTCCAACGGAGTTGATCCAATTCCTGAACCAGACGATCAGCTGGTATCACCAGGTGACGATACAGCAGGAAATCGCGACGGAGCCCGAAGAGCAACTGACGTTCCATGACAATCGCCAGATAGCCAACCAAGTCGTGCGCCTGGCCTTTGATTTCGCGCGGGCGCAGGCTGACGCGATTGCCGAGCAGCCGGGGACGAAACAAGCCGGGAACGCCGATGCCGGCCTGCCGCAATACGAAATACTGCGGCGAATGCAGGCGAAGCTCGACCAGCAGCATCAGGACACGCAAGCGGAGTTGGACGGCGACGCGAAAAAGCTCGCGACGGCGACTGGTGCCGCGCGCCGCAAGCTGGAGTCGGAGATTTCGGAGTTGCAGGGCGAACTCGCGCTGACGGACGCGCGCAGAGACGCCGTGCGGGGCATCGCCGAATTTGTGAGCAGCTCGGCGTCGACCGGCAAAGGCGCCGCAGGTCTGAGGGCACAAATCGAAGCGCTGGCAGCCACCGTCCCCAACGCGACATCAAACGAGGCACAGTCAAGCAAACAGCAGAGCCCCAGCGTTACTCCTTATGCCGCTCCGAACGCGCCCGACCTTTCGGGGATATGGGACCTCACGACGAATATATTCGCTCTCTCCTCGAAGAAACGAACCATCAATTCCCTGATTCGGGGGACGAACGCGCTGTCCGCCAGTTCCAAACAGCTCCGCGGTCCGTTCGTGGCGCAGCTCAAGGCCCTCTCGGCAAGCGGCGATCAGCTCGCAGCTCAGGCAGACACCGCCAACCAGTCGATCCTGGATCAGGAACGGCAGCAACTGGATTCTCTCGCGGCGCAGTTCAGGCATATCTCGGCGGCGGTGATCCCGTTGAGCAAACAATCGGTGCTGCTGAATCTCTACGAGCGGAACTTGACGAACTGGCAGGACGTGATCGACGCGCAATACACGTCAGATCTGCGAAGCCTCGGGGTCCGGCTGGGATTCCTGGCCATTCTGCTCGCGGTTCTTTTCGGACTTGCGGAATTGTGGCGGAGGGCGGTGATCCGGTACGTTCAGGAGCCGCGCCGCCGGCACCAGTTCATGCTGATGCGGAAATTCGCGTTGTGGTTCGTGATCGCCCTGATTGTCGCAATCACGCTCGCGGGCAGATTGGGATCATTTGCGACCTTCGCCGGGTTGCTCACAGCGGGACTAGCACTTGCCCTCTCGAACGTCATCGTCTCCGTCGTGAGCTATTTCCTGCTGATCGGAAAGTACGGGATCAGGGTTGGAGATCGAGTGCAGGCCGGCGGAACGACCGGGGAAGTGATCGACGTCGGGCTCGTGCGTTTCCACATGATGGAACTGGACAAGGGAGGCACGCCGACCGGTCGCGTTGTCGCTTTTTCGAACTCGATCGTGTTTCAGCCCACGGCCGGCCTCTTCAAACAGATTCCGGGAACCAGCGTTACCTGGCACGAGGTCTCAACCAAGGTGCCGCGAGAGGCGGACTTTGCATTGGTCCGGAAGAAGCTGCTTGAGGCTGCCGAAAACTTGCTGCGCGAGTACCAGGACGACATCGCCCGGCAGTACCGTCTGATGGAGAAAACAGGAATCCTGGTGTCGGAAAAGGCCTTGCGGCCGAGGGTCGATCTTCGATTGTCCTCCTCCTCGATTGAAGTCACGATCCGCTATCCGGTTGATATGCAACATGCTGCGGAAATCGACGCGCGGATGTCCCGGGAGTTGCTGGTGACCCTCGAAGGAGAAACGGAATTGAGCGGTGCGGAAACCCCGAAGGTACAGGTGAAGACGGACGTGCCTGCGGGCGGAGCGCCATAAGGTTCTACGCCGGCAATCTAGCGCCATGCGGCTGTTGTAAGGGATTTTTCTTTCAGCGAAACCCGGGCAAACTGATCTCCAAGACGCAACTCGACGGTCTGAGCGGGGCCGGGATTCGTCACGACGAGCACCTTCTGGCCGTCCGGATTTTCGAAGGCGACGTGCGGAAGCTCCGGCACGGCGGCGCCAGGATCGAAGGAGTGCGACGGCCCCGAGATCTGAGTGTCAAAGTGGCGCGCGCCACGATGGACCAGGCGCGAGTAGTGGGTGAACGCCCAGAATTGGCCGCTTCGGGTGATTTCTCTCGTCTGTGAGTTGATGGTGACCATCCCGCCGCAGGAAAACGGCCCAACGTTCGGCTTGCCGCGCTCGTCCAGGGCGAGATTCCAGGCTGTAATCGAGCGGCACGAGTTGCGAAGGACGCCGGTGAACGTCGCTCCCCACTTGCACCAGTCGGTGAGATAGTCGGGAGCCGTGTAGTCCGGGCCTCCTTCGGTCCAATGCATCTCGACCTCGGGAAAGGCGTCCTTTACGCGACTCATCATATCGGGAGTGCCGGCGTAGCCGTGCCACGCCACGGCATTACAGTACCTGCGGAGTCCTTCGTCCTCTAATTCGCACACGGCGCGTCCCCACAGATTGTAATTGTGGTCGAGGATCCAGATTTTCGTCTGGACACCCTTGCTCTCGAGAAGCGGTCCCAGATGGCTGCGCACGAATTCAATTTCATACTCCTGGCCCCAGAGGCAGGCGGGCATCTTGCCGTCCTGATCGGTATCAACTTCATTCTGCGAGGTGAGGGCCTGCACCGGAACGCCGGCATCGGCGTAGCCTTGCAGGAACTTCAAGTAATACTGCGCGTAGGCCGGGAAGTAGTACTTGCGCATCGACCCGCCGAGCATCGAGTTGTTGAATTTCATCCAGCCGGGTGGGCTCCAGGGAGAGGAGAAAAGAAAAAGATCGGGATTTACTTGGCGGGCCTGGCGCAGGATCGGAAGAATGTATTCGCGGTCGTGGTCGATGGAAAAGCGCGTGAGACCAGGATCGGGGGCGCCTTCGTCGAGGCTGTAGAGGGTTCGGGAATAGTCGCTCGAGCCGACGCAGATACGGCAGACGCTCAGTCCCATCTCAGAAGGGTGGAACATCTCGTGGAAGAACTGTTCGCGCACGGAGGGCGTGAGCCGGTTGAACGTGTAGCAGGCGGCGTCGGTAAACGCGCCGCCGAATCCGAGGACCTCCTGAAATTGTCGGCTAGGATTCAGAATGATTTGAGCGGTGTCCTGCGTCCCCGGTGCTGCACTCCACTGAATCGAAGGAGCGGAGGCGAAGCGCTCGTCACCGGACGTGACCCACGCGGAAATCCCCGAGCGTGTAGGGGCCCGGTCTTTCGACGCCGTGACCGATGCGGCGGAACGCACCGCTTCGCCGGGTAAGATTGTTGCAGCAACGCTCAGGGCTGAAATGCCGAGGAAGTCGCGGCGTGAGGTTCCAATTGCCGGCGAACGCGGTTTTGACGCCTCATCGGCCTGTTTCCCAGCTTCTGCTCGGCGGCGTTTGTTTGAGCGCATTGCTCCTCCAGAGAAACGGACGTGATTCCCGCTGTAAGAGACGACTCGTAATTCGGAGCGCGCGAGTCGTTGCGAGCCAACCTGGATTTCCGCGCAACCGAAACCGTCGCGAACTGCCCTCCCATCAAGCTGGCGGGAGATTACCACATCGGCGAAACAAGTTTGCCGTCCACGTGAGGAAACGTTCGACCCGGAGTTCCGGACCTCGAAAGCGAACGCGTCGCCGGTTTCAACTCATGATGGGCGATTGACACAACTCCAGCGCTGGTACATTATCTAGCCCCAAGCGACATGGGCCATTACCGCGCGCCGGGGCTCTCCGCGCCGGACGCGCATTCGGGCCGTTCCTTGCTGCGGATGGATTTGAGTCAAGCCGCGTGTGTTCTCGGGAATGAAATTGTGACAGACGGAACCAGAAGAGCTACGAATCCTCAAGCCGCGAAGCGCTCGCCTGTGAGCCTTGGGAAGACACAGGCGAAAACGGCGCCGATTCCGCGCCAGTCGCTCTCGGCGGCGGTCGTCGAGCGCTTACGCGAGAAAATACTCAGCGGTGAGTTACGCGAAGGCGAGCAGTTGCGCCAGGATGCGATCGCCGCGGAATTTCAGATCAGCCGCATCCCCGTGCGCGAAGCTTTGAGCCACCTGGCGGCCGAGGGCCTGATCAAGATCGTCGCGAATCGGGGCGCCATCGTGCCCGCCCTTTCACCTGAAGAAATCGGCGAACTGTTCGAGGCGCGTGCCGTGCTCGAGTGCTACATGATTCGCCAGGCGATTCCCAATATCAAGGAACAGGATTTCAAGCGAGCCGAAGACATCTTGCGCCAGTTCGAAGAGTCTCTCGAGGACGAATCAGAGGCAAAGTCGTGGGGCCAATGGAACTGGCTGTTCCACTCCGCGCTGTACGCACCGGCCAACCGTCCGGTAATGATGGGATTTTTAAAAACGCTGAATCACAATTGCGACCGCTACACGCGGCTGCACCTTGTCTTCACGCGCAACCTGCACCTGGCCGGCGAGGCCCACCGGAAATTGCTCGAGGCCTGCCGCACTCGCGATCCTCAGATCGCCGCGGACGCCCTCTGGAAGCACATTATGGATGCGGGACAATACCTGAAGGAGTTCATCGCCAGCCGCCGCGAGCAGCACTCCTAGAAGCCTCTCTTTTCCGTAGCTGTCTTCCTCGTCTCGCACACCCCGCGCCGACGGCTCTCCCGAGCGAAGAGGTGGAACTCCTCGAGGCCGGCAAGGGCAGTGTCGGAAACGGCCCAGAACTCCACTCCCCCCTTCCTCCAAAAGCTCCAACGATATGGAAGTGAATGAGCGCTGCCCTGCCACCGTGCCGCCACGAGAGTGCGCAGTGCTAGAGCATGTTTGCGGAAATTCGTGGTTCTGAGCCACAAGAATTTTCATAAATCTCCTGGAATCAGCATTTCTCTCGGGTCGCCATTTTTCAATAGGGGCACAGACTAGAGCCGTTATCTCATATTTACCTTGATATGTGCGGATAAGTGTGCATTAATGGCCTTTCGTTATAGGGTCACATAATGTACCTCCGCACCACCAGAGTTAAACGCCCCGACGGAACCGTCGACGAGTACATCCGCCTCGTCGAGTCTTACTGGAATGAGGGCAGTCCTCGTCATCGCGTGATCTGCAATCTGGGCCGCAAAGATTTGTTGGCTCCCCACGCCCATGCTTTGCTGCAGCTATTGAAAGGTGAGGAAAAAACGAAGGCTCCGAACCAGGAGCCCGCGGCCATCGGAGCTTGGGACTGGGGAGTCCTGCTGGTGGCGCGGCATTTCTGGAAGCAGTTGGGACTGGAAGCGATCCTGGATTCTCTGGCCCAGCAGAACGGAAAGGGAGAGGAACTTGCCGACCGGGCTTTGGCCCTGGTGACCAATCGATTGTGTAAGCCCACCAGCGAACATGGTCTGGCCCGCTGGTTAGAAACCGATTTTGTGAGTGATCGTTGGGGACGACGATGGTTGCCAGAGTGGCGCGAGGAGGCCGAACGGCGAGCGAGCAAGCGACCACGCGTGCGCGTGAAGGACCGGCAGTTGCGGCATTGGTATGGGACACTCGACCAGTTGGTGGTAGGAAAGAAACAGATCGAGAAAGAGTTGTTTCTGCGTTTGCGAACCTTGTTTTCTTTAAAGGTCGATTTGGTTTTCTACGATTTGACGTCCACTTATTTCGAGGGGAACGGTCCGCCGGGAGTGGCCTTGCATGGATATAGCCGCGATGGCAAACCGCGCAACCGCCAGATCCTGGTGGGCCTGGTGATGATTGACGGATGGCCGATCGTCCATCATGTTTTTGCAGGTAATCGACGAGATTGCACGACGGTCGAGAGCGTGCTGAAGGACATTCAGGAAAGATTCGGTTTGCGGCGGGTGGTGTTTGTGGGTGACCGGGGAATGGTGACCTCAGAGAACATCGATCTGTTGCGCACGCTGGGACAAGGGTATCTGGTGGGACGCAATCGGCGGAGACAACCGGAAATTCTGCGCTATGTGGAACGCGCCACGGGAGCCTGGCAGGAATGCCCGGCGGGAATGGCCGCGAGCGAGAAGTCCGTGGTGCCCAAAACCTGGGTACAGGAAGTCGCCTCGGACCAACCAGGAAGGCGAGTCTTCGTGGTGCACAGCCAGGAACGCTTGGACTACGAACGCGGCGAACGCGAAAAGGCCATGGAGAGAGTGCGTGTGAAACTGGAAACACTAAAGCAGAGAGTGTCCCAGGGGAAGTTGAAGGCGCCGGAGAAGATCGGAGCGGCGGCCGCCCGCGCTCTGGCGGGCCATCATGGAACACGCTACTACGATTGGGAACTTCGCCACGGTCAATTTCACTATTTCGAACACCCGAAAAATCTTCCCCAGGAAAAATTGCTGGAGGGCAAATACATCCTGCAAAGCGAGGAACAGAATCTGTCCGCCGTCGAAGCGGTGGAAATCTACAAGGATCTCAGTGAAATCGAGCGGGCGTTTTCCGGGCTCAAAGATGTCATCGAAATGCGGCCCATCCATCACCAGACCGAACCTCGCGTCGAGGCCCACGTCTTCATCGCGTTCCTGGCCTTTTTACTGGATCGCGCACTGGAGAAGAAACTGAAATCGGCGGGACTAGACTGGTCCTCGAAGGAGGCTTGGCAAATGCTCAAGACCGTGCGGGTTGTGGAGATCGACTTGGGTGGCGGCGAGCGCAAACAATCCGTGACCCGGGGGAGCAGTCGAGCTGCGAGGATCCTGAAAACTCTAGGCATCGAGGAGCTTGATCCAGCTTCCGCAAAAGGCGGGGAAAGGGTCGCATAGTGACACAATGAAAACCCCTCTTCTTTGTTTTCAATGATTTACGACCCCTTCGCGCAAACATGGGCTAGACCCCGTCGCGGGGCTTGTTGCGCCGCACGAAGAGCGTGTCCTGCGTGGGCTCGGACTCGCATTCGAGCGCGACCGTCGTCACCGGATGATCCGGGGCTTCCGCGGGCAAGCCGGTGAGCTTCACCTGGAACTTGTCCTGGGTGAAGTCCACTTTGCGATCGTTGACCAGCAATCGCGCGGATTTGACTCCGGTCTGCAGGCCGCTGATCGCGACATAGTCGCCGGGCCAGAAATGCACGTGCATGAAGAGAGTGTTTCCCGTGCGGGTAAAACTCGCATAGTTCGATCGGCGGACCTGGCAAAGATCTGATTCATAGATCGTGTGGCCGTTGCGCTGCATCCATTGGCCGACTTCGGAAAAAACACGCACGATCGGCTCTGGAATCGAGCCGTCGGGCATTGGCCCGATATTCAACAGGTAGTTGCCGCCGTCGCGGACGCATTCGATGAGGTTGCGGACGACGGTCTTGGGCGTCTTCCAGGAGTTGTCGGCAGCCTGGTATCCCCAACTGTCGTTGAGCGTCATGCACGCTTCCCAGGCGCGCCCAGTTTCCGCCGGATCGATTTCCTGCTCCGGCGTGGAGAAATCGCCTGGAAGCTCGTTGCGATTGTTGACGATGATGTCGGGCTGGAGCTCGAAGACCATCTGATTCATGCGTTCGGATTCCCACTGCTCGGCGTTGAGAGGCCACGCAACGTCGTACCAGAGGACGTCGATCTTGCCGTAGTTGGACATAATGTCGTGAATGAGGCCGTGGGTGTATTCAACGAACCGCTTGCGGGCGTCTTCGTCTGTTTCGCAGTGAGCGCCGTCCGGATGGTGCCAGTCCATGAGCGAATAATAAAAGCCCACGCGCATACCCTCGGCACGCGCGGCTTGGACGTATTCGTGGACGAGGTCGCGGCCGGGTCCCTGTTTGGGAGCGCAGTACGTGGTGAGGTCCGTCTTGAAATTGCAGAAGCCCTCGTGGTGCTTCGTGGTCATCACCATATACTTCTGACCCGTTTCGCGGGCGAGCTTGGCCCAGGCGCGTGCGGCGTTCGGTTTGGGCTTGAACGTCTTTGCGTGCGCCATGTACTGCTCGATTGGGATCGCTTCGTTCTCCATCACCCATTCGTGCCGTTTGATCGTGCTGTACACGCCCCAGTGGATAAACATCCCGAACTTCGCCGCGCGCCACCATTGCATGCGCCGCGCGCGAGTGGAGTCTTCCATGGCTTGCTGCGGGCTTTTAGCCGGCGCTGCTTGCTGGTTCACGGCGGGCGCTTGCGATTGCGCCAGCAGCTTCGAAGGCTGTGACAGCGCGGCTGCGGTGACCAGCGTTGCGCCAGTGGTCTTCAGCAGATCGCGGCGGCTGAGTTTTTTCTCTTTCGCGTTCTTTTCCCGTTCTTCCATTCTGTCTCCTTCCCGAAACAAAGTCTCTTGCACTCGAGCGCGTTTCTAGGCCTCAAGCTTGAAAATTTGCTCCATAAGCAACCATTTCTCGCCCGGCTTCGCTTGCGGCAGGGCTTTTTGAAATTTCCACATCAATTCTTCCCATTCGTGAACTTTCGGATTCGCCTGATCGGCGCGGGCTTTGGCTTCGAAGGAAAATTCCGGGCCCGCTTCGAGGATCATGAACAGGCGCGTCCCAAGGAGATAGATTTCCAGGTTTTCGACTCCAGCGCTTTTGATGGAGCGCGTGATTTCCGGCCAGATTTTCCGGTGATAACGCTTGTACTCGGCGATCAGCGCGGGATCGTCTTTCAGGTCCAGCGTGAGGCAGTAGCGGCGCGTCATGAAGGCTGCTCCTCGACGGCGATTGCGGCTTCGCGGAGGGCCCTGGCCGGTTTGTATCCGCTGACGGCGAAATAAAGGATGTACACATAACAAAGAAGCGGGACGATGAACGCAGTCTGGATGTTAGTGGCGTCAGAGATGCGTCCCATAATGGCCGGAAAAATCGCGCCACCGATGATGGCCATAACCAGGAGCGAGGAGCCGCGCTTGGTGAGCGGCCCAAGATCTTTGATGCTCAGCGCAAAGATCGTGGGGAACATGATCGAGTGAAAAAAGCCGATCAGAACCACCGCCCAGACTGGAATGATCCCGGATGTGAGCAGGGCAACCAGGACACAGACGAGGCACCCGATCGTGAAGGCAGAAAGGAGGCGCGGCGGGGCGATGCGCTTCATCGCGGCGGAGCCCGTGAAGCGTCCCGTCATGAAACCGATTTGGTGGCCGAGGAGATAGTAAGCGGCGAGACGGACCGTCATGCCGGGGACAGTGTGTTGGGCAAACCGGATGACAAAGCTGGCGACGCCAACCTGCGCCCCCACGTAGAAGAACTGCGCGATCACGCCTTTCATGAGATGCGGATGGGCGAAAACGCTGTCGCGAATTCTCCGCCTTGCCGCTGAGCCGCCGGGCTCGACCTTTTTCTCGGTGACATCCGGCAGGTGAGTCAAAGAGATCACTACGGCCATAACGAGAAAGATAGCCGCAATCACAACGTATGGCAGCTTCACGGAGCTCGCCTCGGCGGCGCGGTAGGCGTGGAGCTGCGCGGCGTTCCTGGTGGCGAGCTGGGACGGGGAATACTCGACTCCCGTCAAGATGAAGGCTCCGCCGATGATGGGCGCAGCGACGGCGCCGACGGAGTTGAAGGATTGCGCGAAATTCAGGCGGCGCTCGGAGCTGCCTGGCGGCCCGAGGATGGTGACGTAGGGATTGGAGGCAACTTCGAGAAAACTCTGGCCGCAGGCCATTACGAACAGCGCCATGAGAAAGAAGCGGTACAGGCCAATGATCGAAGCCGGAAGAAAGAGCAAAGCGCCCGTGGCGCACAAGAGCAGGCCTGTGAGAATGCCTTTCTTGTAGCCGATTCGCTCCATGAGCCAACCGGCGGGAAAGGCGGCCAGGAAATATCCGCCGAAAAACGCCACCTGAATGAAGGAGGATTGAAAATCATTGAGGCCAAAGGCACTGCGGAAGCGCGGAATCAAAATGTCGTTGAGATTGACGCCCAGGGCCCAGAGGAAAAAGAGCGTCGTGATCAGCGTGAGAGGAACGAGAAATCTTCGCTCGGTGAGTGGGGCGGAGGGCGTTGCCGTTGAGTTTGATCCGGCCGATCGACTCGCCATCCGGTCTCCTTAGAGAGTGGCGAAAACACGCATTGTGAACGGTTCAATCCCCGAAGACAAATGAGTTTCAGCCATGCAGATTCAAAAAGCCGCCGTCGATCGGGTAGTTTGAGCCGGTGATGAAGCTCGCCTCGTCAGAGCACAAGAATAAAGCGAGCGCGGCGACTTCCGCCGGCTCGGCCATTCTACCGATCGGCTGGCTGCGAGCAAGCTTTTCAAACATCTCCTGCTCGCGCCCGGGATAATTCTGGCGGATGAAATTATCGACGAACGGGGTGAGCACGCGGGCGGGCGAAACGCAATTGCAGCGTCCTGGATCGCCCCAACCCGCCCTACTTTGAGGGAACCTGGAACCTATCCATGGCTCGCCACGTTTCAGGGCCCGCGCTCGAGAACCGGTACATAGCGCCGCGCAGGATCCCGCCGTCCAGCACAAACTTCACGTAGTGGTAGTTCGGGAATCCGGGGTCCTGGTAAAGGTCGGAGGGAGAACGATCAACTGGGTACGGTTTTGCACCTCCTCCGCCGGAGACGAAATAGACTACGCCGTCCTGCAGGAATCGCTCGTAATTGTGAATGTGGCCCGCTATCACCACGAACCGCGCACGGTTCGCTTCCGATGCCGTTCGCAAGTACTGCGCCAGCGCGATCTCGTTGGGACGCGGATTGTGGCTCACTTCGAACCGGGTCTGAATGTCCGCCACTGGCGGATGATGCATCGTGATCAGCACGAATTGGACTGGAGCGGGCAGGGAAGCGACCTGACTCTCCAGCCAACGCCGTTGCTCGCTGCCAGGCAACAACGAATCGTCACTGTCGAGCGCGATCAGATAGATTCTTGTTCCCAAACGCACGGAGTACCAGCGGAACCCTTTCAGTTGCGGAAAGACCGCCCACCAGTTCGCCAGACATTGCTGGACCTCGCAACGCGAGAACTCGTGGTTTCCAAGCGCAGGAAAGACGCGGAGGCGCGCATCTTGCCACACCTGGGTTTCCTTCGCGTAGACTCCGTAATCGGCCGTGTCTCCGCCGTGCCACGGCACATCGCCGTTCAGCAGAAGCGCATCGGGCTTTTCCTCGGCAATGCGTTTCACCAGCGCTTGCCGTGCGCGCGGATTGGTCGCTGTTGTGTTCGAGGGATCCGTGAACCGCATGTCTCCGTACGCGATAACTGTAGCAGGGGCATGCAGCTCGGCCTGAGACACCGTAAACGTCGGCCCGCGCAGATTGTTGCCGCTGGGCATGCCAGGGCGTGAACGGTGGAACCACCAAATGCCCGTTACGACGCACCCGAAACACACAGCTGCGGCGAGCAAGACTAGCCAGACGCGCTTCGAGCGGGTACGCGGAGTTTCGCTGGTAGCCATTCAGAAGACCGAGAAACCGCGCAAGACGCTTAGAACTTCAACCGTAACATGAACTGGATCTGCCGCGGCAAGCCCGTTCCCGTGTTCGGCGACGCGTCGTTGTCATTGTTGTTGTTGAAGTTCACGGTCGTATTGATCGTGCCGAAGCCCGGCGGTGTGTCCAGAAAGCCAGTCGATGACGTGGCTGGGTCGTAGATCAATGACAGAGAGTTAGGGTCGCCAAGCTGAATATGGTTGAGCACGTTGAAGACTTGCACGGCGAATTCGAGGGTGAACCGCTCCGTGATTGGCGTGTCTTTCTGGAGGGCTAAGTCGATTTGCCAGGAAGGCAAAGCCCGAATCATGCCGTTTCCCTCGTTGCCGTATCGAGTGAAATTGCCGTTTACGTCGACAGGCGGCGCCTGAAAAGCGGCCGGGTTGATCAGGGGTACGCCATTGCGGCCGCCTCCTGAAAGCGTCACTGGCACTCCGGAAACGATATCAGGCCGCTGACTGGTTTGATCGTTGCCGTCCGGGAGCAAGTACGTGTAGGGGAACCCATCGAATGGTCCCCCTGAGATGCTGTTACTCAAATCCATATTTACGGTGAGCGGGTGGCCTGTGTGATACATGCCGAGGCTGCTCACCGTCCATCCACCCACAATCTTGCCCAAGACTCCCGACTGATTCAAATAGCTGGCACCGGGACCGAAGGGAAGTTGGTAGACGGCGTCGGCGACGAAATTGTGCCGGATATCGAACACGCTGGGGCCTTTATCGCAAGCCAGGCAATTGATGTTTTCCGGTCCGTTGGACTCGCCGCCGCCAACCGACCCGTCATTAATGGAATGAGAGAATGTGTAGCGGGCTAGAAAGGAAAGGCCACCGTTGAAATGCCGCTCGAGCGAAAGGCCCAGCGCGTGATAGGTGCTCGACCCGATATCGCTCTTGTAATCGACCGAGCCATATGGGTCAGTCGTCGGAGTCCCGGCAGGCGATCCTGGAGGCGGAGGGAAGTACTGATCCAACGGTCGCACACAATCACTGACCTGAGTCGGGTCCGTGCTGTTGGGTGTCACGGGGCTGGAGCAGAGATTTACAGCGCCGCGTGAAAACAGTCTCACTCCATGACTTCCCAGATACGACGCTGAAACCACGAAGTTAGCGGGAATCGCTTGTTCGACCGTCAGCCCCCATTCCTCGGCGTAGAGATTGCGGCGCCCCTCACGTTGCAAAGCGCGAGGGTGATTCGCCGATTGGGAGATTGGGAGACCGGAAAGATCCGGGATTTCCTGCGCGTATGCGGCATTGATCGGGATCGCCTGGTTCACGATAACGCGATAGGTGTCGCTCTCAAGACCCGCATTCAGGTCGTCGTTCTGGGCCGCGCCATGATAGATGCCAAACCCCGCACGGATCACCGTCTTTCCATTCATTTTCGCAGGCGCCCAGGCTATGCCCAGGCGCGGATCGACGTCGCGGTAGTCCGGATTCGTGAGGGCCGGATCCTTTGGGCAAGGCGCCGTGTTGATGGGCTCGGGAAAAGGCGTGTTGGAGGAGCCTGTTCCGAGGCAGGCCCCGTGAAACGTGTTGAAGTCGAACACGGTCGTCCGATTCGTGGCCTCGGTCGGAACTCCATAGTATTCCCAGCGCAGCCCGGCAGTCACGGTGAAGGTGGGAGTCATCTTCCACTCGTCCTGGAAGTAGGGCATGAAGAAATTGCGGCGAAGGCCGTGGCAGCACCAGGGTGCGTTGAACTGAATCTGGGAGAGCGTGCCCGATATCAAGCTCTGGTCGTCGCCGAAAGTGAGATTGTTGTCCGCAGTCTGCCCCTGGTTGAGACGTACCCTGCGATATTCCATTCCCATCTTGAACGTATTCCGGCCGTGAGAGTACGTCGCGTTGTCCACAACCCCGAACGTCGTTCCAACTTCGATGTCGGCCGACTCGTTCGGAATTCCCGAGAAAAAGTTAGTGTTCACGGCAAACGGAAGCGTGCTTCCATGGGGATTGTGAAAGGGCGAGCGGTTGATATAGACCTTCGATTCGTTGAAAAGATTGGAAGTGAACGCATGCTCCAGTGCGACCAGATAGTTCGCCGGGTGATTGAATACCTGGTCGCTGTCGAGGCCCGTGGCGCTGACGTTGATTTGCGCGGACGACAGGCTGATATCGCGCTGAGCTCGGGCATAGAAAGCTGTGTTGTCGCTAAACTTGTGGTCGATGCGGGCCAGCCAGGAATCTTCATTCACTTTAGTCTGGATCGCATGCGTGAACGATTCCACGTCCGTGGCCGGATCGTTGGCATCGAACGTGAGTCCGCAATTTGCGTTCGGGTCCGAGCAGTTCAGGAACGCGCTGTCGGGATAGACAACTTTCGGCGTGCAGCCACCCACCGTGCCAGTTGACGACCGCCACGGAAATCCTTGCAGAACCGCGCACATCGCTGACGTTGGCCCTTGCCCATTCCGCCCGTTGACCAGGATGTCCTGCACCAGAGTCGCGCTCGGCACGAAAGTCTGGCCCCTTGTCGTATCCTCTTGCAGTTGGCGCAGCCCCTCATAACTAACGAAGAAGAATGTTTTGTCTTTCTGGATCGGCCCTCCCAGCGTCATTCCAAACTGGCCCATCCGGAACGGAAGGATCACCGGGTTCCCGTTCGCGTCGTAATCGTTGAAGTTGCGCGCGTCGAAGACCGAATTTCGCAGGTAGCCGAATGCTGTGCCATGAAAGTCGTTCGTGCCGGATTTCGTGACCACGTCCACCTGACCGCCGGCCTGCGTGCCGTATTCCGTGTCATACAGCGCGCTGTTGACGCGATATTCGGCCACCGCGTCTTCCGAGATCTGCAGCCGAACCGACGATTTCTGTGCCTGCTCCTGAATGCCGCCCGCATCGACCCCATCGATGCTGAAGTTGTTGTCATCGCGGGCGCGCCCGCCGAAACGTATCGTGCGCTGGTCCCCTCCGCCGTCGTCTTGGGCGAAGGGAGCCAGGATCGTCAACGTGGCCCAGTCGCGGCCATTTACCGGAAGATTTCCGATTTGTTCGCTGCCGATCACAGACGCGGCTGCCGGTGATGTGCGCTCCGCGGGGTCCGCCTCCGCATTCACTACAACTCGTTGGGCCATCTCACCAACCGCCAGACGGACGTCAAGAGTGTGGTCCTCGCCGACCCTTAAAATCACTCCGTTCACCACACGGGTGCTAAATCCGTTCTTCGAAACTGAAACGGAGTACCTGCCGACGGCCAGACCCGGAAATAGGTAATAGCCGCGCCCGCTCGATTTGCGCTCCTGGCTGATTCCTGTATTGACGTCGGTGACTTTGATGCTCGCGTCGGCGACGGTTCCTCCGCTTCGGTCCGTGACGCTGCCCTCCAGGACGGCCCGGTCGGTCTGCGCCTTTAACGGCCAAGATGAAACGAGAAGGGCTACGAAACCGAAGACGCAATACGTAGGAAACCGCATGAGTTCTTTCCCTCCCGCAAGGATGAGGACTCGAAACACACTTGTCTGCCGCAGGCGCATACTTGCACCCCGCTGAAAGCGAATTAGCAATGCCGTTTGGCTCGGTTATCGGTTAATTGCTCGAACCATGCCGCATAGGTGGCCGGAGAGAAACTGCCTCTTGAAGATGACGCCTGCGTGAGAAAAATATGAACAACGCGTGAGAATTATCTGAAAAGCACAGTCGCTGAACGCGGCCTATTCAAGCCGGCTCATCGCGTTCTGCCTTCCGAGTCCTGCTACTTGGACGGGAAACGAAATAGCAGATCGGACCGAGGGCGACGAGAACGAGAGCGACGGCCAGCGAACTCGTCGAGCCGATCGCTTCAGAGCGATTGCGGATAATGGCGGCCACCATGAGCGCGAGCGGAGGAATCCCGATCAGAATCGTGCCCACGATTCCTCCCGGAACGCGATAAGGTCGCGCGAGATTTGGTTCGCGAATCCGCAGGCCAACCAGCGCCCAGAATTCCAGCAGGATGCTCAGGCCGGTCAGCAGCACGTCGATGATCACCAGCCGTTCGAAATTCAGAAACAGGCAGGCGGCCCATCCGATTGCGCAAGCTGTGATGGCGACCCACGGCATGCCGGTTCTTGACGAAGTGCGCGCGAAGATTTTTGGCAGATAGCCGTCCTGCGCCATCACCAGCGGCAGCCGCGTAAACGAGAGCATCAGCGCGTTGAAGCAGCCGATGGCGCCGATGGCTCCTCCCGCGGCAATGGCGATCGAAAGCCACTGGCCGCCGAGCATGCGGCCGACGTCCACCCAGCCGCCAGTGGACCATCCGAGCGGGCTGATGCCGGCATGAGCCACCGCGGCAACCGGAATCAGGTAGCTGATCGTGATGAACGACACGGTGATCAGCATGACGCGTGGGAAAGCCCGCTGCGGGCGGACCACCTCTTCGGCAACGGTGGATGTGTTGTCCCAGCCCATGTAGTTCCACATCGCGATTAAGATCCCGCCGAGGATGTCCAAATGGCGGACGCCCGGATGGGCCGCAGAAGGCATGGGCGCCGCGCTTGGCGCGACGTGACGCGCAAGAGCGAGCGCGACCAGCACGACGAACGGCGACAGCAGGGCCACCGACATCCACACCGAGCCTTCGCCAACGGCACGCGCGCCCGAAAGATTCCACAGCGTGCAAACGACGATCAGAGTCAATTGGATGGCGATCGCGCGATGACCGGCCGTGAGCCACGGCGCGAAGTGGCCCAGGTAATCGACGAAAAGAGTGGGGTATAGCGCCATTTCGAAAATGCTTCCGGCCAGCGAAAGCCATGACTCCTGATATCCCCAGAAATGCCCCATGCCACGCTGTACCCAGATGTAAAAGCCTCCTTCCTCTGGAACCGCGCTGGCGAGTTCGCTCACCATCATTGCCGCCGGAATGCTCCAAAGAAGCGGCGTGATCAGCAGAATCGCGATCGCGCCACCATAGCCCGCCATCCTGACGACGTCTTCCAGGCCGTACGGTCCCCCGGAAACCATGAAGTACGTGGCCCCGGCGAGCGTGAGCACAGTGAGTTTGCCGCGTGCGGCAATGCGCGGCGAAACTCGCCGCGAACGGGGGAGGGATGCGGGGGGAATGGCGCCTTCAGCGGCGGTGTTCATTCAGCGGCAGGGCTCGTCCGCAATCGAGAAGCAACACACGATGCGCGATTTATACTCGCATTGCAGTCAAGACGCTACAGAAAGTGGCGAAATTAAACGCAGAGGATGAACCGCAAACCGGGGCGCACGGTTCGTCACGCAGCCGGCTTGTTGTCAACCTGCCAGCCACGGAAATTCCCTAGTTGCTCCTCGACGAATTGCGAACCCTGCGAGCACGCTCCGCGGATGAAAGTCAGCACTTTCAAGTCCGGTTCGTTCCCGAAGCGAGACGCCGATTCACATTCTTGGCGCTTGAATGTTTCCATATTCATAGCGAACCGACATGTGCGTTCTGACTTTCGCATCGGCTTCGCCAAAGTCTTCTTCCTGTTTCAAGATCAAACCCCGGCTTTTCGAGATCCACACCTGCGTGTCAGCTACTGTGCCTTCGTTCTCCGCGTGTGCTTTGTAGACGCCGTACTTTCGCCGCTGACTGTTTCATCGCGCAGGTGACGACAGGATTCGTTTGTGGCGTTCTTCCTGTTCTCCTGTTCTTGCGCTCGGTTCTGCTCCACGGTGAGCGGAGACTTGATCCATTTGCCTGAATCATGGACGTAGGAGACGCCGCCCACAAAAATCAGCTCGCTTTGTCGTGGCTTTCCATTCGCGAAGGAGCCAATCTCCGTCATGTACACATGGTGCGGAATCACGAACAGTTTATCTGTCGCCTCGAACACAAGCCTGCATTCCGCAGGCTCGGGCCCGGCCGCTAAGGAAAGGTCGCCGTAACTTCCTCGCGGCAAGGCGTAAGCAGGCTTGCCGGTTTCAATCACGAAGCACACGAACAGCAGTGCGAGCATTATGTTGTGGTGCCGCTTCCGGTCCAGATCTTTCGTCCTGCGCATAAAACCTCCTCATAAACCTTTCACGGGTTCGCCGGCGTCTTCTTGCACTTGGCGATCCGCGCGTTCGGTGAAATCAAAAAGCGTCAGCGTCTTGGGCGGCCAAAGTTCCAGTCTGCCCTAAGGACAGGCGATTTTCCCCTCCGTCATTCCGGTGATGGTCTTCTCTGAGAGTCCCGGCTGAAAGCGTTCGTACGTTACCCCATACGCAGCCGTGTTCTCGCCCTTCGCTCCGGGCGATCCGGTCACAATGACCAGGATGGTTCGGTCCGCATTATAAAAGACATCTTGCGAACGCGCCGAGTCGTACCCGTCCACTTTCTTGAACCCGGTAAGATGCGACGCATACCATGCAACGGTTGCGGCAACGGTCGCGTTCGTCTTGCTGTAGTCTTTCGAAAACATGTAGTAGATCAGCGGGTACAGGTTCCCCTGCATCTTGCTCTTGCAAACCATCGCGTCCGGCATTTTCGTCGGCTCGTTCCCCCCGTACTTCGTCACTGTCGTTGGAATCACCGGAAGTCCTGTCAGGGGATCCTTCGTAAGTACTTTTCCCTGGGCAGCGGCGTTCGCTATGCAGAGAATAAGCATCGTTGCGACCAGGAAAATAGTCTTCATTGAGTTCCTCCATTCTGAAAATGTGAACCGCGGATTGTTCATCCTCGTGTAAGTTCCACCTGCGCGACTCTTACGCTTCGTCTGTCAGCCTGATTGTGGCCAAAAATGCAGGATCCACAAAGCCACAACGCGCCATGCGTGAGAATGCCCAATCAAAGACTGCGTCTCTTTGTACAGGACGAGAAACGCTCCTCCCCAAAGCGTTGCCGGATGAATCTTCTTTCGGGAATAGAAATCGTACAAGACCAGCAAAAGCAGGAAAGAATACGTAATCATGGAAACGCCGCGGGGGATTGCGTGGATCCAGTGGACCGGCCAGCGAGCAATACCGGCTTCGGCGATCACCATGGTCGCGAGAAGGATGAGCCGCTTGTGTGAATCCGGAGAGTGGCGGTAACGAAGGGCGAAATAGGCGAGGCCCAGGAATGCGACAAGAGACGCCATTGAATCGTAGTAAAAAACCAACGGGCCGTCGAAGCCGGGCGGCAAGCGGTTATGCGCCACGGCCGCTGTGACGGTTAACGCGCCGACAGCCGGCATGGCGCAGATGAGGAAAAACCCCGTGATCCCAAGACGGCGATGCCAGGCAACCCGTCCGGCGGAAACCAGCCACGCTTGAGCCAGCAGAAGAAGCATCCAGGAGAAAAAGAGCGCTGCGTGGATGTAGACAAGCAGGCTGGGAAACGGAAAGTACTCCGCCCTAGACCTGACGTATTCGGAACCGAAGCCGTAGAATACAGCCGAGAAGATCAGCACACACATCGACAGAAAGAAGAGACGCTCGCTGACAATAGGATCGCATGCAAGCGAGTGGCGTACGCTGACCATAGTCAGTTCATTTCCCTCCAGAGCGGGTTTAACTATCATGTGTCCTCTCAGAACTGTTCATCCAACCGGCTTCGCCGAGCCCTAAAATGCCCTCCTCTGGGAACCATGCGTCATTCCTGGCAAACAACCTTTTGCTGGTTTAGAGAGATGATCGTCTTTTCCGGGAGCCCGGGCTTAAGGCGCGCGTAGAGTACGGAGTATGTGCTCGTGTTCTCGCCTTCTTTGCCGGGATCGCCGATCACGGACACCATGACCGTGCCGTCGGCGTTGTAGAACGTGTCTTGCGACCGATTGGCGGCGTATGCGTGGGTCTTCCGGAACCCTTTTAGACGAACCAATGTCTTTGAGCTCGCCGCGCGAGCAGGTGCGGACCTGCGAAAGAATCTGGGAGTGAATTCGCTGTCTCCGGAGGATGCGGTCGCCGCGCGCGCTTCCTTGCCGGCAAATGAACAGGCGATCCGCCTCTACTCCGAGGGCAAGGCCAAATTATGGGCATTCGATTATGCCGGCGCTCGCGACGCTCTGAGCAACGCGATCGCTGCCGATCCGGAGTTTCCCCTCGCTCATGCGTTTCTGTCCGATGCCTGGGACCATCTGGGCTATCGTCTGAAAGCCGTTTCCGAAGCGCGGCGGGCTCTCGATTTATCCCAGCACCTTTCGCGCGAAGAGCAACTCCTTGTAGCCGGCCAGTATGAAGGAACAGTTGGAGATTCACGCAAAGCAGTCGATACCTATCGTTCGCTATTTGCACTGCGTCCGGACAGTCTTGACTACGGTCTCCATCTGGCGGTCGCCGAGTTGCCGGTCAGTCCAGCCGACGCTCTTCGTACGGTGCAATCTTTGAAATCTCTGCCGCCTCCAGCGAACGATGACCCGCATCTGATGGAGGCTTCGGCGGAGATCACCAGAATCTCACGGCTGCCAAAGCTGCCGCCAAAAGGGCCGTTGCCAAGGGGACGGCACAAGGCTCCCCGCTGATCGTGGCGCGCGCCTACGGAATTCTTTGCCAGCAGGCTGGTTCCATCGGCGCTTCCCTCCAAGAGGCGGTCGGCTATTGCGAAGCCGCGCGCCAAAGCTCCGCGTCGGGCGGCGACTACAATGACGAAGCGCGCGCGCTGAACGACCTGGCCAGCATTTATTTCCTGCGGGGAGACCTGTTGCGCGCGGAAAAGATGTGGCGCGACGCGGCGAAGGAATTCCGGCAGGTCGGTGATCTCGAGGGAGTCGCGGCCACCTCCAACAACCTTGGTGATGTTCTGCTCTTCCAAGGCAACTTGGTGGAAGCGAAAAAATGCTGGAGACGTCCATCCCCAGTTATCGAGCCATCCAGGACAAAGATGGAGTGGCTCTGGCCCTCACGGATCTAGCCGAAGTCTCGCGACTCCAAGGCAATCTGGAGATGGCGCGAATCATCTGCCGGCAGGCTAAGGCGGTCGCCAGCGATATCGGCGACAAGAATGCTCTGGGATACGCTCTCTTCGGCCTTGGCGAAATCTTGACCGACCGTGGCGACCTCATTGAAGCTCGCAAAGCCTACGAAAAGTCCCTGAGTCTCCGAAATGAGTCTGGCGAGCTCCAGGCTGCGGGTGAGTCCCGCGTGGCGCTCGCCGGGCTTTCCATTGAGGAAGGTCGAGCCGCGGATGCGGAATCCGAGTTGCGCAAGCGCAAAGATCAGTTCCATCAGGAACGTGAGGCCGACGACGAACTCATCGCAACCGTCACCCTCATCCAGGCGCTGCAGTCAGAAGGGAAGTTGGCGGAAGCGAAGCGCGAAGTGGCCAGCGCTCAGCCGCTCGTTGCCAAGAGCCAGAACGCTCTGGTCCGCCTTCAGTTTGAGATTGCATCCGCGCGGCTTCTGCTTGTTTCCGGCCATCCCGAATCGTCTCGTGCACTCCTGTTGCAGGCTCTAAAACAAACGCGCGCTCACGGATTCGTCGGCATGGAATACGAGACCCGTCTTTCCTTGGCCGAGCTCGACAAGAAGTCAGGCCACGCCGCGGAGGCGAAAACCGCGCTGAACTCCTTGGCAGCCGCTGCGCAGCGGAAACGCTACGGCCTTATCGCGAGGAAAGTCTCCGCCGCAACCCGCTAGCATTCGCCAAACTTCTCGCTCGGCGAACCAGCAACTCCGCTCCTTCAGCGAATCCCCGGGGACCTTAGATAATGCGAAGCAAGTGGTGGGCCGCGCAGGACATGCTGATCGGGCTGGTATTCGGTAGCAAATGGACCCAGATCGGACTCATTTTGGCATTACTACGTAAGGCATAGACCCCGCGTTTCAACTGATTTGCAATAACCTGCGCGATTGATGGCGTCGATAGCCCGTCCTATCGCCGCTAGCAATAATTCCCCGCCTCCATTCGTTATCCCTTCCACTTGGGAAGCAGTCCGAGGAATGGTAATCCGAGAAGCAGATAGGGGAGCGTGCCCGACTCTGGCGCGCTATGAGTGTGCGGAATGCCCGGACCGGTAATGGTGTATTGAAACGATCCGCCAGAGGGATCGCTTGCTATGCCGCCGTCGCCGCCCGTGTAATACCCGGGTCCATTCCAGGTAGCCCAACTGAAGTCCACCACACACGCCTCCGTTATGCACGTACTCATGTATTCCCAAGGCGATGGTGGAACGGCGCTGGGCGTATTGGAGAAGACGGGAGCCTGGTAGCCGGTGGTGCTGAATTCAAGCCAGAAATTATCTCCGCTTGGGTTGGTGAGGACTTCCCCCCAATAAACAGGATCCGTACTCCAAACCGTTCCCAGCGGGCCGCTTCCCGACGCCTCGCCAGAAAGAGGATCGAGAATGTACCTGTCGGAAGTGGAGGTGGAATAAGGCCACTTCTGCCATTCGACTTGGAACGAGAAGTCTACGGTCTGAGTGCACGTCCCGCCGCAGACATCATTCCCAGGCTGGGTGATCACCCCGCTGACAGTCCATATCGGACTGGCATGGGCCGGGATAGCCGAAAGGCTGAAAAGAACGCAAACAAAGAGAGGAAGAAGTCTGAGAGAGAATCGCATAGACACCCCCACCTACGGACATCGCAATTCGCTCGCCAACGGGGGCTGTTGACAGGGAAGGCAGTTACCCCGGGACTTGAGAACTCAATTGCACATTTGAGGTGTCGGCCTGCCTCAGAACCTGAGGCAAGGAAGGCGTGCATCTGTTGCCGGGCCGGGCTACGCTATCTCGAAGAACGCTGAAACAGAATCGCTAGAGAGTCAGTTTTCGGTGCTGATGGCGCGCTCCAAGATAACGTGCGATCGCGTCCTCATACCCTCGAGCACGCAAGATTGCAATATCGGTTTCCAGCCTGCCTTCGACCCGTCTGCAAGCTTCTTGTTAACTTCGTCACCCGCCCCAGAAATGAGCATGTATTCAGCTGTTTGGGCCATTGCGAAATCTCCTCCTTACAATTCTCTCTGATGGTCTGCTCGCTAAGGCGCCTTACAGGGCTTGGAAGGACATTCCATCGCATCCGGGCCCTCAGTGGCCGGTTTTGATTCTGTTTGATTATGCGGGCCATCCTGTGCGCCATCTGCGGCAGACAGAGCGAGTTCCACTGGACTTGTCGCCCCAGACTCCTGTTCTGCCGGGCTCCACTGGGTAGCAAAACTGGTAGCATGGCAAACTGTGGCGCTTCCCGCTTCCTAAAAACCCTCGTTTTGATTGGTGTTTTGGTGGGCCGCGCAGGACTTGAACCTGCAACCCGCTGATTAAGAGTCAGCTGCTCTGCCAATTGAGCTAGCGGCCCACAATCCAGAAAGTATAACACGGCGGAAAATCGCGCCATTGTTGCAAGCTCAGCGAGCGAGCCGCGCTTAACTCGAATTCCGGGCGCCGCTTCTAAAGTCACGAGAGCTGTTTGAAGCAGTGCGCACCCAGCCGGCCCGCGATCGAAGTGAAAATCCAGGCGGCTACGGCGTGGGACGCCTCGCGCTCGCGCTTGCCTCGGATACCTTGCGCAGTGTGGCCGCAATTTCCTTTGCCACGTGGCGCGCCTTCACCAGATCGCCCGGGCCTAACGAAATCGCCGCCACGCGTGCGTGTCCTCCGCCTCCATGCTGTTCGCAGAGCGAAGCGAGATTCACCTCATCCGGCGCCGCTTTCCACGGGTTCGTCCCCACGGAAATTTTCGCTCGCGTCGGCGACGCGCTGACGCCGACCGAATACAGCGCGTCCGGGTACAGGAAGTACGGCACGAACTTGTTGTAGCCCTCGAGATCGAGATCGCTCACGTCGAAATAAATCACGCCGGAGCGGGCATCCGCGCGCTCGCGCATAATGTCCATCGATCGGCGATGCCGTTCGAGCAACGGCCCCAGGTGTTGCTTCACCAGCGGCAATTCCACCATCTCCGCCAGCGTCCGCGTCGTCAGCTCGGGAATCAGTTTTGGTACCAGGTTGGACTCGGGCGCCGCCTCGATCACCAGCGCCAGTCTCATCGCCGGCTCCGCCAGTCCCACCGCTTCTTCCGGCGACGCGAATTGCGCGCCGTCGATGATGTCTGCCCAATGAATCAGCTCCGCCAGCGGATTCGCGTCGAACCCGAACTTCTGCGCCGCCACGGTGGCCAGCAGTTTCGTGCACGACTTATACGTCGGATCGTAAAACTTTTTTCCGGAATGATCGTGCCGGAAGTGCTCCGCGTCCTCGGGCTTGAGGAACGCGCTCTGATGGTGATCGAACCACCACGTCAACTGCGGCGAGCTCGAATACTTGAAATCGACGATCGCGTTCTCGTCGCCGTCGAACAGTCCGTCCTCGAACGGCTGCGACGCCTTGTGCGTCATTCCCGTGTAGAGAAACTCCGCGTTCGCGTTGACGCGCTCGCGATAAAACCGCGTGAAGACCGCGGCGGAGCAGGCTCCGTCGAAACAGCGATCGTGAAAGCAAACCCGCACTCGCACTGCACTCTCTCCAAACGGCGCCAACGTGCCGCCGCCTCACACGGCCGGCTGCCGCAAACCGCACGCGCCGGCAAAAATGCCATGCCAGGGAAAGCCAATAAAGATGGCTGGTCGGTTTCAACTTGTCAAGCGACTTGCACCATCCGGGTGCACGTCAGATTTGGGGGATGACCTCATGCGGCCGCCTGTTTTTTCTGTGAGCGGCGTTCCCAGAAATCTTCGAATCGTCCGCTGAGCTTCGAGCAGCGGAGCGCAATGATGGCGTTGGCACCTTTGACGGTCCAGTGCATGCCTGCCCGCTTGAGCCTGGTCCCGACTACTACCTTGCAACCCGACTCCACGACGCCGGTCGAGGTACAGTACCCTTGTTTTTCGAATTCGGGGTAGCGCATGCGCCGTCGATTCGTCCAGAGGTAGTGAATACACGTCCGTGCCTCTTTGTGTTGATCGACGTGGCTGCGCAGCACGTGCACTATGGCGCTTAAGCGGCCTTCGTCGAGTTCGCTGCAGCGTTCCTCGATCCACTGTTTGCCCTCGGCGCTCTCCCCATGAATGATCTTCCCCACCCGACTGAGATAGTCTTTGGCATGATAGCGGTCGAGAATCTGCTTGGCTTGCGGAAACAGTTCCGTCGCCGTATTCCAAATCCAGGCCGCACCATCTCCCAACACGGCCTGACGCGCTGCTTCGGTGAAACCGCGACGGCTGGCCTCGCGCTGGACGCGCGCGGCAAAGTCCGACAGTTCAGGACTGGTGTCGGGGGTGGCGGCGGTTTCAATCGCGGCGGAATAGGTGATCGATCCCGGATCACGCACCGGCCTGCCTTCCGGATCGCACGATTCAGCCGTCCAGATGGTGACCAGCTTGGCGTCGCGAGTTTTCGCCTTGCCGTCGGGCTGCTTGCCCGCGCGGTCGGCCACTTCTTCTTTACGCATGGGCACTCCGGTTCCATCCATACCCAGGTACATGGTGGGAGCCACCTCGCCCATTCGCTCGACCTGCTGGCGTTCATCCGTGGCGATCTCCGCGCCCAGTGCTTCCGCCGCTCGTTCGACCTGTTTTGTGCTCACTTCGACTCCCGCCAAATCGTGCAATATCGTGCAGCTCTCTTCAAAGCTCAATAGCGCGGCCGCACTGCCGGTCATGCGTAGAACGCCGGGTGTCAGTGAAAATAACTCCAGCTTCAGATCGCGGTCGCGCGGGCAGAATCCGCTGTGGCATTGGTCATCGTAATAGTAGGCCCGCTTCAGGTGCAGAGCTCCCAACACGCTTTCGAAGGTCTTTTCGTGGCGGCCGTGATAGCAGGCCACACCGCCACAGGGACAGGGTAAGGCCGGTCCCCCATAATCGCTGGTGTCGGCGTTGAGCTTCTGTTCCAAGGCCCGGGCGGCCAAGGACAACGCTTGCCGGCGCGCGGCCGTCTCCACGGCTTCGAAATCCAGTTCCGCAACGGAGGAGGAACCTAGGAGGGTTTCGATCTCCCGGAAGATTTCCTTCTGGAGGTCCGTTGGGAGCCCCTTTTTTCGGCCTCCTGGGAGGAGGTCGAAGCGGAGGAAGGTGGCGCAGCCTGCAACTCGCGGTCGGCCCAGTCCTCACAGCCCTGCCAAAAGGCCTCCACTTTGGTGCGAAACGCGTGGCCGGTCTCGATCTGTTGGCGGGCGAGAGCCGCCTGCTCGGAAGTTAAGAAGCGAGACTGAGTTTTACCTTTGACCGCGTGTGTGAGGCTGAAGTAGGGGCCATGGCGTGCCTTGGGATCCTTGGCACAGGCGCAGCCCGGCTTGCTGCACTTGACGGTGCGCTCGGAGACAGAGCCGCGGCGCATGGGTTTGGGTTCGGCCAGCTCGGCAGCGACCTGGCGGAGTTGTTTGGAGGGCGGTGTGTTGGCCATGGCTTTATCTTACGGCAATACATGCCGTAAGACAAGGCTAAAAAAACCGCCATATCCCGAAATCCCATTTTTCTGACGTGCGCCCGCACCATCCCCGATCCGTCGATAAGGGGCCCCGGTTGATGGCCTTGTAAGAACGGAGAGTTATTTCAGGCCCTGGAAGCCGAAGCAAAGCGCAGCGGGGAGGCGCAGCAGAGACTGGGAATTTTCGCCAGCCAGGTGTGTCATTCGAGTACGATAGCGGGCATGCGCAAGATCGAGAAGCCCTCACCGACCGAATCCCCTTTATTGTTCGAACTCGACGCCAAGCCAGCCGAAGAAATCCTGACCGCGCTGGGAGGCCTACCCTTGGTGGTGCAAGCATTTCGTTCTCTGGGATTACCCGGCAGTGTGAAGGAACATCTGGTGGTGAAGGAGCGGCAACGGGGTTACGACGAGGCCACGTTTGTCGAGAGTTTCGTAATTCTGAATGCCGCTGGGGGTGAGTGCCTGGACGATTTTGAGCGACTGCGTGGGGACCCCGGGCTGGGGGAACTGATCGGGCACGAAGTGCCTTCACCGGAAGCAGCTCGGAAGTTTCTGTATGCCTTTCATGAAGAAGAGAAGATCGAGCAAGCCAAGCAGCAACGACTGCCGGATCAAATTGCTTACATCCCCTCAGAGAGTGAACCGCTGGAGGGGCTAGGAAAAGTGAACCAGGATCTGATCCGGCGATTCGGAGAACGTTGTCCGGAGCAGAAGATCGCTACGGTGGATCAGGACACCACAATTATCGAAAGCCGAAAACAAGAAGCACTGCATACCTACGAAGGGCCGCGAGGTTATCAACCGATGCTGGCGGTGTGGGCCGAGATGGACGCGGTGCTGGCCGATGAGTTTCGGGATGGGAATGTGCCGGCACAGATGGCTCCGTTGACGGTAGCAAAAGCAGCGTTCGCCGCGCTGCCCAAGACAGTGACCACCTATTACTATCGCGGCGATTCGGCCTGTCACGAGAAGGAGTTGTTGCGCTGGCTGTCGAACGAGAGACGTGAAGAAGGGCCGCAGGGACGGATTGGTTTTGCGATCAGCGTGCGGATGAGCGAGGCTTTGCGTGAGGCCATTCTGGAAGTTCCGGAAAAGGAATGGAAGGCGTACGGGGACCGCGAGCCAGGTATAGATCGCGAGTGCGCCGAAGTGGTGTTCGTGTCGAATCAGCAAGCAGAGCTGAAAGACAGCAAGCCACTGCGCTACATCGCCATCCGGCTGCGCCAACGGCAGGGAGGGTTGTTTGCCGACGGCAGTAGCGTGCGACATTTTGCGGTGCTGAGCAACATCTGGGATTGGGAAGCGGTGAAACTAATCGAGTGGCATCGAGAAAAAGCCGGAACGATCGAGCGGGTACACGATGTGATGAAGAATGATTTAGCGGCCGGGGTGCTGCCGTCGAAATACTTTGGAGCGAATGCCGCCTGGTTGCGGCTGGCGGTGATCGCCTACAACGTGCTCACGGCGCTAAAGCGCTTGGCCTTGCCAGCCGACTTATTGACGGCACGGCCGAAGCGGCTGCACTTTTTGATTTTCCATATCCCGGGTCGACTGGTGCATCATGCGCGTCAGCTGACCTTGCGACTGGCAACGGCCATCGAGGGGCTGGCCCTGTGCCTGGACGCTATCGGATTATTGCCGGTTCCTGCCTAGAGGGGGAGTAGGTTCTTATCGACGGATTTGCAGAGCGCTTTTTGGGAGTACTTCGAGCAATCACCGTCTGTCGACTTCCCGATTGACCTCACCAGCTTGCACGCTTTTACCGACCAACAGGAGGCGTTCTGGCAGTGGATCCGCTTCGCGCAACTCGCATTCACGCTGCAGAGTACCCCCACTCCTACCTTACGGACGGATTGGGGACCGTGCTGTCTTGGCTCGATCCTTCTGCGCAGATGCCGCATGGGAAGTTTCGGTCCGCGTTCGCCGCCGGCGCGCGCGTGGCCCAACGGATGCTCTCCAAGGTTCCCCTTGCTGGTAGCGCTCGATCCGTGTTATCACTTTGTCAACAAAAGGGGTAACGGGCATGAAAGCGGCAGTCGCGTTGGTCGCGCAGCCCGAGGCGAAATCGAAGTTTCTCGAAGGTCTCCTGCCGAATCAGCGGGCCGAGGTTCTTGCTGCCGGCAAGCTGCGCCGGTTTTTCGCCAAGCAGGTTCTTCAGCACGCAGGCGAGCCTGCGTCCCGGTTGTGCCTGCTGCGATCCGGCCGCGCTCAATATTTCGCCGTTTCCGATGAAGGCGACAAGGTCATCCTTCACTGGATCACACCCGGCGACGCCTTCGGCCTGGCTGCAATGGTTCCAGAGTCTCGCTCCTTTCTCCTCGGCGTTGAGATGGTGGAGAGCGGATCCGCAATCGTGTGGGAACGTGACCGCCTGCGCAGCTTGACGGCGCGCTTCCCGCGGCTCTTCGAGAATGCACTCACCATAACGTACGACGGTTTCGTGCGGCTGCTCTGCGTTCACATGAGCCTGACCAGCCGCAGCGCGGCTCACCGGCTCCGCCAGACCGTCGTGGACCTTTGCTACGGCATCGGCCGCTCCGTTTCTCGCGGAGTGGAAATCGAAATCACCAACGAGGAGCTCGCCAGCATGGCCCACGTCACCCTGTTCACCGCCAGCCGCTATCTCAGCGATTGGCAACGGCGCGGCGTCATCGAGAAAAAGCGCGGCAGCATCCTCCTGCGTTCTCCGCAGCGCCTTCTTTCCTTCGACATCGAGTAACTCCACTTCCTCCTGCTTCGCACAAGTGTTTCCCTCATTGCGCTAGCGCAAACAAGGAATTGATTCTCCGCAACGACAGGCGGCCGCGCGTGCCTCATCCTAAGCGGATGCCGAACCGATCGGTTCGTACATGCACACAAGTCAGGAGGGGGAGGAATCTCAGGCGTCGTCCTTGGAAATTATGGTTGATACGAACGAAATCACGCAGAACTCGCAGGAACACCCGACTCGGGCGCTCGAACGCGCCATGGCGGACGCAACTCCGGACGCCATATTCGTTGTCGATGAGGAGGCGAACATCGTCGCGGCCAATCAATCTGCTTTCAGTTTGTTCGGGTATTCCCTCGGCGAACTGGCCGGGCAAAGTCTCTTTCGCCTCATCGCGTCCGGAGACCGCGATCGCGTTACCCGGCGGCTTATCCGCAATCTCGTCGCGGACCACCCCGACTGTGAACCCGAGCCCACGGAATGCACCGGGATCGACAAGACCGGAGAAGCAATTCCCGTCGAGATTTCGCTGCGTCCGCTGGGCGGCGCCGAGCCCGCCTTCATCAGCGTCGTTCGCGACCTGAGCGAGCAAAAAAAGGCGGAAGAGGGTCTTCGCCAGGTTCAGGAGGCTCTGCGCAAGTCGCAAAAAATGAACGCCGTCGGGCAGTTGTCCGCCGGCCTCGCCCACGATTTCAACAATCTTCTCGCCGTCATCATCGGATTCAGCGACCTGTTGCTTCACCAGTTTGCCGCCGAGGATTGTGCGTGGCGGCACAAAGTGGAGGAAATCAAGAAAGCCGCCAAGCGCGCGGCCGCGCTCACCAGTCAACTCCTCGCCTTCGGTCGCCAACAGGTGCTCGAGCCGAAGGTGCTCGACCTGAACGAGGTGGTCTACGAATCGTGCAGGATGCTCGACGGGTTGCTCGGAGCGGAAATCGAGCTCGTCCTGCATTTGAGCCCGGGCCTGGGCCGAGTGCTCGCCGACGTTCACCAGCTCAAACAGGTGATCATCAATCTTTCGCTCAACGCGCGCGACGCGATGCCGAAAGGCGGGCGTCTCACCATCGAGACCTTCAGCAAAGAACTGACGGAAGACGAGGCGCAGCGCCGTCACCCCATGACTCCGGGCCCTTACGTCATGATCTCAGTAAGCGACACCGGCTTCGGAATGGATAAAGGAACGCAAGCCCGGCTCTTCGAGCCGTTTTTCACCACAAAGGCTCTCGGGCAGGGCACTGGCCTGGGACTTGCGACCGTCTACGGCATCGTCAAACAGAGCGGGGGTTTTATCTGGGTGGAAAGCGAGCAGGGCCAGGGCACCAGCTTCGAAATTTACTTTCCCCGCGCCGAGCGAATTCCTCCTCTCGATCCGGGCGCGGCGCCTTCGCGGTTCCCCGCAAGCTAGTGTCGGCACGGCGTCCCAGACGATCTTCACGTTGAGAAACCGTTCGCGGGCGCCTTTTCTTGGGGACGAGCGATTCGATTTGGCGTATAGTTCGCTTTCCCGGAGGATCACCGGTCCGTTCTACCCGCCAAGCCCAATCAATTTGCGGGATTTCAGTTGTGCATTTATTGCAGACAGAAATCGCGCTAAGTCTTTTAGTATCAATACAAATTGAATTTCTAATCGATACAAAATCGTGTTTTTCAGGCTGTTCTGTTCGCCGTCAGCCGTGGAAAAGCGGTCGCCCATTCGCGTCTGGAGGTGCGTCCATGAACAGCCCTTCGTGGTGTTGAAACGGCGCAAGTCGGCGTCTGACCGCCGCCGCTACTCCACGTGCCAGACGCCAACGCGGGGCCTCAGCGCGGCGGTGGCCACTGTTCCCGTTCAGAATGATGGTGACGCTCGCCAGTAGACACCGGGCTCTGCCATAATGAACGGCATTGTGAACAGGTTATCTGGAAACGAAATTCGAAGCACCTTCCTGCGCTTCTTCGAGGAGCGCGGGCATCGCGTGGTGCGCAGCTCCTCGCTCGTCCCGACGAACGATCCCACGCTGCTCTTCACCAATGCGGGAATGAACCAGTTCAAGGATGTTTTCCTGGGCGTCGAGCAGCGCGACTACAACAGAGCCACGTCCTGCCAGAAATGCGTGCGCGCGGGCGGCAAGCACAACGACCTCGAAAACGTCGGCTTCACCAATCGCCATCACACGTTCTTCGAGATGCTGGGCAATTTCTCCTTCGGCGACTATTTCAAAAAGGAAGCCATCGCCTACGCCTGGGAACTGGTTACCTCGCCGCAATGGTTTGGTCTTCCGGTCGACAAGCTCTATTTCACCGTCTTTGGCGGCGCCGAGATTTCCAAGGGCATGGAGCTCCCTCCCGACCAGGACTCCCACAAATTGTGGATCCGTACAGGTGCGCCCAAGGATCGAGTCTTCGAGATTCCCGGCTTAAAAGAGAATTTCTGGCAGATGGGAGACACGGGCCCCTGCGGCCCGTGCAGCGAAATTTTCTACGACATGGGCCCAGCCGCTTCCGATCAGGGCCACGCCGATTGCAAATTTCCGTGCGAATGCGGCCGGTACGTCGAAATCTGGAATCTCGTTTTCATGCAGTTCAACCGCGATGCCGACGGCAAGCTTAATCCTTTGCCAAAGCCGTCCGTCGATACGGGGATGGGACTCGAACGAACCGCCGCCGTCCTCCAGGACGTCATCAGCAATTACGACACAGATCTTTTCGTCCCCCTGATGAAGCGCGCGGCCGAACTCTGCGGCATCGATCTCCAGCGGGAAGAAGAACTTGAGGAGGGCAAGAAGAGCGCTGGCTCACTCAGGGTGATTGCGGATCACTCACGCGCCGCGACGTTCCTGATTTCTGATGGCGTGATTCCCTCGAACGAAGGCCGCGGCTACGTCCTGCGCAAGATCATTCGCCGTGGCCTGCGCCACGCCCGCATGCTCAACGCACCGTCGCCTTTTATGTCGGTAATGTCCGCCGAAGTGCGCAAGCTGATGATCGGCTCCTATCCCGAACTCGAAGAACATGCTAAACGCGTCACGCGCGTGCTGGACGAAGAAGAAAGTCGCTTCACGCGCACGGTGGATGTCGGATTGGAGAAGCTTGACGAGCGGATTGGCCAAATCAGCGCCCATATTCACGGCAACGCAACGGTTTCGGGTTCGTTGTCGGCAGTGCCCGGTGCGGATGCGTTTAAGCTTTACGACACTTACGGATTGCCGCGCGATTTTATCGAAGACGTGACGCGTGATGCGGGCATGACCGTTGATTGGGCGGGCTTTGATCGCGCGATGGAGGAGCAGCGGGCGCAATCGAAGGCGTCGTGGAAGGGCGCGCACAAGGAAGTTGCGAGACCTGTCTATGCGAGGCTGCGCGAGACCTACCGGACGGAGCCGGATTTTTACTTTGGGACGCGCACGCGGGATGCGCGCCTGGAAGCCATCATCACCAAGGAAGGCCAGGTGAACGAAATTCCGCGCGGCGCGGAAGCAGAAGTGATTCTCGACCGCACCACGATCTACGCTGAATCCGGCGGACAGGTTGCGGACACGGGCGCGTTTTACAACGATTCGGAATCGCTCCGGGTGGCCGAAGTGCGCGGGGCGTACTATCCGGTCAGCGGGCTGATCGCTCATCGCATCGTGGCGAACGAAGATTTGCGCGTGGGCGACCGCGTCACGGTGGTGGCCGATGCCGAGCGCCGCGTGCGCGATATGCGCAACCACACCGCGACGCACCTGATGCACGCCGCACTGCGCAATATTCTGGGCACACACGTCAAGCAGGCGGGCTCTCTGGTAGCGCCCGATCATTTGCGCTTCGATTTCTCGCATTTCGCGCAGGTTGATCCGAGCGAACTCGGGGAAATCGAGCAGCAGGTGAACGACGAAATCGTGAAGAACCTCGGATTGCGTACGGACATCATGAATATCGACGAGGCGCTCGCCTCCGGCGCGCTTGCCTTCTTCGGCGACAAGTATCCCGAAGCGAATGTTCGCGTGGTGACGATCGCGGATTCGGCTTCGCCCCGAGATTTTTACAGCAAGGAACTGTGCGGCGGGACCCACGTCACTCGCACGGGCGAAATCGGCGTCTTCAAAATTACGGCCGAGCAGTCCAGCGCCGCCGGCGTCCGCCGCATCGACGCCATTTCCGGCGACCGCGGCCTCGCCGAGTACCAGCGGGCGTTGACGACGCTCCGCTCCGCCGCGAGCCTGCTGAATTCGAGCGAGGACGACCTGATCGGCGCGATCGAGCGCCAGCTCGAGTCCACGCGCCAGCTCGAAAAACAACTGGAAGCGCTGAAGCGCAAATCGGCGGGCTCTCAAGCGCAGGATCTGCTGGAGGGCGTGCGCAAGGTGAAGGATGTCTCCGTCGTTGCCGCCAGGGTTTCCGGCGTCGACCGCGAAAATCTCCGTCAGATGGTCGATGTGCTTCGTCAGAAGCTCGGCTCCGGCGTGGTGGTGCTGGCAAGCGCAGAAGACGGCAAAGTCGCCCTCATCACCGGAGTCACGAAGGACCTGATCCCCAAGCTGCACGCCGGGAAAATCGTCCAGGAACTCGCCAAGATGGTGGGCGGTTCCGGCGGCGGCCGCCCTGATCTCGCCGAGGCTGGCGGAAAGGATACGGCGGGAATCGAGAAGGCGTTGAGTGCCGTCTATCCGATGATTGAAGGGATGTTGTAGACCCCGCTCAGGTGCGACGGTCAGTCTTCGTCGGCTGGGTGCTCGCCGTGTGGGCCCATTTCGATCAACACCGCGAGCGTGCATCGCGTGCGATCGACGTTCTCCTGGCCTACGCGATTGATCAGTTCCTCATCGATTTTCTTGCCTGCGGCCGCCTGCGTTGCCGCGGCGTCCTGCCCGCGCTCAGTCAGGGTGATGCTTAGTTTGCGCCGGTCGCTGGGATCCTCCGTGCGCTGCAAATAGCCGCGGGCCACCAGAGTGTCGACGAGCTGGCTGGCCGACTGTTTGGAGATCCGCAGCTCTTCGATGAGTTGCCCAAGCGGAAGGGCGCCCGTCTCCAGAGTCAGCCCTCCGATCACGTAGAGTCCGTTTTTCGGAATGTCGTCATATCCGGCCTCGGCCAGCGCCCGGCGCATCGCCGCGCCGTAGGTGGTGCGCGCGTGGCGGAGCAGCGCGGGTATCGGGATGTGTTCGAACCAAGGTTCTGGTGTCATCATGGACGGGAAGATATCATCCATCATGTTGACAGTCAATATGTCGGACTATTAATCGTCAGAGTTGTCCAAGTCATCTACGACGGGGTCCCCCGGGCAAGGGGTGTAGTGCCCGAACGGAGCCTCGAAAACCCGCCCCGCGGGCCGTGCCACGGGGCCACTGCCAGATTGCGGCGGATGGCAAAAAGGACACAACTGTCCGCCCGTACTGTTTACCCCGTTCTCTCCGGCTCACTATAATTCAATCGCGCCAGAAGTCTACCTGCGGCACACCGGTCTGCCCGCTGCAGGCGGGTCTGCCCTGGCACTACTTCCGTAGGGCGGCGGTATGTTTCTGGTATGTAGAGGTTCCGCGGCCTTATCTAGGGGCCGGGAACCGAAATGTGTTCGCGTTCGTTCAGGAAGTAGGTTTAAGGCCGCATTCAGGGCCTTAACCCGAACGTTTCTGCCTTCCCAGGGCCAATGAGTAAGCACTCCATCAACGGTTCAGAGGTTCCCAAAGGTTCGCGCGAGGGAATAGTGCGAAGACGGCTCCGCAGTCTACGAACCTTTCCTCGATCTGGGGGGATCCCTGCGCTGGCAAGTGTTGTACTCTTGCTGGGGGGGGTGTGGGGCGCACTAGCCATACCCACGCACGCCCAGATTGCATCGTATGTGGACGGGCAGGGCAAGCTCGTCTACACGAACCAGGATTCGTCGCCGCGGCACAGCGACAGCGGGAGTTCTGCTGCGCACCCGGCATCGACATCCGCTTCACGGGTCGCGCCACCGGCTCGCCTCGCGCATATCGTGGACGAGGCAGCGCAGCGGCACGATCTGGACCCCGCGCTGGTGGACGCCGTGATCAGCACGGAGTCGGGATGGAATCCTCATGCGATCTCGAACAAGGGAGCGATGGGTTTAATGCAGTTGATTCCCGGGACGGCAGAACGTTTTGGCGTTGGCAATCCTTTCGACCCCGCCGAGAACATCGACGGCGGTACAGCGTACCTGAAAACGTTGCTCGATCGGTACAACGGCGACTTGACGAGATCACTTGCGGCATATAATGCAGGTGAACGGGCCGTCGACCGCAGCGGCGGCGTCCCCCCATTTTGGGAGACGCGTCAGTACGTGCGAAAGGTAAAAAACGCATACTTCCGGCCTGGCTCAGGTCGCAACCCGGCGTCGGTGTGGACTCCGCATCGGAATCCAATCCGCCGGGAAATCGATTCACAGGGCCGGGCTGTTTTTACGAACGAATGAAACACTGGACTTCGACTTCTCTTCGCTTCAGACGCGAAACCACTTCAGGGCTTGCGCTCGCAAACTCTGTCCTGCTCCTCGCCGCGCTGTTCCTTTGCCTGCCGGGTCGCGCTCGCGCAGGCCAGGAATCGGCGCCGCGCACGCAATTCGAGCGCGCCGTGCGCATGCGAACGATGCTGGAAGGGCTTCTGCCGCGGGACCGCGGGGTGGCCGATTATAAGAAGACGATTGACGCGTACCACAAGGTCTATTTGATTTCGGCGCAGGCGCCGGAGGTGACTCCTTCCCTGATCGCGGAGGCCGAGCTGTACCGCGAGATGGGGCGCCTGTTCGACCGGAAGTATTTCGAGTCGTCAATCAATATGTACAAATTCCTGGTCGCGCAGTATCCGGGCACGCGCTATCGCGGTGAAACTCTCTTTGCAATCGCGCAAATCGAGAAGGACGACCAGAAAAACCTCGACGCGGCCGAAGCAAGCTTCCGGGAATTTCTGACGCGCTATCCGAAAAACAACCGGTCGGGCGATGCGCGCCAGGCGCTCGCGCAGATTGCGGCCGCTCGCGCGGCAACGCAACAACCCGCGCAGGTTGCGAAGGATGATAACGGTCCCCCCGCCGAACAAGCGGGTCCTGCGAAGTCCGTGAGTGCAAGGGGGCCTTCGCCTGCGGTGCAGAACGCCGTCCAGATTTCCGCGACCTATTTCGCCGACCTGGGCCCCCCGGTGCAGCCCCGAGATCCGCACGGGAACTGGGCCGCCGTCGAGTATGTGGAGGCGAAGAACGCCGGCGATCACTCGCGGATTATCGTCCGGCTGAATGACGCGGTGACGTTCGATTCGGCGCACTTGCGCTCGCCGGACCGCATTTATTTCGACCTGCACAAGACGCGAGTGGGGCCGAAGATTCGAGGCAAGGCGATCGACTTACAGGGTGGCTTGCTGACATCGGTGCGCGTCGGGCAGAACCAGCCGAACGTGGTGCGCATCGTGCTGAACGCCGATGGCGCAAAGAGCTATTCGGCCGGGCTGGTCGGAAAGCCGTACCGGCTGGTGATCGATCTGCGGGGCGCCGAGGCGGCGCCGGAGCCGGCTTCCAACGTCGCGGCGGATGCGCCCGCCCGACCCGCGGTGCAGAAAGCGGACGAAGTCGTGGCGGTCGAAACCTCCACTTCCGCAGCGAGCAGCCTCAAGAAAGCCGAAGCGCGATTGGCGGCCAACTCGAGCGCCAAGGTGAAGCCGCCGCCGCTGCCACAGCCAACGCGCGACGGCGAGCGCTCGCTGACGCGCGTTCTCGGCTTGAAAATCAATCGCATCGTGATCGACGCGGGCCACGGCGGGCATGACACGGGCACGATCGGTCCGCATGGCCTGATGGAGAAGGATGTGTGTCTGGATGTGGCGTTGCGCCTGGGCCACATCATCGAGGAAAGACTTCCCGGCGCGCAGGTGATCTATACGCGCAGGGACGACACGTTCATTCCGCTCGAACAGCGCACCGCCATCGCGAACGAGGCGAAGGCCGACCTGTTCATTTCGATTCACGCGAACTCGAGCCGCGATCGCTACGCGCGGGGCGTGGAGACTTACTACTTGAACTTCGCCGCGTCGCCTGAAGCGATGGAAACGGCGACTCGCGAAAACGCGTACTCGCAGGAATCGATGCACGACCTCCAGGACCTGATCAAGAAGATCGCGCGCAACGACAAAATCGAGGAGTCGAAAGAACTGGCGACGGACATCCAGGATTCACTTTCGCACCGGCTGGAGTTGATCAGTTCGAGCGAACACGACCGTGGAGTGAAGCGCGCGCCTTTCATCGTGCTGATCGGTGCGAACATGCCGTCGGTGCTCGCTGAAATTTCCTTTCTCAGCAATCCGAACGACGAGCGCCTGCTGCGGAAACCGGTTCAGCGCGAGCGCATCGCCATGGGCCTCTATCGCGGCATAGCCACATACCTCACCAACATCAACAGCCTGTCGCTCAACAAGCAGAGGTTCGCTACCGACGATCATTCGGGCACAA
This sequence comes from uncultured Acidobacteriota bacterium, assembly GCA_963753475.1. Lineage (GTDB taxonomy): Bacteria > Acidobacteriota > Terriglobia > Acidiferrales > UBA7541 > Palsa-295. Next base: position 198,962 of record CAVWCN010000011.1, read on the forward strand.
GCGCTGCCGTGTCGCCCACTGCAAGCGGTCCCGGCTCCCGCGAGTAGGCGCCGAACGCTCTTTTCGAGGAGCCGCAACCACCGGTTTCGCCCCTCTGAATAAACCGCCCTCCGTTTTTTCCCCACGCGTCCGAATACTGGAAATGCGATCCGCTGCGACGCTTCGAATTACGACCTGTGGTAGTAGTTGGCCGCGTCGGATACTCTTCTCCGGCTTGCAAGAATGACATTCCTATTCTGTTCAGGCGGCGGCATTGTGAAGAGACGGCACCTCAGGGTCATGCTGATCGGAATTTTCGCGTTCGCCGCGCTTTGCCGGGCGCAGAATTTTCGGGGCAGCCTCGCGGGTACGGTGGAAGATGCGAGCGGGGCGCGAATCCCGTTCGCGAAGATCACGGTTCATTCGGCCGAGTCTCCCTTCGAGCGCGACGCGACCAGCAACAAGGACGGCGCGTTCCGCGTGGACGACCTGCTTCCCGGCGCTTACGTTGTGACCGTGAGCGCGACCGGATTTTCCAAGGCAAGTTCGGACGTGACGGTCCAGGTCAGCTCGGTTCGGCAAATCAAAGTCAGCCTGCAACCGGCGAGCGTGCAGGAACGGGTGCGCGTGCAAGGCCAGGCGTCGTCGATCACGACGCAGCCGATGGATATCACGAATACCGTGAACCAGGGCGTGGTGACCGCGCAGGATCTGGGAACCATCCCGCTGGCGAGCAGAAGTTTCGCAAACATTGCGTACCTGGTTCCGGGCACAGAGCCGGTTGAGCCGTCCGATCCCACGAAGGCGCGCATCACCGCGGTGTCGTTTGGCGGAAGCTCCGGCTTGAACGACAAGCTGACCGTCGACGGCGCGGACAATTCGGACGATTACATCGGCGGATTCCTGCAGAATTTCTCGCCCGATGCAATTCAGGAATTCGCGGTGAGCACGTCGATGGAAAGCGCCAGCACGGGAGGCACGACGGGCGGCTCGGTCGTCATCACGACCAAGCGCGGCACGGACGACTTTCACGGCGGCGCGGGCGTTTACGTGCGAGCTTCGGCGCTGAACGCGCGGTTTCCCATCGACAATCCCGCGCCCGATCCCAAACAACCGTTCAGCCGGCAGAATTATGAGGGCGCGCTCGGAGGGCCGGTCCAGAAGGGGAAGCTCTGGTTTTTTTTCTCGCTCGAATACGTTCACGAGAACGCCAGCATCGCGTACAGCCCGTCGAGTGTGACGGAATTCAACGCGCTGGATGCGCTCGCGTCGCAGGGATTCTTGCCCGGCGTGAGCTCGATCGATGTCGCGCAAACCGCGCCGGTGCCGTTCCGAGACATTCTGGGTTCGCTGCGTCTCGATTGGTCGCAGTCGAGCCGTTCGCAGTGGTTCGTTCGCGGCTCAGTCGATCAGTACACAACCAAGAACGATTTGGTCCAGCAGGCCACTTTGGCTTCCACTGGGGCGAGTTCTTATTCGAAGTACCTGAACCTGGCGCTGAGCAACCAGTTTACGTTCAGTCCCACATGGGAGGGCTCGTTCGTTTTTGGCGCGAGCGGACTCCATCACACCGAATCGCGCAATTCGGATCTGGGCTATGCGCTGGCATTTCCGTTCAGCGCGACGTTCAGCACGATTTCCGGCTTCGAAACGTTCGGCGACAATCAGTTCGCCACGCCGATCACGGCGTTTCCGGTGGCGCGCAATCAGGAGAAATATCAATTTCGTTATGTGGTGAGCCACGTTTCGGGCTCGCACGCGCCTCGCTTCGGCGTCGATTTCATTCACGAGCCCGTGCTGAGCGGCGCTCTCTCCGGCACGGCGGAGACTTTGATTTCCTACCCGAACGATCCCAGTTTTTACGCCGCCGATCCGTCGCAATTTTATTTCAGTTCGGAATGCGCCACGGCGCCTTCGGCCAGCTCAGGGATCACGTGTGACTTCGCGCCTGCGGGAGACGGCTCGTTTTCGCAGAACGTGCAACGCCTGGGCCTCTTCGCCGAAGATTCCTGGCGCGCCACGCCGCGCCTCACGGTGAATTATGGAGTGCGTTACGACACCACGTTCGGGCTTCTCACGGCATCGGGGCGCAGCCAGCTCGACAATCCCGCGTACCTTACGCTGAAGGCTTTGCAGATTCCGCTGATCAGCGGGAAAGCGAGCGACTATCATGCGGCCGTTGCGCCGCGGCTCGGCGTGGCATATGCGCTCGGCGCCTCGTCGAATACGGTGGTCCGCGCGGGGATCGGCCTGTACTACAACGATCTGGCCCAGAACGGCTGGGTGAATGCGTTCCAGTCGGTGAACGCGGCTCCGGGGCCATGCGTCAATGTGGGAGATCTGGGGTGCATCCCGGGGGCAGCATCGGGTGGCGCAGGCGCGATTATCGCGCCGAATTACAAGACGCCGTACGCGCTGCACGCGACCGCGGGTATCGAGCACGCGTTCAACGCAAACTGGACTCTCAGTGCCCAATGGACGCATGAGCAAGGGGTACGCGCCTATCGTGCTTACAATTACACCGCAGGCTACACGCTCTTTTCTCCGCTGATTCCGGCGTCCGATCCGAACTATCAGGCCGACCAGCAAGCTATCGTGCCCGACCTCACCGTGTATCGCACGGACAACCGCTCGCGATATGACGGGCTGCTCGTGCACCTGCAGGGAAACGTGTCGCGGCGGCTGAACCTTACGGTGAATTACACGCTGTCGAGCGCGGACACGTGGGGCTGCGTGGTCGGCGAGTTGTTTGATTATGTGAACGGCGTCTGCAATCCGCTGAACGCGTTTGGGCCGGGCGACTATGGGCCGTCGGGAGAAGATGTGCGGCACCGGCTGGTGTTCGCGGCGATCGTCCACGCGCCTTTCGGCATCGAGCTGAGCACGCTCTCGCAGTTCGAGAGCGCGCGCCCGTTTACGATCGGCACGCCAGTGGACGTGAACGGAACAGGCGATCCGACCAACGACCGCGCCGTGGTCAACGGCGTACAAACAACGCTCGACGGATTCCGGGGCACGCCATACCAGCAAATCGATTTGCGCGTCAGCCGTCCCTTCGCGTATCACGAGCGCTGGACGATCACGCCGTTCGTCGAATTCTTCAATCTGCTGAACCGCAACAATCCGGGGAATAACTTCGTCGCCGATATTTCCGCGCTGCCCATGCCGGTGAACGACCTGTCGAATGCCACGGCGTTTTGCCTCGACGCTTCCTGCACCCAGACGCAGCCCATCACGAGCCTCAATCAGTTGCGAGTGCCCGCCGGAGCCCTGGGCGATTTCTTCGGCCCCGGAACCACGGTCGGCATCCCGTTCGCCGCGCAACTCGGCGCCCGCGTGAGTTTTTAGGCGCGTCTCTCCTAATTATTCTCCGTCCGTGCTTGCCTCCGCGCGCGGCGATAAGGTATGAATGATGTTTGTGTTTTGTGAGCGCGAATGATGATGGAAGAGTGGGGAAGCGCGTCGATTGAGACGGCCAGGCGGCGCGGTGCGACGTACGCGGACGCGCGCGTGATGGACATTCGTCATCGCGACATTTCCGTAAAAAATGGCGAAGTGGGCACGCTGGCCGAGAGCGAATCGCTGGGCATCGGCGTGCGCGTGATCGTGGACGGCGCATGGGGATTCGCTTCCACCGACCGGCTCACGAACGAGGGTGTGCAAGCCTGCGCGGCGCAGGCGGTGGCGATCGCGAAAGCATCGGCGCTGGCGAAACGAGAAAACGTGGCGCTCGCGCCGGAGAAGGCGTACGTCGACACGTGGCAGAATCCGTTCCTTAAAGATCCGTTCCGCATTCCCGTCGAGCGCCAGATCGAAGTGCTGATGGCTGCCGACAGGGAAATGCGCAAGGTGAAGGGCGTGACGGTGGCGGAAGGGTCGATGTCGTTCCGTCGCATCGAGCAGCTTTTCGTTTCAAGCGCGGGCTCGTCGATCCACCAGATCAAAATGCAATCCGGCGCGGGAATCGTGGCGACCGCGTTTGCCGGCACGGAAATTCAGAAGCGCTCGTATCCGAACAGTTTTGGCGGGCAGCACATGCTGCGGGGATACGAACTGATCGAAGAGCTGGACCTGGTGCGGCACGCGCCGCGCGTCGCGGAAGAAGCGGTCGCGCTGCACTCCGCCGCGCAGTGTCCGGAAGGGCAGCGGACCATCCTTCTGGACAGTTCGCAACTTGGCTTGCAGATTCACGAATCGATCGGGCACCCGATCGAGCTGGATCGCGTCCTGGGCATGGAAGCGAATTTTGCGGGGATGAGTTTTCTGACGCTGGAGAAGCTGCGCACGCTGAAATATGGGTCGGACATCGTCAACGTGGTTGCCGACGCCCAGCTGGCGCACGGTCCGGGACTGGGTACGTTCGCCTACGACGACGAAGGCGTTCCCGCTCAGTGCACCCCGATCATCACGAACGGGCTGTTCACCGGTTACCTGAGCAATCGCGAGACGGCCGCGGCGATCGGCGAAAAGCGGTCGAACGGAACGATGCGTACGGAGAGCTGGAACCGTTTGCCGATCATCCGCATGACGAACATCAGCATCAATCCCGGCGCGTGGAATTTCGACGACCTGATTGCCGACACGGACGATGCGATTTACATGGAAACGAATCGCTCGTGGTCCATCGACGACCGGCGCTACCATTTCCAGTTCTCGACGGAAATCGGATGGGAGATCAAAGGCGGCAAGAAGACGCGGATGATCAAGAATCCGAGCTACAGCGGGATCACCACCGAGTTCTGGAACAGTTGCGACGCGATTTGCTCGCGCGACCACTGGACGCTGTGGGGCACGCCGAATTGCGGCAAGGGCCAGCCCATGCAAACGATGGGAACGGGCCACGGCGCTTCTCCGGCGCGCTTCCGGAATGTGAAAGTCGGCGTCGCGTTCGCGAAGTGATTTGCCACAGAGACATAGAGAAAGGTGGTAGCCACGACAAACCCGATTCTGGTTTGTCGTGGGCTTGTTCGAAATGACGCCTGTGACCAGAAAACGGAAGAGCGGCAATCGTGCTGGCCGCGAACGGCCCACGACTAACCAAAGGCTGATTCGTAGTGGCAACCACGATCTCGAGCGGATCGCCGAGCGCGTATTGAAGCTGAGCGAGGCCGATGAGACCGAGGTCGAAATCGGCGCGGCTACGGACGCGCTGACGCGTTTTGCAAACAACACGATTCACCAGAACGTGGCGGAGCAAACCCTGGGAATTTCCGTTCGCGCCGTCGTCGATGGCCGCACCGCGCGCGCCAGCACCAACAAAACGGATGACGACTCGCTGCGGCGCGCCGCCGCTACCGCCGTTAGCCTGGCGCGCAACGAGCCGCGCAATCCCGATTTGCTGCCGATGCTTCGCGCGCAGAAATATCAGAAGGTCGCGCGTTTCTTCGCGGCTACCGCGGAAACAAATCCGCAGGACCGCGCTCGCGCTGTGAAGCGAGTCTGCGAGATGGCGGACAGGAACAAGCAGACCGCCGCAGGTATTTTTTCGTCTGGCCGGATGCAATCCATGCTGGCCAATTCGAGAGGTCTTTTTGGCCGGTACGAGCAGACCCGGGCGGAATTCTCGGTCACGATCCTGGAGCAGAATTCCTCGGGTTGGGCGAAGGCGAACTCACCGGATATTCGCACGATCCGTCCGGATGAACTCGCCGAAAGCGCCAGCCGCAAATGCGCCGACTCGCGCAACCCGCGTGAAGTCCCCGCCGGAAGCTGCACGGCCATTCTGGAGCCGCCCGCTGTGCTCGACCTGGTCGGATTCCTCTTCTACGATTTTGCCGGCACTGCCGTGCTCGACAAGCGGTCGTGCTTTACGGGCCGGATGGGGAAGAAGCTGTTGGGCGAAAACATCACATTGTGGGACGACGTCTATCATCCGTTGCAGACGGGGGCGCCGTTCGACGGCGAAGGGGTGCCCAGGCAGAAAGTGACCCTCGTCGAGAAGGGCGTGCCGAAGAATCTCGTTTATTCGCGTGCGACTGCAAAGAAAATGAAGGCGAAGCCGACGGGCCACGGCTTCTCGCTGCCCAACGAGTATGGCGAAGCGCCGATGAATCTGGTATTTGCCGGCGGCGACAAAACGGTTGAAGAAATGATTCGCTCGACGGAGCGGGGCATTTTGGTGACGCGCCTGTGGTACATCCGCGAAGTGGATCCTTACGAAAAGATTCTCACAGGCATGACCCGCGACGGCACGTTCCTGGTTGAAAATGGACGCGTTGCGGGAGGCGTGCGCAATTTCCGCTTCAATCAAAGCGTCATCGAAATGCTGGGCAAGGTCGAGATGCTCGGCACTCCGGTGCGCTCGGCGGGCGAGGAGTCGTTCGAAATGGTGGTGCCAGCCATGAAAGTGCGAGACTTCCATTTCAGCGAGGTGACAAAGTTCTAACGACGCAGTCGTCGCTCTTCGCCGGTTTGGAATGTGATCCATCGCATCGAACACCGATGTTTTGAACAGTTTGAACAGAGAGATACAGTCTCCATCGGGAATTTTTAAGCGGACAAATACATTCGCTGACCGATATCTCCTTCTTGCGATTCCGCACATAACGTACAGGTGTTTCCGGGAGCTTATTCGCGACGCTCTATATGTGAGCAGATCGATTAGCGCCGAATAGCTCCCCCAAACGCCCCCGCGAGTGAGTGCCTTGCACGACGACCGGGGAATCCCACGAGATCAGGAGACAATTATGGCCAATCCGAGTCATCGAGAGCGTCTTTTCCAGGATCTTTTCGATTTTCGGCGTGATTTCGATCACATGTTCAACCGTTTTTTGACCGGCTCGCAGGGACGCGGACCGCAGGAACAGGAGGAATCGAGAATGATGTCTTTCGCTCCCGCGGTGGAGTCATACCTGGACCGCGAGGGCAAGAAGTTTGTCTGTCGGGTGGCGCTGCCCGATATCGACCCGAAGAACGTAAACATCCAAGTCCAGGGAAACGTGCTCTCGATCAGCGGCGAGCGGAAGATCACCAACGAGCGGAAGGAGGCCGACTTCGTGCAGAGTGAAATGATGTACGGTTACTTCGAGCGCGATATTCCGCTTCCGGAAGGAGTCGACACCAACAAAATTGACGCCGAGTACCGCAACGGCATTCTCCAGATCACGGCTCCGGTTTCCGCGGCCGCTCTGCCACGGCGCGTGGAAGTGAGGGCGACGGAGAGCCCCGGAAGCAGATGGGCGCCTCGGCATCCGGACGGTAGAAAAGGAACACGCCCGCATGGTAGAGCGTTTCGACCCGGCGCCGCATTGAACTGCCGTATTTGAACTGGCGCCGATTGAGGATGAGCCCGTTTTGAGAGAAGCATCGCGTCGCATGACTCTCGGGCGGGCTTTCCTCCTTTCTAAATGGAATCGCCTCATTTTCCCGCCGGCTTCGCGCGGCGGAAAAATTGCCACTTATTGACGTTCGCGGGTACGGCCACGTCAAAAAAGCCCACCATCATTTCGTCATAGGTTTGATCGCCCCAACGCACGGCTACCGTGGGATCGGGATTGTGCGGGTTGTTGCGGGAGTTGTCGAACCATGCGACCGCCTGGAGCATGGTTCCAGCCTTCAGCGGAAGAGGCTTGGCCAGCCGGTAGCTCAGCTGCCAGTAAAAATTGTAATTCACGCGCAGGAGCGTCTCGGGAGGCTGGCCGGGGCGGATAATGTTGTACTCGAACGTCTTTCCGCGCAGGTGCATGTGCGGGAAAAAACTGAGGAGCGTCGCGTCGTTGGGCAAAGTACCGTGGACCTCGGTACGGTAGTCCGGGTCGCCTGGCGGGATGACGAACCAATCATCGGTCAACTGCAACGTAAGCACGCGCTGTTTGGGCGGTTGCTTCGCGAAAACGAGGCCGACGCTCGTCTGGTCGGTCGTCTGGATGCCCGCGCGTCACGTAGTGCATCTGGAAGACGAGGTCTGAGCCCGCGGGAATAAATTTCGCGAGCCCGTCGGGCCATTCGTCAGGCGAACTTCCCGGAGCATAAACGAGCAAAATGGAAGCGTTGGTCCAGCGCGCGTCGCGGCGGCCCTTTGCGTTCTTGAGGCTGGATGCCGTGAATGGCACGCCAATCGGCGCCTGCTCGCAGCCATTTCGAATCCGGCGGGCGAACATAGACCACTGCATGATGCACGTTCGCCCGGCTCGACGGCCTGATCTCCGACATTTGAACCCACTTGTCCGTCTTGAATCCGATCGGCACGATCTCGTAGGTGTATTCGACGTCGCCGCGAGCGGGAATCGCAACGGGCGCCGGCATGCGCACGATCGTATCCGGACGGCGGATGACCCAGCCCTTCGCCCATTTTCGAGGCGGAGGAGCATCGTGCGGATCGCCTGCCGGGGCGCCCGACCGAGCCCATGCGGAGAGCGTCTCGATCTGCTGCGGCGTGAGCGAAGGATCGTCGGAGAAGTGGCCGAACCGCGGATCGGCGAACCAGGGCGGCATTTGCTTCGCGCTCGTGACGCGCGCGATCTTCGCGGCTTTGTCGCGCGCCTGGTCGTAGGTGACGAGGGGAAACGGCGCGATTTCGTCCCGCCGGTGGCATCGCTGGCAGTGCTGCTGCAGAATCGGCAGCACGTCGCGATAAAATGTCGGCGCGGACGGCTTCGCGGCGCTGTCGCTCGCTTCTTGAGATGCGAAAGCGTTGGCGCGATCCCTGTCGCTCGCCTCTTCCGAGGCGGAGATTTTCGGTCGTCCGCCGGACGCAAACAGAAAAAGGCTCGCGGCGAGAGCGGCGATCACCACCGCGAATGTTGCCGTCGAGAGCCGCAGTCTCACAAACGGTTAGTTACTCATTCTGGCGGGTGGGTTGCAAGAAAAGAAGATCGACCCCAATCCATCGTTAGGGTACGCTGGCGGCAAAATCTGTGCCGCGGCATCTTCGCGGCGCCCACTTTTTCTGCACTTCCAACCTTTTTCGGAAGAGAGCGGCAGGCAAAAATTCCCGCGCTTGAAAAATAAGAAGTTACGAAGACGGGTCCACGGTAGGGTTCTATAATCCGTCGATAACTGCACTACTTTGGTGCAACCGCACTCACGTCACCAGCGCCAGCTGCCGCAATCCCTCCCGGTACATCTCGATCCACTCCGCCACCGCGGCCAACCGCAACAGCATTCTTCGCGCGTGGTGCGCTAAACGTCCCGGCATGTTGAAGAGCAGAAACCGCAACCGCTTCGGCCGCGCCGTCAACAATTCCGCCGGCAGCGCCAGCCGTTTCATCGCCGTCAGCACGTTGTGCGAGATCACCGCCAATCGCAGCCAGGCCGCATTCGCCCCAAAATATTTCGACGGCAACACCCCGCCCGCCAAATCATTCTTGAGGATGTCGTGCACCAACTCGATCGTGCCCGCCTTCTCCCGGTGCCACTCGATCAACCGTCCCGCTTCCAACTCCCAGCGGTTCGACAGCACCGCAAAATGCCGCACCGCACTCCCGTCTTCAAACAGACCCCCTTGCTTCTTGCGAATGCGGATCGCCACGTAGCGCAGTGGCTTTATATCCTTCTTCTCCACCTTCTCCCCGGGCACGAAGGGCACCTCGGCGCACTCTCGGATCTCGGTCGGATGCTCCTCGCCATACGCCTTCCACTTCTCTTCGGCAACCGCCTGGATGGCCGCGTGCAAGGCCTCGCTCATCCGTGCGCTGATGGCAAAGCCAATGCGGCCCTCCGGCCCTCCTTCCCGCTTCTCATTCCGCAACCAGTTCACCAGTTCGCTTTCGTGACAGGCCGAATCTCCCCGATAGTAATATTCCTGCACCGTGCTCGGCAGGGCCGCAAAGGATCGCCGGGCCACTTCCAGCGGCTCCATTTGCGCCGGCACATTCCCATCCCGAAATTGATCCGCCAACACCAATCCCATCTCGGCCCACACCGCCAACATCGGCTGATACCCGCGCGGCCCTTCGTAGGTAGCCAGCGCCTCCTTATTCCGGCTTTCGATGATCGTGGCGTCCTGATCCACCGTGGCGATGCGTTGGTCTGCCGAGCGCTGCCCCACACGCTGCACCAGATCGCGGTTCACCCTGCCCAATCCTTCCAGCGGTGCCGTTTCTTCCGGAATATAGGCAATCTCGTCCGGCAAACGTTGTTGTTTGGCCTGCTCAATCTTCTTCTCTTCGTGAAAGGCGTACAAAAACTGCCGCGCCGCTGGCGGCGAAGGCAAATCGTGCCCTACGAGTTCGGCTAGACCCGGGTCCTGGCGCAGCCGTTCAAAGTCGTCCACGCACTCGCCCCCGGCAGCGTTCAGAATCACGAAGCTCTCCACCTGGGTCGCTTCGTCGTAGCCGCGCTCTCGTTCTCTCACTTCCACCTGCTCGCGGACGCTCTGCGGCAGTCCCAGCGAGCGAAAGGTTTGCACCACCAGCGGGATTCCTCCGAAAGCGGTCAGTGTTTCTTCGATCGGATGCGGATCGACTTCGAACAGCAGCGGCGATTCGGTCGGTGAAGGCCTTCGCTCTTTGGGCTTGGTCATGGGTTGGAATCATAAGGGGATCTCTCACCCAGCGGGTGAGGAATTTGGCGGGTGTTGATTTCATTGCGACCGCTGCTCAGGCCCATTTTTGCGATGTGCCCCGAGGCTGCCTCAACCGAACCGGACTTTGGCGATATGTTATCGACGGATCGGGGATCGATTGAGGCGGCCGACTACTGCTTGGCGAACTGGAGGCTCGAGATCGTGCGCGAAATCACGTTCTCCTGGATTTGCACGAGGTCGGTTTCCGCGAACGTCATGCCGAAAATCGTGAACACGCGTGCTCCGCGCGGAATCAGCACAACCACTCCCGACCAATCGCGCTGATCGACGGTTCCGTGGAAACGGCGTTCGATTGCCGGGCTTCCGGAGATGTTGACACGCGTTTCCGCCAGCGGGCGGAAGTTGTCCATGATGCCGCTCAGCCGGCTCACCGTGGCGTTCATCTGGCTCTCGATCGATTTTCCCGCGGGATCCTGGCCGATCAGCAGGTACGTGGTCTGGTCGTCCGTGCCCATGGCCGTGATCGCGCCGGGTAGCAGCGTTCGCGCACCTTCGACCAGCTCCCAGTCGGGCGGCTTGAACATCGAGAAGCGGTACGTGTCGTTCGTGTACGTGTTCCCGGTCACCTGCTCGCGGATCGGAAGCGGCGTCGCGGGGGCGACCGGAGCAGCGGCCGCCGAAGGAGACGACATACTGACAGCCACAGGCGCGTGGACGGCTGATGCTGGAGCCCTAAGGGCCGACGCAGCACTCGCGAGTTTGCCTGAAGTTGTCGTCGCGCCGCGTATCGACGCCGGTCGCACCGGCTGCGGAGTCGCGGATTTTGCGGACGCGGCGGAAGCCTCCGCGCTCGCCGGTTTCGCGGCTGCCTCGATCTTGCTCTCATCGCCTGCGAGCTTCTTCGTGGCGACGCTTTCTTTTGCCAAATCGGTGATGCGGATCGACGCGATCTGGTCTTTCCTCACGACGGCAAAGCCGTAGCTCGTCTTCACCCGGAACGAATTGCCTTCGAAGCCGACGATAGTGCCGTCGATTTTCGAGCCGTCCTTGAGCGTCAGCTCGTCGGCACGCACGCCGAGAGCGGCAAGAAGGGCGATAGTGGCCAGGAGGGAAAGTCGCCGGCGCATTCTCCAAGTATCGCGCCGGGTCGCGCAGACAACAAATTTCCCTGGCGCCCGCGTGTTTCGTTAGTCAGCAGGAAGTTTGCTCAGCGATCGAGAAACGCGCGGAGGCGAGCGTAACCGCTCTTGCTGACGGGAAGCTGCGCGGCATTCGTCAGAACCGCGATATGGCTGTCTTTCCCGTAGGGTTCGAGGCGAGCGACGCGCTCGAGATTCACGATATAAGACCGGTGAATGCGCATGAAGCGGGATGGGTCGAGCCCGGCCTCAAGGCTCGAAATGGTCTGCTGCTTCAGGTGCTTTTTTCCTTCGGAGACGAGCGCGACGTAGTCGTCCTGCGCCTCGGCGTAGTCGAGCTTCGCGACGGGAATGATGAAAACGCGCGTCCCGTCGCGCACGGGAATGCGCTCGACGTGCTGCGAGGGAGGCCGTGCGGCTGCGGCCAGTTCCGCCGCGGGCAGCGGTTGATGAGGCAGCTTTCCGCTGAGGCGTTCTCGCGCGCGCTCCAGCGCCGCTTCGAAGCGCTCAACGCTGACCGGCTTCAGCAGGTAATCGACCGCATGCACTTCGAACGCACGAATCGCATAGTTGTCGTATGCGGTGACAAACACCACTTCGGTACCGGGACCAACCAGCTCGAGCACCTCGAAGCCGTCGAGCTTCGGCATTTGAATGTCGAGGAACACGAGATCGGGTTTCTGCTCGGTAATCGACTTCACCGCCTCGAATCCGTTGGCGCATCCGGCTACAACCTCGATGTCCGCATGCGCGGCTAGGTACTCGCAGAGGATCTGGCGCGCCAGTTCTTCGTCGTCAACGATGATCGCGCGGATTTTGCGTTTGGCACTCACGATGAGCGCCCCTCTTTCTCCGCGGGGATGGAGATGGCCACGCGAAAGCGGTCGCCGTCGGCCTTCGCCTCGAAACCGGCCCGATTGCCATAGCGCGCCGCCAGACGCTGCCGGACATTGGCGAGGCCCACGCCACCCTTGCGGCGCGGCGGAGCATCCGGATCGAACAGATTTTCCACCACCAGCGACAACAGACCGTTGCTCGCGTTCACATCCAGACGAACCCACCCGCCTTCGACCAGGTGGGCGATGCCGTGAACGACGGCGTTTTCGATCAGCGGCTGAAGCAGCAGCGGCGGAATCGGAGAGCTCATGGCGTCCTTGTCGATATTTTCTTCCATTTGGATGCGCGCTCCGAATCGCACTTTTTCCACCGCGAGGAACGAATGGACCAGCGAAAGTTCTTCTTCGAGCGGAATCGCCGACTTTTCGCCCAGGCCGAGAGTCCGCCGAAGGAAATCGCCCAGCAGGATGCACATCTCGCGTGCTTTCGCGGGATTCGAGCTGGTGAGCGCGCTGATCGAGTTCAAGCTGTTGAAGAGGAAATGCGGGTTCACCTGCGCCTTCAGAGCTTTCAGCTCCGCTTCACGCGCGAGAACGCTCGCCTGCAAGGCTCGTGCTTCCGCTTCTCGCGATGCCTCCACGGCCATCAGGACGTAATACAAACTGATCGACAGCAGATAAAACAGAACGCCGGTGTCGAGGAGAAGCGCAATCAGTGGTCCGAAATTTGAGTCGATGTCCGAAAAGGTGCTGGTGCGCGAGAGCGAATAGGCGAGAAATTTCGCCAGGATGATCCAGATTCCGCTGGCCACCAGAGCGCCCGTTGCGTGCGTACCGACGATGCGCGAAATTGTAGAGCGGTCGAGCGGAGTGGCGCGGCACGAGTAGTAGGCGGAAAGACAAATGAACGCGTAAATCAGGCAAAGCGGAAACGCGAGCACGAAAGAATCCGCAGCGCTCATGCCGCCGACGGCGGCCATAAGGTACCGGAGAAGGGCGGCCAGGGGCAGCCAGGCGAGAAGGTAAAGGGCGAGCCGCCGATGATGAGTCAGGATCGGGTGCATGGTTCGGAATCAGTTCTTGATCACTACTCCGCCTAGAGCTGCGATTCCCTTCACGATCAGGCGCTTCGCCGTGGCGGATTCCGAGATTTCCTGATGAGTCTCGTCCGTGTAGCCGCCCAGCAGCGCCATGCCTCGGATCTCGATAATCCATGTTGGAGGAACGCGAATTTCGCCGCCGCCAAAGAGCGCGCTCGCGTCGATGACCGCTGTCTGCCCCTCGATGTCCGCACGCGTGAGGTCCACCTCAAAGCCCCCGAAAACGGCAGTGAGCCGGCCGCCCCGGAAATTCTTTACGGTAACGCGCTGCTTGATCCCGCCAAAGATAGCCATGTAGTCGAACTCGGGATCGGTGGACTCCTCGCCACTCCAACTGCTCACCGTATCTTGAATCGCGCTCTTCACCGTGTCCGCCCAATCGTGCGGGTTTCTGCGGCGCCAATCGCGGCGGGCCCTCCAATCCGCCCCCGGATCGCTCGCCACGGCGTCGCTGACGGTGTCATGGACATCGTCCTGAATCTTCTGGTGAATTGAGTCGCGGACCGCGTCGTTGATTCTCTTGCCCAGCAGTCGGTCGCCGCCGAACGATCGCGTGACGATCCAGATACCCCAGATGATCAGGGCGAGCGGCCACAAAGTCTGAAAGCCCACATTGACGAAGCCCAGAGCTCCGGCGAGTAGCAGCAGTCCGAACGCCAGCATGAGAACACCAACGAGGCCCCGCCCGCCCCGGCCTCTGCACGAAATGAGGAATTCCAATCCAAAAAAGACGAAAATGGCGGGCCAGAAGTAGCGGTAAACATAGTGCGCCGAAACGATGCCTTCCTGGTCCAGCAAGAGCACCAGGCCGAAGGCCACGATCAGAAGGCCGACAAAAAAGCCGGCGCGGGATCGGCTGGCGTAAATCAACTATTCCTCCGGTGTTGCATCGGCAGCGCGATCATGGTCGTTCCAAACGCAGCATCAGAATTCCCAGCCCCACGCTTACCAGGACGAGCGGCCAAAAACGGGCGATTTGGCCGAGGACTGAGCCGCTCCCGTGCAGAGAGAGCAGGTTCCACACGCCTTGCGTCAGCACGGAGAGGAACCAGTAGTTCGATGGATTGACGTGGCCATAACCAAGCACGCCCAATTGAAGCACAATCCCGAAGACAATCAGAAGCCCCGCCGCGAGAAGGATCGATTTCGCCAGAATTGAGCCGCCCAACGCGCGATGCTGATCCGCATTCACCATCATGATTCCCTCTCCCGCCCAATTTGTGTTGCCGTTCATGGCCAGAGAATAAGCCGCGGGCGCAGGTACGTCGCGCGTTTTTCGGCGAATGGCGGGAGATTACCGGCAAACAGCGGTAGCTCAGGTTGAAGGAATGCGATCCGGCGCTGAGGACAAATAGAACGGAGAGTTGGAGGAGTGGGGCTCCGAGTGAAACCGGTCAGAACGAGAGCGTAAAGCCGATCCAGACAACGCCGACCACAATTCCCGCCGCGACAAACACCCAGCGGAAACGCTTATTGCGCGCGGCGGCCACGATGAGTCCCATCGTGCAGATGAGAAAGCCGATCTGAGGCCACAACAGTCGCGAATCAACCCCCGGGCTCAGGGGTTCGCTACCCTCTATCCACGCGGAGGCATAGGACGTGGCGAGGGCCAGTAAAACTGCCAGAACGCTTGCCAAGGCTGTGCCCTTCGCCCAGTCAGGAAACCGCGAGCCTTTGCGGGTGTCGCGCCAATCGAGCCACGTTTGCGCCACCACCACGCCAACGACGAGCAGGACAAATAAGGCCACGTGCCCTCCCAGCAGGCCGACGGCAGGACTAGTACTCAGCTCGCGAACCTGCCTTCAATCAGCCCAATCTCGTTCGATGGGAGCGGCAGACCGCCCGACTCATCGCCATCGGAGCCAAGCTGCCCCTCGCGAACTGCTGCAAATTGTCGCAATCAAACAGCCATAGAACTCCTGCGCTGCTTCAGGCGAAATTTTCGATAGTGATTTATTGATTCAACGGGAGATACGGCTGGCAGACTTAACCGAAACAGGGATGCCAACGACCGGAGAGACCCGCGTGGCGATGTCAAACTCCCCTTGCGAAGGCAATGACGTGCCTGCATTACGAAAGCTCTTGCACGTTCAAAACAGGGCATTTGATGAATGACCCGCACGCCGGCTGTCCACAGGGTTCCAGGTTATAGTTCTAGTACAGGCTCGGTGCGAAGGCCGCTCCAGGTGTCCGCGTTCTGCTACCATGGGCGAGTCGATGCGATCGCCTTGGATCATTGCGCACCGCGGCGCCTCGGGTCAGGCGCCTGAAAACACGCTGGCGGCATTCGAACGCGCCGTCCAGGTCGGATCGCCGTTCATCGAGACGGACCTGCAACTCACGCGGGACGCTCATTTCGTTGCGATTCACGACGGTACGCTGGAACGGACAACGAACGGACGCGGCGCGGTTCACGATTTCACGCTTGCGGAGTTGCGCGAATTGGACGCGGGAAAGTGGTTTGACCGGGAGTTCTCCGGCGAGAGAATCCCCACACTCGAAGAAACTCTGGAGTTTTCGCGGAAGCACGACGTGGTTTTCTACCTGGAGCTGAAGTATAACTCCGCCTGGGGCATGCACCATGCGCTGGTGGCCGCGCTGCGAAACGGGAATAGCGCGGCGCGAACGGTGGTGATTTCGTTCGATCCCTCAACCCTCCTGGCCGTCCACGACCTCGATCCTTCGCTGATGACCGGATTGCTGATCGAGGACAGGACAGGGGACTTCGTGCAGCTGGCGAATCGCGTGGGAGCGCGCCAGGTTTGTGCCGCTTCCTCGGTCGTCACCCCGGAATTCGTCGAGCAAGCGCACAGGTCGGACCTTCACGTGGTAGCCTGGACCGTCAACAAGGGCGAAGAGATGCGCGCGATGATGTCGGCCGGCGTGGAGGGTATCATGAGTGATTTCCCCGACCGGCTGCGCGCCACAATCGAAGACGCCGTCGCCCCCGCCTGGTAAATCCCGAAAATCGAAACGCGAAATTCGGAATCGGTCTAAGTGCCTTCGTTCCAGGAGGCGAGGTACTGTTCCTGCTCGGGTGTGAGGCGGTCGATCTGGAAGCCCATGGATTCGAGCTTCAGTTTCGCGATCTGCTGGTCCAGGTGCTCGGGAACGGCGTAGACCTGCGGCTTCAGAGTCTTCGCATTCTTCACCATGTGCTCCGCAGCGAGCGCCTGGTTCGCGAAGCTCATATCCATCACGGCGGCCGGATGGCCTTCCGCCGCGGCGAGGTTGATCAAACGTCCGTCGCCAAGCAGGTAAAGCCTGCGTCCGTCCTTCATCGCGAATTCCTCGACGAACGGGCGCGCTTCCTTCCTGCTGCTCGAAAGCTTTTCGAGCGCCGGAATATCGATTTCGACGTTGAAGTGGCCGGAATTGCTGATCACCGCTCCGTCTTTCATGCGCGCGAAGTGCTCGTGGGCGATCACGTTCTTGTTGCCGGTGACGGTGATGAAGACGTCGCCGATTTTCGCGGCTTCGTTCATGGGCATCACGCGGAAGCCGTCCATCACAGCTTCGATGGCTTTCGTGGGATTGATTTCGGTGACGATGACGTCTGCCCCGTGTCCCTTGGCGCGCATGGCGATGCCGCGTCCGCACCAGCCATACCCCGCGATAACGACCTTTAGTCCGGCGAGAAGCAGATTCGTGGCACGGATGATGCCGTCGAGCGTCGATTGCCCCGTGCCGTAGCGATTGTCGAAGAAGTGTTTGGTCATCGCATCATTCACCGCGATGATGGGAAATTTCAGCGTGCCGTCCTTGGCCATGGCCCGCAGCCGGATGACGCCGGTGGTGGTCTCTTCCGTCCCGCCGATGACGTTCTTCAGCAGGTCGGTGCGCTTGGTGAGCAACTGCGTTACGAGGTCGGCGCCGTCATCCATCGTGATCTGCGGCTGATGTTCCAGGGCGGCGTTGATGTGCGCGTAATAGGTCGCGTTGTCCTCGCCCTTAATCGCGAACGTGGGGATGCCGTACTCCTTAACCAGGCACGCGGCTACGTCGTCCTGCGTCGAAAGCGGATTCGAAGCGCACAGCACCACATCCGCGCCGCCGTCGCGCAGCGTGATCGCCAGGTTGGCCGTCTCACTGGTGACGTGCAGGCACGCTGACATGCGGATGCCCTTCAGTGGCTGGTCCTTGATGAATTGCTTGCGGATCAACTGCAGCACGGGCATGTGCTGGTTGGCCCACTCGATGCGGCGCTTGCCCTTTTCCGCCAGGGCAATGTCTTTCACGTCTCCATTCAGCTTGGCTGCTGTTTCTGCAGTTTCCACAGGAAACTCCCTTTAGAATTTTTGATGACTCGCGATTCGTTGGTCGTAGCGGCATGGCCCGAGCATCGAAGGCCTGCTGCGCCCGCGTGAGTAGAATACCGATACGGGGCCGGTGTTAACTGCGCGAAACAGCAACCACGCCGCGCGAACCCGCGTCGACGCGAAGCGCTTCAGCCTTGTCGGTGCGCTCCCACGTGAAGCCCGGGCCGCTGCGGCCGAAGTGGCCGTACGAAGCTGTCGCGCGATAAATCGGGCGGCGCAAGTCGAGCGTTTCGATGATTCCGCGGGGATTCAGTTTGAACAACGCGCGCACGAGCTCCGTGATCTGCGAGTTCGGGATCGTTCCGGTGCCGAACGTCTCGGTCATCACCGATACCGGCTCAGCCACGCCAATCGCGTACGCAAGCTGCACTTCCACCTTTTTCGCCAGCCCGGCCGCCACAATATTCTTCGCGACATAGCGCGCCATGTAGCAAGCGGAGCGATCGACCTTCGTCGGGTCCTTGCCGGAAAGCGCGCCGCCGCCATGACGGCTGTAGCCGCCGTAGGTATCGACGATAATCTTTCGCCCAGTCACTCCGGCGTCACCCATGGGCCCGCCGGTGACGAAGCGCCCCGTCGGATTGATGTGGAATTTCGTGTTCTTGTCGCGCATCGACTCGGGGATCACCGGCAGGATCACTTCTTCCATGACCGCTTCGTGCAGTTTCGCATTCGATACCTTGTCGCCGTGCTGCGTCGAGATGACTACGCAATCGACGCGGGCGGGCTGCCCGTCCACATATTCGACCGTGACTTGCGATTTTCCGTCAGGACGCAGGAAATCGACGATGCGGCCCTTGCGAACCTCGGCCAGCCGGCGCGTAAGACCGTGGGCCAGCTGGATCGGCATGGGCATCAACTCGGGTGTTTCATCGCAGGCGAACCCGAACATCAGCCCCTGATCGCCCGCGCCGCCTGTATCGACACCCATCGCGATGTCGGGCGATTGTTTCTTTACGGCCGAAACCACGCCGCAGGTATCCGCGTCAAAGCCGTACTTCGCGCGCGTGTAGCCGACGTCCCGAACTACCTCGCGCGCCAGGTCAGAGAAATCGACATACGTCGACGTCGTGATCTCGCCCGCGACGACGATTAGCCCCGTCGTCACCAGCGTCTCGCAAGCGACACGGCCCATCGGATCGTCCTTGAGGACCGCATCGAGAACGGCGTCAGAAATCTGGTCGGCTATCTTATCGGGATGGCCCTCGGTGACAGACTCCGAGGTAAACAGGAAACGATCATCAGCGTGCGCCAAAAGAGTCCTCCAAGCAAGAGAGAGGCAATCGGGGATGAATTGCCATTTCTTAGGTCAATCCTGAAACACCGACGCTAACATATAGGCATAGGGCCGTCAATCTGATGCAGCGAAAGGGGTTGAACGGACGGTGAACTGCGCCCTGGCGTGGCGGAAGGTTTCGCATCGCGCGAGTCTGTCTCTCATTCGCTCTGAACCAACATGGAAGCCAATGCTGAGGGCGAGCTATTTCAGCTGTCGCAATTCCGCCATTTCGGATGCCGTGGCGATGTCCGAGTCGTCTTCGATACCCGCTTCCTTCGCAGCGCTCTTTTCAGCCTTGCGACGCGCCCGCTCCTCCTCCTTCATCTTGCGGCGTTCCATCCGTTTCATCTCTTTCTGCCGTTTCTGGAATGTAGTGGGCACGATTTCTCCTGGGTTGGCGCTCGGGCGGCGACGATCGCCACAATTCGAGCGGGGCGCGGCTCACCGCTGCCCGAGTTACAAAGTTTCAGTCTGGGCCCTGTGGCCGTTTACCAGCGCGGTTCTCGCGGTTGACGCGCGGAGTCCCGGTAATCCTCGTGCGAATATCCGCTGCGGCCTCCACCCTTCCGGCCACCAGCGCCGCCGCCGCTGCCGCTGCTCGGGCCCCGGCTGTCGCGAGCTCCGCCGAAGCTGCGCGGGCCACGAGACGCACCACCCTCGCCCTTGGGCCGCGCTTCGTTGACTTTCAGGTTCCGGCCGTTGACTTCCTTGCCGTCCAGCCCGGCAATCGCCTTAGCCGCCTCGTCGTCGTTCGTCATTTCGACGAATGCAAAACCCCGCGCCCGGCCCGTCTCGCGGTCCATAGCGATGTGGACCCGCGTGATTTGGCCGAACGGCTCGAAGAGTGAGCGCAACTCGCTCTCCGTCGTCTGGAAACTCATGTTACCCACAAAAAGATTCTTCACCTGTTTCTCTCCCGCTGCACGAGCACGGCCGCGATAGCTGAGCGCACGCGCCTCCGCAGATCAATAAACCGTCACGCTTCCGAATCGGCTGAAATCAGTGGAGGGAACGCACGTCAAATGAACCCTGCATGGAGTTCAGACAATCCCGCTGCTGATACAAAAATAGCACAGGTGAGCCAAAAGGTCTCCGGCTGTTTTTTTGAGTCCTCAGACGAAGGCCGTTTACATTTCGAGGGCGGGGGCGGGAGAGCCGATTTTGGCGAAAATGAGGCGAAGGCGATAAAACGGATTTTGTATCGATTAGAGATTTTCATAGCGCTGATTCCAGTGTACTTGTGGCGCTTTCTATTCGCACGCTGTATCGATTAGGCGTCGTCTGTGGGGTCGGCCCTTGGGAAAAGGGGTCCGCGTTGCAGAGTCCGACGCGGGGTAGCAGCCAGCGAGTCACGCAGGCGGCTCTGTTTCCGCGCAGGCAAAACCCATAACCCGGGCTATTTTCGCGCGGAGCCATTGCCGCCGGGGGCTTCGAGATCGCGGCGATAGAGGAGGAAGGCGCGGATGAAGGGGTCGAGGTCGCCATCGAGGACCTTTTGCACGTCGCCGCGCTCCACCCTCGTGCGCAGATCCTTCACCATCTGGTAAGGCTGCAGCACGTAGGACCGAATCTGGCTCCCAAAGCTGATCTCCGGCTTTGAGGCGTCGAGCTTGCGCAATTCCTCCTGCCGCTTTTCGAGTTCAGCCTCATACAAGTGCGACTTCAGCAGCTTCATCGCGATTTCGCGATTTTTGTGCTGGCTGCGCTCGGCCTGGCACTGCACGACAATCCCCGTCGGTATGTGCGTGATCCGCACTGCCGTTTCCACTTTGTTGACGTTCTGCCCGCCGTGTCCGCCCGCGCGAAACGTATCGAGGCGAATGTCATCCGGCTTCACCACGACTTCGATCTGGTCGTCGATTTCGGGCACCGCGAAAACGGACGCGAACGAAGTGTGGCGCCGCGCAGCCTGATCGAATGGCGAAATCCGCACCAGGCGGTGCACGCCGTTTTCGCCGGACAGCATCCCATACGCGTTCTCGCCCTCGATCTGCACCGTAGCGGACTTGATGCCCGCTTCTTCGCCGGGCGTCGAGTCAAGAACGTTCGCGCGAAAACCTTTGCTCTCGGCCCAGCGCAGGTACATGCGCAGCAGCATCTCCGCCCAATCCTGCGACTCGGTGCCGCCCGCGCCGGGCTTGATGGTGAGGATGGCGTTCAGGCGGTCGCTTTCGCCGGCGAGCAGGGTTTTCGTCTCGAGATCGGAGATGTAGGTGTCCGCCGCTTCGAGCTCTTTGGCGATGTCTTCGAGAAGGGAACTGCGCTGCGCGTCGGTGGCCTCTTCCTGCGCCATCTGGAAATAGGTGTCGATGTCGCTGATGCGGCCGGCCAGGGCTTTTTCCGCGTTGATGCGGTCGTCGAACTGCTTGCGCTGCTGCATCACGGCCTGCGCCTTGGCCTGGTCCTGCCAGAAATCGGGAGCGTTTATTTTTTCTTCGAGCGCGGCGAGTTGCTTGCGGGCGGAAGGCTCGTCAAAGATAGCTCCGCACAAGCTCGATGCGCTTCTTGAGCTCGGCGTAGCGTTGAAGCAGGTCTTCGATGTGCTGCGTCGTCGGCATGGGTCAGATTTTAGCAGATTTAGCAACAGGAGTTCATTGCCGCTCGTTGCGATGGCCTAGATGCGAATGACTGCGGGTCTCAGTTAGGGGCGACGATGTCACTCAAGGGAACGAAACCGACGGTTTCTTTCCCTTGAAATCCCTTTCTTCCCTCTATCCGCTGCGGGGGGCTGCCAGGCTGAGTTCTACACAGCAAGCGCAAAACCGAAACTGGGAAACTGGGGGTAAACTCGGCTGGTTTGTGTACAGTTGACTTTCGGATGGGCTAATCGAGGCATGAAAATACTCAAGTGGATACGAAACGCGCTGTCGGAGAGCGATAGCAAGGCTAAAGCGGTGCGTGAGGTGCGGTCGATTATCGAAAAGGCGCACGAGCTGCTTAGTAAGCAGGACTACGAGGATGCACGGCAAGTCCTCCTGAGCGCACTCAGGCTTCGAGACCGGCTCGTGGACCGAAAGACGATTAATTGGATCTTGGCATCTCTGGGTTCGACTTGGTTGTTTCAAGAAAGGTTCGACGAGCAAATCGCGTTTTTCTCCGAATACATCGTGAGCTACCCTCTCGATTGCGCTGCCTATCGCCAAAGAGCAGAAGCCCTCTGGTATTCTGGACAGTTACGAAAAGCGATTGAGGACTACTCTCGTGCGATCGAGTTAGAGCCCACCGATTTGGAATCGCGATCAGGCCGCGGCCAGGTGCTAGCGGAAATTGGAGAAAATGACAGAGGGATGGAAGACCTCGAGATGGCTTTACGCATCGTCGAGGGGACAGCGAGGCCGAACGAGAGTTGGCGCGAATGGATCAAGGATGCAGAGGCGTTCATACGAAATGGCCGAGCCATGGCTCTCGCCGGTCTGGGAAAAACTGACGATGCAATGAGCGAATTCGATGCCTCTATTGTCCTGAGTCCGGAAAATGCATGGGTGTACTTCAATAGAGCGCGAGTTTATGAGTCGCGCGAAAACAAGGTTCGAGCGCTGTCCGACTATCGCACGTCGCTGGAAAAAACGCAGCCATCGTTGAGTCCTCTTCAGAAAGCGCGGGCGCGTCTGAAAATCCTGGAACTTGATTCCGGTTCGAGTGGGCTATAATGCGCGGCAATCCGCGGGTGCGGAAGCTGTCCTGGAGGCTCCAATATGCGATCAAAGCCGATTGCCGCTGCAATTATGGTAGTTGCATTCGTTCTTGCCACGAGTGGTGTGCTATTGAGCGCGTCCGCGTCGCTTGCGCACGCCAAGGCGGCGCTGGCCGCTGCGCCGCCGGCGCCTCCGAGCGACGCGTGCGCGCTGCTCACACAGGCGCAGGTGAGCGGGGTGCTTGGCGTTTCGGTCGGAGCGGGTGAAAAGATTATGCCGAACAGCCCCGCCATTTGCGGGTGGGAAGTGCCGGGCCAGAGGGGCATGGACCGCAAGAGAGTGGTGCTGAGCATTTACACGCAGATCGGAAGCATGACTCCCGTGGACCGGTTTAACAGCGCGAAGAGGCCCTTGGCTGTGAAAGGAATTACGAAGGAGCCTGTCAGCGGCGTGGGCGACGACGCAGTGTCGGTGACAACCTCCGGCTTCGGCACGGGCCTGATTTTCAGGAAGGGCGCGTCGGCGTTTGACGTGCGGGTGTACGGGTTTGCGCTCGATCAGGTGAAAGCGAAGGAGAAAACGCTGGCGCTGGATGTGATCGCGAAGTTGTGATCGGACACTTCGATTTCCAGGTTGGGTTCGATCTCGGGTTACTGAGAAATTAGAATTCTTTTCTTGTTTGTGGCCTCCGTCTGCGCTTCGAATTTTGCTCTGAGAATTGGCGATATGCGGCTGCCTTGCTGTCCTCCGCACCAAAGGCGAAACCTGCAGCGCTGAAGGCCGCGGCCCTACATTCAAACCTGAAGGCCTTTCGCCGAAAACGGCGCTTCGGCCGGGCGCAGCAAGGCGCCGCTACAATTCCTACGGCAGCAGCAGCAGCAGCAGCAGAAGAAGAAGAAGAAGAAGAAGAAGCAAAAGTCAAAAGCAAAAGCAAAAGCAAAAGCAAAAGCAGATCCCTCACCCCCGTTCGCAAAAGGCGCGACCGGGTTCCCTTCGACTGCGCTCAGGGCAGGCGGGATGACATGGTCGTCGCTAGAGCCGATTTATCGGTGGGTCGGGGCAAGCACGCTTGTGGTGAGCGTCGAGCGATGATTAACGCCCCACGCGAACGGCGATCCAGGGCCAAACCAACAGGGCGATTGAGGCGATGAGGCAGAGCCAGGCGAACCAGTTGCCGAAGCGGACGTAGGGCGTTAGATCGCTGCGGAAGGCGTAGGGCGCGTCGAGTTCGCCGCGCTCGTCGGTGGGCATGCGCGCCACGATGCGGCCGTAGGGATCGACGGAAACCGTATATCCGTTGTTGGTATCGCGGAGCAGCCAGCGCCGGCTCTCGACGGCGCGGACGCGGGCCATCATCAAGTGCTGCGGCGGAGCAGACGAGCGGCCGAACCAGCCGTCGTTCGAAATATTGATCAGCAGTCGCGCGCCATCTTTTGTGTAGTGGCGGACCTCGCCTGGGAAAATTGCCTCGTAGCAAATAAAGACGCCGAATTTGCCGTCCGGTAGCTGACCGACGTTGAATTTCGTTCCTGGCGTGAAGTCGCCGATGCCCACAGTCAGCTTTTTCGCAAACGTGAGCCAATTGCGCAGCGGAACGTATTCGCCGAACGGGACGAGATGCCTCTTGTCATACGTGAAGACGCGCCGGCCAACAGGATCGAGCAGGACGGCGCTGTTCGTCGGGTAATACGTGTGATTCCCGGCGAGCTTCCAATCGACCACGCCGACCAGAAAATAGCTGTTCGCCTCACGCGCGATTCGCGAAGCGCGCTGGGCGAACGCGGGGTCCTGCATCGTGAAGGGCGCGGGCACTTCAGGCCAGATAATCAGCCTGTCGCGCGCCTGAGGAGTCTCGAGGCTTTTCGGAAGTTGAGATGCCTGGATCGCGGCCACGCTGATATTTTCGAGCTGATCCATTTCGCCGGCGTGAAGCTGGAGCCAGTTCGCCGGATACGATTCCGACTGCGGGAAATTCGTCTGAACGAGATGCGCGTAGTGAGTGGGCGCGGCGCGCGGAACGAAGTAGCCTCCCGTCAAAGCGATCAAGCCCAACAAGGCGGTCACGACCAGGAACGTCTTCCAGACACGCTGGCGTCCGGCCATGATCGTGTAGGCCAGCAGGGACCCGTACGCGGCAATCACGAAGCTCAACCCATAGATTCCCGAAATTGGCGTCAATTGAACCAGCGCGATATTTCCGCTCGCGGCATAGCCCGTCAAGTTCCAGGGAAAGCCGATGATGGGCAAATGCGTGCGAGCGAATTCGAGCGTCACCCACAAGAAAGGCGCAAGGGCGCAGGCCAGCGCGTTGCTCTTCTTCGACGCGAGCGCCACTCCCAGCGAGAAAAAGCAGCAGACGATCCCGCCAGCGATCGCCATCAGTCCCAGAATGGCCGCGGAAGTCCACGGATCGATATTCCCGTATTGCTCCATTACGACCGCGATCCAGGGCAAAGCGACGGGATAAAAAACGAGCCCGTGGAGAAATCCGTAGAGCGGAGAGACCGCCGGCCGCGCTCCGCACGAAGCGAGAACGAGGAGCGTCAGCGCGATCCAGGCAAGCGGCCAAAGATTGTAGTTGGGAAACGAGAGCGCGAGGGCGGCGCCGCTACCGAGTGCGAGCAGCGCCCGCGTGTACCAGCGAAAGCTCATTCAACGTTTGATGATCGCCTTGATGCCCTGGTGGTCGAGTTCGCGTTTGGCCGTCTCTGCCGCGGCTTCGCTGGAATAGGGGCCGACCTGCACGCGGTAGAAGGCGTCCGTCGTCGGCGTCACCACGAAGGAAGGGAAGCGCTTCTGCTGCAGGACGTCGGCCAGAGCCAGCGCATCGCCCTGATGCCGAAGCGCCGCGATCTGCAGGACGATCGCGCTCTTGAGCATTCTTGGCGGGCGAACATGAGCGGGCAACTTCGGCGCGGCTTCTTGACGCCTCTCTTCCGCGCGAGGTGACTCGGCAGCCGGTGAAGAAACTCCCGCGCGGCTTGCAGGAACCTTGGGGGCGGGCTCGAGATGGTCATTATTCTTCTTCGAGTAGAAATCCCACTCTCCTGGATTCGGAGCAGGAGGTTTCTCGGCTTCGACCGACTTCGAAGACGCCTTCGGGGAGACCGCCGGCGTGAACGACGTCGCGTCTGACGCGTGAACGGAAGAATCGTATTGCGTGCGTCCCATCACGTAGCCGAGGGTGAAGAAGACTCCGCAGAGGAGCACCACGCCGAGAAAAAGTGCAACCAGATGCCGGCTTTCGAGTACCCGATCGCCGCCGCGCTTTCCGTTTCCGCCCATTCGCTCCTACTTCTTCGCTTCCGAGTTCTTCATCCACTGGGTAATGATGTCGATGGGCAGCGGAAAAACGACGGTCGTGTTTTTCTCGACGCCAATTTCCGTCAGCGTTTGCAAGTAGCGCAACTGGATCGACAGGGGCTGCTTTCTGCAGAGCCGACGCCGCTTCGGCCAGCTTTGCCGAGGCCTGGAATTCGCCTTCGGCGTGAATGATCTTGGCGCGGCGCTCGCGCTCGGCTTCCGCCTGGCGGGCGATGGCGCGCTGCATATTCTCCGGAATATCGACTTGCTTGACCTCAACCTTCGTTACCTTGATACCCCAAGGCTCGGTATCCTGGTCAAGGATAACCTGCAACTTTGCGTTTACCTTTTCGCGCTCGGAAAGGACTTCGTCCAACTCGAACTGGCCGACCACGCTGCGCAGGTTGGTCTGGGCGAGCTGGGAAGTAGCGTACAGATAATTCTGGACCTGCGACACCGCGAGGTTCGCATCCACCACCCGGAAATAACAGACCGCGTTGACCTTCACCGAAACGTTATCGCGGGTGATCACGTCCTGCGGCGGAATCTCGAGCGTCTCGATGCGCAGCGAGATTCGGATCAGCTTGTCGATCGGCGAGAAAATCAATTGGAGTCCCGCGCCCTTCGGTTCGGGGATCATTCTCCCGAGCCGGAGTACGACGCCGCGCTCCCATTCCTTCAGGATGTAGATGCAGTTGAACAGCCAGATCAGGAAAATCAGAACGATGATCGCCAACGCGATCGGCGCCACGCCCATATCCGCCTCCATTTCGTGCTCGAGCGCTCAGTGCTTACTGCTAGGATTTCACGGGCTCGACGTGCAAAAGCAATCCCTCGATCTTCCTCACGCGGACACGCGAGCCTTTCGGGATCGTCGCGCCGTTTGGCGCTGCGGCTCGCCAAAGCTCTCCGTGAACGAAAACCATTCCCGTCCCGCCGGCCGGGCCCACCGGCTCGACGACTTCGCCCTCTTCGCCGAGGAGTTCTTCCTTGCCCGTCGAAACTTTCCAGGCGCGCGAACGCAACACCAGCCGCGCGAGAAAAATGACGATCGCAGCGAAGGGGATCGCCACGGACAGCGCGATCCAGCCGCTTACTCCTCCGCCGGTGATCGGCGAGCGCACCAGCATCAGCGCGCCCAAGACCATGGCGATCACGCCTCCAATCCCGAGAATTCCGTGAGTCGGGTATTTGGCCTCGAGCACGAACAGCGCAATCGCAAGAATGATGAGCGCGAGCCCGGTCAGGTTCACAGGCAGCATATGCATCGCAAACAGCGCCAGAATCAGGGCGATCCCGCCAATGACGCCCGGCGCAAACAGCCCCGGATGCGTGAACTCCGTATAGAGCCCCAAAACGCCAAGGATCAGCAGCACGAAGAAAATGTCCGGCTGCACGATCCGCGAAAGAAATTTCTCGCGCGTGGACATTTCCGTCTGGACGATTACGGGATTGGCGAGCGCGAGCTGCACCGTCGAGCCATCGAGGTGCGTGATCGTGCGCCCGTCCAGTTTGGTCAGCAGATCTTCCGGCGATGAAGCGACCAGGTCGATCAACTTGCCGTCGAGCGCTTCTTTTTCGGTGAACGCCTTCGCTTCCGTAACAGCCGTGGCGGCGAGGGTCGGGTTGCGTTCTCGCCGGGTAACATAGCTGCGCAAATATGCCGTGGCTTCGTTCAAAACCTTCCGCTGCATGGTGTCGTCGATCTTCACCGGCTGGCCGAAAAACTCGAAGACTGGCGACGCCGCGCCCGTATCGGTGCCCGGAGACATCGCGTCCACGTCGGCCGAAAGCAGGATGAAGAATCCCGCCGATGCGGCGCGCGAGCCGGTGGGATAGACGTAGGTGACCACCGGGACCTTCGACTCCAGAATTGCCCCGATGATTTGCCGCATCGACGTGTCGAGGCCGCCCGGCGTATTGATCGTGATCAGGATCAGCGCGGCGTGGTCGCGATTGGCCTCGTCGATTCCGTTGACGACGTATTCCGCCAGCACCGGCTCAATTTCCGAATCGATGCGCAGCTCGACCACCGTGGAAGAGTTCGCGGTCGCGGAAGCGGATGAAGGCGGGGATGGAAGCTCGGCAGGTCGCGCCTTACCTGCACCGATAAGCACGAGCGCAGCGCACACACACAAGGCCGCGCCGAGCCGTGATTGCTGAAACATTCCGACGCGTATTATATGAGATAAAGGGGTGAGGCGGCGTAGTTCTTTCCTCACGGACCTCGTCTTGCGAAGAGGGTGCGGCGCGCAAAGCCGCCAGCGAGTTTTCGACGAAGGCGATCCGCCTCAGTCCGGCACGGTCTTGTGCTGGTCGGTGGCGTATGAAGGGGCTACGGTGAGGACCGCCTGCACGCGCGGGTCCTTGATCACCTTGGCGAAGGCCGGGTCCTTCGAGGCGGAACTGAACTCCTTGTAGCCGTCGTCGCGCGCCTGCTTCAGGAAATGAGCGGCGTGCTCGGCGTCGCCCGCCAGCGCATAGGATTTCGCCACGAAGAAGTAGAACAGGCCGGGGTCCGTCGTCGAGCGCTGCTGCACGATCGCTCCGCCTTCTCCCCTCGCATCGAAGACCGTGGGGTCGATTTGGAGCGCCTGGCGGAACGATACGACCGCATCCAGATAGTTCTTTTCTTCGAAGTAGGCGTACCCGAGATTCGTATAGATCGTGGCCATATCGGTGCGGATTTTGAGCGCCTTCTTGTAGTACTTGACGGCCTTGCCGTAGTGTTTCTTCTCGTACTCGACCGTTCCCGCGTTGTTGACGGCACTCGCGAACGTCTTGTCGGCCTTCATCGCCTTCTTGTAATACTTCTCCGCGCTGCCAAGATCGAGCATTTCCTGGTACGCGACGCCCACTTTGTTCAACACCTGCGCATTGCCGCGGTCGGTGGCCAGAAGTCGCTGATAGGCGCGAACCGCGTCGGGATATTCCTTGCGCGCCATAAACAGGTCGGCGTGCAGTTCGGCGGCTTCGCGCGGAGTCAATTGCGGAGTTGGGACCTGATCGGCGCCGGAATTCGCGCCGGGATTTACTGCGGGTGTGTCAACGGGCGTCTGTTGCGCCCGTGCGAGCGGAACGAGAAGGAAAACGAGAGAGACGACAAACAGGAGCCAATACCTCATAACACTGCTCCTTCTCCCGGGCTCGCCCCCCGGAGACCAAGTTTTGCATCGGAGCCTACGGCTGGTCTTTTGGCTTGTCCGGAGGCTTCTTGCTACCCCCAAAGATACCAAAAATCTTGTCGAGCAACCCCTTTTTCTTCTCCGGCTGCGGCTTTCCGTCCGGCTGCTGGTCGTCCGGCTTCACTCCCGGAGTTTCCTTCGCGCGCGGCGCAGGATTGTTTGAGGCGGTGGCCTGACCGTTTTCGGTCGCCGGGGGCGGCGGGTTATTGGATCCCTTGCCGAAAAGGCGAGAGAGCCAGGAACCTCCTCCGCCCTGAACTGCTTCGATTCCGCCATGTTCCTGGCAGTACTCGGTCGGCTGGCTGCCCGCGATGAAGTACTCGCTCACGGGCTTCGGGCACAACGGCGTCGCGAGCTGCCCGGTTTCAGGGTCCACAACTTCCTGAATCATTCCGGGCGGCGGTTCGAAGGTCTGCGTGTTGTGGTAGGCCGGCAGTTGCACTGCTCGCTTCATGAAATCGGCCCACACCGGAGCAGCCGACTGGCTTCCCGATAGCCCGAGATCGCGGTTATCGTCAAACCCGACCCAGACGACGCAAATGAGATTCGACGTATAGCCGGCAAACCAGCCGTCGTGCGACGTTCCCGTCTTGCCGGCGGCCGGCGCGTTGAAGCCCATCAACCGCACGGTGTAACCGGTGCCGTGATTGATCACGTCTTCCATCATGCTGGTCGTCAGGAACGCAACTCGCGGATCGAGCACCGCTCGCGTCTGCGGATTATTCTGCTCTTCGACCCTGCCGTCGGAGGTGACCACGCTTCGAATGAAAAGAGGCTCGGCCCGCGTCCCATCCGTGGCGAATGGGGTATAGGCCGCCGCGACGTTGATCGGCGTCATCTCATACGCGCCAAGCGCCATCGCCGGCGTCGCCTGGATATTCGTCCCCAGCCCCATCTGGCGCGCCACGTCCACCACGCGCTGGTAGCCGATCATTTCCGCCACTTTCACAGTGGCCACGTTCAGCGAGTGCATCAGCGCGTCGTGCACCGTCACCGTGCCGTAGAACTCTTCCTGGTAATTGTTGGGGGTGTACTCTTTTCCGTCGAAGTCGAACGTCGTCGGCACATCATCGACCGTCGTTGCCGGCGTGACAATCGGCTGCAGGCCCTGCACCGCGTTATCGAACGCGGCCGCGTATACGAACGGCTTGAACACCGATCCCGGCTGGCGGTGCGCCAGCGCGTGATTCAGCTGGCTCTCTCCATAGTTGCGCCCGCCGACGAGCGCCCGAATTTCTCCAGTTTGCGGGTCCATGGCGACCAGCGCACATTGCACTTGCGGCACCGTTTCGCCCCGCTTCTTCCA
Source organism: uncultured Acidobacteriota bacterium (assembly GCA_963753475.1). Taxonomy (GTDB): domain Bacteria; phylum Acidobacteriota; class Terriglobia; order Acidiferrales; family UBA7541; genus Palsa-295. Next base: position 229,508 of record CAVWCN010000011.1, read on the forward strand.
GATGGCTTCCCGCCGCGCGAGCAGCTTATCGACGTCCTTCATTTCCAGAGTCACCGCCTCTGAGGCAGCTTCCTGGAGCCGCGGATCGAGGGTCGTGTAAATGTGGAAACTCTCGTCTTCCAGGTCGCTCTGCGACAGCCGCGAAAGAAGGTGATCCTTCACCATGTCCACGAAGTACGGCGCCGAGCCGCTCGCCGCCCCGGCCGACACGAACTTCAGCTCCTCATCCTTGGCTTCGTTTGCGTCGGCGCGGCTGACAAAGCCGTCGTCGGCCATCTCGTTCAGCACGCGATTCCTCGCGTCGATGGCGCGGTCGAGGTGGTGCTCCGCCGCGGAGTAACGGTTGGGCGCGCGGATGATCCCGGCCAGAAACGCGCACTCGCCCAGATTCAGGTCCCGCGCGTCTTTCCCGAAGTACGCGTTTGCCGCTTCGCCGAATCCCCGGATCGAGAAGGTGCCCCGGTTGCCCAGATAAACATCGTCGGCATAAAGCTCGAAGATCTCCTGCTTCGAGAAGCGCTGGTCGATTTCGAACGCCATGAGCGCCTCTTTGAGCTTGCGGCTCCATACGCGGCGCGTCGTGAAAAAGAACGTACGCGCCACCTGCATGTCGATCGTGCTCGCGCCCTGCGCCTTCCTTCCCTGGTTCAAGTCGTAAAAGGCTGCGCCGAACACACGAACCAGGTCCAGCGCCCCGTGCTGGTAAAACCGCTTGTCCTCCGCCGCCAGCACCGCGTTGACCAGGTTCTTGGGAAGCTCGTCGAACGCCACGATGCGCCGTTTCTGGCGCGTGCTGTCGAAGAGATTGGTGATGAGCTGCGGCTCGATCTCCGCGTAATCGCTGGCCCTCCCGCTCGAAAGGTCAGTGATGCGCGAAATGTACGGGCCGGTAAAACTCACGCGAATCGCGTTGGTCCCTTTGAAATAGGAGTCTTGCGAAGGCTTGATGTCGATGGAATTGTCGGAGACGTCGATCTCGCCCGGGGATCCGGAGAGGCCGGTTTTCTGGTATCCGGCGTCAAACAGGTATTTCTCGAGCTGCTGCTCGGTGAGTTTTTCGCCCGCGTAGATTCGTCCCGGAGCTGAATACACACTGGACGTATTCTGAAAGACCTGCCCGGTGAGCCGCTCTTTAACCAAGCGCCCAAACTGGATGTAGTAATACGTCAGTACGGAAGCCCCGGCGAACAACACAACCAGAACTGCGCACAGAATTCCTATGCCGATGCGGGAGGTCCAGAACCCTCGGGCGATTCGAATTCGCAATATCTTCTCCGCGCGCGCTGCCCCGCCTTGTTCCCGAACGAAAGCCCGGCTCTCGCCCGCTTTGCATCACGCCGCAGGAATCACGCGGCTGGAGCGAATCTGGAACGCGGTACCGGCCTGTGCGAGTTGACGAGAAAGCGATGTCGCGCTGTCGCTGAGCTCTTCCGGCTGCCTGGGTTTGCCTGCGCTCAGCCCTTATTCGTCAGAACCCTATTCTAGATGGTATGGTTGTCCGCGTGGGGATGAAATTGCAGAGTGAATTGATAAACCTTCAAGTCCACCGGAACCGAGTAATCCACTGAAATATCCACGTTGGTCTGATCCATGGACACCTTGATGTCTTCCTCCCGCGCCAGGGGGATGGAAAGGTCCTGCGCCTTGCGCCAGAGGTCCTGGCGAACCTGGTCCGCGTCCTTCTTCGGATAGGAAAGGGCGAAACGCGCCTCGCTCTGCATGGAGTCCTGGAATTGATAATTGTCGAAGTAGGCGGGAACGATCTTCACTGCGGCGAAAATCATCGCCCCGACGATCAGCAGCGTAAGTACGGCATTGAAACGCGAACCGCCGCGTTCGGGTTCTGACTGTGCCTTCCGGTTCAACGTTTGACCCCTTGCAAGAGAACTCGTCTGTCCGTCTATTTTGAACCGTAGCACGGCGGTAGCGGCCCGGGAAGCCATCCAGCGGGCGCCTGTTTGCGATGAGTAAACGCGAATTTGGTTCGCAGGGACGGCGTCTAATAAGCCCGCGCGAAGATGGCCCGCTCACCCGCATCGTTTCCACAGTAAACGCATTTTCCAGGCTCCGCCTCTCGCACCGCGCCACCCAGGGTCTGGTCGAGCGGAATGCAGCGCATGGTGGCCTTCGTCTCTTCCTTGATCTTCGCTTCGCAATCGCCGCCGCCGCACCACCACGAAAACGCGAACCCTTTCTCGACCGCCTGCTTGAACTCGTCGTAATCGGCCGGCTCCGCGGTGTTCGCCTTGCGAAACGCGAGCGCGCGCTCGTACAGCGCCTGCTGAATTTCGTCCAGCGCGTGCGCGGCCGCCAGCGCGATCCCTTGCTGCGGCACGAACGACTTCCCTTCCTTGCCGGGCCGGTCGCGCCGCGCCAGCACCACCGTGCCTTTGGCCACGTCCTTCGGCCCCAGCTCGATGCGCAGCGGCACGCCGCGCATCTCCCAATCGTTGAACTTGAAGCCGGGGCTGATGCCTTCGCGCTCGTCGATCTTCACGCGAATGCCCGCGGTCACCAGCTCCTTGCGCACCCGCCTGCGCGGTCTCGAGCACCGTGGCGCTTTTCCTCGTCGGTCTTGTAGATCGGCACGATCACGACCTGATAGGGCGCGAGCCGCGGCGGCAGAATCAGGCCCTGATCGTCGCCATGCACCATGATGATCGCGCCGATGAATCGCGTCGAAAGCCCCCACGACGTGGTCCAGCAGTGTTGCAGCACGCCCGTTTTGTCGAGATAGCGGATCTCGAACGCTTTGGCGAAATTCTGTCCCAGGTTGTGCGACGTGCCCGCCTGCAGCGCTTTGCCGTCGCCCATCATCGCTTCGATCGAATACGTCTGGTCGGCGCCGGCAAAACGCTCCGACGCCGACTTGCGTCCGGGAATCACCGGAATCGCCGCTTCGTCGCACGGCGAAATCGGTGTAGATGTCCAGCATCTGCCGCGTTTCGGCTTCGGCTTCTTCCGGCGTGGCGTGCGCGGTGTGCCCTCCTGCCAGAAAAATTCCAGCGTGCGCAGAAACAGCTTCGTGCGCAGCTCCCAGCGCACCACGCTGTTCCACTGATTGATCAGCACCGGCAAATCGCGGTAGGACTGAATCCATTTCGCGTAGGCGTGGCCGATGATCGTCTCCGAAGTCGGGCGGATCACCAGCGGCTCTTCCAGCTTTTCGCCGCCGCCGTGCGTCACCACCGCCAGCTCGGGCGAAAATCCCGCCACGTGCGATTTTTCCTTCTCGATGAAGCTTCGCGGAATCAGCAGCGGAAACGCCGCGTTCACGTGCCCCGTGGCCTTGAACCGGCGGTCCAGCCCCGCCGTGATGTTTTCCCACAGCGCCCAGCCGTACGGCCGCACGATCATGCAGCCGCGCACCGGCGCGTAGTCGGCCAGCTCCGCGCGCAGCACCAGCTGGTTGTACCACTCGGAAAAATCCTCGCTGCGCGTTGGCAGCTTCAGATCGGCCATTTCTCTCCTCGTCTTGAGCGCATGCCGGGACCAGCGTAGGGGCGGGTCTCACGTCCGCCCGCGGCTGATGCAAAATAAACAACCAAGGTTAGGTAACTCGCATATCGAAGTCAATCGCAGATGCCCACCCACCTGTCAACGCGGATGGCCACCGAACGAGGCGTGTGAGGCCATCAGCCATCGCTGGACGCGATGTCGCTTGTGCTTGCCGGGCGATAGATGTATATTGTACATATACATTAGACAATGAAACACGCACCCGTTATCCAGATCGACCTCTCTTCGCGGGTTCCTGCCTACGAACAGATTGTCTCCGAAATTCGCGCTTCCCTCGTCGCTGGAGACCTTCCTCCCGGAAGCTCGCTACCGACCGTTCGCCAGCTGGCCACCGACTTGAACGTTCACCACAATACCGTCGCTCAGGCCTATCGCATCCTGGCCGCCGAGGGCTGGCTCGACTTGCGCCGGGGCCGCGGCGTTCGCGTGCTCTCTCGTTCCAATCCTGCGCATCCAGCCGGCAACGACCAGCGCAACTTCGATTTGCAGTTAAGGCGCCTTCTGGCCAAGGCCGTCGCCGAAGGGGTCTCGCCGACCGCGATCGCGCGCCAACTCGCGGTTCATGCCGGCTACGTCAAGGCCTGGGCCTCGGCGAGAGGAGATTGAGCATGTTCGCGCACATGCCCACGCCGCCAGCACCGGTAATCGCAGGCAATCCGGGGGCGTTGATCGCGGCCTTCGCGGCGCCTCTCGTCTTGATAGCCGTTTTCTTCCATTTCCTGCCCGAAATCACCCGTCGCGACATCTTCTTCGCCGTCACGGTTGATCCGGCATTCCGCAACACCCGCAGACGCGCGGAGTATCATTCGGGGATTCCGCGTGGAGGTGTGGATTCACTCCAGGGATTGGGCTCGCCATCGCCTTTGTGGGGGTTGCCGCTCGGCAGCCCTTCGTCCCCCTCGTCGGCATCGTCTGGCAAACTGGCGGCGTGCTCACGCTTTCCTGCGCGCGCGAAAACACACGATGCCTTACGCCTCCACGCCGAGCGCTCGCCGGGAAGGCCGACGCTCATTCCGCGGCCCGCCGGAGGGGTTGCACCATGCATTTCTCCAGGCGGGGCCGTTTGCGATCTTGGTGGGCTCGGCAGCTATATCTCGCCGCGAACTGGCAGCGCATTCCCGAACGCTTTCCTGTACATTGGGTCTTGACGGCCAGCCGAACGGCTGGTCCACGCGCTCTTTAACCGGTGTCTATGGCCCATTGCTGATCGGTTTAGCGATGTGCGCCATGATCGAGCTCATTTCATACGGCATACTCACTGGGCGCGGCAGGTTCGAGCCAGCGGCCCGGGCGCGTTGAGCCGAAACCCGTTTCCGGCGGGTGCAAGCAGGAATTCTGCTGGCCCTGGAATATTTCTTCGCATTGATCTTCAATGGCCTCGGGGTATTGCGATCGCACCCTGAACAGGAGCCGAAATCGGTCTCTTCCTGGTCGGGAACGTTCGCGTTCATCTCGGTTCTATTCGCGATTTGATACGCACGGGGCAGGGCGGCGCAAACCTTGTCGAAAGCTGGCAACGGATTTTGCACTTGTGCCGGAAGGACCCATCGGCGACCGCACGCCAGACCAGTGCTGGCGCGCCGGGATGTTTTACGTCAACCGGACCGATCCGGCGGTGCTGGTCGAGAAACGCTTCGGGATCGGCTATACGCTGAATTTCGGGCGCCCCGCAGCCTGGCTGCTGCTCGGTTTGATCCTCGCATCGGCGGCAATTCCGCTCGTAATCGCTCTCGTTTCAGTCCACGCCCGCTGAACGCTGCGCTCGTTCATTTCACTCGTGCTGCTCTGAGTCACCTTTCCGGCTGAAGTAAATCGCCGGTCCAAGAATCAGCGCCCCGCCCAGCAGCGCCATCGCGCCTAGCGTCTCGTGCAGGACGATGACGCCGAGGCAAGAGCCGACAAGCGGCTCCAGATTCAAAAACACTCCCGCTCGCGACGCGGGTACTCGCGCCAATCCCCAATTCCAGAACAAATACGCGCCGGCCGTGGCCAGAAAACCTTGCGCCGCGGAAGCGCCCCACACTTCCCGCGAAAAGTGAAATCGCAGCGGCTGGAACGCTTCCGACCACGCAACCAACAGCGCCGTCCCGATCAGAATCATCCACACCGTAATTTCGAGCGAGTCGTACTTCTCAAGCAAATGCTTGCTCAGCAGAATCATGATCGCCGCCGCAACCATCGACAGCATTACCAGCACATCGCCCGCAAGCGTCGGCCCCGTCCCTCGCGCCGAGTCTTTGCCGGAAAGCGCAATCAGCACCGCCCCAATCGGCGATAGCAACAAAACTCCCCACTCGAGCCTCCTCAAACGTTCGTGCAGGAACACGACGGATGTGATCGCTATCAAGATGGGCAGGGTGCCAACAATTAAGGATGCGTGCGATACCGTGGTCAATTCCAATCCCTTGAACTGAATGAGGAACTGCACCGGAAAGCCGATCACCGTCGCCGCGGCGAACAGCCAGATATCGCGCGCATTTCTTTCGCGAAGAAGAGTGCTTTTTCTCAGCGCAAAAGGGATCAAAGGAATGCAGCCAAAGAGAAAGCGGAAGCTGGCGTTCTCCGAGACGGTCATCTCGCGGAAATCGATTTTGCCGAAGAGGAATCCTGTGCCCCACAGGCAGCCGGCCAGCGCCAGCGCCGCGGTCGCCCGCAAGCTGGCCTCGCGTTGCGCCGCGCCGTTCGCTGATCCGGCGCTCACACGATCCCGCTTTTCAGATCTTTCAGTCGATAGAACGTCCCGCGCCACTCGATTCCGCCCCGCCACAGCGTCACCACCATCGACCGTCCCAGCATCCACACAAAAATCAGCGCGCCGACCGGCAGCGACAAACCCCACAGGCGGCTCGCGCCGAATTCCCTGGCAGCCTCGCCATGGGTAATCATCGGCAATGCCACCGCGACCAAATCGAACGCGAGCGCCCATCCCCGCGCGAAGGGCAGCGCGCAAACGGGGAAAACGCATAGCAGAAGCAGGCCAAACATTCGCGAGAGCGTGCGCACAACGCTAAATCCGGAAGTCGCAAAGAAGTTCTTCGTCGTTCCGCGGACGATGTTGCGAACGCCATCGTGCCAGTGCACGCTCACGGACTCTCCGGCTCGCGCCGCGCCCGACGCAAATCCCGCCTCTTTTACCAACTTTCCAAGCTTCATGTCGTCGATCACTTCCATGCGCAGGCGCCGGTGCGTTCCCATCGCCTCGTAGCAGCTCCGCCGCACCATCTGGAACGCGCCGACGCCCATGTAGCCGCGCGACTTCGGATCGTGCGCCCGCCAGGGTTTCGTGCCGATCACAAAACTGAATCCGAAAAACGTCATCGCGATCTTTTCGAAAAAGCGAAACATTTCCGCGCGGCCCAGCAGTGTCAAATGGTCCCACGTTTTCCCGAGCGTCAATGCGATGGCGCACCGCAGCACGTCGGGCGCGAAATAGACGTCCGCGTCGGTAAACACCAGCCACTCGCCGCTCGACCGCTCGTACGCCTGCTGCAGCGCATGCGGTTTGCCGAGCCACCCGTCGGGAAGCGTGTCGATGCGTACCGTTTTGAGGATCGGGTTCGCGCGCTGCGCCGCGTCCAGGATATTCTGCGTCTCGTCTTGCGAGCGGTCGTTCACCGCAACGACTTCATAATTTGGGTAGTCGAGCGCGAGAAACGACGCGAGCGCTTCGGGCAGTTTTTTTGCTTCATCGCGCGCCGCCACGAGGACGGAAATTTTGGGGAGAATCGGTCCTTCAGCCGGAGCCACGTCCTTCAAATGCGGCAACGATGGAATGCCTCGCGCAATCTCAATGACCTGCAAGGCCCAGAGAAACGCAATCAGCCCGAGCAGACCCGCCCAGAAAATATGCAAACTCGATTTCCTCCAAGCATCAGGAATCGGGCTATGCTATCACGCGTCTCGCTCGCTGTTTTCAGCCGACGTTCACCCGGCTGCCGGCCGTCGGAATTTGGGGTTGCAGGGGCGAGTCTCAGGTCCGCCCGTTTGGCGTGTCGAAAATGACTCGATCGATCTCCATCGTCGGCCCGGGCCGCGTCGGCAGGACGCTGGGCAAATGCCTGTATCGCCTCGGCTGGCGCATCGAAGCGGTGGTCTCGCGCTCGGACGCGCGCGCGCGCGCAGCTGTCCGCTGGATCAGCGCGGGTACGCCTTGCGGACATTTGACTCGCGACGTCCTCGCTGCGGACATAATCCTGCTCACCACGCCGGACAGAGCGCTTCCCGAAGTCGCCAGGGCGCTCGCGCGTGTCGCAACAAAGGATCTGAAAGGGAAGATCGTTCTCCACACCAGCGGCGCCCTCGACGGCAGCGTTCTCGCGCCGGTCGCGCGCCGTGGCGCTGCCACAGGTTCGCTCCACCCCATGCAAACCTTCACCGGAAGGGAAGCGCCGAAACTGAAAAACGTGATTTTCGCGATCGAAGGAGCGCCGGCCGCTCGTCGTGCTGCCGCGCACATCGCTCGCCAGCTGGGCGGCGCGCCGATAACTCTCCCCACGAACGAGAAGGCCGCCTATCATGCCGCGGGCACTCTCGTCGCCGGACACGGACTCGCTCTCATCGAAGCCGCCACGCAAATTCTTCTGAAGCTTGGCTTCACGCGCCGTCGCGCACGGCAGGCTCTGTTGCCCCTCATGCGCCAGATGCTCGATAATTTCGAGCGCGTCGGCCCGCGTCCGGCCTGGACCGGCCCTCTCGCGCGCAAGGATTACGCCATCGTCGCCGCGCACGCGAAGGCTCTTCGCCGCTATCCGCGCGAGTTCCAAACCGCCTATGCCGCGCTCGCCCTTCTTTCCGGCCGCGTGCTGGCCAAGGATTCCGCCGCAGCCATCGCGAACGTCCGCCGCGCCCTGCGGCCATCGGGCCGTTGATTGTCGCGCGTCTCCGACCCGCTGGGCGGAGCGCATGTTTCGCGGAGAAATTGCCGGCCGTCGTTTTTTCAGACGGACGCTTTGGGTTTTCCGACCGGCGTTGGCCGTAGCATGCTGCGGTGGCGTTACACTGGTACGGGGTGGGTTTCCAAGCCGCCCATTTTTCGTCACAATGTTCCGCGTATTTAGGACATCACGAATCGGAGGTCACGTTGAAGCAGCTCCACATCCCCGTTGAACACACGACGCTGGCGAACGGCCTGCGCGTCGTCGTTTCGCCGGACCATTCCGCGCCGTTCGCCACCGTCGGCGTTTATTACCAGATCGGATTTCGCCTCGAGCCGCGCGGCCGCAGCGGCTTCGCGCATCTTTTCGAGCACATGATGTTTCAGGGCTCGGAAAACGCCGGAAAGATGGTGCACATTCGCTTGATCAATTCCTCCGGCGGCGTGCTCAACGGCTCCACGCATTACGACATCACCAATTATTTCGAATCCGTTCCGTCGAATGCGCTCGAGCGCGTGCTTTGGCTTGAAGCCGACCGCATGCGCGCGCTGAAAGTGGACGACGAGAATCTGCGCAACCAGCGCGACGTGGTCAAGGAAGAAGTTCGCGTCAACGTGCTGAACCAGCCCTACGGCGGTTTCCCGTGGCTCGATTTGCCGCCGGTCGCGTTCCGCAACTGGCCCAACGCGCACAATTTCTACGGCGATTTCGCCGATCTCGACGCGGCCACGCTCGCCGACGTCCAGCACGTTCTTTCGCACCTATTACGCGCCCAACAACGCCGTGCTGCTGATGATCGGCGACCTCGATCCGAGAGAGGCCTTCGCGTTGGCGGAACGCTATTTCGACCGATTCCCCGCGGCCCCGCACCGCCCGCGCCGATATTTCGAGCCGCCGCAAACCGAAGAGCGGCGCGGCGAAGTGGAGGAGAAATTCGGCCCGCTGCCGCGCATCGCCATCGGCTACACCATGCCGCCGCGCGGCACGACGCGATTGGTACGCCGCCGGCGTTCTCGACCGCGTCCTCCACGGCGGCCGCGCCGGCCGCGTTTACCGCGACCTCGTGCTCGAAAAGCAGATCGCCGTGGAAGCCGGCGGCGGCGGCGATCTTTTCGACGACAACGGCCCGACGCTGATGGTCACGCGCATTTTTCACAAGCCGGAATATTCCACCGACGAGGCGATCGCGCGCCTTCGACGGCGTATCATCGAACTTGCGCCAGCAGGGAACGAAGCCCGAGGAACTCGATCAGGTCAAAGTGAAGATTCGCTCCGATTACTATTCGATGCTCGAAGGAGGAATGGGTTCCTACATGCCGCGCTTCGGCCTGATGCACTATCTCGCGTGCTTCACGCTGTTCGACGGCGATCCCGACCGCGTGAACACGATTCTCGACGGATTTCTCGACGTCACGCCGCGCGACGTGCAATCGCTCGCGCAGAAATATCTCGTTCCCGGCAATCGCGCGATCGTCATCCGGCGCCCGATCGACAAGCCGGTGCAGACAGGAGGCGCATCGATGAGCACTCCTGCCGCGGTCAACTCGAATCGCGTCCGCTGTCCCGCGCTCTGGCCCCCGAACGCCCCGTCGCCTGGCCGAAGCGCACGGTTCGCACGCTCGCGAACGGCCTCGAAGTCGTGCTGGCGGAATCGCACACGTTCCCGAAAATTTCAGCGGCAGCTTTTTTTCCGCAGCGGCAACGCCGTCGGTCGCGCACACGTCGCCCGGCCTCGCCGAGATCACGGCCACCGTCGTGCGCACGGGAACCGCCTCGCGCACCAGCCGCCAGATCGAAGAGGATTTGCGCCGCATGGGCGGCGATCTCGGCACTCAGGCCGGCGCCGATACCAGCGCCATCTCCATCGCCGGCCTCTCCGAATTTTCCGCCGGCCTGCTCGAACTGGTCGCCGATCTGGCGCGCAACGCCTCGTTTCCCGAAGACGAATTCGAGCGCGAGCGCCGCCAGAAACTCGAAGAACTGCGAATCGAGCGCACCACTCCCGGCTTTCTCGCCAGCGAGCGTTTCCGCCGCGTCCTGTTCGGCGAGCATCCCTACGCCATCATCTCGCCCACCGAAGAGCAGGTCGCTGCGTATCGGCGCGAGCAGCTCGAGGATTTCTATCGCCGACATTACACGCCCGTCGAACGCGCTTGCTCATTGCCGTCGGCGATTTTGCGAGCGCCGCGATGATGGAGCAGATCGAAAAGATTTTCGGCGAATGGAGCGCGCCGCAGCCCGAGCCGCCGAATTCGTTCCCTCGCCGCCTCCGCACGCGGGACGCCACGTCTATCTCGTGCATCTGCCCGGCGCCGTGCAGGCGCAGATTGCTCGCTCGGCAACCTCGGCGATCACGCGCCACGATCCGCGACTGGTACCGCACTCGTGCTGGCGAACTCGATCTACGGCGGCGCGTTTAATTCGCGCCTGGTCGTGAACATCCGCGAGCAGAAGGGCTACACCTACAGCCCGCGCAGCGGCCTGAATGCTCTGCGCCAGCACGGCTATTTCAGCGTGCACGCCGCCGTGCGCAACGAGGTGGTCGCCGCTACGCTCACGGAGATTTTCTACGAAATGGATCGCATGCGCTCGCTTCCCGTTACCGCGGAAGAACTCGAAAGCGCCCGCAACTATCTGACGGGAGTTTTTTCCCTCGGCATCGCCACGCAGGACGGCATGCTCACGCAGCTTTCGACGCAGTATCTCGACCGCCTGCCCGAGGATTATCTCGAAACCTATCGCGAAAAGATTCGCGCGCTCACGGCCGACGACGTGCTCGCCGCCGCGCGCCGCCATTTCGATTCGGCCAACGCGCAGATTGTTGTCGTCGGCGACCGCGAGCAGGTTCTCGAGCAAGCCGCGCTCTTCGGCCATCTCGAGGTTTTCGACGCCCACGGCCAGCCCATCGAACTGGCCGCATCGTAAAGGATGGAATATTTGCAGGGGCGGGTCTCAGTCCCGCCCAGAGAGGCCCGATGCTCGAAGAACAAAGAGCGGAAGGAAACTCATCGTCCGGCGCTCACGTCGCGCCACCGGCCCACGCCGCGCCGCCGCCGCGCGGACTTCGCGGCTGGCTGCTCGTGCACTACCGCTTCCTCTACGCCGTCGACCTGATCCTTTTCTATTTGTCTTCGATGTTTTACATCACGGCGCGCATCGTGACCGGCAAATCCAGCGTGCCATCGCGAACTCTGCTGGTCATCGTGATCGGCTCCGGGATCATGGCCGCTCTTCCCCTGGTCACGGGTGCAAACTTCGAAAAAGATTTCGTCGGCGCGCTCCGAAGCCCTGGATCAAAGAAACTCAGACGCATCGAAATTGCGATCGTGGCTGCTCTCGTTCTGATCCTTGCCGTCGTGCTCGCCATAGCCATTTCTCATCCCGCTCATCGCGTTCCTCGATGAAGAGGATATCGAATCTCCGCCGCCGGAATGTGCAGGAGCTCGTCGCGCTCGTCCTGGCTGCCGTCCTATCGTTTGCGCTCGTCGCTTCCCCCGCGGGCCAGAAGAAAAAGCCGCCCGCCAAACCACTTGACCTCAACACGGCCACCACCGAACAACTCGAGCAGCTTCCAGGCGTCGGCCCCGTCACGGCCAAAGCCATCGTCCGCTTCCGCGAGAAGAGCGGCCCCTTCCAGCGCGTCGACGACCTCCTCGCCATCCACCGCATTTCCAAATCCCGCCTCGACAAGGTCCGCCCCTACGTCACCGTCGCCGCTCCGGCGAAAAAACGAGTTGGTAGCCACGACGGACCGCGGCTTTAGGTCCGTCTCGAGCCGTTTCTGGAAGATGTTGTGGCGCAGAATTGCCGTGAGCAATCGAAGGGCTTCTCGCCCGGTGGTTTACCGCGTGTGCTGCCGTCTCTCGCGCTCTTCGCCCGTTCGTGACCCGCATTTCGGATCGATAAGACAGGCCGCAACCTAACGTGTGAATTGTGATCGCAATTCACAAGCAGGCAGGCATAAGCCCAGTCGATCTCGGCGGTTAGCGCGTAGCCCTATGATTACGTGGTGTCTCTATCGCCCCACCATCTTCATCATGTGCTCGGGATAACGCAGGCCGGCCGCCGCGCCCTGCGGAAACACTTCATCCAACCGCCGCAGATCGTCGGCCGTCAGTTTCAGGTCCACCGCGGCGACATTTTCTTCGAGATATTTCCGGTGCTTCGTCCCCGGAATCGGAACGATGTCCTCGCCCTGCGCCAGCACCCACGCTAGCGCCAGCTGCGACGAATTGCATTTCTTTTCGCGCGCGATTTCTTCCACGCGGCGCACAAGATCGAGATTCTTCTGGAAATTCTCGCCCTGAAACCGCGGCGAATTGCGCCGGTAATCGTCTGCGGGAAAATCCTCGAATTTCTTGAACCGGCCCGTCAGAAAACCACGGCCCAGCGGGCTGTACGCGACGAAACCAATCCCCAGTTCGCGGCATGTGGGCAGCACAGCGTCCTCCGGCTCACGCGTCCACAGCGAGTATTCGCTTTGCAGCGCCGTAATCGGATGCACCTTCGACGCGCGCCGGAGTGTCTCCGGCGCCGCCTCCGACAGCCCGATGTAGCGCACCTTGCCTTCCTTCACCAGTTCCGCCATCGCACCCACCGTCTCTTCGATCGGCGTATTCGGGTCCACGCGATGCTGGTAATAAAGATCGATGTGATCGACGCCCAGCCGCCGCAAGCTCGCCTCGCAGCTCTGGCGCACATAATCCGGCTTGCCGCTGACGCTGCGCACGTTCGGCTGGCTGGGATCGCGCACAATCCCGAACTTCGTGGCCAGCACGATCTTGTCGCGCTTTCCCTTGATCGCCTTTCCTACCAACTCCTCGTTCTTGAACGGCCCGTAAACGTCCGCCGTATCGAGGAAATTGATTCCCAGCTCCAGCGCCCGGTGAATCGTCGCGATGGATTCCTGATCGTCGCCCTGTCCGTAAAACTCCGACATTCCCATGCACCCGAGGCCGATCGCCGACACCGCCGGCCCGCTTCGCCCTAGTTTCCTCATTTTCATCGCGACGCCATTCACGATTGCTGGCGCTCCACAGCCGCGGAGCGGCGATTGTGCTTAGCCCGGCTGCCGCTAGCCGCAGGCGAGAGGCGGAGCCGGTCAAGCGTTCCGTCCTGAGCAGGCCTGCATTTAGCTTCATGTTGCTCATTCTGACGTCCTGGTTTCAACGGGTTTGCCGCTAGAATCACAATATCTGGTGACCGCTACTCGCCGCTCCGGCCTTCAACGGTACCTGCTCCGTAATTTCCAATCCATATCCTTCGAGCGCCACAACTTTTCGCGGATGATTCGTGAGCACGCGAATCCGCCGCAGATCCCAAATCGATCAGGATTTGCGCGCCGATTCCGCTTTCGCGCTGCACTTTGCGCTGCGTTCCCAGGTCCTGTTCGGCCTCGCCTCGTGCGTGGTATCGAATGTGCGCCAGCGTTTCTCCTTCTTCGCCGCGCCGCTCGATCTGAAATCCGCGCCCGGTGTGGTGCAAATAGACGAACACGCCGCGGCCTTCCTTCGCGATTGCTCCCAGCGACTGCTCGATCGCGTCGTGGCAATCGCACGCCGCCGAGCCAAACACGTCTCCGGTCAGGCAGTGCGAGTGCAACCGCACCAACGGTGCATCGTTCTGCGCGCGCGCTTCGCCCGATCCTGCTCCAAAATCGCCGCGCACCAGCGCCACATGCAGTTCGTTGTCGACGTCGCTCGCGTACGCAATCATGCGAAAGTCGCCATGCTTCGTCGGCAGGACCGTCTCCGCGATCCGTCTGACGTATCGCTCGTGCTGCATCCGGTAGCGAATCAGGTCCGCCACGGTCAGCAGCTTCAGCCCGTGCTCCCCGCAGAACTCCTTCAATTGCGGGACGCGCGCCATGGTCCCGTCCTCGTTCATGATTTCGCAGATCACGCCCGAAGGATCGAGCCCCGCCAGCCGCGCCAGATCGACGCAGGCTTCCGTTTGCCCCGCACGTACCAGCACGCCGCCGCTTCGCGCCCGCAGAGTGTGGACGTGACCCGGCCGCGCCAGGTCCTCCGGCCGCGTGTCCGGATCGGTCGCTGCGAGAATCGTCGTCGCGCGATCGGCCGCGCTGATGCCCGTCGTCGTGCCGCGCCGCGCGTCAATCGGCTCGCAGAACGGAGTCCCGAAGAGCGGATGTATTTCGTGGGGAAATCGGCTTCAGGTCCAGAGCATCGCAACGCGCTTCGGTCATCGCCATGCAAATCAGCCCGCGTCCGAACTTGGTCATGAAATTGATGGCTTCCGGCGTGATTTTCTCCGCGGCCATCGCCAGGTCGCCTTCATTCTCGCGATCTTCGTCGTCCACCAGGACGACCATCTGCCCCTGCCGGACTTCCTCAATCGCTTCTTCCACCGTCGCGAATAGACTTTTCTCGTTTGCCATATCAGGTCTCACCGCTCGCCTACGTTCTATTCTACCGCCGCCGTCGCCCGGGCGTCCTCTCCATTGCGGCGCCGCTGCGGCTAGCGCGGCCAGAGCCACCCGAACGTTCCCGCCGTCAGCAGCGCGTAGATCAGCCCGTCGACCGTTTCCTTGATCACCATGCTCCACGGCTGCCCGCGCCAGATGCCGTTGGCCAGATTTGCCAGACCGTAGGCGAGGAACGCGCTAAGACCGACAACATGAAACACATGGTGGTACCCGGCACCGAATCGAACGCTGCTGTGTCCTATCAGGGCGACGAAGAAGCTGATAATCAAGCAATAGACGAACCACATTCCCAGAAACTTCGGCATCGCCGGCGGACCGCTCGGAAGGATCGTCAGCATTCCCACGGGCCCCTCCTTGTATTTCTCGATCGCCGCCGGCGACTTCATGTCCTTGGGCAGGCAAAAAGGGAAGACGTAGAGCCCGCGCCTCAGGCCCGCTCCGCGCAGCGCCGCCATCACTTTTTCTTCGTCCGGCAGCGCTTTGTAATCGCTGCGGTGATACGGCAGAACCATGTGCAGGATCGAGCTGGCCACAAACACGATCACAGCCGACAGAACGATCGGAATCCATAGAGCGCCTAGAGAAACCATCTGCCGCCTCCTTGACGTGCAAAGTTGATGCAGGAATTTGCTCGCGACACTACGCCCGCTGCCCCCCGCCGTCAAGCGCATCCCATCGATTTTGCTCTCTGTGTGCTCCGTGGCTAGTTTTATGAGCGGCTCTCTCGCCATTTGCCGGCGTGCCGGTTTATCATTTCCGGCGCCGCGGCTTCGCATAGGACAAATCGTGCCCATGATCGACGTCCACAACCACTTCTATCCGCCCGGCGTATCTCGACGCACTGCAAGCGGGCTCCAGCAACGTGCGGGTCACCATCGACGCGGACGGCAACCCGCTGCTCCACTATCCCGGCGACTACAACGTCGCCGTGCGCGGCCATCGCGACATCGACTATCGCGCGCGAGGTGCTCGCCGAACGGCGTCGGCACGCAGGTCATCTCGCTCACCACGCCGGGCATGCACGTCGAAGCGCCCGCCATGCCGCGCGTCTCGCCAGCCTGGTCAACGACGCGTTCGCCGTGCGGGCGCCGCCGACCGCCGGCCGCTTCCGCGCCTTCGCTACGCTCCCGCTCAACGATCCCGCCGCCTCCGTCCGCGAACTGGAGCGCGCGTGCGACGCAGCTCGAAATGCGCGGCGCGATGCTGTTCAGCAATATCAACGGCGTCGCTCTCGCCGACCAGCGCTACTGGCCGCTCTACGAAGCCGCCGACTTGCTTGGCGCCGTGCTCCACATCCATCCCACGCGCCCGTCGGCGTCGAGGCCATGACCGAATACTGGCTGATGCCCCTCGTCGGTTTTCTGATGGACACGACGCTCGCCGCCGCGCAACTCGTCTTCGCCGGCGTCCCCGAAAGATTTCCGCGCATCCGCTGGGTGCTTGGCCATCTGGGCGGCGCGATTCCGTATCTCGCCGAACGCCTCGATCGCGGCTTCCACGCTTTCGCGAATGTCGCGCGAATATCAACCGCCCGCCGAGCGAGTACCTGAAGCAGTTTTATTACGACACGGTGAACTTCGATGCGCACGCGCTCCAGCTCGCTATCCAATTCGCGGGCGCCGGCCACATCCTGGCGGGCAGCGACTACCCGCATCAGATCGGCAGCATCCCGTCGATGTTTGAGTCGATCCGCGCGCTCCCCATCTCCGACGCCGACCGCGCCGCCATCCTCGGCGCCAACGCCGCCCGCCTCTTCCGTCTTAGTTAAGGGTGAAGGCCGGTAGTTGGCGTAGCATGCTCCGCCCCTACCGGGCGCCGGACGCGCCTCAGTGTTTGCCTCGTGATTTCTTGCCCTGACGTGAGGAAGGGCAGTCTCCGTCTTCGTGTCAGGATATGACTTCAGTCATATCGTCCAAGCGCTCGGCCAGAATCGGCTTCAACCGCTGGGTTAGGCTGCGCCTTTCGCCGCCGCCTCTACTCGTCGATGCCGTCGTCTCTCGCTTCGGGTCTTTCGAATTCCCGCGGCCCTCGTTGAAAGGCGCCATTCCCCTCCGTTCGCCGTGGACGTTTCACCGCGGTCGTCCGAAAAGACTGAGCCTGACGGCCACAGGGGCGGTTGTTGCCCCTGCCCGGTCGCACCGATGGCCGCCAAAAGAAAAAGGGCGGCTGGTTAGGCCACCCCTTTTCAACTGTCAACTGTCTTGAGGTTTAGTACATCCCGCCCATGCGCGGTTTGTGCGTCCGCCAATCTTAATGGTGGACCTCCGCGCTCGGCCGTTTAGTACATGCCGCCCATTCCGCCGCCGCCGGGCATACCGCCGCCGGCGCCTGCACCCTTCTTCTCGTCTTCCTTGATTTCGGCGACGAGGGCTTCGGTGGTGAGCATGAGGCCCGCGATGGACGCCGCGTTCTGCAGCGCCAGACGGGTCACTTTGGCCGGATCGATCACGCCCGAGGTGACCAGGTTGCCGAACTCGCCCGTCTCCGCGTTGTAGCCGAAGTTATCGTCCTTCGATTCGCGAATCCGCCCTACGACGATGGCGCCTTCCTGTCCCGCGTTGTGCGCGATTTGACGAGCCGGCTCTTCGAGCGCGCGCTTGACGATGTTCACGCCAATCGCTTCGTCGCCCTCGAGCTTCAGCTTGTCGAGCGCATTGAGGCAGCGCAGCAACGCCGTGCCGCCGCCCGGAACGATGCCTTCCTCGACCGCTGCGCGCGTGGCGTGCATGGCGTCTTCGACGCGAGCCTTCTTCTCCTTCAGCTCGGTCTCCGTCGCCGCGCCGACCTTGATCACTGCAACGCCGCCGACGAGTTTCGCCAGCCGCTCCTGCAGCTTCTCCTTGTCGTAGTCCGACGTGGTGTCTTCCACCTGCGCGCGGATCTGCTTGACGCGACCCTCGATCTCGCTAGCCTTGCCGCCGCCCTCGACGATCGTGGTGTTGTCCTTGTCAATCGTGATCTTCTTCGCGCGGCCCAGGTCCTCCACCTTGACGTTCTCGAGTTTGATCCCGAGATCCTCGGTGATGGCCTTGCCGCCCGTCAGCGTGGCGATATCTTCGAGCATCGCCTTGCGACGATCGCCGAAGCCGGGCGCCTTCACGGCCGCGCACTGCAAAGTCCCGCGCAGCTTGTTGACCACCAGCGTGGCGAGCGCTTCGCCTTCGACGTCCTCCGCGATGATCAGCAGAGGCTTGCCCATCTTGGCGATCTGCTCGAGCAGGGGAAGCAAGTCCTTCATCGAGCTGATCTTCTTTTCGTGGATCAGGATGCGGACGTCTTCCAGCGCGCACTCCATCCGCTCCGGATCGGTGACGAAGTAGGGCGAAAGGTAGCCGCGGTCGAACTGCATGCCTTCCACGACTTCCAGCGTCGTTTCCATCGTCTTCGATTCCTCGACGGTGATGACGCCGTCCTTGCCCACCTTCTTCATCGCTTCCGCGATGATGGTGCCGATCTGCCGGTCGTTGTTGGCTGAAATGGTGCCGACCTGCGCGATCATCTCGCCCTTCACGTCGCGATGGAGCTTCTTCAGCTCTTCCACGGCGACTTCGACGGCTTTGTCGATGCCGCGCTTGAGGGCCATCGGGCTCGCGCCCGCGGCGACCGTCTTCACGCCTTCGCGGAAGATGGCCTGCGCCAGGACGGTTGCGGTGGTGGTGCCGTCGCCCGCGACATCCGAGGTCTTCGACGCCACTTCGCGCACCATCTGCGCGCCCATGTTCTCGAGCGGATCTTTCAGCTCGATTTCCTTCGCTACGGTCACGCCGTCCTTGGTGATGACGGGCGCGCCGAATTTCTTTTCGATTACCGCGTTGCGTCCCTTTGGCCCGAGCGTAATCTTCACCGCATCGGCCAAAACGTTGACGCCGCGCAGAATCGACTGGCGGGAATTCTCACCAGTTACGATTTGCTTTGCCATGGATCTGTCTCCTCCTGAGATCGTTCAAGTACCGAGAGTTTCTCGGGTGCTTCAAAATTTCCCGAGTTTTTATTTCGAATCAGTCGTTGCGTGCGAATCAGCGGGCTGAGTGGAGCGCGATCGCTGATACAGGGTTCGCAATCTCCCAGCGCCGAATTTCGGAAGCGACGCTCCCTGTGCCAGCTTTCGCATCCGCGCCGCCAAACGCACGCCGTGAACTTACTTCCTGCCGCCTGCGGCTTTGGCTGCTCCGCCGATTTTGGCGAGGATCTCGTCTTCCTTGAGAATGAGATATTCCTCGTCGTCGATTTTTATGTCGTTTCCCGAATACTTGCCGAACAGAATCCGATCCCCCGCCTTGACGTCGAGGGGAATGAGTTCGCCTTTTTCGCGACGACCGTTGCCGACAGCGATCACTTCGCCTTCCTGGGGTTTCTCTTTGGCCGTGTCGGGGATGATGATGCCACCCTTAACGACCTCCTTCTCTTCGAGCCGCCGGACCAGAACGCGGTCGTGGAGCGGCGTAATGTTCACTGGCATTTTTGCAATTCCTCCGGTGGGTGCTGTTGTGTCGCTGAAGGGGAGAGCAGGTGTTTAGCACTCCTCGCCAGCGAGTGCTAATATAACAGACCACGATTTTGTGTCAAGTGAAAAGGTTAACATCAGCACGCGCAAGGCTTGCCGAGCCATGTTGTAACAGTCCTGTAATGTGCAGATTAGGGGTGTGGCCGGCAGCGAGCGAGATCAGCCTTGCCGGGCGAAGCCGTTCTGTTGAGGGCGGATCATCAATGGAATCGATCAGCAAAGCGGATTTGTGGTTCCGGCGCGGCTGAGGACGGCAGCCTGACCCCGGGGCTGAAGCCCATTCTCGCTGGAGCGCTTGGGACGATATGACTGAAGTCATATCCTGACACGAAGACGGAGGCTGCCCTTCCTCACGTCAGGTCAGCGTCACGCGTAGAGGTGGCTACGGCTGAAGCCGCAGCCTAACCCAGCGGCTGAAGCCGATTCTTGCTGGGCGCCTGGACGATATGACTGAAGTCATATCCTGACACGAAGACGGAGACTGCCCTTCCGGCGATCAGGGCGAGAAGTCATACCTGACGCGAACCCCGCGCAGGTAGGGGCGGTGGCTCGCGTTCGTCAAGAGAAACTCGTTCCCGGACACGACACGGTGCGGTTCTGCTATTCTGCCGCCAGGGCCGCCTGAAAAGAAGGGTGGCCGGTACAACGGGTGGTCGAGTGTCGAAGCGACGGCAAGAGACACCATCGTTTCTTCTGGAAGATGCCGGCTTCGGTTTGAAGCGGCGGAAGGCGGCGCCGCACGAGTTTGTGCTGGACGCGCTTTCGACGCTTTCCGTGAGGACGCGGCCGATGTTCGGGTGTCTTGCGGTGTACGTGCCCGTTCAAGACGCAGGCGACGGGGAGAAGATCGTGTTGGTTTTGCGCGACAAGCCGGGGAATAGCGCGGACAACGGTGTGTGGCTTGCGACAACGATCGAGCATCACGAAAGCCTGCGGCGCGAGTTTCCGAACATGCGGTCGATCCAGGTGCTGGGGAAAAAAGTGACGGGATGGCAGATTCTGCCCGTCGATGCGCCGGATTTTGAGGAGGCGGCCCTGCGCGCGTGCGAACTGATTGTGGCGGGCGACGCGCGGATCGGGAAAGTGCCGGGGGCGAAGAAGCGGACGGGTTCGAAGGCAAAGAAGAAACGGCGCGTCAGGAATTAACAGCAAGGGCACTCCGGACGGAAAAGAAGGGCGGCCGCTAAAGACCAACCTATTCCCGATGTGAGAACGAAGACGCGCCGCGCTGGTGCTACACTGATTGAGAAGAGAGCGTCTCTCAGTTAGGTTTCAGCGAAGGCCTCGACTCAACAGCATTCTGGGGCCATTCAGCACGCCGCGAGAAAGTCGGCCGGCGAAAATACTCTAGTGAGTCCATTTTGAATAAAGCCTCGGGAACTGCCCGAATCGAAGACTATGCGCTGATTGGCGACCTGGAAACGGCCGCCCTGGTGGGGAAAGACGGGTCGGTGGATTGGCTCTGCTGGCCGCGCTTCGATTCGGCGGCGTGTTTTGCGGCGCTGCTGGGCGATGCGGAAAACGGCCGCTGGCTGCTGGCTCCCTCAATTCCGGCGAAGAGAACGCGCCGTCATTATCGCAATGACACGCTGATTCTGGAGACGGAGTTCGAGACGAGCGAGGGCTCGGTGACGGTGACGGATTTCATGCCGCCACGAGAAAAGCACTCGGACCTGGTGCGGCTGGTGCACGGGAATCGCGGGCACGTCCCAATGAAGATGGAATTCGTTCTGCGATTCGATTACGGGGAATCGATTCCCTGGGTCACGCGGCTGAAGTCCGGCTCGCTGCGCGCCATTGCCGGGCCCAATATGACGGTCCTGCGCACGCCGGCGCCGATGCGGGGCGAGGGCATGAAGACCGTGGCGGAGTTCACAGTGAAGGCGGGCGAGACGATCCCTTTTGCTCTGACCTACGAGTCTTCCCATCTAAGTCTGCCGAGAGTGATCGACCCCAAAGTGGCGCTGCGACAAACGGAAACGTTCTGGCGAGACTGGATTCGCGCGTGCAAATACCGCGGTCCATGGAAGGACGCGGTCAGACGGTCGCTGATCACGCTGAAGGCGCTGAGCTACTGGCCCACGGGCGGGATCATTGCGGCGCCGACGACATCGCTGCCTGAATTTCCGGGCGGGACACGAAACTGGGATTACCGCTTCTGCTGGCTGCGCGACGCTTCCTACACGTTGCAGGCGCTGATGAGGGCGGCCTTATACGAAGAAGCCGAGGACTGGCGCGACTGGCTGCTGCGGGCGATTGCGGGGAGTCCGGAGCAGGTGCAGATCATGTACGGGCTGGCGGGCGAGAGGGATCTTTCGGAGCGGGAACTGGGGTGGCTCGCGGGCTACCGGAATTCGCGGCCCGTTCGCGCGGGGAATGCGGCCGCAAAGCAGCTGCAGCTCGACGTTTACGGGGAGGTGACCAGCGCCCTTTACACCGCGCACTGCGGGGGGCTTGGAGAAACGCATGCAGAGGAGGACCTGCAGATCGCGCTGCTCGATCATCTGGAACGAATCTGGCGCAAGCCGGACGACGGCATCTGGGAAATCGCGGGCCGCGGCGGCACTTCACACATTCGAAAGTGATGGCGTGGCTGGCGTTCGATCGCGCAATCAAGATCGCGGAGCAGTTCGACTGCGACTGCCCGCTGGACCGCTGGCGCTCGATTCGCGAGGAAATTCACAAGGACGTGTGCGAAAAGGGGTATGACGCGAAGATGCGAAGCTTCGTCCAATACTACGGCTCGAAGGAACTCGATGCCAGTCTGCTGATGATCGCAAAGGTTGGTTTCCTTCCCGCGACAGATTCGCGGGTGGAGGGCACGGTGCGGGCGATTGAGCGGCGGTTGATGCAGAAGGGGTACGTGATGCGCTACCGCTCGGAATGTGCAGAGGACGGTTTGCCGCCCGGGGAAGGGGTGTTCCTGGCGTGCAGTTTCTGGCTGGCGGACAATTACCTGCTGATGGGAAAGCGGGCGAAGGCGAAGCGCCTGTTCAAGAAATTGCTCGCACTGCAAAACGAAGTGGGATTGCTCTCCGAGGAATACGATCCGAAAGCGAAGCTCCAGCTCGGGAATTTCCCGCAGGCGTTTTCACACATTGCGCTGATCAATACAGCATTCGACCTGAGCCGGCGCTCCTGACGGCTGTGGCTCCGCAGGGCAATTGATTGCATAACGATGTCGGCTCCTTTAACTCGAAGTAGACTGCGGTTGCTCGACGACCACAGGCTCGGGAGGAAGGAGCCGAACATGCTGATAGGCGTGGATTATCAGCCGAGCTTCCAGCAAATCGCGTTTGCGGATACCGAGACGGGAGAGTTCGGAGAACGGCGACTGAACCACAGTGATGGAGAGGCAGAGAAGTTTTACAGGGACCTGAAGCAGCAAGGAAGCAGCGTGCGGGTGGGGATGGAGGCCACCGGGTATTCGCGCTGGTTCGAGCGACTGCTGGCAGAACTGGACATGGAGTTGTGGATCGGCGATGCGGCAGAGATCAAGACCAGGCGAGTGCGGAAGCAGAAAACCGATCGCCAGGATGCACAACTCCTGTTGAAGTTGATGGTGGAAGATCGCTTCCCTCGAGTGTGGATACCCGATCCAGCGAATCGTGATCTGCGACAGCTGCTTTGGCATCGGCATCGGCTGGTGCAGATGCGCACGCGGGTCATGAATCAACTGCAGGCGATTGCGATGAACGAGGGTAAACGTTGGAAGAAGAGGCTCTGGAAGGAGCAAGGCCGGGCTGAGCTGGCTCAACTGCGGCTCGCTCCCTGGGCCGGTCGGCGCCGGAACGATTTAACGGAATTGCTGGACCGATTGACCCCCACCATCGAGGAATTAACCAGAGCGGCGGAGCAGGAAGCGAGGAAACGGCCCGAAGTGCTGCGGTTGATGACCCATCCGGGCGTAGGTCCGCTGACGGCCTTGGCCTTTGTGCTGATCATCGGCACTCCCGAGCGATTCCGATGTGGCAAGCAGGTCGGCAGCTACGTGGGCCTGATTCCTTCAGAAGACCCCAGTCCCGACAAGCAACGGTTAGCCGAAGTTCGTCACTGAGAACCTTTTGATTTTTTTCGTGCGCAGTTCGCTGGGAAGTTCTGGGTGGTCAGCAGAGCGTGCTCTGAAAAGTGGATGTAGTGAAAACCTACTCTCTTGTTCGCGTTCCGCAACCGTGACAGATTGCCTGCATGTTCCTGCGAAAGCTTCGCGTCCATAAAGATGGCAAGGAGCACGGATACTGGTCGCTGGTGGAGACCATTCGAACGGCGGATGGTCCGCGACAGCGCACACTCTGT
Organism: uncultured Acidobacteriota bacterium; assembly: GCA_963753475.1. Lineage (GTDB taxonomy): Bacteria > Acidobacteriota > Terriglobia > Acidiferrales > UBA7541 > Palsa-295. The sequence continues at coordinate 253,146 of CAVWCN010000011.1, forward strand.
TATCTCGGGGAGCTGAACGGTTCGGCTTAGGCGCGTTGGCAGAAGACGATCGAGGTTTTCAACGAGCACGGGGAGAGCACGCAACTGAAGTTGTTCTCCTCGGAAGCAGAAGTGCCCGATGATCCCAATGTAGCCAGGGTGCCGGTGAAAAAGGTTCGGGTGGAGCGCACGCGCCGATTTGGCGACTGTTATCTTGGTTTGGAGTTGTGGAAGCAGTTGGGGCTCGCGGAGTTCTTGGCTCGGCATTTGGACGTGGATGGCGCCGATGTGCCCTGGTCTCGCGTCGCCGCAGTGCTGGGGATCAACCGGTTGTGCGATCCAGGCAGCGAGCTGGCCGTGGAACAGCACTGGTATCCCTCCACGGCGTTGGACGATCTGTTGCACATCGGGAAAGGCAAGATCAACGACACGCGGCTGTATCGCTGCCTAGATCGTCTCCTGCCACTGAAGACCAAGATCGAACAGCATCTGAAGCAACGTTTCGGCGAGTTATTCCAAGCTCGAGTTTGATGTGCTGCTCTATGACTTGACCAGCACGTATGTGGAAGGAGCCGCGGAAGCGAACCCCATGATGCGGCGGGGTTATTCGCGCGATCATCGTCCTGACCGCGAGCAACTGGTTTTGGCGTTGATCGTCAACCAGGAAGGGTTTCCCTTCAGCTACGAACTCTTCGATGGGAACCGCGCCGATGTCTCCACGGTCGAAGCGATTCTGCGGACCGTGGAGCGCAAACACGGAAAAGCACGGCGGGTATGGATCTTCGACCGCGGCGTGGTGAGTGAGGAGAACCTGGTGGCCATCCGCAAGCGTGGCGGACAGTATCTGGTGGGCACAGCCCGCAGCAAGCTCAAGCAGTTCGAACAGGAACTGCTCAAAGATGATTTCGAAAAGATCCGTCCGGAAGTGGAGGTCAAGCAAATCCAGATTCCGGGCGGAGAAGAGACCTACATCCTGTGCCGCACGGCCGGACGGAAGGAGAAAGAGAAGGCGATCCGGAGCCGCTTTGTGGCCAAGATCGAAAAAGCACTTGGGGGGCTGGAGAAGCGGATCGTCGGAAGGCAAATTGAGGGACCGCTTCAAAATGCTTGAGCGAATCTGGGCCGCATCCAAGCTTCGCATCCGCAGGTGGCGGATCTCTATGAGATGGCGGTGAAGGATAGTAAAGAAGGGCCACGCTTGGTCTGGCGGCAGAAGCCGGAGCAACAGCAATGGCTGGAAGCGCGAGAGGGAGCCTATCTGCTACGCACGAATCTGGCAGTAAACGGTGCCGCCGATCTCTGGAAGAAGTACATGCAGCTGACGGAAGTGGAAGCTGCGTTCCGCACCCTCAAGAGCGAGCTGGCCATCCGCCCGCTGTTCCATCAACTGGAAAAGCGGGTAAAGGCACACGTGCTGGTCGCGTTTCTCGGTGGACATCAAATGAAACGCTGGCGGGGCATGGATTGACGCTGGCGGGTTTACCTGCTCGGGCTACTACCTTGCGTTAGGAGCAGGGACGCCGGCCAGGGACTGGGTCTGATTCTCGAGTTGAGCCAGCTGATCGCGGAGGCGTGCTGCTTCATCGCGATCTTTAGCAGCTAGGACACGGTACTTGACGGCGCCGACGCTGCCCATCGCGCCAAAAAGTTTGCTGACACCGTCGGTTTTGCCCTTGTTCATGTGTTCGAGCTGGTAGACGAGATCGTCCTGATAGAGGGCGTCGGTCTCCACGGCATCAATGCGACGTTGGAGATCCTGAATGTTCGCCCAGCGCTGAGCCTGGTCGATGGCAGCATCATGGACAGCCGCGGTGGTATTTTGCCAGTCGTCGTCCTCGTCAAGATCGGCGGTAAAAGACTCAAGATTCCTTTGGCCGTTGATATTGCGCCGGGCAGCAGACAATTGATACCAGCTCAAGGCCCAGGCATCGTCCTGCTGCACACCCTGCCCGTACTGATACATCCAACCAAGCTGGTTCTCTGCATCGCCGTTGCCCTGGGCCGCGGCTTGGTGATACCAGGACATGGCCTTCGCATAATCTTTAGGGACGCCGGTGCCGTACTGAAAAATGTAACCGATGTTTTCCTGAGCCTCGCCGTTCCCCTGTTGTGCAGCTTTGGAATACCAGGAAAGAGCCTGGGCGTAATTCTGCGGTTGGCCCCATCCTTCCCCTGCCATGAAGCCTAGCTGGTTTTCGGCGTTGGAGTTGCCGTGGTCGGCGGCGCGGCGGTACCAAACGAGAGCCTGGGCGTAATCGCGCTTCACTCCAAGTCCCGACTGGTAGAAATACCCGACTTCCTCCTCGGCATCAGAGAGGTTCTGGTCGGCTGCTTTGCGGTACCAAGCGAAGGCTTGCTTGTAATCACGATGCACGCCGCGACCGGCCTCGAACATAAGCGCCAGGTTGTACTGCGCGAGTGCGTAGCCCTGGTTTGCCGCGAGACGATAGTAGCTTACGGCGCGCTTGTCGTTCTGCGGCAGACCGGTGTTGTTCTGATACATGCTGCCGATCTGATTCTGCGCGGGAGAAAAGCCCTGCGCAGCCGATTTGCGGTACCAAGCCAGGGCCTGCGCGTAATTGAGTGTGACGTAGCGGGCATGAAAGTAATAATCGCCGAGGGCAAATTGCGCCTGCGCGTTCCCGGCATTGGCGGACCCGAGAAGAGAGTTGATTTCATTATCCGGAGGCGCTGCCATCGTCTGAGTGGAGGTCGGCACGGGTGTCTGCGCTCGCGCCGCGGAAACCAGGACGAACAAAAAGAAAGCTGCTAGCGTCGCCGAAGTCCGAATGCCCATGGAGATTTCCCCTCGACGATTTCGGAGAATGAACGGGAAGGGTATGACTGGAAATGGCTTCCTTCCTCGGCGCCACCCGGCTTTCGTGGCGATCTCCAAAACCGCATCCCGCCGCAATCATCTGCCATTTTTAGCAGCCTGGCACGTCAGAGGTCATATAACGATAGCCTGCTCGTACTACAGCGAAAGAATGTGTTCAATGTTGTATCCGTAGCCATCATGAAAGGAATTGAGGCCAGGCCCTTTTTTAAAAAATAGGTTTGCCCGCCGAGCCGTCGTGGAGGGGCTAGGTACTGCGGGTTGGCGGCGTCGTCGGACCGGGGCATCCCGCGCGTCATCGCCTGGCATTGGATGCAATACAAGAGAACGCCATGCGCAACTTCGAAGCGGCGTGGGATCACTCTCCGAGGAATACGATCCGAAAGCGAAGAGTCCCCGAAATCACGTGCTCTCGCGCGTTTCAGGGCTCGTCATAACCGTCGGGCGCATGTATCTGCCAGTTTTTCCCCGCGGCAGCCACGATGGATATCCTGTGGTGGCGTCCTGGCTTGCGTGAGCTAGGGGCCATATAAGTACAAACCAATATAGAGTTGATCTGATTTTTTATGGCCGCAAAGTCCTGGGGCAGCTGTCCAAGAGCAGGTTCGAAAAATGACGCTCCACCGGTCCCCTCAGCCAATTCCCGAAATACTTGCCCCCGGTGTTTCCGGGCGGAGTGCGGCGTGTCCGGACCAGCTCCGGTATCCACCGCAAATATCAGGGCGCGAGTGTCCTCCGCGAAATTCACCGCCGCATTAAGCGACATAAGGCTTTGAGTGTCCTCTCCGTCCGTAATGACGACCAGCGCCCGGCGGGTGGGCCCAGCGTCGAATTTGTTGATTGCATCGCACGCGGCTTTTATCGCGTCGAACAGTTCGGTGGGTCCAAATGGGTCCAGGTAGGGGGAGAACCGAGATATTTCAGCGGCGGACATCCATTCGCTTAGTCGTTGTGTGTAAGCGAAGGTGACAACCAGCCCGCGATCCCGACCGGTCGTAAGCGAACTTTGAAGGAAGTCCTCGGCAGCTTTCACCGTAGGCCGGTACTGGGGATTACGAAGCTCAGATCCGCTGGCATCGATCAGCACGACCAATCGCAGCGGGAGCTCGTTCGGCCCCATGATTGTAAGTGGCGAAACCGGGCTTTTTCCGTCATCGCGGATCGCAAGATCGGAAGGAGCGATCTTCCTGATGAGGGCACCCCCGCGATCAGTGACAAAAAACGGAAGCGTCACATTAGGCTCATTCTCTTTCAGACCAAGTGCCGTCCGATTGACTGGTTGGACCTTCGCACTGTTCAGCCCCTCCCCGCCTGTCACCGCCGAGATGGCCTGGCGGGGAACACCGAACGCAATTAAGGCGAGAGTCCCCACAATGATTCGTGGCAATTTCGGAAGTAAACTCATTCCCGGATCATAACTCTCGACGAAGCGCGAGGTCGGCCGGGCGGCTGATTCGTGTCCAAAATCTTACGTGGCCGACCATCTGAGCCGGCAGGGGTTACCGGACATCAATTGCCGTGCGACTGTGGGGAGGGCTGAGGTTGGCGCGGCTAGTGCTCGGGCTAGCCGCCCTGCGAGTTGGCGGCGTCGTCGGACCGGGGCATCCAGCGCGTCATCGCCTGGCATTGGATGCAATACAAGAGAACACCATGCGCGACTTCGAAGCGGCCGAGTTTCGATTCGCCGAACTGAACGGCTTCGACCTTCCCGCAACAACCGCAGACCAGGAAGACGCGATCTTCCGCGTCATCGAGATCGGGCGTGGAGGGGAATTCCGTCTCCCATAGATTGATTTGGGGGTCTGCGAACTCGACTGCATAAACGTAGCCTTCGGTGCGGTCGGCAATCTTTCCAGCAACGCGAGCTTTTGCCTCCTTGCCCGTATCCAGACGACGGATGACGATCTCCTGCTCCGGCGCGAGCTTCCTTTTCGAGAAGAGAGAAGCTCCGTGCTGGCTGAGGGTCAACGTGCGGGAGTCTTCTGTGAACTTCTGGCCGGTTTTGGTTGCGCCCGTCAGGCGAAGCGGTATCTCGGCAGGCAAGCGTTCGCTTCTGCGGCGACGACCTCTGCGTAACCTTCGCTCCTGCATGGGTGCCTCTATATTAGATTAACCAGTCGCCTTCAGGAATCCCACTGAAGGCTGTCTCCCAGATGGAGGCGGAAAACAAATCTGTTCCTGGGCTCAGGCGCCTGTGTGAGAACCGCAAATCCGCACTTCAGCTGCTAAAGCCGCATTCATTGTAAGCGGCTTACGGCACGACCGAAGTCGTGCCCGGACACAAATCGAACCGCAGCTTCATGGGTTAAAACCCCGCCCTCCTGAAGACAAGGCGTTTTTCAGCAAGCTGCTAAAGCCGCATTCATGGTAAGGCGCCAACGGAAAAGCGGCCCCGTCAACATACACTACACTTTTGGAGCACTCAGCGCACGGTGACGGGGACTTCCTGCACCAAGTTGTTCCCCATGCCCTGGAGGTTCCAGGGCGGCTCCGTGGGCTGGCGATTGCCGGCAGAATCGGTGGCGCGACAGGAAAGCACATGCTCGCCGGGCGTTGCGTCCCAATTGACGCTCCAGCTAAACCAGGCAAACGGTCCGGCCGCTTTTCCGAGAACGGCATCAACCCAGTGGCCGTCGACGGCGAATTCCACACGCGAAATTGCTCCGTAGCCGGACCAGGCGCGGCCCTGAATCGTGGCGCTCCGGGCGTTGAGGATGCGCCGGCGTGTGAGGAAATCCGGGAAGCCGGGAGGCGCGAGCAGGGCACGCGGCCGCATGCGCGTCACGGGTTCGCCGGGATCGTTGGCGTCGCGACGATAGAAATAGGCCACGCGCTGCTGGTAGCCGTCGAACGGAGTGGTGACCGCTTCGATTTGGGAGAGCCATTTCACCTGGGTCATTCCGTACCAGCCAGGGACGATCAGGCGCAGCGGGAAGCCGTGTTGCGGCTCAAGCGGGCGTCCGTTCATTTCGTATGCGAGCAGGACGTCGGGGCGCATGGCTTCAGCGACGGACAGGCTGCGGCCGTAATCGTGTTCGTATCCTTTTTCCACGCCGTGATCGGCGCCGGTGAAAACGAGCTCGACGGTGCCGGGCGCGAGGCCGGCTTCGTCGAGGAGGGCGACGAGCGGAGTGCCGCTCCACTCGGCGGTGCTGACGGCTTCGTTGAGCCAGGGCTGGCTGATCGGACGAGGCGAAAGATGGGCGCGGCCGTTGCCGGCACACTCGAACGTGACAGCGAGCGTGCGACGGGGACGCTGGCGGAGTTCGTCGAGGCTCAGCGCTAGTTGTTTCTTCACCGTGCCGCCAATCTGAAGACGCCATGCGGCAGGATCGACACAAGGAATATCGAAGTGTACGAGCAGGTAGTGGAGGCCGTTGGGAGTGAGATCGTAGCGCAGGGCTTCGAGTGGCAGGCCGCGATTGCGCGCCGCGAGTTGCAGTTCTTCGTAACTGAGCGGGCCCGTTGTGGGCTCGGGCGCCGCCTTGGAACTGATCCTATCGAGCGTGTCTTTCCGGCTTGCCACGCCGCGCCTCCTCGTTTTTGGGATTGACCGGTTACCAGCTGCCGACCGATCTTAATCGCCAGGATGGAGAATGTCGCGCGCGAAAGTGTGACACGCGTCTTCTCCCGGAGGTTCAATCGCCCCTCCGGGGCTTGGATTCGATTCTTAATGTCTCTGTTCTGGCACAGCTAGGCGATGAGGTCGAAGGACTGGAGGTAGGCGGGGATGGTGACGTTCCAGTGGAATTGGCTGACAACGGCGTCGCGGAGGCTGTTGAGGGCGGGCGGCTCGCCGTGGACGAGGAACGCCTGTTTCGGCGGCGCCTGAAAACCGGAAAGCCAGCGCAGCAGTTCGCTTCTTCCAGCGTGGGCGGAGAGCTGGCCCATGTCGACGACATTCGCGCGCACGGGCACTTCTTCGCCGAAGATGCGAAGGTACTTGGCTCCGTCGAGGAGAGCGCGACCGCGGGAGCCTTCCGCCTGATAGCCCACGATCAGGACGGTGCTGCGCGAATCGGGCAAGCGCCGCGCGAGGTGATGAAGGATGCGGCCTCCGGTGGCCATGCCGCTGGCTGAAATGATGATGCAGGGCGAAACGACGTCGTTTATTTTCTTGGAATCTTCGACGCTGCGCGTCATGTGGACTTCGTGCAGGTTCGAGCGGGTCGTGGTCGCCCGTCTGCTCCTCGCGAAGGAACTGCAGCTTGTGGTCTTCGCGATGAGCGGCGTAGAGGCTCGTGACACTGATGGCCATGGGGCTATCGACATAAACCGGAATGTGCGGAACGCGCTGCTGGTCTTCGAGTTCGCGCAGGTAGTACATCAGGAGCTGCGTGCGATCGACTGCAAATGCCGGAATCACCAGCGCGCCGCCGCGTTTCACCGTCTGATTCACGACGTCCGCCAGCGTGTCCGGAACAGAGCCGCCGGGATGATCGCGGTCGCCGTACGTGGATTCGCAAAGGAGGAAATCGGCGCGGGTGGGCGATTCAGGGTCGTCGAGGATGGGCGTGCTGTAGCGGCCCAGGTCGCCGGAGAACAGGACGAGGGTCTGTTTGCCATTTTCGGTGATGGTCAGCTCGAGCCAGGAAGCGCCGAGAATGTGTCCGGCGTGGTGCGGACGCACCGAAAACTCCGGGCTGAGGGTGAACGCGTCTGCGCGAGGCACTTCGCGAAACTGTTGAAGCGCTTGCCGCGCTTCTTCGATGGTGTAGAGCGGGAGCGGCGGATCGTAGCGGGTGTATTTTTTCTTAGCGGCGAAGCGCGCCTCTTCTTCCTGCAGGTGCGCGGAGTCCGCCAGAAGCAGAAGGCAGAGCTCGTGCGTGGCGGCGTTGGCATAAATGGGGCCGCGGTAACCGTAGCGGATGAGCCGGGGCAAGAAGCCGGTGTGATCGATGTGCGCGTGAGTGAGAACGATCCAGTCGATGGTGGCCGGATCGATGGAGAATTTGTCCCAGTTGCGCTCTTCGAGTTGGTGCGAGCCCTCGAAGAGGCCGCAGTCGACGAGCAAGCGTTTGCCGCCAGCCTCGACGAGATATTTCGATCCGGTAACCGTGCCCGCCGCGCCCAAAAACGTGATTTTCGCCATAGGGCGGATATTCTAGAACGAACGCCGCGGAACGCGGTGCTTTTTCCGCGATCGTGTCGCCAAGGGTTGTTCTTGCTTTACACCCCCCGCGAAGCGGCACGGCTCGGGTGGATGCGGCGGCGACAAGGCTGGGTGCCAAAGCGGCGCGAGGCGTTCCCTTAGGGCAAATCGCTTACGAATCTGCGCGCCTCGCTGGATACCAGCCTTAGGAACTTTCAGCGGCGGCGCTTGAACCAGGAGTATCCCACGGTGAACAGCAGCGACGCGTTGTAGCCCGGATTGTGCGGTCCCAGGCTAGCGCTCGAAAGGTGCGCTAGCGAACCTTCGAAGAAGATGGCGTGCCCGCTTCTCGTGAAAACGCGCGTTCCCACCACGAATTGGGGTGTGAAGTTCACCTCCGATGTGTCGCCGGGCGGAATGTTGGTCGTGGTGAAGACGATTCCCCCGGCCGCGGCGACGTAGGGCGCAAATCTTTTCCCGCTCGTGAAATTCCATTGCCAGATTACGGGCTTGAAGCTTGCGCCGTAGATCGTTCCGTTCGCAGGCGTGAAAAACAGATATACCGGCAGGACGTCGCCCGCCCACTCGAAATTCCCCCTCAGCGGGCCGGGCAGATGCTCGCCAGTCAGGACCCAGCCGGCGCGCCCTCCCGCATAGAAAAACTGCGTGCTGCTGGATTTGCCGACTCCGGACCCGCCCCCTACGAGCGGCGCGAACTCCCACGTGCCGCGCGCAAGCGCATCGGCAGGACGATCCTGGGCTCCCGCGACTCCGGCGAGAGACAAAGAAACCAAAAATGCGAAGAGAAGTTTCACGCGACCTTTCAGGGACTCAAGAAACGCTCAACCGGCTCAACCGAACTTCGATGCGTTGAACGCGCGTGCCGCTGCTAATATTTCCAACTTGTGGTATCGGCTCCGGTGGGCGCGGTTTTTTCCATCCAGGCAATGGCGCGGCGGATGGTTCGTTGGTGCACGTTGAGATAGCCCTCGAACGTCGTCAAGCCTTCGCCTCCCGTCCAGCAATGCGGTTGATGCGGCCCGTATTCGACGTCGCCCGCATAATAAGGATAATTCGTCGTCTTGAGGAAGGCTTCGAGCAGGCGAACCGCGTTATCGAGGTAATAGGTGTCACGCGTTCCCACCGTGACGTGAATTTTCCCGACGAGCTTCGGCCCGAGCGTTTTCCAATCGCGCTGCATGATGTAGCGCAGGTCGTAGTGCTCGCGAAAATAATTCGCGACATCGTGATCGATCACGCCGGTCGCAGGATCCCAAATCGGCTTGGGATAGCCGTTGTCGCCAACCGGACCGAACACGGCTTGCCAGATCCCGAGTTGCTGCGTCGAGCGGCCATGCGAACCGAGAGCCTGCTCGAACTGGTTCATGCTGTGCATGGTCGCCAGGAGCGCATCGTCCGGAGTGCGGACAGCCGGCTGCGGAACCTTGAGCCACGGTCCTTCGTGCCAGAACGCGTTCTTGTCGTCGTATAGATTCACGCTCATATAGGCGCGAAAATCGACGGTATCCGGGCAGAAGCAATATGCTCCGTTGAAGTCGTCGGGATAGAAGACCTGGACGCCTAGAGTTTCCCAGCCGCCCGTCGAGCCGCCGTAGAGCGCGCGAGCCCAGCCCTGTCCGATGCCGCGGAATTTCTTTTCGACGGCGGGAATCAGCTCGTGCAGGATCGCGTCGCCGTAGGGGCCGACGTTCGCCGAATTCACCGCGTAGGAATCGTCGAAATAAGGATTCGGATGTTGGATTTCGAGCAGGATCACATGCGGCAGGCGGCCTGACGTCCAATCCTGATAGAACGCGTAATTCGCCATGGCCATCTCGCGCTGCCTGCCCTTCATGCTGGGAGGCGGTGGCTCCGTCGTGAACCCGCCAAACGAGCTGAAGAGATCGTGGCTGAAGTGCCCCTCCCAAACCATCAGCGGATAGTGCGCGCTCGGATGCGTGTCCCAGCCTTCCGGCAGGAGAACAATCGCGCCGAGGCCCATCGGGCGTCCCCAGAATTTGCTGAGGAGTTCGCTCTGGATGTGCAGATGCTTCACCCATTTCGTGTCCTGCGCTGGAGCGATGGGCGGAATTTTTTCGGCGAGCGCGATGCGAATCACGCCGCCGGCGGCCGGATCAACGTGAATTCTCTGCGGCTTGCTATAGAGGTTGCCGGGCTTCAGGTTCCATTGCTGGCCTTCGCCGTGGTCCATGGGCAGCTTGACGACGTGGCCGTCGGCACGATGAAACGTCTCATAGACGTTCAGCAGGCCTTGCACGTAGTAGTCGCCTGCGGGAATCGCGTCGAGTTTTTCGAGCGGGTAGCCGACGGCAGACTCGTCGATGACGGCAGGGAAATCGGGGGCAAGTGACTCGACGTCTGCGCCGAAGATTTCCTGCGAGTGATATTCGTAGCTGATTTCGTCGCGTGGTTCGGCTTTATCGTCCGTGGAAAGCATCAGGAGCATCCGGCCGTCTAGCGGAGTCGTGTTGACAGATTTCGGGAAGGAAATCTCGAATTTCAGGGGCGCGCGCTTCGCGGCTTTGTTTGTGGCGGTCGCGCGGCTGCTGGCGTGGAATGCGAAGACGAGCGCGACGGCGACCGCGATTAAAGCCAAGCGGGACGCATGGGGCGGGAACGCATGGTGCTTGGCCTGCGATTCGTCTGTCATTTGTCCTCGATTTCGCGCTTTTCGTTGAGCGGGCTGGAATCGAAGGGCAGAGCGTATGCCAGCAACGCGAGCCGGGTCAAGGCGACCCGGTCAGGCGACCCGGGCAAGCCGAGCGGCGGCGATTGGAAAATAACGGTGCCACTTGCAACGACACGAGAGCGCCGGGCTTATCGCAACTGTCCCGGTGACGCAAAGCTATTCCGGGGTCACCTCCAGTTCGGCGTGCTGAGTGTCGGCGGAGCTGGGGCCGACCATGATGTCGAAGATGCCGGGCTGCACGACCCATTTCATATTCTCGTCATACATCGAGAGAGAGTCCGGCTTGAGCTTGAATTCGACGGTGGTTTTCTGGCCGGGCTGGAGCGAGATACGGTGGAAGCCGCGCAGCGCCATAACGGGCTGAGTGACGGTGGAGAGTTGCTGGTGGATGTAGAGTTCGGCGACCTCGCCGCCCGCGCGGCTGCCGGTGTTGGTTACGTCAACGCTAACGGTGGCCGTGTCGCCCGGCTTCATTTTCGCAGGAGAGACGCGAAGGTTATCGAAACGAAATGTGGTGTAGCTGAGACCGTAGCCGAACGGGAAGAGCGGCGAGCTGTCGACGAAGGCATAGCTGCGATTGCGCGATGGCTTGTGATCGTAGTAGTCCGGGAGCTGTCCGACGGAGCGCGGGAAGGTGACGGGCAATTTGCCGTCGGGATCGACGTCGCCGAAGAGCACGTTCGCCGCAGCGGTGCCACCTTCCGCGCCGAGATACCAGCCTTCGAGAATGGCAGGAATGTTGGCAGCAACCCAGCTGATGGAGAGTGGGCGGCCATTGATGAGGAAGACTACGGTCGGCGTACCGGTGTCGAATACGGCTTTGACGAGTTGGCGTTGGGCGCCCACAAGATTCAGTGAAGAACGGTCGCCGAGATGCTGTTCGCTCCAGGCTTCGCGCGTGGTGGTTTCATCGCCGCCAATCACGACGATGGCGACGTCGGCCTTGCGCGCGACGGCGGCCGCTGCGCGAATGTTGTCCTGTTGCGTGCGCGGATCCACGACCTTCACGTTGTTCTCATACCAACCTCGCCAGCCTTCGATGCCGTCGGTGATTTTGCAGCCCTGCGCGTACAGCACGTTGACTCCGCTGGCGGCGAGGCGTTCGCGAATGCCGTCGAGGATGCTGACGGTATGGCTGGGCTGGCGGCTGTAGCCACCGAGGTGCGTGTCCGCGGCGTTCGGACCGATAACGGCGACTGCCTTGAGCTTCTTGATATCGAGGGGCAACAGGTTGCCCTGATTCTTCAGTAGAACGATTTCCTCCTGCGCGGCTTTCAACGCGAGCTTTTGGTGCGCGGGGCCGTCGGTGATCTTCGCCGCATAGGCGGGATCGACGTAAGGATGCTCGAAAAGGCCGAGGCGGAATTTCGCGGCGAGGATGCGGCCGGCGGCGGTGTCGACTTCGGATTCGGGGACTTTGCCGGCCTTCACTTGCGCGATGAGCGTGTGATAGACGGAGCCGTCGGAAAGATCGAAATCGACGCCGGCGGCGAGTGCTTCGCGCGCGGCATCGGCGGGTCCAGCGGCGACGTGGTGCGTTCGGTAAAGCATTTGGAGGGCTTCGCCGTCCGACGTGATGTAGCCGGGAAAGCCCCACTCCTGGCGCAGGACGGTGTCGAGCAGCCAGTGATTGATGTGATTGGGAATGCCGTCAATTTCGTTGTAGGAGGCCATGACGCTACCGACTTTGGCTTCCTGGACGGCGAAGCGGAAAGGAACGAAGAAGGATTCGCGGAGCTCTCGCTCGGAAACATTCGAGGGGGCAGTGTTGCGTCCCCCTTCCATCATGCCGTGAACGAAGTGCTTGGCCGTGGCGAGAATGTGGTGCGGGCCGATGGGAAAAAGACCATTGGCTTCGGGGCCGCCGGGCGGATCGCCTTGCAGTCCTTCAATCACGGCGACGCCCATGCGCGCGACAAGGTAAGGGTCCTCGCCGTAGGTTTCTTCGGTGCGGCCCCAGCGCGGATCGCGGGCAAGGTCGATAACGGGGCTGAAGGCCTGGCGCGTGCCGGAGGCGGACATTTCGTCAGAGGCGGCGTCGAAAACCTGATGGATGAGAGCGGTGTCCCACGTGCTGGCGAGGCCGATGCACTGTGGGAAGCTGGTGCTGCCGTTTTCCATGAAGCCGTGGAGGGCTTCACCCATGAACAGGATGGGAATGCCGTGAGGCGTCTTCTCGACGGCATAGCGCTGCGCTGCATTGCGAAGCACGGCCATATCGTAAGGGCTCAGCGAGTTGTCGTTGCTGAACATCTCGCGCATGGCTTGCCGGGCTTGCTCGGGAGTGAAGCGGCCCGTGCTGTCGATGAAGCCGCCTTCGCGGCGCCCGCCGGAGATCTGGTCAACTTTTTCTTCGAGAGTCATGCGGGAGAGAAGATCGGCGACCCGTTTGGCGATGGGGAGATTCGGATTGCGGTAATCGGGGGCGGCTTGACGTGCGCCGAGAACGATGAAAATCGCGATGGCGACGGCCAGAAACTTCGCGAAGCGCGCCGCGCGATGATTTTTGGATTCGGGCGATTGAGATGAGTCAGGAAGCAGAGCAGTCATCGTTGGCCTCGAGTTGGATTTGAATGCGGGTGAAGCGTTTTGAGTCGGTTCAGATGAGGGCGAAAGGCGGGCGCAAGGGTCATTTCGGTCCCGAATTCTTCTTAGCGTCGCCGATGGCCTTGGCGACCTGAGCGCGCGTGGAACGCATGGCGTCGCTCGTTGAGCTGCTGGGATCGAGCTTGAGGTAGGCGTCGATGTCCTTCAACGCTGCCGGGTAGTCGCGCATTCCGATGTGGATGTTGGTGAGGATGATGTACGGCTGCTGGTTCTTAGGCGCGAGATCGATGGATTTTTTGGCACTTTGCTCGGCGTCGGGATAGCGTTTCAGGCCGAGCAGCGCGCGGGCGAGTTCGAAATACCCGCGCCAGGATGACTCGTCGAGAGCGATGACCTGGCGCGCGAGAGGCTCGGCATCGGAGTAGGCGCCAACATCGTTGTACACATCGGCGAGATCGAAGATGGCGTCGGCATACTTGCTTTTGCTCAGATCGATCGATTTTCGGAGGGATGCGCGGGCGTCGTCGGCATGGCCGGCCATGTATTGCGCGACGCCCATCTTAGCGTAGGCCTCGTAAAAATCCGGAAACTCGCGGGTCGCCTTTTGAAATGAAGCGATTGCGCCCTCGAAGTCCTTCTTGGCCATGGATTCTTTGCCTTTGCTGTAATCATCGCGGGCGTCAGGAGGGGCGGAGAGTTCGTGCGCAGATATGGTCTCCGCGGGAGTTTTCTCCTCGCCGGAAGAAGAACCGGAATCGGAGGGGGTGCGGCCCAGGTCGATGTCGATCTGGGTGGAATGGCCGGCAACGACGCTGACGCTGAGCTGAGTCTTTTGGTAGCCGATCTTGGTGACGGTGATCTGATAATCACCATCCCGAGCGAAGAAATGGAATTCGCCATTTTCGTTCGTATAAGAGCTGGGGGCGGCGAAGCCATTGGGCGACATCAGATCGACACGCGCTCCTACCACTGGATCGTGGGAGCCCGCGTCACGAACGAAACCGTTGACCCCGCCAGCCGTGCCGATTCCCTGGCACATGGCTTGGGCGGGGCAGAACAGGAAGGCTGCGAGGAAGGTGAGCAGAAGGAAGTGCGGACCGATTGGCCGGCCAAAGCCAAGGCCGGAGCGAACAGATGGGTGCAGCATATCATAAGGATGCGACATGGACGGTCCGTGGTTCAGCGGGCAAAAGGGCCCGTCGGCGTTTGGGTACGCGCCGAATGCGTCGAACAGAGTGCAAAAGCGATTGCGCGCCGATGGCGCCCGAAACCGGCGGGATTGTAGCACGCACGCTTTGGGGCGAAAGCACAAATCACAAATACGGATGGGAAAAATCGGTTCCGTCGTTTCAATGGGAAAAGCGGAGGGCCGTTGGGGGCGGCGTAAGGGTGAAAAACGTGGGATGTGACGACGATCACTGCGTTCACAGGGGTTTCTAAGGTAAAAAGCCCACGAAAACCGTTCGTGGGGTGGTGCAGGAGGGTTCTGCCGGTCAAGTCTCAAGAAGAGACGGTCGATAGGCAAATCGTAAAATCGAATGGGACACATAAGAATCCTCTTGACAGGTGGGGAGTAAGGCGGTAAAAGGCATTCATCGCGGTGCCAAATCGATATTCTTGGCATGCAGCATACTGCCAAATCGATATTTTGGGGTGGGGGCCACGGTCAACTGGAACATCTCGAACGAACTTTCCAGAGCTGTGCCTTCCTTTGACAGTGTTCCTTTCGGTCGCCTTCTTTTTTTTGAGGGCGCATAGCGATCTAAGCCACAGGATTTGAAAGTGGGAATCCTGGGGCCCTAGCGGGGCGATGGTCTAGGAGGCAAGAGATGAAAGGTGAGTCCGCACAAAATTCGGGTGCCGGCTCGAACTACGCCTATTGGCGGCGGTTCGCAGCGACGGCCGTAGCGGTTCTTGCGATACTGTTTCTCTTCTTGCCGGCGGCTCATGCCCAGATTACGGGCACGATCACCGGCACGGTCTATGACAATACGGGCGCTGTGATTCCTGGAGCAAACGTTACGATAACGGAACAGGCGACCCAATCGGTCCGTACAACGGTCAGCGACTCGGCGGGATATTTCGCGTTCCCCTCGCTGGCCCCTGGCACCTACACAGTCAGAGTAGCAGCAAAAGGCTTCAAGTCGTTCGAGCAGCCCGGCATCATGTTGCAAGCTAGCGATAAGCGCAACGTGAACGCGACGCTCGAAGTCGGGCAGACAACGGAGACGGTGACGATCGAGGCGCACACGGACATCGTTCCGGTGGACTCTGGGGCGCAGAGCCTGGACCTGACCGCGACGGACATGGCTCGGTTCCCGACCATCACGCGCAACGCGTCGGAGGTTCTGCGAGGATTGCCGGGAGCGGTTACGGTCGGTGCTGGGACGAACAATGGCGCCGGGAGCAGCATGGACTTTTCTGGAACGGGGGCGGCAGGGTCTTCAGTCGGCAACGGTGTGTCCATAGGCGGCGCTCCCTACCGCGGCGGTACGGCATTGTTGATGGATGGAACGAACATTCTTGACGAAGGCTGCGACTGCACGTCGATTTCGGTTCCGAATCCGGACATGGTGCAGGAAGTGAAAGTGCAGACCTCGGCCTTTGGCGCGGATAGCGCGAAGGGCCCGGTGGTGGTCAACTTCCTGACCAAGTCAGGAACGGCGCAGTACCACGGCGAAGGTTACCTGTACACGCGCAACGCCGTCTTCAACTCTGATTCCTGGCAGCTCAACCACCAAGGCAAGAACGTGGCAACCGGCGACCACTACTATTATCCCGGTGGCAACGTGGGAGGCCCGGTGCCCCTCACGCACAAGAAGCTGCTGTTCTGGGCCGGCTACGAGCATTTCTATCAACTGGCTACGGGCGGCACGACGCTGACGTCGTACATTCCCACGCCGGACATGCTGGCCGGAAACTTTGGTCCGACGGCGGCGAACAACGCACTGTGCCAGGCGGACCTGGGGTTGAACGCGGCAAGCACGGCAGCGAAGGCGCAGGGCACGTACTGCTACGACCCGTCGACTGGAAAGGGACCGGGCGGCTCGGCGGTCACTGCGTCGGCCGTTCCGGTGGATCCAGGCGCGACGGCCTTGTGGAAGCTGATGCCCACGGCCAACGCCGATCCGACGACGACGCCGGGCGGCTACAATTATTTCTACGCGGTTCCCGCGCTGCACAACGGCTACGTCTTCCGCGCGCGCGGCGACTACGACTTCAACGATAACAACAAGCTGTTCGTGACGTATCAATACTCGGCCGACTCACAGCCCTCCGACGGCGACTCACACATGTGGTGGCTGCCGAGTAACTCGGTTGTTTTCCCGGGCGGCGGTTTGAGCAACCCGACACAAACGAAGAATATCACGGCCAACTTCCTGCACGTCTTCGACCCGACTCTGACGAACCAGATGACAGCCTTCTGGACGTACTACAATTCGCCGCAGTCGCCGGCGAACTTCAACGCCGTGCTGCGAAGCACGGTGAACTATCCGGCGAGCTACGGGACGATCTTCCAGAAGACGCTGCCGCTGCCGCAGACGATGGTCCCCGGTTGGAATCAGGACGGTAACTACAATTTCCCCGACTTCAGCCAGTGGGACGTTTTCTCCGGCTCGGGCGGGAGCTACTACATCCGCAAGGAAAACCCGGCGTTTGCGGACGACCTGACGAAAGTTTTCCGGAACCACACGATCAAAGCCGGTTTCTATTTCGAGACGACGGGCAACAACCAGGGGAACTTCAACCCGATCAACGGTGGATTCTCCTTTGGTTCTTCCTCGACGTCCTATCCGGATGCGGTTACCGGTTTGCCGCAGGGGACGCAGAACCCGACGGCGAACTTCATGATGGGTATCGCTTCCAACTACAACGAGCAGACCTCACTGCCGCTGAACGACCAGGCGTACAAGACGTTCGCTTTCTACGGAATGGATTCGTGGAAGGTGACGCGGCGGTTCACGGCGGACTTCGGTGTCCGTCTGGAGCACATCGGTCACTGGTACGACCGCGACGGTTACGGCAATGCCGTGTGGATCCCTGGGAAAATCGTTTCCGACGTCCAGTCGGGCAAGGTCTTCCCGGGCGTTTACTGGCACGGGATCGACCCGGGAATTCCGCTCAGCGGGACGCCGAACCGGCTACTGCACTTTGAGCCGCGCGCCGGCATCGCCTACGACCTCTTCGGGACCGGCAGGACCGTGATTCGCGGAGGTTGGGGCGTGTACATGTTCGGCGATCAGGTGAACGACTACAGCGGTGCTTTGGCGCTGGCCCAGCAGAGTATTCAGACCAGCCTGCCAGGTAACACCACCGTGTTGTTTAGCGAGACGGGCCAACTGCCGAAACCGACCTCGGCGTTTACCGCGCCGTCCTCGGGGCCGGGTAACATTTTGAACCCCAACGACTACGACGTGTCGTGGACGCAGAACTGGAACTTCACCATTGACCAGCGAGTGCCGTGGAATTCGCTGGTTGAAGTTTCCTACCAAGGCAACAACAGCGGCGGGTTGTTTTTCGGCGGCCAGGTCGGAGGCGGCGGCAACTTGGGCGGTGCCGACCTGATCAACGTGAACAAGACCCCGCTGGGAGCCTACTTCGCCCCCGACCCGTTCACGGGAAGCACGGCGACCAATCCAGAGAACGTGACCGGAACAGCGACGACCCTGAACGGACTGGCCGACTACCGTCCGTATGGCACGATGAACACGGGGACGAGCGCCAGCCCGGTTTACACGAACGTGTACGGCACGAACGCCGTGGGCGTGGAACAGCACATGGGGTACTCGAACTACAACGCCTTGCAGGTGATGTGGTCGAAGCAGGCCGGCCGCTTCAGCTTCAACACCAGCTTCTTGTGGTCGAAGGCACTGGGCTTCGGGAACGGGAACATCAATCCTTACGTGCTCCGTGCCAACTACGTGGTCCTCAACATCGACCGTCCGTACGTTTGGAACTCGTCCTACGTCTTTGATCTTGGAAGAGCCTATCACGGCGACAACAAGTTCATCGGCGGAGCGGCGAACGGCTGGACGATTTCGGGATTCACGGCTTGGCAAAAGGGCCCGAACATGCAAGCCCAGGTCAGCCAGAACTTCGGTATGGGCTTCCAGTACAGCTATTTCGATCCCATTTCGAACTCAACGGTAACGAGCCAGTTGAGCCAGCGGTCGTTCTACGGGACGGACGCATCGATCAACGTTCAGCCGATCGAGACGTGCGGTCCGACGGGCGGGCTGGGCGACAGCCAGTACGCAAAACTCAGCTGCTTTGCGCCTCCGGGACTTCCGACGGGCTCGCCGGGCATTCCGGATCTCGGTATTGCTGCGGCTCCGTACAGCCTCGCGGCGTTCGGTCCGACGCAACTGCCGTACATCTCGATGCCGTCGTTCTTCGATAGCGATCTGGCTCTGTACAAGACGTTCCACATCACGGAGCGGCAGACAGTGGAGTTCCGCGTGACAGCTACGAACTTCCTGAACCATCCGCTCGTGGGCTATTCGAACAGCAACCCCATATCGCTCAAGTACTCGCTGGATCCTTCGAACACGGGCGCCGGATATTCTTACATCGGCTCCACTCCGGCAGCTCAGTGGGGATTCACGGATACGAAGCAAGAACCGGGCACGAACGCTTACGGCCGAGTCCTGCAGTTCGGTCTGAAGTATAGCTTCTAACCCACCCCGGCGAGGGGCCCCGTTCGGGCGGGGCCCCCTGCTGCGGCGGAGTTAGTGGCGGTAAGTTTCGGAAACGTGACGCGAGGGGCGGGTCCTAATCCTTTTGGGACCCGCCCCTACGTCTTTAAGAGCGATGATTTTTGGAGATTTTGGTGGCGGATCGAAGTTGCACGAGCAGTCGGTTATAATTCGCGGTGATGCAGGATTACAAGACAGGGCCTTCCAACAGCAAATCGCGGGGAGATACGGTTCGGCAGCCGGGCAAGTCAATCCTTCCTGCGGGACTGCTGGCGCTAAATTGCGAACCCCGGCACTCCGCGCCCCGTGCCTCGGCGGCAGGCGGGCTTCGTGCCGGGTTAAGCGCCATTGCGCCTCCGGCGCTCGGCGTTTCCTCTCGCGTCAATTTCTTCCTTCGGAGCGGTTGTATCGCTGCGGTGATTGCGATTGCGTTTCCTGCGTCGGCGCAGGTGCCGTCGGCGGCAAAGAATTTGCTGCAGCGGCACTACGAAGCGGCGCAGAATTTCCAGGCAGCGGGGAAGCTGCCGGCGGCGGCGGTGGAGTACAGGCTGTTCGTGGGAGAAGCGCTGGAACGGTTAGCGGTGGGCCGTTCGAACATTGGCGATTTTCAGAAGGCACTGCCGATGTTGGAGGAAGCGCAGAACCTGGCGCCCTCGAACGAGGATATTCGACTGGACTACGCGGAAGCGTGCAGGCGGGCGGGCGATCTGCAGAAGGCCAAATCGCTGGCGCAAGACGCGTTAGAAGCGGAACCGCAGAACGCGAAGGCGCACCTGACGTTGGGAAGAATCCTCTCGGAACTGAAAGACAACCAGAGCGCCATCGAACAGTTCGAGGCGGCGGTGGGTATCCAGCCGGATTTCGAGAACGGTTTTGCGCTGGCGAATGAATACCTCAGGGCCAAAGATGAACCGAAGGCGACGAAGGTCTTCGGAGAAATGCTGGCGACGTATAGCGATCCGGCTGTGGGGATCCGGATCGGTACGGCATATGCGGAGCACGGGTATCCGGAGCAAGCGATCGCCGAGTTCAAGAAGGTGCTCGCGAAGAACCCGAACTATCCAGGGGCGCATTACTCGCTCGGAGCGGCGTACCTGGTTGGTGCGAGCGACGCGTTGTATCCGCAGGCCGCGGAGCAGTTCCGGGAAGAGCTGGCGCTGCGTCCCAACGATTTTCTGAGCCGGTATCAGTTGGGGTTCATCGAGTTGAGCCAGCACAAGCTGAAGGATGCGGAAGGGGATCTGACGCGGGCGGCCGCGCTCGATGCCACCAATCCGGATACTTTTCTTTCGCTGGGGCAGCTTTACATGGAGACGAATCGTCCGGCGGAGGCCGAGGCGGCGCTGCGCAAGTCGATTGCACTTACCACGGACGTGACGCGAAATCATTACCAGG
This sequence comes from uncultured Acidobacteriota bacterium, assembly GCA_963753475.1. Lineage (GTDB taxonomy): Bacteria > Acidobacteriota > Terriglobia > Acidiferrales > UBA7541 > Palsa-295. Next base: position 273,401 of record CAVWCN010000011.1, read on the forward strand.
TGCAACGGGCGCATTACATGTTGGCGCGGCTCCTGCTGCAATCGGGACACGAGGACGAGGGCAAAGCGGAGATGCAGATTTCGCAGGAACTGATGCGAAAGAACGTCCTGCAGAACCAGGGGCGAGACGCGAACACGGGCGCAGTCGAAAGGGCGGGTTCCGCAGCCGGCGACGCCCAAGTTCACGGGAGGGAGACGCCAGCCAATCCAGAGGAAGAAAAACAGGTCGCGGCGTACGAAAAGGAGCTGGCTCCCGCGATCGCGGACAGCTACAACAACCTGGGCGCGATAGCCGCGGGAAACAACCAGCTGGCCGAGGCGCTTGACTATTTCGAACGCGCGCACGATTGGAATCCGTCGCTCGAAGGACTCGATTTCAATTGGGGCAAAGCGGCTTTTTCGGCATTTCGGTATGGTGAGGCGACCGGGCCGCTGGGCCGTCATTTGAAGGCGCATCCGGGCGATGCGTGGGCGCGGTCGGCGCTGGGGACGAGTTTATTCATGACGGGGAACTACGCGGACGCGGCGGAAGCTTTTAAGCCAATGGAAGCGGCGGCGATTGAGAATCCGCGGCTCAACTACATGTACAGCGTCGCGCTGATCAAGACCGGCGAGTACGACAAGGGCGTTGCGCAGCTGAAGGCTTTGGAGGCGAAGAAGCCGGAGTTTGCCGCGCCGCATGAGGCGTTGGGCGAAGCGTTCGCGGGCCGCAAGGATTTCAAGGACGCAGCCGTGGAATTTCGCCAGGTGACCAAGCTGAACGCGGGCGATTTCGGGGCGAAGTACAACCTGGCGCTGGCGTTGATCCAGCTTCAGCAGAATGACGAGGCGCAGGCGATGCTCGCGGAGCTGGCGAAAAGCTGGCCGGACCCGCACGTGTACTTCACGCTGGGCAAGCTGCAGCTGGCGCGTGGCGATGTGACGGGCGCAACCGCAAACCTGGAAAAGGCGGCGCAGATGAGCCCGAACAGCGGGCCGATCCATTTCGAATTGGCCGCCGCATACCGCCGCGAGGCGCGGACACAAGACGCCGACCGCGAAATGAAGGTGTACGAATCGCTGCAGAGTGACGCCACGCGAGCGACGGTCAAGGGAAAGCCGGAATAGCGGCGGCGATGGCGTCGGCTGACCGCAGACGAGTGGCCCAAGTCTTCCGCAGCCGCCGCAATCTTCACATTCTGGCGCATTCTCCTGGCGCAATTGCTTTGATTTTTCTTCTGAGCGGTTTCCTGTCAGCAAAGGGTCCGGATCACTCGGCGCCGATTCGATTCCGCGATGTCGGACCTCAGGTGGGGCTCACTACCGTGCCGCACTTCTCTTCAGACCCGCGCTATCTGGTCGAGATGATGGGGGGCGGGGTCGCGTTGATGGACTGCGACAACGATGGGCGACTCGACATCGTCACCGTGACGAATTCGACGATTCCTCGCTACCTGAAGGACGGCGGCGACCTGATGATCCGGCTGTACCGTCAGGACGGAAAAAATGGCGAGTTGCACTTCACGGATGTTACCGAAGCGGCAGGCCTGACGGTGCGCGGGTGGAGCATGGGAGTTTCCGTCGTGGATTTCGACAACGACGGCTTGCCGGATATTTACGTGACGGGCTATGGCCACAACGTGCTCTATCGCAATCTGGGCGACTGCCAATTTCAGGATGTCACGGAGAAAGCCGGGTTGCGGGTGGGCGGATTCAGCGTCGGGTCGGCGTGGGCGGACTACGATCGCGACGGACTGCTCGATCTCTTCGTCGCGCGATACGTTCATTCGGACATTCATCATTTGCCACAGCCGGGCGACAAATCGTTCGACTACAAGGGGCTGCACGTGGAAGTTCCCGAGGCGGAAGGCGAGACCGATTTCCTGTTTCGCAATCGAGGTGACGGCACGTTCGAAGATGTGTCGCAAAAGGCTGGCGTCAGCAATCCGACGAAGCAGCGCGGGATGGGAGTCGTCTGGGCAGACTACGACGGCGACGGCTGGCCCGATCTTTTTGTGGCCAACGACGTGGGTCCGAACTTCCTCTATCACAACAAAGGCACCGGGACATTTGACGAAGTTGGGATGCTGACAGGAACGGCGCTTGGCGTGGGCGGTCGTTCGATGGGCAACATGGCCGGTGACTTCGCGGATTTTGACCGCGACGGGCGGCTGAACCTGATCGTGACGCGCTACGGATTTCAGCCGGTCAGCCTGCTGCGCAACGAGGGAGCGGCGGGTTTCGAGGACGTGACGTGGGCATCGGGAATCGGCCAGGTGAGTGCGTCGCCGGTGCGCTGGGGCACGGGATTCGCCGATTTCGACAACGACGGCTGGCCGGACGTTTTTATCGCGAACGGGAACGTGACGCCTGCGTTGGAAACACTGCCGAACGAGAATCCGTATCGCGAACCGGTACAGCTCTTTCACAATCGCGGCAATGGAACGTTCGAGGAGATCGCCAGCGCCGCAGGGCTGAACGACGGCGCGCTGCAATCGCGGCGAGGAGCGGCGTTCGGCGATATCAATAACGACGGAAACGTGGACGTGGTCGTGTACAACGAAGGTGGGCCGCCTTCGCTCTTCCTGAACGAGACGCGCAACGCGGAGCATCGCGTGCTGTTTCGGCTTGTAGGGACGAAAAGCAATCGCTCTGCGATCGGCGCTCGCGTGACGGTGTACACGTCAAGAATGACGCAGATCGACGAGGTGCGCGCAGGCGGGAGCTATCTCTCGTCGAATGATCAGCGGTTGCATTTTGGGCTGGGACCGGACGCAAAAATGCGCCGGATCGAAATTCGATGGCCAAGCGGCTCGACTGAAGAGCTGAAGAACGTGGCCGGGGACGCGATCTACACGATCGTCGAAGGGAAGGGAATTACGAACACGATTAAATTGGCGCCGCCTGAGAAAGAAAATGAGCGCCACTAAACGCAGTTGGTCGCGAGAGGCGCCCGTTCGCGCGGGCTGCGCGGCGGCGTCGAAATGAGACGAGGGCAAAGCTCGAAGTGCGAGGAGTGTGAATGCGCGGGCTAACGTTCGGGGTTGCGCTGATCAGCTTAGCCGCCCTCGCCGGTCTGGGGAGCGAATGGACATCGCCGGAATCAAAGGCCTCGCTCCCGGCTCTCCGGTTTGAAAATGTGGCGGCGCGGGCAGGCGTTACCGTGCCGCACATTTCTTCGCCGGAAAAGCTCTATATCGTGGAGGCTATGAGCGGCGGAGCGGGATTCATCGATTGCGACGATGACGGCAGGCTCGACATCGTGTTCGCGAATGGATCGACCGTGGAGCGGTATCGCAAGGGCGGCGATCTGATGGTGACGCTCTACCACCAGGACGGGAAGAACGGCGAGCTGCATTTCACCGATGTCACGCAAGCGGCGGGGCTCACGACGCGTGGCTGGGGGATGGGCGTCGCCGTCGGCGATTTCAACAATGACGGACGGCAGGATCTGTATGTCACCGGTTATGGCGGCGGAGTGCTGTACGAAAATCTCGGCGATTGCAAATTCAAGGACGTCACGAAGCAGGCGGGAGTTCGCGCGCAAGGCTTTCAGCAGGGCGCGGCATGGGGCGACTACGACCGGGACGGCAAGGTGGACCTGTTCGTCGCACGCTACCTGCATTTCGATGTGAACAACATTCCCGACTCGATCAAGAATGGCTGCCCGCTGATGGGCGTCAAAGTGCATTGCGGTCCATTGGGGCTGGCGGGCGAGACGAATGTTCTGTTCCGGAATCGCGGCGATGGCGCGTTCGAGGACGTCACGAAGAAAGCGGGCGTTGACAATTCGCCCGGGGCTTACGGGATGCAGCCGTTGTGGCTCGACTACGATAACGACGGTTGGCCCGACCTCTACGTATCGAATGACGCGGGGCCGAATTACCTCTACCGCAACAAGCGCGATGGCACCTTCGAGGACGTGAGCGGCATCTCCGGGACGGCCGTCAACGCGAACGGAGCGCCGCAGGGCTCGATGGCTGCCGACGCCGCGGATTTCGATGATGATGGACTGCTGGATTTGTTCGTCGCCAACTTCAAGTTTTCCTATGACACGCTTTACTGGAACCGAGGGGCTCTGGGATTTGAGGACATCAGCGCGCAGGCGCACCTGATCGGCCCGACCTCTCCATACGTGGGATGGGGCGGAGGGTTTCTCGACTGCGACAACGATGGCTGGCCGGACATTCTTGTCAGCAACGGGCACGTGTATCCGCAGGCGGACCAACTCAAGGGCTACGGGACATACCGGCAGCCCATCAAGCTTTTCCGCAACAAGCACGACCGAACTTTCGAAGACGTTTCGGAGGCGGCGGGCCTTGAGAAAATGCGGCGTTCGTGGCGCGGCGTTGCGTTCGGCGACGTGAACAACGACGGAAGAGTTGACGCCGTGGTGGTGGACGCCGACGGACCGCCCGCTCTGCTGATCAATCGCACGGTTACGACGAATCACGCCGTGCTGTTTCACCTGGTGGGCACCAAGAGCAACAAACTTGGGATTGGCGCTCGCGTGACCGTGACCGCCGGCGATCTCAAGCAGCTCAACGAGGTGCGCGGCGGAAACAGTCTCTTTTCGCAAAGCGATTTGCGCCTTCACTTCGGACTCGGGCAACATGTCGTGATGAACACGGTTGAAGTGTCGTGGCCGAGCGGCACGAAGCAGACGTTTCATGATTTGCGCGCCGACTTGCTATACACAATTGACGAGAGCAGCGGAATAAGAAGCAAGATTCCGTTTGCGGCGACGGAATCTCCCAGCGCCAAACGCGAGAGTTCATCGCGCTAGCGGTCGGGCGTTTTAGAAGTCGCCGATGTCGACTCGGCGCCTCGCAGATAACCCCCGCTATTTCAACAGGTAAGACGCACTTTTTACTCACGCGAACAGCGCGGGCGGGTGTACAATTTCATGAAATCGCAAAGTGCTATAGAGCAGGTGATGGAATTGCGCGGAATTCGGTGACGCCTCGAAAAAATGACGGACAGGCGCGCCGGCACATGCCGGTGACGCTGAAGGCAGTGGCCCAGCGGGTAGGGTTGACGCCCGGAACTGTGTCCGCCGTACTGAACGACTCTCCAGCGGCCCGCTCGGTTCCGGAGCACACGAAAAACCGCATTTTTGCCGCCGCGAAGGAGCTGAACTATCGGCCCAATTTCCTGGCGCGCGCTCTGCGCGTCAACCGGACATACACGATCGGAGTGCTCGCGGCGGAGATCGGCGACCCGTACGGCTCGACGGTGATCAGCGGCATCGAGTCATACCTCCGCAAGCACGACTACTTTTACCTGACCGTCGCTCACCGGCACGACAAGAAGCTCCTCGAGAGCTATTCGCAACTGCTCCTGCAACGGGGAGTGGAAGGCTTCATCACGATCGATACGTCGATTGACGAGGCGCTGGCCCTGCCGGCCGTAGCGGTGGCGGGGCACCATTCAGTCGAAGGCGTCACGAACATCGTGATCGATCATAAAACCGCGGTTCGCCTCGCGCTGCAGCATCTGATCGAGCTCGGCCACCGGAATATTGCATTCATGAAAGGGCCGGGCATCAGTTCAGATTCGGAAGATCGATGGAGGAGCATCGTCGAGGTGGCGCAGGGGCTAGGAATTCCCGTGCAGCCCGAACTGACCGTTCAACTCGAGGGTCCTACGGCGGCCCGAGCTCCCGAGTACGCAATCCCGTACGCGGAGGAGCTTCTGAAGCGAAAGAGTCCGTTTACCGCGGTTTTTGCGTACAACGACAACGCCGCGGTCGCCGCGATACGCGTCATTCAAGAGTCCGGTCTGAACGTGCCGGGGGACATCTCCGTGGTTGGATTCGACGACATCCAAGGCGCCGCCTACACGAATCCTCCTCTGACCACCGTGCGTCAGCCGCTCAGCAAGATGGGCGAGATCGCGGCGAAGACGCTGCTGGACCGCATCGAGGGACGCGCCGAGTACGTCCCGGAAATCGCGATCGAGCCGCAGTTTGTTGTTCGCCAATCAGCGGGAAGAGCTCCCTTGCACGGCTCGACACTTCCGGAAAATACCGCGCTCGCGTCCTGATCACCGATCGGGCTTCTGACAATCCCTGCGGCCGCTAGTGACGGTCGTTCTTTTCTTCGCCTCTGTTTGGCTGCCCGATCTTCTGAGTTGTGCTGACTGAGAACAATCGGTAACCGGTGAAGGCGTGGTGGCGGTGATAGGGCCGGTGCTGATAGAAGTAGTAGATATCGGCACTCGACGGCAGCCAGAGGACGGTTTTTTTCGTGTCGAACGGAACGGGGCCGTACTCGATCACATCCTCTTCCGAGCCGAGACCGATCTGCGGAAGGGCTTTCATCAGTTCGGCTTCGATGCGAACAATCTGATATGTGTCGGCGGCGATCCAGGCGCGGCCCTTGAGTCCTACGGTGTACGAGGAGCCGTCCAGCAGCTGGTAGGAGCGAACTTGCTCGGGACGGTCAGGCCGTTGCCGGAAATACACGAGCCAGGTGGCGCGGCCTTGCCATCTGCCTAACCCCTCGCAAGTCATCTGGAAGTCCCGACGCAAGCTGGGGTGGAAGATCAAAGGAAGGTCGGCGAGGCCGAACATCGAGACGTGGCCCAGGAATTGGCTGGAGCCCTCGCCCTGGCGGTCCTCGCTCACGTTCAGTATTCCAGAGGTGGAATCGGTAATCGAGATCAGGTAATCGAACTCTCGCTTCTCGGTGAACACAGGATGGCCCATCGTGCTTAGCTCTTCGTGGGTCACTTTCTCCGTTGCTTCGATCCGATTCACACTGTCGACCAGTTCGCTCACGCGCTCGCCCGCTTCCCTGATCACCTGGGCCGATGGGCACGTGACGCCATCTGCGATCGGCGGCTTCTCCTGATCAACGCCAGCCGGCTCCCAATCGGGGAGGGGAAGAGTGGGTGCCGAAACGGCAACCGCCGCCGCGCTGCTAGACGCGACTGGGGGCTCAGCGCGGGAAGGAGCCGGCCCGATGGCAGCCGGGAAAGTCGCGACCGGCCGCGCGGCAGCTTCCATTTCCAGCCTCCCGGCGAGCTGCCGGGCCGTCGGAGCGTTCGGATCGGAAGGGGCGTCTCGCAGAAAGGCCTGAAACGTCTTCAGGGCCACACTGGTTTGCCCCAACTCGGCCGACGCGACCGCTTCGATGAATTCAGCTCCATTCGCGGCGCCCTTGCCCAGTTCGACCGCGCTTTCCGCTTCCTTCTGCGCCTTCTGGAAGTTGCGCTGGCGCAGGTCGATCTCCGCGAGGAGCCACAGGGCCTCCCATTGCTTGGGATCGATCGCGATGGCTTTCTGCAGCGTGTCCGCCGACCCCTTCAGGTCTCCTTTTTGATATCGCAAATGCCCGAGGCCGATAAGAGCCGGAACATCCTTCGGCTCGATCGTGACCGCGTTCGTGAAATACCGTTCCGATTGCTGGAGATCCTTCATCTGCAGGTAAAGGACCCCAAGGAGGTAATTCGTCACCCCACTCTTGGGAGCGACGTTGTAGGCGTCCGTAAGTTCCTTCTGCGCCCTTTTGTAATTGGCCGCCCGGAACGCGAGGATTCCCTTATCGATGTGCCTACGCGCCTTTCCCGGCAAATTCGAAGCGGCAGTATAGGTCGCCGCGCTTTCGCCGGATGCGGACTGCATCGTGACATCTACTTCGGCGAAGGTCATGCTTGTGTCGGTGACTTCGAAGGTCTTTCGCTGCGTCTGGTACCCTGCGGCGCTTACCTCAACTGTGTAATACCCGGCGCTCGGAAGATTATTGAACGATATGGATCCATCCAGATTAGTCATCCCGCCACTCAGGAGCACGCCCGAATTGATGCTGTAGAGACGGACGAAAGCCTGTTGCCTTAAGGTCATGTTTTGCGGCCCCAGGACTCGAACCACGATCGAGCCTTTCTCGTTCATGTCCGTGGGTAGGCCGACGCCTCTGCCGAGGCCCCCGCCGCCAGCCTGGGGCGGGCCGCCGGGTGGCACGCCCGGACGTCCCTGGGCTGCGGCTCCAACAGTAAAGATGAAAACGCAAGAAAGGATTGCCATGCTGAACAGGAGGCGTGCGCGTACACCGCGCGCTCTGTGGTTTGCTGCGGATTCTGTGGCACACGATGTCATCGACACCGGCGCCTCAAATCTTTTTCGGTCCGCTAGAACCGCCGGTCCAGCTCCAGCACATGTGCATGGATTATACACCCGGTGTAGCGAAGGCGAGTCAGCCTCGACTGAAAATACGGTTTTCCAGGGTACGGGGAGGGCCAAGACTCGAGGGTTCCGGCAGTGCGGCCCACTGCTCTTTCTTATCTTAGCGGGGATTGTGGAGGGCAGTAAGCAGAGTTGCCTGCACCGCGGCCAGTTCTTCCTCCGTCACCTTGTGGCGCGGCCAGAAGAAGCCCCGCAATCCGTCTCCGCGCTTTCGCGGAACGATATGAATGTGAAAGTGAGGCACGCTCTGGCTCACGATACTGTTCATGGCGACGAAGGTGCCGTCGGCCTGCATCGCGAGCTGCACCGTTTGCGCCAGCATTCGAGCATTCAAAAACAGCGGTCCGATCAGGTCGGCCGGAAGATCGTACAGCGTGGCGTAATGTTCCTTCGTGACGAGCAGGCAGTGGCCGGAGAAGAGCGGCCTGTGATCGAGGAAGGCCAGGGAAATCGCATCTTCGAAGACAATTTTCGCGGCCAACTCGCGCGCGACGATCCTGCAGAACGGGCACCCCTCTGCTGTTTCGTCCTTTTCCTTCATTGCGCGCTTTTTTATGGGCAACTTAGCTATGCTACGCTCCCTTTTTCGCGGTTCGCGAGCGCACCCGAGACTACCAGTTATACCCGATTGAAGTCGTTGCGGCATGCGATAGGATTCGAGTAGCATTTCCTCGTTCAGGTCGAAGGCGGCCATGTTCCCTCACCCGAGGGGAGTGACTGCACACGGCGACCCGGCACGGGCCTTTGCAGTTTGACCGCGCTGGAAGTCGCCCTTGGCCGCCTTCGGCCCTCCGAAATCTCCAGGCATTTTGTCGATGACCAGAAACGGCGACCTGCTGGTCCAAAATGGACGCGCCGGGCGCCATTGAAGGTGATACCGCGTGCCGCGGGCGCGAAAACCCGTGTGCTATAATCCCTTTTTGCTTGAGGCAAGCAAGATGCTCATCCCGCGGCGCAACGGAGCGATCCGATGACTCTCCAGAGAACCGAAAAGATCTGGCACAATGGCAAGTTCATCGACTGGGACGATGCGAAAATCCACGTTCTCGCGCATGTGGTGAGCTACGGCTCGGCGGTTTTCGAGGGCATCCGTTGCTACAGCACGCCGCAAGGGCCGGCGATTTTCCGCAATCGCGAACACATGCAACGCTTTATAAATTCCGCATACATCTACCGCATTCAGGTCCCGTTTTCAGTGGAAGATTTCTGCGAGGCGAATCTGGAGCTGGTGAGGACCAATAAGGTGCCGTCGTGCTACATCCGCCCGATTATCCTGCGCGGGTACGGCGGTGGAGGTGTCGACCCATCCGACGCGCCGATTGAGGCTTACATCGCGTGCTGGCAATGGGGGCGTTATCTCGGCGAGGAATCGCTGAAGAGCGGGGTGGACGTCTGCATCAGCTCCTGGAACCGTCCCGCACCGAACACGCTCCCGCAGATGGCCAAGGCCGCGGCGAATTACATGAATTCGCAGCTCATCCGCATGGAGGCGACGACGAACGGCTACGTTGAAGGCATCGCGCTCGACACGAATGGTTATGTGAGCGAAGGCTCGGGCGAGAATATTTTCGTCGTTGCGGACGGCCAGGTTTTCACGCCGCCGCTGGCCAATTCCGCCTTGCCTGGCATCACGCGAAATTCCGTGATGACTCTTTGTCGCGACTTCGGCATTCCCGTGAGCGAGCAGGTGATTCCGCGCGAAATGCTCTACATCGCGAGCGAAGTGTTTTTCTGCGGCACGGCGGCGGAAGTCACGCCGATCCGTTCGATCGATCGCATCAAAATCGGAAACGGGGCGCGCGGTCCGATCACAAAGCGCATTCAGGACGAATTCTTTGCGCTTACCGGCGGCACGAAGCCCGACCGCCACGGCTGGCTCTCGCACGTGAATGCGACCACCGGCGCGGCCGTGCGTTAGCTTTGGCTCGTCCTGTAATCTTCGGCTTTTGAACTTTCAACTTTTGCGTTCCTTCCGCATCCAGTAGAATCCGCACGTCATGTGTTAGGCGATGAGACTTGGGCGTTTGCGCGGAGCGGATCCTTGTACGGTTTTTTCCAAAAACTGGCGGCGGAGTTCCTTGGCACCTTCGCAATCGTATTCATCGGCGCGGGGGCAATCTGCGCCGACCGCTATCTCCAATTGCAGAGCCAGACGAGCTTCGGGTTGGTCGGCGTCGCGCTCGCCTATGGGATCGGTGTAGGAGCGATGGTCACCGCCTTCGCACATGTCTCCGGTGGACATCTGAATCCGGCCATCACGATTGGGCTTTGGGTAACGCGCCGTCTGGATACGCTGCAGAGCACTTTTTACTGTCTCTCCCAGCTTCTGGGCGCCATCGCTGCTGCCTATCTTCTTGCGGTGATCGTTCCCGAATCGGCGTGGGCACCTGTTGGACTGGGCACGCCCGATCTCGCGCCGGACGTAACGCGCTGGCGCGGAATGGTGCTGGCGGGCGTGATGGCGGCCGTTATCGTGATCGTCTACTTCGCGACGGTTCTAGACGAGCGTAGCGTGTTCGGTAAATTGGGCGGCGTTGCCGTGGGCTTCGCTGTGATTGCCGACGTGTTGTTTGGCGCGCCCTTCGTCGGAGCTTCTGCGGCCAATCCCGCGCGAGCTTTCGGGACGGCGCTCGCCTCTCGGCACTGGCACAATCATGGCGTGTTCTGGATCGGGCCGCTGCTCGGCGGGATCATCGCCGCCGTGATCTACGATCGTTTGTTCCTCGGGGAACAGCCTCCCGCGTAAGAGAACCGAATTTGTAGCCGCAGATAAACGCGGATAAACCCGATAAAGCCAACCCTGCCGCTGGCAGGCCGCGCGATTACGCCGGGTGGCGCTCTCTCCCGAAGAAAGCCCTTTGTTCAAACCTGCGCGGGCGTACAGGTTGCACGTCTAGAAATCGCGGCGCCCAGGATTCTTGCTGGCTCCTCTCGCGCATGCTAGCGTCGATACAGCCCTGTTTCGGGGAGATTTGTCTATATGGCCATTGCGATTGACGATCTGCTTCGCCGCGCTGTCGAAAGCCGCGCCTCCGACCTGCACCTGAAGGTCGGCAACCATCCTTATCTTCGCGTAGACGGCGTCCTGAACGGCCTTAGCGACGTTCCGCGCATCACGCCGGAGGAAATGCTGTCGATGGCATTCAGCATGATGACCAACCGGCAGAAGCAGAAATTCAAGGAGACGGCCGAGCTCGACATGGCTTACGGCGTGGCAGGCCTGGGGCGCTTCCGCGTCAACGTCTTTCAGCAGCGCGGCAACGTCGGCATGGTGCTCCGCGTAATTCCGACGAAGATCCGCACGATCGAAGAACTCGAGCTTCCCCACATCCTCGCGACAGTATGCGAGGAGCAGCGCGGCCTGATCCTGTGCACCGGCACCACCGGCTCCGGCAAATCGACCACGCTCGCGGCCATGATTGACCGCGTCAACTCGCTCCGTCCCGAACACATCATCACCATCGAAGACCCGATCGAATATCTGCACCGCGACAAGAAGGGCTTTCTCAACCAGCGCGAAGTGGAAGTGGATACGGCATCGTTCTCGACGGCTTTGCGCGCCGCGTTGCGCCAAGACCCCGACGTAATCCTGGTCGGCGAAATGCGCGACCTCGAAACGATTTCCACGGCCTTGCTAGCCGCCGAAACGGGCCACCTGGTTCTCTCGACCCTGCACACACTGGACGCGACGGAAACGATTCAGCGTATCATCGCCGTCTTCCCGCCGCCGGAGCAGAAGCAGATTCGCCTGCAACTCGCGTCCACATTGAAGGCCGTCATCAGCCAGCGCCTCGTGCGCCGAAGCGACGGAGTGGGCCGCGTTCCTGCCGTCGAGGTAATGATTTCCACGGGCTACATTCGCGATTGCATCATCAATCCCGACAAGACGCGAATGATTCGAGACGCCATCGCCGCCGGCACCAGCCAGTACGGCATGCAGACGTTCGATCAGTCGCTCTTCGACCTCTATTCGCGCAATCTCATCACTCTCGAGGAAGCGCTCCTGCGCGCGTCGAATCCGGACGACTTCCGACTCCGCGTGCAGGGTATTCGCTCCTCCGCCGACGCCGCCCGCGAGGAGATGGAGCGTGCCATGACCGAATTCGAGCGCCTCGGCCATCGCTAGGTCAACCGCCCACCGGCAAACTCGCAAGGCGGGTCAGCCAGGGTCTCATTTCAACGATCATCTCCGAGCTACGGCGGCGAAAGCGTTTGTGGCTCCCTGTTTGCGTTCTTGCGACTTCATCTCGGTCCGAAAGTCGCGCGCGCACGATGGCAAATGGGAAATTCTTGGATGGTGGCTGCTGTTTCCGCCAGTTATCTACGCCGTCGCCTATTGGTTCGCTCGAAAGAATGTCGAGCTGAAATGCGGCCAGCGGCGGGCCACATTAGCTGAGCGGCGCCGAAAAATGTTCGTGCACGATGAGCCAGTGGCCGCCGCGAAGCTCCCAAATCACGGTGTGACGTCCGTCCATCTCGACGGCTTCCCCGGTTTTCTTCTTGCCTGACAAATGCCACGTGACAGTCGTCCACGCGATCGTCCCGTGTCGCGTGACGCGGAGGTCGTCGTGCGGCGTGAAGCTCGCGCTTGCAAATGAACCGAGCACGGCTCGCACGCCCTTTTCGTATGCAGCCCAACCCGTGTACTTCAGCGGGGTGATGTCGTAGAAAACCAGGTCCGGATCCTTGGCGTACAGCGGCGCGGCCTTCTCCGGATCGCCCGTGTTCCACGCGGCATAGTAACGGTCGATCAACGCCTGAAATTGTTTTTGTGTCGCCGATGCTTTTGTCGATCTGGTTGGTGGTTGGCCGAGAGCTGAAAAGGGTAGCAGAACGAACACAAGAAGCAACGCAGACATGAGGGAGCGTTTCATCATGGCCTTCCTCCTGATAGCGCCGGGCTAAACCGGCAGGTTGTTGTGAATGAAAGAGTCATACAGTAAAGGTCTAACGAACCATACCGACCCTGAGTCATGCGAGGTGGGCTGTGAGGCCAACCTTGAAGCGTTGACAAAGGCATGTACAGGCCAGCCATTGAGCCGCGAAAGAACCTTACTCCAGGGTGCCGACACCGTAGGAGGAAGTGGAAGGCTATATCGGAGGTCCCGCAAGCGTGAGGGACAACCGAACCCTGCGCGGTCAAAGAACCTGAGCATGTACAGAAACAACCTGCGCGAGAACCGGGAGAGCCTATGTTTATCCGCCAGATGTCGGGCGGATCGCGTCAGCAAGTCCAAGGACGTAATCTGACGATGTACGAACATAGGCAGTCGTACAGAGCCGTAGTACCCGCGAAGTCTCCGAACAAGACGGGACAGCCAACCGTCGCGGAAGGGATGGAGGGAAGGGCTCTGGTCAAAGGGAACGAGTTCCAGCGAAACACGATCCGGGCTCAGTACCGGTGCATCGTGTCCCGTGAGTTGGAACGCGTGTGGGCGGTGGTTATAGAGGGTGTTCATGAGATCCTCTGTCTGTCCCCATTCTCCCTGCGATAAGAACCGGATGCGTTAATCGCGCCCGTCCGGGTCCGTGCGAGGGGCGGGGAGTAATCCCCGTCCCTACCGCGACTGCATAGGTTAGGTTCAACCGGGGGTAGATGACCGAAGAGTATCGGTTCAGCGAGCGCAGTCTGATTGAGCCGGCCGAGAAAGTCAACGGCCGGCGATTTCGGGTGATTTCGGGACCTGGTTGCGGCCGTCTGCCGTTACGAGAGCCGAGCGCAGGCGAGCGATCTGTGGTTAAATTCATTTCGTGCTTTCTTCTCCGCGCAAAGTCTCGACCGAGGAAGAGCTTTACGCTGCCGCGCTGCGTGCGCTGATGCGCCGCGCGCATTCGATCCATGAGATGAAGCAATATCTGGGGAGGCGCGCGGAAGACAAGGAGTCGATTCCGCAGGTGATTGCGCGTTTGCGCCAGCAAAATTATCTGGATGACGCGAAGTTTGCACTCGACTACGCGCGTCAACATGCGCAATTGCGCGCCCAGGGGAAATTTCGCATCGCACGGGAACTGCGAAAGCGCGGCGTTCCGGATCGGCACATTGGGACGGCGCTGAATGTCGTCTTCGCCGACACGGACGAGGCGGCGCTCGCCCGTAAACGCATCTCACGCCTTCTCGCCCACGCACCTGGACCCACCGGCCAGCGCAAGGTCGCCTCGGTTTATCGCAGTCTTCTGAGCGCCGGATTTTCCGCCGAGATCATTCGCGCCGAACTGCGAGCTGCGACACGAGCCGAAGTGCCGGACTGGCGGGAAGCGCCTGAAGAAGAGGAGTGATCTTTGCTTGAGACTCGCGCGAACCGGGCAGGTCGCCGACCCGCCCCTGTCGAAGCAAGACGCAGAACTGGTGCGATCGGCGCGCCGCTACGGTCCTCCAAGACAAACAGGCGAGCCACTGACTCGTAGGCTCGACGAGGGAGTCAAGCAGACGCATGGCTGCGGCGCACACCGATCATTGCGCCGCGTCGCCCGGGGGCATTCGAGAGAGCAATCTGGAACTCCTTCAAGGCCAGTTCGGGCTCATTCTGCTGCAGCAGCAGGTCGCCGAGCTGCTCACGGGCGGGAATGATCGGGCCGGGCGTTATCGGAAGCTTCTCGATAGCGTCCTCTTGGTCAGCGGCCTTTCGCAGCAGGTTCCGGGCTTCTTCAGTCTTGTTTTCCGCTTGAGCCGACCATGCCAAGACTTCGAGCGCTTGGATGCGAACCTGCTTGGCCCAATATTCGCCGGACTCCGACCCGGAAGCGCGGAGCTGCTCTTCAAGACGTCGTAGCGTTTCGACTTGCGATCGAGCTTGGGACGGACGCCCGGTCCTGGCCATGCCGACAGCTCGGGCCCAGACGGCAATCGCAGCCACATGTGGCGGCGCCCCGGCGGGCGCGGTGATCTTTGCAGCTTCATGCCACTGCCGCCGTTCCATCGCATAGCGCACGGGCATTGCAATCGAAGCGTAGGCGACTTTGAAGTCGCGTTCATCCAAGTTGGGCATCGTCCCGAGTTCCTGAATGATCTTCTCCGCTTCCTTCTCCCGGCCCTCCTGGAGGTAAGCGTAAACGAGGTAGTCCATCGCGTGCAGCTCCTCGCCGACATCGCCTTGATTGCGTGCCGCCGCGCTGGCGACTTCGTTGGAGGCGATTGAGTCACTCCACATGCCGAGCCTGGTGAAGATATGAGACGGCATATGTAATGCGTGCGGAACGGAAGGAGCGATTTTGGAGTAGAGGCGGGATGCAGCAAGACCCTGCTGGGCCATTTCCTGGTTGTCGCACGCGTGGATCAAATAGTGCGCAATTCCAGGGTGTCGAGGGTATTTCTGGAAGAGCGGCTCAAGAATCCTTACGGCGCGCTTCTGATTTGCCTGGGTTTTGTCGAGCGGGGAAGCGTCTGCGAGAAGGGCGAGCGCATAGAACACTTGAGACTCAGCGTCTCCCGGGTGCGCCGCTGCGAGTTTGCCCATCGCGGTTTCGTATTGGGATACGCGCGTGCGATACGGGATCGCGGCCGGGTCCTGTTCATAGACGAGAGCCAGAGCGCCGATGAATCCGCGTTCTCGCTCTGAGCCTCCACCGATTTTCTGTGCGCGACGAATCTCCTCCCGGCCCTTCGAAAAGGAGCCCACTCCGATGGGCGGGTCCCAAAGCTGGTGAAAATAGGACATCGCGATTCCCCAGTGGGCGATCGCGCAATGTGGATCTTTGAATGCCACGCTCCTGAACGCATTCTCGGCGGGCGAATAGGCGAAGGAGTGAAGCAACGCCACTCCTCTTTCAAATTTCTTTTGGATGCCAGGATTGCAGGTGGTCGGAAATGACACGAAGCCGAGATTGTCAGGCGCAGGGTGGTCATGCGCCTGCTGGGCCGCCCCAAGCGCGAGCGGAAGCAGGAAAACAAGCAACAGGCCGCGTAGCCGAATCCTTGCAGGATCAGGGCGCATGAGCATGCTTCCAAGCATTCCCTTCGTGATCGAACAGGGGAAGAGTATCTATGGCTATCTAGCACCTTGAGGTTGAGCACGTCAAGAATGCCAGGGACGGTAATTGGGCGAATAAATCCTCAAGCTGCATAGCCGTCGGATTACAACCCGTGAGCTTCGCCGGGGAGCTTCGAGCGGATCAGCGACTCCACTTTGCTCCACACTCTCGGATCGCAGTCCATCTCCATGTGCGTTTTCATGAGAATGCGGTCGTGCCAGGGATATTGTTGGCAGGAGAGCGGGTGCGCTTTGTAGTCGAAGCGGAAATTTCCAAGGATCTCGGTCGACCTCGGATCGGCGGCGCTGATTTTCGAGCGTCCTCGAATGATTCCACCTGGCTGGTAGAAATTGACGGCTTGTTCCACGTTCGCGGGGATAACGCCGTCGTTCTCGCCGAACTTGCGGACGGAGTCCACCTGAACCGTGAGCAGGACGGGGACAGATTCCGCGTCGAGTTGGCGGGCGAGCGTGACCGTTTCCGACCCTCCCCAGCTATGGCCGAAAATGATGATTCGCGCGTTCTGCTTTTCCGCTGCGGACAGCTTGCCGTCGTGATCGATATCCAACAGGCGCAAAACCTCACGATGCGCTGTCTGTTCACGACGGTTTTCGAAGACCCGCACAACGACGCGCGAGGGGTACTCGTCCTGCAGGCGCTCGGCCAGACGCACCGTGCCATACACGGGATCGTCATGCTTGACGAAGCCACCGACGAATCCGATCACAATCGCGGGCGGACGGGCCGGAATGATTGTCGCCGGGCGTTCCAAAACGGCCTGGACAAGCGTGTGTGGCGTCAGAAAGAGCAATGAAACGAGTGCCGCGAGGCAGGTGTTTCCCAAATTCGTAATTGCGCGCGTCATCGAAAACGGTCGTGGCGCGTCCAGCCGGGGACAATCTTGGAACGAGCCGAAACGCCGAAGGGAGGATACTCCTCTTCGCGCCGGCACTCCGTCAATTTTTTTCGTGGTCGGCCTTGAAGTTGCCGTTTGGGTCTGTGGCAGACGAGTCGGTTCTGACCGCGCCCGTCTGCGCCCGCGCAGTCCAGGCCACGCGCTCCGAGCGCGCGCGGTCCAGCCGCTGCCAGTCCGCTTTCAATTCGGCTATGGTTTCGCGGCTGTGTTTCGGGCTTCTGAGGACGCTATAAACTCGGGCGAGCATAAATTGATCGGCTAGCGGCGCGTCAGACGCTCGCGACAGGAGGTTGCTCGCGCTCAGGCCAACGCGGGAGCCTGCGCCCGCGTCCGGCAACCGTATCCAGAGGGTTCCATTCGAGTCGAGAAAAGGCGCGCCTTTTTCATCGATGTATTTGAAGAATCGCTTCGCAAAGTCGCGATCCGGAATGGCTTTGTCATCCACCGCGTCATCGAGTCTGCCGTCGAAGGCGCGGCGATAATCCTTCCATTCCTCTCGGGTTCCAACCACGGCTGCACGCTCCCGCTTCTCTCGATCCTTGAGTCCCTTTCGCAGATGACCGTTTCCATCGCCCGTAGCTTCGTCTATTCGATGAGTCAGTTCGGAGGTCTGGACGGTCGGAAACTTCTCCCACTCGTGTTCCGGATTGAATCGCCCCGTCAGCACGTATGACGCGAAGACGAGCGGCAATTCGTGGTCGGCAAAAAGAACCATGGGAATGAGCAGCTTCTTCGAGTGGTACATCTGCTCGGTACCTTCGCGGCATTCCTTGCTGCGCCGGTAGGTGCCCGGCACTTGCGCGAAATGAAGCACGTGGAATTCGAGGTCTGGATGCTGCGCCGCATAATGGCTGAACGATCTTGCGATGGCCTTCGGGCTGGTCATGCCGAAGTCGTTGAGGTAGTCGGGCTTTGCGGAGTCCGGGAAATAGGTGTTGATGATTTGGCGCGTGAACGTGGCGCAGTTACGCGTGAAGCCGTTGAAGTGATTCTGGTTCGGAAATGCGTTGAGCTGGGCGATCATCTGCTCGTCTTGTTCGAGCGTGGTTTTGACGACAAAGATGTACACGCTGCGCGAGATGGTCGCGCCCACCATTTCGCGCCATTCCGCTTTGCCGCTGGTGAGGCATGATTCGGTGGTGCAGTAAGGGGCGAGATATTTTTCGCGGTAGCGCTCTTCGAGCGCGTGCTTCACCTTTGCCGAGCCGAAGAGCGACCTGTTTCGCGGGTCTTCGACGCCGTAGAGATACATGCTCAGCGTAACCGCGTTCCACTGATAAGGCTGATCCTCACCAAGCGTCGTATAGTTGCTGATCACCGAGCCTTCTTCGCCTGACCGGCACAGGAGCAATTTGACGGGCGTTTCCGGACACGCGCGGGAAATATAGACGGCGCTATGGCCCGAGCCGGTCACCCACGCAACACTCGTGTCGAGTGATTCGTTCAGGACGATGCCGACGTCGGCGGACGCGCGCGTAGAGGCGAAGAAACTTAGTAGCGCCAGCGCGCAACACGGTGCTTTTGTGAAACCCCACAATGTATGCTTGCGGTTTCTCATTCCGTGCTTTTCCACGAAACTGACCGGCTCACCGCGGCGAATGTTCGTTTCGGCCACTCTTCGGAAGCTTAGCTGGTTGGGAGGAAATTCTGTCTCCGGACTCTTCCTCAGATGACCTGCTATGAAACTGTACGGAAGAGCAAGGTGGCCCGGGCGAATCGCTCGTTGACTGGGGCTGCGGCGTCGATTTTTAGAACAACTTCTGTGCCATATGCGATTCCTGCCGGCGGGCGCGAGTTGCACCCGCGGATCACCGATGTGCGCGCCAGCCTAAGTGCGAAGTCAAGTCTTCGCCTTATATTCGCCTGTCCTATTTGACACACCGGTTTTGTCCCTATTGCCGAAAAGCAGGCGAAACCCGTAGGATTCAAGGCTGCGTCTCTTTAGATCTCCTTGGGGGAGGTAAATGGCTGCGACGTGGAAAGGCACTCTGTCATTCGGCCTGGTTGCGATCCCTATACAGCTCTCTCCGGCAGCGCGAACGGAGCGAATCAGCTTCAATCAACTCCATAAGGTGTGTCACACGCGCCTGAAGCAACCGCTTTTCTGCCCTACCTGCAACCGTCAGGTGGAGCGAAGCGAGGTCGAGAAGGGCTACGAGTACGAAAAGGACCAGTATCTGCTCTTCACGGAAGAGGAACTCGACCGAATCGAGCCGGAATCGGCCCGCATGATGGAGATTCTCGAGTTCTGCAAGCTCGACGAGATCGATCCGCTATTCTTCGATGCTTCGTATCACGTCGCGCCAGAAGCCGCCGGTGCCAAGGCTTATAAGTTGCTGCACGAGACCATGCAGCGCACCGGGTATGCTGGAATTGCCAAAGTAACCATGCATAACCGCGAATACATCGTCATCGTACGCGCCCGCAAGACCGGCCTGACGCTGCATACGATGTTCTATTCGAACGAGATACGCGCCGCCTCGGAGACGGGCGAAGGGAAGTTTGAAGTCAAGGAGCAGGAGCGCGCGCTCGCCATGCAACTGGTGGAAAGCCTGGCCGCCCCGTTCGACCCAGAAAAGTACCACGACACGTATCAGGAGGCTTTGCGCACGCTGATTGAAGCCAAGGCGCAGGGGCAGGACGTAGTCGCGGTGCCCTCTGCCGCCCAAGCGCCGCCCGTCGACCTGATGGCCGCTCTGAAGCAAAGCTTGAGCCAGAAACCGACAGCGCCACGCCCGGAGAAGAAGACGCTGCTACGCGTCGTCCCCAAAACCGCACAGCCAGTCGCCGAAGAGCCGCCGGCCAAGAAATCGCGGCGTAAAGCGGGGTAGCAGCGCGGGAACTGCCCGCGCACAGGGACTTGTATGGGATCTTATTATCGGGGAAGCCGGGGTTCAGGCTGCCGCCGCGAGGTACTCCCAGGAACTCCCGGTGCACTTCACCTGGAAAACTCCACCTTCGTCGGCGTGAAGGAAATACCGGCCCTCGGGAATCCGATGAGCATGCAGAGAGCGCACCGAACACTTCGTCCACTGAAGGGTAGGTGCCGCCCTCCCGTGCTGCTTTACCTCCGGCACGGCATGGATGCCGTACTTAACCCGGTATTCCACACCGGTCGGGCGCGTCGGTACTAACCGCCCTGATCCCTGTAGTTTACGCTTGTTCTCCTTGATCATGACTATTTGATGCGGCAAATGGTCCAAAAGTTTGCGCTCCCGATCGGTCGAGTCTCAGAGGACGCTATACGCCCTGTTTTCTTTGTGATACAACAGCCTAAAGGGTCAGACGCTAAGGGTGGTTCGCCAAGGGGCTGCAATAATCAACTAAGGCACATATTTTCAGCCGGTTGCCGGAGAAAAGTCCTTCTCGCCCGTTGGCGCTCCATAAGATTTGGGAGAGCCACGTGCCCGAGCGGTTAGAACCGTGTTCAGTATACGCTGATAGTCTCGCCATTGCAAATAGAAGCGGTTGTGAATAGGCTTATGCGCTTGGCAAGCTTGCACGAAGGCAAGAAATGACACCGGGCGGCTTCAAGGTCGGTAAGATTCAGATCGGGGTCGGCGCGCCCCTCTTTGTTATAGCGGGCCCCTGCGTCATCGAAAGCGAAGCGCACGCCACGACCATGGCCGAGCGCCTGCGCGGAGCGGCCGAAGAATTGGGTGTGCCCTTGATCTTCAAGGCCTCCTACGACAAGGCGAACCGCTCGTCCCTCTCGTCTTATCGCGGCCCGGGTCTCCAGGAAGGATTGCGTATCCTCGCGAACGTCAAGCGCCAGACAGGCCTGCCGATCCTCACGGACGTGCACGATGTTTCGCAGGTCGGGCCTGCTGCGGAAGTTTGCGACGTGCTGCAAGTGCCGGCATTTCTTTCGCGTCAGACGGATCTGCTTCTCGCCGTGGGCCGCTCGGGGCGCGTCGCGAACATCAAGAAAGGACAATTTCTTTCGCCGCGCGAAATCGGCAACGCGGCCGAGAAGGTGGCCAGCACGGGCAACGAGAGGATCATCTTAACGGAGCGGGGCAGCTCGTTCGGCTATCAGAATCTCGTGGTGGATATGCGGTCGTTTCCGATCATGCGGAAATTCGGCTACCCGGTCGTGTTCGACGTCACGCACTCCGTCCAATTACCCGGCGGAGAAGGTAAGTCGAGCGGCGGTCAACCCGAATTCATCGAGCCGCTTGCGCGTGCCGGCGCCGCAGTGGGCATCGACGGGATTTTCCTGGAAGTGCACGACAATCCCGCGAAGGCGTTGTCCGATGGGACGAACGCGCTTCCGCTCGATCAATTTCGGCCGCTCATGCGCAAAATTCTTCAGCTTTCGGCGCTCGCGCGTGAATGGCGGGCTTTATGATCCCCGCACGATGGAAGGAGACGGTGCCGGATAGCTGTAAAGGCTGATCGATGTCCATTCCATCCAAATCGACAAAGGCTACGAACTCCGCGCTGGCGACCGCCAAGCGTGTCCTGCAAATCGAGGCGGATGCGATAGCGGGCCTGATCGAGCGCCTGAACGACAAGTTCGAGCGCGCCGTCGAGATTCTGTTCGCGTGCAAAGGCCGCGTCGTCGTTACCGGTCTCGGCAAATCCGGATTGATCGGCCGGAAAATTTCGGCGACGCTCGCCAGCACCGGCACCCCGTCGCTGTTTCTGCACGCGGCGGAGGCGCTGCATGGCGATCTCGGCATGCTCACCTCGGACGACGTGCTCCTCGGCATTTCTCAGAGCGGGGAGACCGAGGAACTGGTCGCGTTGCTGGAGCCGGTGAAGCGGCTGGGAATTCATCTGATCACGATGACCGCGCAGCCGCGCTCGAGTATTGCGTTGGCGAGTGATGTGGTCCTCGACATCGCCGTGCGCGAGGAAGCCTGCTCGCTGAACCTCGCGCCCACCGCTTCCACGGCCGCCGCCATGGCCATGGGAGACGCGCTTGCCATCTCTTTACTCGATCGGCGCGGATTCAAAGAAGAGGACTTCGCCGCCCTCCATCCCGGTGGCCGACTCGGCAAAAAGCTGCGTCGGATTGAGGCGCTAATGCATTCGGGCGAGGACGTGCCTCGCGTGCTAGCGTCAACGAAAATGCCGGACGTAATCTACGAAATGAGCCGCAAAGGGCTTGGCCTCACCGCCGTCACGGAGCCCGGCGGCCGCCTGCTCGGCATCATCACGGACGGCGACCTTCGGCGCGTGATGCAGCAGCGCCGCGAGAACGTACTCGATCTTTCCGCCGCGGACTGCATGGCGCGCAATCCGGTCACACTGGCGCGAACAGAGTTGGCCGCTGGGGCGTTGCGTTTGATGGAGGAAAAGAAGATCACGTCGGTGCTGGTCGTCGACGGGGCGGGGAACCTTGAGGGCGTGGTCCACATCCACGATCTGTGGACCCTGCAGTTATTCTGACCATCCGGCGAGGATGGTCGTCCCGACGCGAGCATCGCTAGCGAGGGATTCGCTTTTTCTTCGGATCCGCGGCAACCGTTGAAAGGATTCTCGAATGCCGATTCGCGAACTTAAATTTCCCGCCGCGGCCGTGCGCCGCGCGCGCAAAATCCGCGTGCTTCTTATGGACGTTGACGGCACGATGACTCCGCGCGTCGTCTGTTTGCAAAGTTTCCCCGACGGCAGCGTCGCCGAAATGAAAGTGTTCAACGCGCACGACGGCGCCGGCATCAAGCTCGCGAGTATCATGGGCATTCGCACAGGCCTGATCACGGGCCGCAATTCACCCGCGACGGCCCGGCGCGCGCGCGAGGCGTCGATGGAATTCGTGATTCAAGGGCAGGCGCGGAAACTCGAAGCCTACAAGGCGATTCTCACGCGCGCGGGCGTTACGGACGAGGAAGTCGCCTACGTGGGCGATGATTTGCCCGATCTGCCGCTTCTTGAGCGCGCCGGGCTGGCAGTCGCAGTGGCCGACGCCGCCTACGAAGTAAAGCGCGCCGCGCATTACATCACGGTAGCCAAGGGCGGAGAAGGGGCCATCCGCGAGGTGGTCGAGCTGATCTTGAAGTCGCAGGACAGGTGGAAGAAGGCGATTCCTCAGGCCATCGCCTGACTTCATGCCGCCGCGGTTGGAGAAGGCTGCGGCCAAGCGATCCGTTTCGCCCCTTTTTTCGAGCAGGGAAAGCTTGACGGCAAACGGCCATACCCCGTAATGTTATGCCCTAGGTTGCCACTTGCGTGCGCGCGGCGAAGCTGCGATAGTGCGCACCCCGCATCTGAGGCGAGTTCATGGTCAAGAGAAAGAAGAAAAGGGCTGCTGCTTTCGACGGCGACCGGCGCCGCAAACACCAGCACTGGCAAGTCACTGTCTATTATCACGATGGTGAGAAGTTCGCTCGAGTATACATCGATCGCGAGCGCGCCCAGCATTTCGCCGAGCGTCAGAAAAGATCTCCCATCGTTAAGTCCACTCGCGTCCGAGAAGTGGACTGACGATCGATCAGGACCGTTAATCCGAAGCGGACAACGTGAGCGAGGGTGCGGCCCCGGACGAACAGCGTTGGGCTGGCGTTTTCTCCGCGCGCGATTGTCGGCGCCTTGCCGCTCTCCCCCGCCCGTGCTATAAATATTTTTGTCCAAGCGGGATTCGTATAGTGGTAGTACGCGACCTTGCCAAGGTCGAGGCGAGGGTTCGATTCCCTTATCCCGCTCCATTCTCGCCGATAACCCGAACCCCTTAACTCGGTAGAGCCATGGCGAAGCCCTCGCGCGAAGATCCCCGCCTTGCCCGCCTGACCAGAATCTCGAAGACTTTGCCGGAGGCCGTTCGCCACCGTCAAGCGCGGCACGCGGCTTTTCTGGTTCCGAAAGAAAACGTTCGCCTATTTCCTCGACAATCATCACGACGATGGCATTGTCAGGTGCTACCAGGAGACAACGCAGCGCTTGTCGCCGCGCAGCCTGAGCGGCTTTACCTTCCGGCATACATCGGTCCAAAGGGCTGGGTGGCGCTAAGACTCGACCTCGGCAAGATTGACTGGGACGAAGTGGCGGAACTGATGCGCGGCAGTTATCTGCTGACTGCGCCGAAGCGCCTTGCGGAACACCTCGAACCTTCGGTTTGATCCGCCGGAGACATCGCCGGGACACGCGCGTTCGGCGGCGCGGAGCTTCCTTACCGGTTAGTTAGGGTTTTTCCGATATTCTTTATGACGCTGGCCCGTATATAAAGCGGAGGCGCGAGAAATGACCTGGCCCGTGACTCGATCGCACTCGATCATTGCCGCCCTACTCCTGTCACTCATGGCCGTTCTAGCCGGGGGCGCTGCCCGCCGCGAATCGATCACCATCGACGAAGTCGCCCATCTCGGCGCGGGCGTCAGCTATTTGCAAAAGCTGGATTACCGGATGAACGAGGAGCACCCCCCGCTGGCCAAGGTGTTTTCCGCGGCTCCGCTGGTGATTCGTCGAGTGCGAGCCGACTATTCCGATGTTTCCTGGACCTTCAGCAAAGGTTTCTTCGCGTCGATGTTGGGCGAATGGTCGTGGGGCCATTCCGTGGCGCTGCGTTGGAACAATCCGTACACAACCGTGTTGTGGGGACGCGCGCCGATGGCTCTGTTGACTCTGGCGCTTGGCCTTGCGCTCTATCGCTTCGGTTTGAAGCTGGGTGGAGGATGGGGCGGACTCCTTTGTCTCGCTTGCTACGTGAGCTATCCCGCGTTCCTGGCTTTCGGGCCGCTGATTCTGACTGATCTGACCGTGACACTTTTCTGTGTACTCACAATTTGGCTGTTCGCGGAAATGTGGCGATTGCCCACGCGCGGCGCGGCGGTCCGCTTTGGATTCGCGCTGGCCGGCGCGCTACTTTCGAAATTCTCGTCCGGACTTTTGCTATTTGGCGTTCTCGCTTTTGTGTTGACGCTGCGATGGTTTCCCGCCCCCGGACAGCCTGCGGAACGCGACTCGCTTCGCGAATGGCGGCGCGTGCGGCGCGGGTATCTCTGGAAAGGCATTCTTTTCGCCGCGCTGATCGTATATGCCGTGTATTTTGTCTTGTCGTGGAACCAGCCGACGGATTCGCTACAGCGCCTCGGAACGGGCGTCGTGGCGCTGTTTGCGCGGCGCTTATTGATGCCGCCGTGGCTTTATCTCCGCGGGCTTGCGGTGTTCGTCCTCATGTCCAGCCGCGGCACTTTCATCCTCGGCCGCTCGTACCCGCATGGGGTCTGGTTCTATTTCCCGGTGCTCTTCATCTTGAAATCGACCCTTGCCTTTCTTGTTCTCCTCGTGCTTGCCGCGACCGTCGCCGTCATCGCGAGGCGCAGACTTCCGCGCGGCTCCGTTATTCCAGCTGAGTTGCGGTTTCACTGGCGCGCGCTTTGGGTTTTCCTTGCAGTGTTTGTTGTGGCTTGCCTTTTGAGCCGGTTGGATCTCAGCATTCGGCATTTCACTGTCCCGATTGCGCTGATCATTTTGGCACTCGCGCCCATTCCCCGCGCCCTCGAGGAACTCAAGCGAGCAGGCTGGAGGAGCGCGAGAATTTTGGAGGGGGTTGCCGGCTTGCTCGCGGCCGTTTCGCTCGTGACCGCGATTCGCGCCTACCCGCACTACATTCCATTTCTGAACAGCCTCAGTTTCGGCAGGCCGGGTTACGCGCTTGTCAACGATTCCAATCTCGATTGGAATCAGTCGCTGCCCGAGGCAGAGCGCTTCGTCCAGCAGCATGGCCTGGAGAATGTGCTGGTGGACGAATACGGCTTCTCCGATCCCACTGTGTACGTGAGCGGGGCGCAGTTCTGGAATTGCCAGCAGCCTTCGCCGTCCGATGCCGGCCGCTGGGCCATCGTGTCCGCGAGCATGATCGAGGATGGCCACAACTGCCTTTGGCTGATGAACTATTCCCATGAGGTGCTCGCCGGCGGCAGCATGTATGCGCTCCAACTGCCCGCCGTGATCCCGGCGGCAGGAGAACCAGGGGGTCCTCCACTTCCAAATGCGTACAAGACTTTCGGCGGCACGCCGGCGGGAATGGACTTCCGCCAGATCTTCTACAACTGCGCGCGCGATTCTTCGCAGCTCCAACCGGCGTTGAACGAAATGCAAGCTCGATTCGCACAGATGCAAAAGAAGAAATGACTCTTCATCCCGAGTGTCTGGTTGACCGGGTTCCCAGCGTTGCGAAGCCTGATACAATCCGCATCAAATGAAGAAAATCATCGTCGCTGTGGGCACTATGCGCAGGCCCAAGCTGAACGCCGTTTGGGAAGCGCTTACGGTTGTAGGCCCCGTCCTCGACAGCAGCGCGCAGTTCGATATGGCCGCGGTCGAAGTCCCCAGCGGCGTCCGCCACACCCCTCTTTCGCGAGAGGAAATCATGGCCGGCGCGCGCCAGCGCGTCGAAGCGCTCGTTCGCATCGCGCACGAAAAGAACGAACCCTGGGAATATTTTGTCGGCCTGGAAGGCGGACTCGACGTGGTGCGAGATGGCTCGACGCGCCTGGTTTTCCTCGAGAATTGGGCTTACGTCGCGGACACGAACGGCCGCGCCGCGTTCGGGCAATCCGGCGCAGTCTCAGTGCCTGAGCAGCTTATTAAGCGTGTCGTGGACGATGGTGTCGAGCTCTCCGAAGCAATCGACGCCTTTGCCGGCGGCCGCGGAATTCGCGACGCGCAAGGCGCCTGGGGCATCCTCACGCGCAACATGATCACGCGGCAGGACGCCTTTCGCGTCGCCGTCATCAACGCCTTCGCCCCTTTCTTCAATCGCGCCCCATATTCCGGCAACGCGTCCTAGGGGGAGCTGCTTGCTGGGCCGCTTCCGTTCGTCGCGACGAAATACCTCCCGGAGGCGCGTGCCGACCAGTCTTTTTGCGTTGGCCCCGGCTACCGTGACGCTCGCAACGCTCGCGACGTGACGGAGGCCGCAAAAAAAAGACCTTCCTCAAGCGGCCGGTCCCGTTGGAGAGATCCGTTTTCTCGCGTTCGGCTGGATTGCATTCTTCCGCAATTCTCCACGGCACGACTGTGGTAGCCTACGCACCGGCAGGCGACGTCGTGGACATTGTGAAGGGCAACATGGGCTGGATCGAAGTGATTGTCGGGCCGATGTTTTCCGGCAAGAGCGAGGAACTGATTCGCCGGTTGCGTCGCGCGGAAATTGGCGAGCAGCGCGTGCAAATCTTCAAACCGGTGATCGACCAGCGCTACTCTAAGAACGGAATCGTCTCGCACTCTGGCCTCGAGATCGCCTCCGAGTTGGTCCAATCGGGTAGCGACATTCTCGACGAGGTCACACCCCGCACCGAAGTGATCGGCATCGACGAAGCGCAGTTCCTTGGCGATTCGTTGGTTGACGCGTGCGTCAAGCTCGCCGACCTCGGCAAGCGCGTGATCGTCACCGGCCTCGACACCGATTTCATGGGACGCCCGTTCGAACCGATGCCGCACCTTCTCGCCGTCGCCGAAGAAATCACGAAGCTTCTGGCGATCTGCATGCGCTGCGGAAATCCTGCCGTGCACACGCAACGCCTGGTTGCATCGGAGGAACTTATCGTGGTCGGCGCAGGCGGGATGTATGGAGCGCGCTGCCGCCGTTGCTTCGAGCCCTTTCTCGCCCAGCAGAAAATCGAAAATGAGAACGAAAAAGCGACAAACACCTCCGCCCATCGCGCTGCTCCGTGAGGAGCTACCGTTTGCACGCGCTCTCCGAGTTTTTGAAAGCCGATCCAAGGTCCTTCCCGCGCAAAGCCAGGCTTAGCGGTTACGGGCACTTGCATGATGGCGTTACCGAGCGCAGCGTCGTGCGGGTATAATCGCCTCACGCCGTGATCACCGTTTCCAAAGAAGACTATCTCAAAGCAATTTTCGAATCCGAGAGCGAGGGCGACGCCGTCATCTCCGCGACGCTCGCGAACTGGCTCAACGTTTCGCCCCCCGCAGTCACGATGGCTATGCGCCGGTTAACTCGCGACAGACTGGTGCACGTGCGGAAGGACGGCCGCGTGCAGTTGACTCGCGCGGGGCGCGGAATCGCAAAACGGATCGCCGTTCGACATCACCTCATCGAACGCATGCTGACAGAAATCTTCGGCATGCCCTGGTATCGCACCCACGACGAGGCCGAAAGACTGGAACATGCGGTCTCGGCGGAATTTGAGTCGCTGTTGGTCAAGAAACTGGGCCGGGGCGGAATCTGTCCCCACGGCAATTCCGCGATCGTCGACAGTCCGGCGCGCAAGCGCAGGCAGGGATACAAACTGCTGTCGGAGGCGGAGCCCGGTCGGAGCTACAGGGTGGCCAGCGTGTATGAAAGAGATTCCAATCTGGGTGAATTGCTGCATCGACGAGGCATCCGTCCCGGCAGCAAGTTATACCTGCGCGAGCGCAGCTACGACCAGACGCTCTCGATCGATACATCCGCGGGTTCTATCGTCCTGGGCGGCCCCGCCGCGGAGAAGATCTGGGTCTCTCCATCGAAGTCTTAGTTAGCTATAGTTAACGCTCCATAGTATACTGAGGCGAATTTTGGAGGTGCGGTTGGGAGCCAACGATCCGCGTAGCGTCCACCTTTCATTGGAGGGTCTGCACAACAGCGTCGAGGTGCCGCACCACCAGGCCGGCTTCTGGGAACAATGGCGAGCCTTCGTGGGGCCGGCGATTCTCGTCAGCGTCGGATACATGGACCCAGGGAACTGGGGGACGGACCTGCAAGGTGGGGCCCAGTTCAAATACGGGCTTCTGTGGGTAGTCGCCCTGGCCAGCATTATGGCCATCTTCATGCAAGTGATCTCGGCCCGATTGGGCGTGGTCACCGGGAAGGACCTGGCACAGTGCTGCCGCGACTGGTATCCCGAATGGACGCGCTGGCCCAACTGGCTCATGAGCGAGGTCGCCATCGGCGCCTGCGACTTGGCCGAGGTGCTGGGCAGCGCCGTCGCACTCAACCTGCTCTTCCACATCCCTCTGCTGTGGGCGGTCATCATCACGGGCTTAGACGTTCTGCTCTTGCTGGCCCTGCAACGGTTTGGAATGCGTACGATCGAAGCCATAGTCCTCCTGCTCGTCGCGACCATCGGCATTTGCTACTTCATCGAAATCTTCGTTCTCCCGCAGACTCACGCCAGTTTCCTCGAGATGGGACGGGCGCTGATCTCGCCGGAATTTCGTCAAGCGGGAATGCTCTATGTCGCGATCGGGATGATCGGCGCGACCGTAATGCCCCACAATCTCTACTTGCACTCCGCCCTCGTGCAGAGCCGCCAGTTGCAGAAGGACGAACCGTCCGTTCGACGCGCGATCCAGTTCAACACGATCGATTCAACCGCGGCGCTGACCATCGCCTTTTTCGTTAACGCGGCGATTCTGGTGCTGGCGGCAACTGTGTTCTTTGGCAAGGAAAGCGTGGTCGCGGCCGGCGGCCATCTGGTCCGGTTCAGCGCCGACAGTGATTGGATCCGCGTCGCTTATTTGACGTTGGCGCCTTTGCTGGGAACCGCGATTGCCAGCACCATTTTCGCAGTGGCCCTTCTGGCCAGCGGGCAGAGCAGCACGATCACGGGCACTCTCGCTGGTCAGGTGGTGATGGAAGGCTTTATGCACTGGCGCATCCAGCCGTGGGTGCGGCGCCTCATTACTCGCACGCTGGCGATTCTGCCCGCGGTATTCATCATCGGATTGCGCGGCGACAGCAGCGTCACGGATCTGCTGACGCTCAGCCAGGTGGTCTTGGCGTTGCAGCTTCCTTTCGCCATGTTCCCGCTCCTGCAGTTCACCAGTTCGCGCAAGCGCATGGGGAAGTGGAAGAACGGTTGGTTTCTGCTGATCACGGGATGGACCAGTGCAATTCTGATCACAGCGATGGATATCTATGGCTTGCCGGCCTCGCTCGCGGCGGCCTGGCACGTCATCATTGGCGGCTGACACACACGCGGCACGACTGGAGCCACGCATGTACGAAAAGGTACTTGTGACCCTGGATGGAACGCCGAGCGACCGGGCGATCATCGAGCACGTTAAACAGCTCGCCAAGCTCGCGCAAAGCCGCTTGGTGCTGCTTCACGTGGCTGACGGCTGGGCGGCCAGAACCTACGGCCCGGACGCGGTCAGTCCCGAAATCGGCGAAGACGCGGCATACCTCGAAAAGGTCAGGGCGGAGTTTCAGACTGCAGGCATTCCCGCGCAGGCTGAACTGGCCTTCGGCGAGCCCGCCAAGGAAATACTCAAATGGATCGAGACCAGAGGCTGCGACCTCGTAGCCATGAGTACCCATGGGCACCGTTTCCTGGCGGACATTCTTTTAGGCGCCACCGCTAGCCGCGTCCAGCACAGGGTCAACGTGCCCGTCCTTCTTTTGAGGGCGAAATGAGCCGCGCGGCCAAAATATGACGATTCGTGCCCTCCTCCTGTTGCTTTTGTCTTTGGCCGTCGTATCGATTTCCGCCAGGGCACAGCAGCCGGGCGGAACGCCACAACAGCCGGGGCCACCGCCCGAGACGGACGAGGCCGCCGCGAACCCCGGCAGGCCGACGGTCTCCACGCCCGCAACATTGACTCCCGTCGGCTACGTCCAGTTTGAAACGGGGCTGTTGAGCGCGTGGCATTCTCCGGAGGTCTCTTCGCAGTCGAGCATCAACGAGGTCGTGAAGTTTTCGCTAGCCCGCCGCCTCGAATTGTTGGCTGCGGCAGAACCGTATGCGCACTCCAACGCACAAAACCAACCGGCGAACGCAGTGGGAGACGTGGATCTTGGATTCCAGGCGGTTGTCTGTCAGGGCGAAGGTGCGCGGCCGACAGTTGCGTTCAGTTATTTCGGGCGAGTCTACGGCGGAAACGCGCCGGACCTCGATATCGGCAGCTTCAAGAATTCGGCGCTCCTTCTGATCAGCGCAGACCTGAAAGGCTTTCACTACGACACCAACTATCTCGTCAACGAGGTCGTCGACGGTTCGATTCGCCGCGCCCAATTCGGGCAGACTCTCTCCGTTTCGCATTCGCTTGTGAACAAATGGGGAATCTCCGGAGAGATATGGCACTTCACGCAGCCTTTTCTCCGAAGCAACACGGTGGGCAGTCTATGGGCGCTGAATTACAACGTGCGGCCAAATCTCGTGCTTGACGGTGGATTCAATCGAGGGCTGACGAGCACATCCGCGCGATGGGAATTGTTTATTGGATTCACGTACCTGCTACCGCACCGGATCTTGGCCCGGCGACGATCGCCTGGATAGGGCCTGATGCAGCCAAGCATCCGCAACCGCCCCACTGCGGTGAAGGCTCGCGGACGGGAAGCGGTCTAGCAGACCGCAAACGGATTTCCGGGGGATGCAGATCAGACTTGCTGGGCAGCGGGCGCGGAAGCAACGGATTCGAGAGCGAGTGCTTCGCCCACCTTGGCGATTAAGCTGTCCCGCGAAAACGGTTTTTGCAGGAAGAAACCGTCTGCGAGGAACTCTCCGTTGCCCCGTTCGTACTCGAGGTAGCCGGAGACGTAGACCACCTTGATCTTCGGACGGCTGCGCCGGAGCCGTTCGGCGAGCTCCGGTCCGCGCATATTCGGCATCACGACGTCCGTCAGCAACGCGTGTATCGGGCCGTCTGCCTGATTCGCGATGGCGAGTGCTTTGGCGCCATCCTCGGCTGCCAGCACCGTATAGCCTGCCGACTTCAGGAATTCGCACATCAGTTCCCGGATGGCGTCCTCGTCTTCGGCGATCAGGACGGTTTTGCTCCGCTGGATCGGCTCCGCGCCCGGTTCTTCCGGCCGAATGCTTTCCACAGGCGCGCTAACGTACGGTAAATAGACTTCGAAGCGCGCTCCTTTGCCCGGTTCGGTGTCCAGCCAGATGAAGCCTTCGCTCTGTTTCACCACACCGTAAACCGTGGCCAGCCCCAATCCTGTCCCTTTACCCAGGTCCTTGGTCGTGAAGAACGGCTCAAAAATACGAGCCTTCGTGCGCGCGTCCATTCCTTCGCCTGTATCGGTAACGCTGAGCACCACGTATCGCCCCGGCGGCATAGGAGAACGGCGTCGGGCCAGCCCTTCGTCCACCGTGACGTTGCGCGTTTCAACGGTTAAGTTCCCTCCGCGCGGCATGGCATCGCACCCGTTCACCACCAGATTCAGCACCACCTGCTCGATCTGGCTCGGATCCGCTTTGACCCGTCCCAGTGAATCGCCCGGCCGGAAGGCGAAGACGATGTCCTCGCGGATCAGCCGGGCCATTAGCTTTCCCATGTCGGCGACGAGTGCATTCAGGTCCAGCACCTTGGGTTGCAGGACCTGCATCCGGCTGAACGCCAGCAGTTGACGCGTCAACGAAGCGGCGCGATCGGCCGCCTTCGCGATTTGCTGCGTGTTTTCACGCAAAGGATCGCCAACCCTCAAACCTTCCACCAGAAGGCCACTGTGTCCTTTGATTACCGTCAACAAATTGTTGAAGTCATGCGCGACGCCGCCTGCTAGGCGTCCCATCGCTTCCATGCGCTGCGCCTGGCGCAACTGGCCTTCCAGGCGTTGCCGATTGCCCTCGTTTCGTTGCAGCGTCCCGCGCATCCGATCGAAAGCGCCGGTCACTTGCGCTACTTCGTCGCTTCCGCTGGCATCCAGCGGATAGGAGAAGTCGCCCTGTTCCAGTGCGCGAACGCCCTGCGCCAGCCGTGCCATCGGCCGCGTGAAAGCGTCCGAGATCAAGTACACCAGCCCGGCTCCCGCGAGCACCGCCAGGAACCCCAATCCGAGCAGCAGGTGATTCAGCCTGTTCAGAAAGGCGGCTGCTTCGCTCGTTGATTTCAGCACCGTCAGAGTCACCGCAGGACTCTGGCTGGGAGTCAGGTCCACCGTTTTTGCCAGAAAGAACTTGTCGTCGAGCCGAACCTGTTCGCGACCCGCTTGCCCCTGAATCTCTTGCGTGAATTGTTCCTCTTGGAGCGGAGAGAGGGTGCTAACGACCACATCAGGCCCATAGCGAAATACGATCTGGCTAGCGGAAGTGGCGCGTAGCGCGCTGGCTGCGCTCGCGTCTATTTCGTGGCCCACAATTACGGTACCCGCTAGAGGTTTTCGGGGGAGATCCCTGTTAAAGACCGGCTGGAGCACGACCTGAAACAGCCGACCGCCTCCGTACCACCAGCGCGAGGTCGTGTGTGCCTTGAGGGAAAGACGAAACATCTTTCCGGCAGCGTCGCGAGGAAACCCCGGAGTCGTGGTGTGCAAGGCGATGATTTTGCCGCTCGGATCGGCGAGGGCAAAGAGATTGCAGGAGTCCGATTGCCATGGATCCTCGCTCGAGTCCTGGATGATGGAAGCGTCCTCATTCCTGATTTCCGCCAAGGTCGCCAGCAGGTCCGCCGTGTGGCTCAACTCCAGCTCCCGCTGGTGCTGAATCACCTCGAACGTCCGGATCGAGCTGCGCGCGTCTAGCTCGGTCTCTCTTTGCAGGTGCACCTGAACGTTATAGCGCACGACCAGCAGCGTGGCGCAGGTCAGCCCGGCGGTAATCAGAACCAGCGAGCACAGGAATTTGGTTCTCAGTTGCAAAGGAAGAGCACTCCCCAGTTTTTGTAGAGTCGGACGAGGGGCATGGATTCGCTGCCCACATCCGCAGAATAAAGGCCGCGCTGGCGGCGAGCGATAGGACTGGTCGCCAAAATCACTGGCACGAAAGTACTAAAGTGTTGTGCGGCAGCATGTTACGGCTCCAAGACGCCGGTTTATGGGCTACCTTTGTCGTTTCGCCGGCATTTGCTTCAGAATCTCGCCAAGTTTCTGTATTTCCTGACCATAGCCGCTCCAGTCTCCTTTCCGCAGGTCCGCCTGAGCCTGCTCGAAATGCTGGTTGGCCTGTTGGATGAGGCTCTCAAGGGAAGCCGGAATGGCCTTTGCGGGCGCAGAAGGAACCGTTCCTGCAGGTCCCGCTGTTTGCGCATTGGCGCCGGCGGTTCCTTCCCCGTTCCCGCCGAAGATCGCATTCAGGGCGTCTCCCAGCGACGGCTCCATCACCAATTGGTCGGAATAGGCCACGATCACGCGTTTCAATTGTGGGAGTGAAGAACCTCCCTCCGCGGCCAGATAGAGCGGCTCGACGTAGAGCACCGCGTTCTGCACCGGAACGACCAGCAACGTACCGCGAATCACCCGCGATCCACCCTGATCCCACAACGTGAGCTGCTGCGAAATCGCCGGGCTCTGGTTGACGCGCGATTGAATCTGCTCGGGGCCGTAAATCAGTTTTTCTTTGGGAAACGCGAAAACCAGAACTTTGCCGTAATCGGAGCCGTCGCAGCGCGCCGCCATCCAGGCGATCATGTTGTTCTTGCGCGCCGGTGTGAAGGGAACCATCAGGATGAATTCCTCCGTCTTTCCAACGTCAGGCAGCTTCATGACGGCGTAATACGGGCTCATCGGCGTGGACGACCCGTTCACCATGCGCGTCGCAACCCGCCACAGATCCTCTTTGCTGTAGAAGACGCTAGGGTCGGTCATGTGATACACGGCGTACTTGGCCGCCTGCACGCCGAAGAAATCCTGCGGATAGCGGATATGCGCTCGCAGGTCGGATGGCATGTCGGAGAGCGGGTGAAAGACACCGGGGAAAATTCGCTGATAGGCCTGGATCAATGGATCGGAGGGATCGGCGATGTAGAAAGTCGCTCGCCCGTCGTAGGCGCTGATCGTGATTTTCACGGAGTTGCGGACGTAATTCCCCATGCCTGGCGTCGGGTCGGAGTACGGGTACTGATCCGACGTTGTGTACGCGTCCACGATCCACTGCAGCGATCCGTCATCCCTGACGACCAGGTAGGGATGGCTGTCGAAAGAAAGAAACGGCGCCAGCTTTTGCACGCGATCCAGCACGCGGCGATAAATCATGATGCGGCTCTGGGGCTGAATGTATCCCGAGAGGAAAATGTCAATGTCGCCGAAGCGCAGCGCGAAAATCAGCCGCCGCCAGAATCCGCCGACCGGTATGCCGCCGGATCCTTGATAACTTTGATAGACGTTCTGTTCGCCGGACGGGTAGTCGAATTCCTTGGCGCTGGTCTTGACCAGACAGTAGTTGTTGGAGAGTTGCCCGTAATAAATTTCCGGGCGCGTCACTTTAAGCGAAATCGACGAAACCGGCGGAATGTCCTTGATGAACAGCACGGGCAGGCCGTCCGGCGTCGATTCGTTCACCGGGCCGAGGCATAAGCCGTATCCGTGCGTGTAGATCAGGTGCTGGTTCACCCAGTTCGGGTCCGGCAAGCTGTCTGCCGAGAGTTCGCGAGCCGACAGCGATACCTGCCGCAGCTGTGAATGAATCATGTAGCGATCGTCGAAGACGTTCGCGAAGTCGTAGTACGTGCGGATCTCCTGAAGCTGCTGAAACGTGGTGAGTTGCGGCTCGTGATCCCACAGGCGAAGATTTCGCATCGTGGCTGCGTTCTGGTCGATGGACGCCGCGGTGAGGTCCTGAATCGCCGGGAAATCTCGTTCGTCGAACATCTCGAGCTCGTACGCCTGGCGCGTAAACTTGATGTTGCGCGCGATGTATGGCGCTTCCTTCTCGAGTTCACTGGGCGCGACAAAATATCGCTGCACGAGGGCCGGAGTGATCAGACCTCCCAGGATCGCTACCCCAATCACTCCGCCGACCGCATATTGTGCCGGCCGTGTTTCGCCCTTCGCCGCGCCGGCAAAAAAGGCGAGCGCGGCGATTACGCAGAGCACCGACTGAATCCACAGCACAGGCCAGCCCACATGAATATCCGTGTAACCGGCGCCGTACACGAGTCCGGTGGGCGCGTAGACGAGATTGTACATGCCCAGTCGTGCCCGCCAGGCGAGCAGCAGGAAAAAGAGGCCGCCGAGAATCATCAAGTGCGCGCGAGCGTTTCGGCCCACCCCCAAACCGCGGGGCGAAACCCATATCCCTCCTTCGAAGAAGTAGTGCGCCGCGGCCGTGATCAGGCTGATCGCCACGATGACCAGTGCCAGATGGTAGAGAAAGAAAAGAAAAGGCAGCCGGAAGAGGTAAAAGCTCAGGTTGATCCCGAAGATCGGATCGCTCTGCCTCATCGGGACGGCGTGCGTCGCGAAGAGATAATCCTTCCAGTGCGTCGCCGACCATTGGGCAACCAGCCACGCCACGAACACCAGGGCCAGCCAGAGCAAGCGCCGGAAAACGGCGGGAAGCTTGTCGATTGCCGGAAATTCGATCGTCCGCGCGATCGTCACGTATCCCGAACGATGCGCTACGCCCCGCGCGGCCCAGAGGTTCAGGCCGGTGAGCAGCAAAA
Organism: uncultured Acidobacteriota bacterium; assembly: GCA_963753475.1. Lineage (GTDB taxonomy): Bacteria > Acidobacteriota > Terriglobia > Acidiferrales > UBA7541 > Palsa-295. The sequence continues at coordinate 309,666 of CAVWCN010000011.1, forward strand.
ATATGACTCCGCAGAAAAAGCCCAGCCAGCTCTGCGTCTTCAGGATCGTGACGAAGATCTCGCGAAAGCCCGCGTGATCGAACCACATTAAATCCACCACGAGCCCGATACCGGCCGAGAAAAGCGGAACAATGACCAGAAAAATTACAAACAGTGCCGCGATCAACAGCGCTAGACGGCGTTGCCGCATATGAATTCTCCGGCGTCATCTGAACACACACGCGCTTGTGTGTCAAAAGTTCGCTGACAGATTTTTTTGGCGAAATCTCTGAAGCGTTGTGACCGCCGTTTGCCTTCCTTGCCTGGCAGGGGAGCGGTGCTTGCGATGAGATGTCCCTGCCTTTGGCAGAAAGTTATTGGGAGCTGGATGCCCGAGTGCCGGAAACCGGCATCGATACGGGCTTATCCGGATAGAGGCGCTCGAACTCAGGATCGCCGTGAAGAAGAGTGAGGTCGGGATCGCGGCGCGCCCACAAGGGATCCTTGAACCCGGCTTCCCAGGCGTTGCGTAGAGCAGCTATGGCCTCGGGCTTTCTTTTCAGAGAACAGTAGACGCAGGCGGCGTTGTAGAGAATCGAAGCCTCATTGGCGCGGAGAGTAACGGCCAGATTCAGTTCGCGCAAAGCGTCGTCCACGCGTCCCCACTCAGCGTAGTCGGCTGCCAGCAGGACGCGCGCCCGGGCATCCTCCGGGACGTGTTTCAAATGGTCCTCGAGCGCGGACGTGAATCTCTGGCTCATGTTGCGCTTGGCTTCCTCCTTGCCCATCGACCCCAGCGAATTCAGGATGGGAACATAGACGTTGTAGTCCTCGCCGCTCGCTTCGATCGCCACTTCCGCAACGTCCACCACTTCCTGGTAGCGTCCCGCCGCAAACAAGGCCCGGCAGAGCATGTAATACGCGCCTTCGCAATCGCGCTTGCGCTCAATGGCCTTTTTGACCATCCGCACGGCTTCGTTGTGGAGTTCCGCTGCGTACAGCACCCACGCCTGGCTGACCTGCACTTCGGGTAAATCCCAGCGCAGCGCCACGGCCTTGCCGGATGCTTCGCGCGCGCGTTCGACCCACAATTGATCGCGGCTGTAATTGCAGTAGAACATGGCGCACGCGTTGGCACACGCGGCGTACGCCAGCGCGAAACTGGGATCCATCGCGACCGCGTTTTCGAACATCTGCAGCGCGAACTCCAGGTCCTGGCGCGTCTGACGCCGAGCGTAGCGCTTGCCGCGCAGAAAGAGATCGTACGCCTGCAAGTTTTCCGTCGGCTTCACGGCCAGGGCCTCGAGTTCCTGCGGAGAAAGCGTCACGCGCAGGGCCTCGGCGATCTTGCGCGCCATTTCGTCCTGGATTTCGAAAACGTCCTTCATCTCGCGGTCAAAACGCTCGGACCAGAGCGGGAAATCCGTGCGCGTGTCCACCAGCTGTGCATTGATGCGCAGACGCGCGCCCGCGCGTCTCAGCGTTCCAGTCAGGACGTACGCCGCGCCGAGTTGCTGCCCGATTTGCGCCGGCGTCACGGCCTTATCGCGGAAGGCCAGAACGGTGGGGCGCGAAAACGTGTTGAGTCCCCGGATTTTCGAGAGTTCCGTGATCACATCTTCCGTGATGCCGTCGCGGAGATACTCGTCTTCCTTCGCCCCACTCAGATTCTCGAAATAGAGCACCGCGACCGACTTTCCTGCATGCTGTTTCTGGACACCTGGATCCGAATCACTCTTTTCCTTCGCGCGCCGCCTGCCGGATTCCAGGTCGCGCTTCAGGCGGCTGAGGTCGGTCTTTAGTTCAGTGGCCGTCTGGCACCGCAGACTGCGGTCTTTCTCGAGAGTCTTGTCCAGAATGCGCACAAAATCCGGAGGCAGCAAAGGATTAAGCTCTGCAGCCGGCTGGGCTTCGCGGTTCAAAATCGCGTCGAAGATGACCGCTGAGGTGTCTCCCTGAAAGGGCAGCGTCCCTGTCGTCATCTGGTAGAGAACGGTCCCCACGGAAAAGATATCTGTGCGAGCGTCCACCAGTTGTCCGCGCGCTTGCTCCGGCGACATATAGGAGATTGTGCCCACGGCTGTGCCCGGCGAGGTGAGTTCGTTGCCGGCCAGCGTCTCTGCCTGGCCGACCGAAGCACCCTGCGCAGCCAGCACCCCCACCACTTCGCGACGACTCATCTTGGCCAAGCCGAAGTCCAGAATCTTCATTTGCCCGCGATCGGTGACGAAGAGGTTCGCCGGTTTGATGTCGCGGTGCACGATCCCCTTGGCATGCGCCGATTCAAGGGCGTCGGCGATCTGAATCGCCAGCGGCAGCAGTTTCTCCATCTCCATGGCCTGATGGCTCATTGTTTGCGCAAGGGTCTTGCCCTCGAGCAGCTCCATCACGATGAAGTGCCGCCCCTCGTGCCGCTCGATCGAGTGGATAGTGCAGATGTTCGGGTGATTCAGCGAAGAAGCGGCGCGCGCCTCGCGCTGAAAGCGCTCGAGGAGCTGGCTGTCTTCCGCCATCTCAGGGGGGAGAAACTTCAGCGCCACGCGACGATCGAGATGCGAGTCCTGCGCCTCGTACACCACGCCCATGCCGCCCGCCCCCAGCTTGCGAAGAATCCGGTAATGCAGAAGGGATTGCCCGATCAGCGGATCCGATGTCATGTCGTTTCGGGTGATACTACGCGGCGCCGCCGTTGGCGTCAAGGATCGCCCTCAATCGGGGCGCACGTCAGAAAATGGGGCTTTTGAAAAAGACGGTGGAATTCATGGTGTGTCCTACTGTAGTATATACGGCAGGAGGACTCACAATGGACGATCCTGCCCCCGTAGTTCCTGCTCGTGTCGCACAACTCGCCGCGGCATTCTCCCATCCCAAACCGATTCGACGAGGCTCGCTCTACGAACGCCGCATGAAGTGCGGACAAGCGGCCTGCGCCTGTCAACACGATCCGAAGGCGGCCCATGGCCCTTACTTCACCCTGACCGAAAAGGTCGGAGGCAGGACTCGCTCCCGCTATGTCTCTACCGCACAGGTGCCGGTGGTCCGAGGACAGATCGAAGAGGGACAGAAATTTCGAGAGCACGTCGGAGCCTATTGGGAGGCCTGCGAGCAATGGGCCGATGAACAACTCGGCGCGGTGCCCGCCTCCCGAGTGGAGGCGGAAAAAAAGGGCTTCAGACGAGTCTCGAAAAGGAAATCGTCCGGGAGATCGAAACCCTCCTAGGTTCCTCCTCTGTCGCCGAATTGGATTTCGAAGCCGTGGAGATAGCCGCGCGCCGGCAAGCGTTGTGCTTAGCCGCCCGGGCTTTGGAGCAAAAGCTCAACGCCGACACCAGCGATTATGTGGGACCTGCCTTACCCTGTCCCTGCGGCGGTGTGGCCCGCTATCACGGGCGCCACGAAAAGACCTTCGTGAGCGCGTTGGGAGCTCTCCACCTGAAGCGGGCCTACTACTACGATGACCAATGCCACAGCGGATTCTGCCCGCGAGACCGCGATCTGAAGCTGGAGCTATTTTCACTGACACCCGGCGTTCTACGCATGACTGGCAGTGCGGCAGCACTATTGAGCTTCGAAGAGAGCAGCGAACTACTGCACGAGTTGGCGGGAGTAGAAGTGAGCACCAAGCAGGTCGAACGAGCGGCGGAAGCCCTGGGCGCGGAGATCGCGGCGGACGAACGTCAGCAGGTCGAAGGGATGGGCGAGGTGGCTCCCACCATGTACCTGGGCATGGATGGAACCGGAGTGCCCATGCGCAAAGAAGAAGTGGCCGATCGCGCGGGCAAGCAAGCCGACGGCTCGGCGAAAACTCGCGAAGCCAAACTGGTCACCGTGTGGACGGCCGAATCGCGGGATAAGGAAGGTAAACCGACGCGCGATCCCGGATCGCTCACCTATTCGGCCGCGATTGAAAGCGCCGCCACCCGGGATACCAGCCCGAACCTGTCGGACTTTGCCGCTCGCGTACAACGCGAGGCCGATCGTCGCGGTTTCACCGAAGCGCCACGCCAAGCGGTCTTAGGCGATGGTTCGAGCTGGATTTGGAACACGGGGACGGAACTGTTCCCACAAGCCGAGCAGATCCTGGATCGCTATCATGCCAAAGACTATCTCGGTCGGGTGGGAAAGGCCATTTATGGAGAGAGCGAGGCCGAGCCGTGGATCCAAGCGCGCTATCAAGAACTCGACGAAGGTCACTTGAGAGACTTGGTGCATGCGCTGCGCAGCCACATCCGTGAACACAAGGAGGCGCGGGAGTGCCTCCTGTACATCTGGAAAAATCGACGGCGCATGCGCTATCCCGAATTCCACAGACAAGGTTTTTGCACCTCGACCGGCGTCGTGGAATCGGGTTGCAAGCTTGTGGTCGGTACCCGGCTCAAGCGATCGGGCATGCACTGGACCGTCAAAGGCGCCAACGCCATCATTGCCCTCCGCTGCTCGAAGCTCAGCGGACGACTCGAGGATTTCTGCGAACGCCGCTCACAGAAAAAACAGGCGGCTGCATGACGTCATTCCCCAAATCTGGCGTGCACCCCCTCAATCGCCCTCACGCCCCCTCGGCGCCTCGTCCCTTGTGGCGCCTCCCCCAATCCGTCCGTAAGGTAGGTAGGAGTGGGGGTACTCTGCAGCGTGAGTGCGAGTTGCGCGAAGCGGATCCACTGCCAGAACGCCTCCTGTTGGTCGGTAAGCAAAGCGTGCAAGCTGGTGAGGTCAATCGGGAAGTCGACAGACGGTGATTGCTCGAAGTACTCCCAAAAAGCGCTCTGCAAATCCGTCGATAAGAACCTACTCCCCCTAGGCAGGAACCGGCAATAATCCGATAGCGTCCAGGCACAGGGCCAGCCCCTCGATGGCCGTTGCCAGTCGCAAGGTCAGCTGACGCGCATGATGCACCAGTCGACCCGGGATATGGAAAATCAAAAAGCGCAGCCGCTTCGGCCGTGCCGTCAATAAGTCGGCTGGCAAGGCCAAGCGCTTTAGCGCCGTGAGCACGTTGTAGGCGATCACCGCCAGCCGCAACCAGGCGGCATTCGCTCCAAAGTATTTCGACGGCAGCACCCCGGCCGCTAAATCATTCTTCATCACATCGTGTACCCGCTCGATCGTTCCGGCTTTTTCTCGATGCCACTCGATTAGTTTCACCGCTTCCCAATCCCAGATGTTGCTCAGCACCGCAAAATGTCGCACGCTACTGCCGTCGGCAAACAACCCTCCCTGCCGTTGGCGCAGCCGGATGGCGATGTAGCGCAGTGGCTTGCTGTCCTTCAGCTCTGCTTGCTGATTCGACACGAACACCACTTCGGCGCACTCGCGATCTATACCTGGCTCGCGGTCCCCGTACGCCTTCCATTCCTTTTCCGGAACTTCCAGAATGGCCTCACGCAAAGCCTCGCTCATCCGCACGCTGATCGCAAAACCAATCCGTCCCTGCGGCCCTTCTTCACGTCTCTCGTTCGACAGCCAGCGCAACAACTCCTTCTCGTGACAGGCCGAATCGCCGCGATAGTAATAGGTGGTCACTGTCTTGGGCAGCGCGGCGAACGCTGCTTTTGCTACCGTCAACGGAGCCATCTGTGCCGGCACATTCCCATCCCGAAACTCATCGGCCAGCACCGCGTCCATCTCGGCCCACACCGCCAGCATCGGTTGATAACCTCGCGGCCCTTCGTAGGTATGCAGTGCTTCTTGTTTTCGGCTTTCGATAATTGTGGTGTCCTGATCCACCGTAGCGATCTTCTGCTCCGGACAACGTTCTCCGAATCGCCGGATCAGATCCTGGTTCACTTTTCCTAGCCCCTCCAGCGGTTCACTCTCTGAGGGGATGTAAGCAATTTGATCCGGCAGTCGTTGCTGCTTGGCTTGCTCGATCTTCTCTTCTTCATGAAAGGCATACAGAAACTTCCGAGCTGCTTCCGGTGAAGGCACTTCGTGCCCGATCAGTTCCCCCAGCCCGGGGTCCCCACGCAGTCGCTCAAAATCGTCCAGGCACTCACCCCCAGCGGCATTCAGAATTACGAAACTCTCGACAAACGTGGCCTCGTCGTAACCCCGTTGCCGCTCCTTCACCACCAGATGTTCCTTCACACTGCCGGGTAATCCCAGAGAACGAAATGCTTGCACCACCAAGGGTAGGCCTCCCAGCGCGGTCAGGATTTCTTCGGCTGGCTTGGCGTCGAGTTCGAACAATAAAGGGGATTCGGTCGGTGAGGGCTTCTCGATCTTGCGCATGCCCGCTATCGTACTCGAATGACACACCGGGCTGGTGAAAATTCCCAGTCTCTGCTGCGCCTCCCCGCTGCGCTTTGCTTCGGCTTCCAGGGCCTGAAATAACTCTCCGTTCTTACAAGGCCATCAACCGGGGCCCCTTATCGACGGATCGGGGGCCTCCAATTCGCATTGGCATCGCCCGCAGGAAGTCCTAAAATGGATGCCGAAGGCTCGACATGTACTTCCGTTCAACTCTTCTGATGGCGGCCGCGCTGGCGATTTGCGCTGCGGTCCCGGACCTTCCCGGCATCCGTTTGCCGTTTCCTCCTCGTTTGACCATGGAAGCGTTCGACGCCCCTTCCATTTCCGAAGTGTTCGTCGGTGTCACCGGGCATGATGAAAAACGATCGACCCATCTTGGCGACGAAGGAAAACTTGCGATCATCCGCTACGTCGATGGCGAGTACGCGAAGGCTCTCCAGCCCCTTCCGCATGAGAAAGACGGATTCAAAGTCGCAGTTGGCAAGCCATTGAACATGAAAGAGCTCCAGTACCAGCTCCGCCACGAAGGCACGATCGCGAATCCAGGCGACACAGTGCAGATCACTGCGATCGAATTTCGCGGCAAGGAAATCGCTGTGCAGATCAATGGCGGAGGGAAGAGGAAGTTTCATCTTCGCGAGCACCTGCAGGTCGGCGTGGGCAATCTTCCTCCGCCTTCGATGGCCGACCATCCCAACGAAGGTCGCGGCACGACGATCATCCTCGACTATGGCCGGCCCGTTCCCAATCTGTCGCCCGACGACCTGAAACACGATCTCTCCGCTCTGCTTGATTTTTCGAAGCACTCCGCTGCGGTCAACTGGTTCGACTCGCTGCCGCCGAACATCCAGCAGGCCATCCGCGACCACCGCGCGCTAGTGGGCATGGACGAAGAAATGGTCATCGCTGCGCTCGGTCGCGCCGACCACAAGGTCCGCGAGCGCAACACGCAGGGTGAAGACACGGAAACCTGGATCTACGGCACACCGCCGGCCAAAACGGTCTTCGTCATTTTCATCCACGAGAAAGTGTCTCGCGTAGAAGTCTTCAACGATCCCGGCGCAAAATCGGCGACCAACTCGAATTGATTCTCGTTCCAGCGCCGGTCCATCTGACCGGTTCGCTGCTTCGACGGTGTTCGATCTGTGGCTCCCGCTCACGCGAATTGACTTTTCTCCGCACGTGCCCTAGCATTTTTTTGTTCTGGAGAACGCGCTCTAAAAGCCCATCGCGCGACCGCCTGAGAGACTCGTGTGATATCGATCACAACTCCGGGTGGCTGCGGTCACGGCCTCCGAAACGGAACCACTGCACGATGAAATAAGGGGCTTTGGCGGCCCTTGCGGCCACGAAGTCCTCGACTCGCGCAAGCGTTGACGCGCCGCTCGCGCCGCATGGCATCCCGGCGCTCATCTCATACGGATTTGGAACGCAACTTACGCTCAGAATGAGAGGAAGAATGGCGATCAAAGTAGGGATTAACGGATTCGGAAGAATAGGCCGCAACATCTACCGCGCGGCGATGGGAGATCCCGCTATCGAAGTCGTCGCGGTCAACGACATCACGGACGCGAAAACGCTGGCCCATTTGCTGAAGTACGATTCCATCCTGGGAAACCTTTCGAACGAAGTCACCCACACGGACGACACCATCTCCGTCGACGGCAAGACCTTCGAGGTATTCAAGGTGAAGGATCCGGCGGAGCTGGATTGGGCGTCCGTGGGCGCCTCGATCGTGGTGGAATCGACCGGCCTCTTCACCAAGGGCACCGAAGCGCGCAAACACATCCGCGGGACGGTGAAGAAAGTCTTGATTTCCGCGCCGGCCACCGAGGTTGATGCCACGATCGTGCTTGGCGTCAACGAAAAGACGTACGATTCCGCCAAGCACCACGTTGTCTCGAACGCCTCCTGCACCACAAATTGCCTCGCGCCCGTCGCGAAAGTGATTCATGACACGTTCGGCATCAACGTCGGCACGATGACGACGATCCACTCCTACACGAACGATCAGAAGCTGCTTGACCTGCCGCACAAGGATTTGCGCCGCGCTCGTGCCGCTGCGCTCTCGATGATTCCCACGTCCACGGGCGCTGCTAAAGCACTGCATCAGGTCATCCCGGAGCTGAAGGGCAGGCTCGACGGTTACGCCATGCGCGTCCCGACGCCAAACGTCAGCGTCGTGGACTTGACGGTGATGACCGAAAAGCCGGTTACCGCGGAGGCCGCGAATGCGGCGTTTATGAAGGCGGCCGATGGCCCTATGAAGGGAATTCTGGGCTATAGCACAGAGGAGCTCGTCTCCATCGATTTCCGCGGCGATTCGCGGTCGTCGATCGTCGACGCGGGCTACACGCGCGTCGTCGGCTCGAATTGCTTGAAGGTCCTTTCATGGTACGACAATGAGTGGGGCTATTCCTGCCGCTGTCACGACCTGATCAAGTTCTTCGCCGCGAAACTGTAGAGTCCTTGTGGCGCCGGCGTTTCGCCGGTGGTTTTGGTTTCGCGTTGTGAGTTCACCACAGAAGGCACGGAGAAACTCGCGTGTCGGCCAGTTTGTGCGTTGGGGGCGCTGCTTGCTGCGCCCCCTTTCGAGAACACCTCGGTTACGCAAACCATCGGAAGGCCAAAATGAACAAATTATCGATTCGGGACCTGGACCTAAGCGGAAAGCGCGTATTCATTCGCGTGGACTTCAACGTGCCCCTCGACGGCGGCAAAGTCTCCGACGACACGCGTATTCGCGCCACGATCCCTACGCTTCGCCTCGCCATCGAGCGCGGTGGCCGGCTCGTGCTCGCATCGCACCTTGGACGCCCGAAGGGCAAGCCCGACCTGAAATATAGCCTGAAGCCGGTGGCAGGGCGCTTGCAGGAATTGCTCGGGAAAACTGTCGCGTTCGCGGCCGATAGCGTAGGCCTGGACGCCGAGGCGAAGAGCAAAGCGTTGAAGAATGGAGACGTGCTGCTGCTCGAAAACGTCCGTTACCATGCCGAGGAAGAGAAGAACGACCCGGAATTTGCGAAGCAACTCGCTGCGTTGTGCGACGGCCTTTTCGTTTGCGACGCGTTTGGCTCGGCACACCGCGCGCACGCCTCGGTCGTCGGCATCACGAAGTTCGTGGGCCAGTCTGCCGCGGGCTTGCTGATGGAAAAGGAACTAGCGTATCTCGGCAAAGCCATTTCGAATCCCGACCGGCCGTTTGTCGCGCTGTTGGGCGGCGCGAAAGTCTCGGACAAGATCGAAGTGGTACGAAACCTGATGAAACTATCCGACGCGATGCTGATCGGCGGCGCGATGGCGTACACGTTCCTGAAGTCGCAGGGCAAGCCGGTGGGGAAGTCGTTGGTGGAGAACGACAAGCTCGATCTGGCTCGCGATCTGCTGCGGGAAGCGAAGGCGCGCAATTTCCGCCTGCTGCTGCCGGTGGATCACGTGCTGGCAGAGTCGCCGGATTCGTCCGCCACGAAAACAGCAAGCATCGACGACACGCCCGAAGGCTGGATGGGCCTCGACATCGGCCCGAAAACGATCGCGGAATTCGAGAAGGAAATTTCCGCCGCGCGGACGATCGTGTGGAATGGTCCGCTCGGCATGTTCGAGAAGCCCGCGTTTGCGAAGGGAACGCTGGCCATCGCACGCGCTGTCGCGGGCGCCACAAAATCGAAGGGCGCAACTTCCATCATCGGCGGCGGCGATTCTGTGGCCGCGGTCGAGCAAGCCGGCGTCGCCTCGCAAATCTCGCACATCTCTACGGGTGGCGGCGCCTCCCTTGAATTCCTCGCCGGCGACATCCTCCCCGGCGTCGCCGCGCTCACCGATAAGCCCTAGCCGCTGGCGCTGCGAGGGCCCTGCGCTTCCCGTGCCTCAGCCTCCTTACCGCAGTCGCGGCCACGCGATCCGCGTCGCAGCCTCTAAGAAGTAAAGATTTGAGTGAGACACAGGTTCGGCGCGTTCGGCGCTGCTTGCCTCCTGCACGCTCAATCGCTAGACTTCGCTGTTCTAGAACGATGAAGAGGAGGATCGAGTGCGAAGGCCCGTGATTGCGGGGAACTGGAAAATGTACAAGACGCGCGAGGAGACGCGCGAGTTTTTCGAGGTGTTCAAGCCGCTGGTGGCGGGACCGCAGAAGTGCGACATCGTTGTGGCGCCGCCGTTCACCGCTCTGGAAACGGCCGTCGAGGTGGCGCGAGGGAGCGCAATCGCCGTTGCGGCGCAGAATATGCATTGGGAGAAGGAAGGCGCGTACACGGGAGAAATTTCGGCGCGGATGCTCGTCGAGATGGGATGCCGCGGCGTGATTATCGGGCATTCGGAGCGCCGTCAATACTTTTGCGAAACGGACGAATCCGTGAATCGCAAGACGCGCGCGGCGCTGGCGGCGGGCCTCATGCCGATCGTGTGCGTCGGCGAAACACTCGCCGAGCGTGAAGGGAATCAGACGCAGGCCGTGTTAAAGCGGCAATTCGAAGGCGGAATGGCTGCGTTGACCGGCGAAGACTTCTCGCGTATCCTTGTCGCTTACGAGCCGGTTTGGGCCATTGGAACCGGTCGCACAGCTACTCCTGAAATCGCAGCTGAATCGCACGGGTATGTTCGGGAGCTGGCGGTGGCGCGGTTTGGGCTCGACCAGGCGTCCGCGGTGCGCATCCTCTACGGTGGCAGCGTCAAGCCCGACAATATAAAGGGGTTGATGGCGCAGGTGGAGATTGATGGCGCCCTTGTGGGCGGAGCGAGCCTGGACGCGAAGTCGTTCGCGGCCATCGTCAACTTCTAGGGCATTTGAAACGAGGTTCCTGCCGTCGGCGGTAGCGAAGGGAATCAGTGGGGGCGGGTCTAAGACCCGCCCTCGTGCCGTCACCGCCCCGCCAGATCCGGCACGAGCCGATGAGATTCGAAAGGAATTGAGGAACCAGAAATGCCATCGTGGGCAAAATGGGGAATAGCGTTCGCTGCGGCGTGCGCCTTGGTCGACCTGGGCTGGCACGTGACGTATGTGCTCGTGACGCTCCACGTCCTGGTGTGCTTCGTGCTGATTATCGTGATTATGCTGCAAAGCGGCAACGCGGCGGATTTGGCAGGGGCGTTCGGCGGTGCGGGCAGCCAGACCGCATTCGGCCCGCGCGGTGCAGCAACGTTTCTCTCTCGCGCGACTACGTGGTGCGCGGTCGTCTTCATGATGAGCTCGCTTGCTCTATCGCTGAAGCGCGCGCCGGCCGGGGCGCTCGCGACTGGGTCGATTTTGGAGCAGACCCAGCAGTCGGCGCCTGCACCCGCAAAACCCACTCAGCTGCCGGTACAGAAGCCTGCGCCGCCTCCGACGCAGCCTCCGCAGCAAAAGCCGCCACAGAAATAGCTTGGCGCGCCGGTGCCGAAGCCCTGTCTCCGGGCACGGCTTTTCACGTGGCCGCGCGCCCATACTGCGATGGCCGCTTGTTTGACAAGCAATTGAGCGGCGATTAGGATTGTCCAAGCGCGGTCGTGGCGGAACTGGCAGACGCACCAGCTTGAGGGGCTGGCGGTAGCAATACCGTGGTGGTTCGAATCCACTCGACCGCACCAATTCTCTTTCCCAAGAAATCTCTTAGCTGCTTCTTCGACGAAGCTTCACGGCCCGAGATCAATCTCTTTCGCTGATCTAGTCCATGTCGCCCTTGAAGGACGATCCGCACAGCGCTTTTCTCGCCGCGGAGCCGGTTCAGCCGCACCTCATAGACGCCCCATAAGAAGAAGAATCAGGACGATCAACAGAACCAGCCCGATTCCACCGCTCGGGTAATATCCCCAACCCCTGCTGTACGGCCAGGCCGGAACCGCGCCAATCAACGCGATCAGAAGAACCACGAAAAGAATCAGCATCATAACTTCCTCCCCTTTTTGAATCGAATTGTGACGTGCAGCTTTCGAATTGCGGCTATTCGTGCTTGGCCCCCACTACCAGCAGTGCGATCCCGCCGATTACGGCGATGCCGCCGAGAACGGGAGGAATGGGAATGGTCTTGTGCGTGTCTTTTGTGGCGTGGACCGGACCCACATCGACCACGCGTTCCCGCTTCGTATAGGAAATTCCCTGGTACACAAGCGCCAGAACACCCAGAACAATCAGCACGATCCCCGCTACGGAAGCAGTTCTCATTTCATCTCCTGGTATCAACGAAAGGAAACACACCAACGCCGGCATTCGGGTTTGTTGCGCCGGGATCCGGCAGCCGGTTCCAGCCGGTCTAGTACGGTGGAACCTTCATGTCTCGTGTATACAGGTGAGCGCGGTCTCGGACCATACGCGAATGTCCCAAAGAACCGGAACTTGTGCGAGTATCGCCATCCAGGGAAACACAGGGATGGTAGGGCGGGCGAGCCGCTATTTCTGCAGGGGTTCTCCTGCGGGACTTCGGCAAAAAACCTGGTCTAGCTCGGCCAATTGACCAGCCGAATCCTTTCCAGAACGGTGGACTCGTCTCCGGCGCCAAATTCGTTGTCTCAACGGCAGGAAGAGCGGTACGATGTACCAGTTAGAAGAGGGTTTCAGTAAGAGCCATAATCGGAACGAAGCGAACCCACCAGATCAATTGAACTTCGGCCGCGGACGCGTGCTCGAATCGCGTGCGCGATCAAGCGTACGAGAACTCCGGCGAGACGGACATGTATAAGAACTTCTTTGGACTCCGCGAAAGCCCTTTCGACATCAACCCGAATCCAGGATATTTGGTCTTTACTTCTCAGGTCGAGAAGGCCGTCGAGGAACTGACCTACGGGATTCAAACCCGCAAGGGCCTCATCTTGTTAACGGGACAGGCCGGAACGGGCAAGACGACCCTGATTAACAGCCTGCTTGCCTGGCTGCGCCAACGCGAGACACCTGTTGCCTTCATTTTTAACCCGCATCTCGAAATTGGCCATCTATATGAACGGATCTTGGCGGAATTTGGAGTCACGTTCGACTCACGGCTGAACGGTGACGCGCTCATTCCCCTGAAACGATGGCTGTCCCAGGGTTATCGCGCGGGGAAGACCGCGGTGCTCATCGTGGACGAAGCGCAAGGCTTGTCGTTCGACGTGCTCGAGGAAATTCGGATGCTGCTCAATCTGGAGACCCCTTACGAAAAGCTGTTACAAATCGTGCTCGCCGGCCAGCCGGAGTTTGAAGAGACACTCCGGCGACCTGAGCTGTACCAGCTTAGACAACGGATTGCGGTCCGATGTAATACGGCTCCGCTCGGGCTTGAGGAAACCCATCACTACATCCGGGAGCGCCTGCGAATCGCCGGCGCCAGGCGTGAATACCCGGTCTTCTCGTCTGAGGCAATGAATGCAGTTCATCTCTATGCACGCGGGATCCCGCGCGTCGTGAACCTGCTCTGCGAGCACGTGCTCATCAATGCCTATGTGGACCGGATCCGGCCCGTGCCCGCGCGCCTGGTCGCAGAGGTCGCACGCGATTTCCAATTGGAACCAATCACGCCGCTCTGTCCGCCTCAAACTTTTGGCGAGGTCGAGAGCGACGAGATAACCGCGACGAAATCGATGGCCGACATTTCAGCTCTCTTTGAAGCCGCAAAACCGCTCGCGGACTGGGAGAGCATGCCGGCCCGCGAACAGGAACGGGAAGTGTCCACGCTCCTGCAAATTCCACTTCCTCCGTTGTCTGCTCCCGATTCAAACCAGATAGAAGAACGGCGACAGCTGGACTTGACTGCCCTGTTTGGTAAATCGGATGCTGGCTTGGCGGCCGGAATGGCGTGGAAGGCGGCGCCGTCTCCATCGTCGGCTCCTCACCTTCCATTGGTCGATGCCCAAGTGGATCGGAATGTTTCGCCCGTCACAATGCGCCGTCAGATCCGCGCGTACGGGGAGGCTGCAAAGCGAGCGCTCATCGAGTCTCGCCGTTGGGCGATTCTTTACGCGCTTCGTGGGATCTATGGTTCGAGAGCCATCTGGAGCGATCGGCGGTTGTCATTCGCCACTCGGCGCTCGTGGCGCCAAATCACTGCAGCTTCGTTCCGATGGCTGCGACAGCCGATCCGCCCGGATCGGGCACTGCAACACTGGTGGTCTGCGCGGCGGCATCGATATCTGACGATCCTTAATTCAAGGGTCTCCGCGCACCTGGCAGCATCTTTATCTCGCTGGCTGCAGGAGCCGTTTGATCCAACACAGTGGCTCTCAACGACACCGCGCTTGTTCGCCTCCCTGCGCACGGCCACTCACAAGAAACCGTAGTCTGGGTCTGACCGCGGCACAACCCAGCGTCGGTCTGCCGGTAGTCCGTCGCGCTGCCGCGAAATTGGACCCCGAGAGCTCATTCACACGACATAAAATTAGAGGGGTCGCAACCCCCGATACAGCTTGTAGGAGCGATCGCGGACGTCAAAGAGTACGCACTGGACGACGCCGCAACGGCCGTCGTGTACACCCCTTTCGGGCAAATGCCGGATCACTCTTTTTCCATCGCGGCTCGGACGTCGCAAGAAGCCGGGTCTGTGTTGACGTCGCTGATCGCCACCGTCCATGAAATTAACCCTGGAATCTTGACCTCTGGTGCCGCCACAATGCCTGAGATTATCCAGGGCTCATGGGCAGATGAAGTTCCGGCGGGTAAAAGGCTACCGGGAGTTGGAAGGTTTACATCGCCGGCCGAATCCACCGTCGTTGACTCAACAACTACGCCGGGGACAACTTCATTACCAGGAAGGATACCCGTTATGAAACCCAATGGCGATCAGCCCAAGGCTCCCGAATCGAAGCCGGAATCGAAACTCAAGGCTTCCGAACCGAAGGCGGGGTCCAAGCCCAATCCGCCTGACCCGAAAGATGATCTGAAAACCCTTCCGATGCCGGAAGTGGAGAAAAAATTGGGGTCATCGCCGGATGGCCTCAGTCAAGGCGAAGCGCAGAAACGCCTTACTCAATACGGCACTAACAAGATTGAAGAAAAAAGAACCAATCCATTCCTGAAATTCCTTACTTATTTCTGGGGTCCCATTCCGTGGATGATCGAAGGAGCGGTGATTCTGTCGGGGGTGGTCCGGCACTGGCTGGATTTTCTTATCATCCTCCTTCTTCTTTGTTCCAACGCCGTGGTCGGATTCTGGGAAGAACACCAGGCAGGCAACGCCATCGCCGCACTCAGGGCCAAGCTGGCGGTCAAGGCCACGGTGAAGCGTGACGGGAAGTGGGTCAACCGGAATGCATCCGAGCTGGTACCTGGCGACGTCGTCCGCCTGCGACTCGGTGATATTGTGCCGGCGGATGCTCGCTTGTTGGAGGGCGATTCGATTGAAGTCGACCAGTCGGCGTTGACAGGCGAATCATTGCCCGTCACCGCCAAGCCTGGAGGAGCGGTGTATTCGGGTTCGATTATCCGTCAGGGCGAAATCGACGCGATGGTGTACGCCACCGGTGCGAACACCTACTTTGGCAAAACCGCACAACTGGTCGAATCGGCTCACACGGTCAGTCATTTCCAGCGTGCCGTTCTGAAGATCGGCGACTACCTGATCGTGCTCGCCGTGACTCTGGTGGTGTCGATATTGCTCGTAGCACTATTCCGTGGCGACAAGGTTCTCACAACTTTGGAATTCTGCCTGGTGCTTCTGGTGGCCGCGATTCCTGTGGCGATGCCTACGGTGCTCTCTGTGACGATGGCGGTCGGCGCACGTCTGCTGGCGAAAAAAGAAGCAATCGTGACGCGGTTGTCGGCTATCGAGGAGCTAGCCGGTGTGGATGTGCTGTGCTCGGACAAGACCGGCACCCTGACCCAGAACAAGCTGACATTGGGCGATCCCTTTACAGTGAACGGAATTCCCCGGGACCAAGCCATTCTCTACGGCGCGCTCGCCTCGCGCGCAGAAGACAAGGACACCATCGACCTGGCCGTGATTGGAGGCGTGAAGGACGATAAAGCGCTGAAGAGCTACCAGATACTTCATTTCAAACCATTCGACCCGGTGCATAAGCGCACGGAAGCCACTGTCAAAGGCACAGACGGAAAACAGTTCTTTGTGACTAAGGGAGCTCCGCAGGTAATTCTCCAGATGTCGGCCAATGCCGGTGAGGTAAAGACCGCCGTTGAGAAAGCGGTCAATGAATTTGCGGGGCGCGGCTTCCGTTCCCTGGGTGTTGCTCGCGCGGATCAAGAAAGCAAATGGCAGTTTGTCGGCGTGTTGCCATTGTTCGATCCGCCGCGCGATCAGGCCAAAGCAACCATCGCCAGCGCCCGGAAGATGGGCGTGAAGGTCAAGATGGTTACGGGCGATCAAATAGCCATCGCTCGAGAAACTTCCAGACAGCTGGGATTAGGCACAAACATCCTTGACGCCAGCGGATTTGGCGACATGAAGGCTCACGAGACGGCGCAGGCGGCAGAGGCTATCGAAAAAGCGGATGGTTTCGCCCAGGTATTCCCTGAACACAAGTTCCACATCGTGGATGTCCTGCAGCAGCGCGGCCACATTGTCGGCATGACCGGCGACGGAGTGAACGATGCCCCGGCGCTGAAGAAAGCGGACTGCGGCATCGCCGTTTCCGGCGCACAAGATGCAGCCCGCGCGGCAGCCTCCATCGTGCTGCTGGCGTCCGGGCTGTCGGTAATTATTGACGCGATCAAGGAAAGCCGCCGCATCTTTCAGCGGATGAATAGCTACGCGATCTACCGCATCGCCGAAACCCTGCGCGTGCTGTTCTTCATGACTCTGGCGATTCTGGTGTTCAACTTCTATCCGGTGACCGCAGTGATGATCGTGATGCTGGCGCTGCTCAACGACGGGGCCATCTTGTCCATCGCCTATGACAACGTTCATTACAAGGATAAGCCCGAGGCCTGGAACATGCGCCTGGTGCTGGCGATCTCCACGGTGCTGGGCGTCATCGGGGTCGTGGCCGCGTTTGTGCTGTTCTATCTTGGCGAGCGCGTCTTTCACCTCGATCACGCGCACATACAGACGCTGATGTATTTGAAGCTGTCTGTCGCAGGACATCTGACGATTTTTCTAACGCGCACGCGCGGCCCATTCTGGTCCATACGCCCGGCGCGGGTTCTATGGATAGCGGTGCTCTGCACGCAGATGATCGCGACCTTGATTGCGGTTTATGGGCTGTTCATGACACCCCTCGGCTGGGGCTGGGCGGGGTTCGTTTGGGCCTACGCTCTAGCTTGGGCCCTGGTGAATGACCGCGTGAAGCTGCTCGCTTATCGGATTTTCGATCCTACGAAAGCCCCACTGCTGGCCAAGGAGCCACTCGATCTCACACCGCAGATTGCTTCACGGGCCTATGAACTCTACCAGAAGCGAGTCCAGGGCGAGAGCCAGGCAGATCAAGACTGGCTTGAGGCGGAACGCGAGATCCGGAGCGATCAAAAGGCGCGTACAAAGGCTGCATCAAGAACCGCATGAACCCCATGAATGCCAAATGCGATTCGTGCACTTCGTGGTGCGAAACCGATGAAAATGAAAATCAATTCAAAGAATTTCCGCGTGCGGCCCGGAGGAAAGCTCAAAGTCCATAAGTGGCCCACCACTGCGAAGCCGTACGGCAAGTCGAAGAAGCAGTATAAAAACTCCTGGAAAAACACGTCGAGGAGTTGAGTCCACTGCAGCAGCTTCACTATGCCTGACCGCTATGCGAGCTAACCAGCCCGGGTGCGCTGCGTCTGTCGATCCCGTAGAGGCACTCCGTGCCGAATAGTGAAACGCTTTCGTTTAGATCTATGGCAACGATCGGCGCACGGAATGAAAGATTGCGGCTTCGCGTCGAGACTTCAGCATTTGCGCTACCGCAGGTGAAGCCGGCGCAACAGTGCGGACACCGAACGGGTAGCGCGTGAGACCCTGGCTCTTCTCTTAGCAACTCGTAATCTCAGTCTCTTCTCGGCCTGCAGTTTTCGAAGGTAACTCTTGGAAATATCGATTGGGACCGTCTGAGCCGGGTCTACGGGGGTGTCAATGGCGGCGAACGCTTCCTCAAAGCCGCGCAGGAAACGGTCGCGAACGGGAGCGCGAACCCGCCTCGCTTGCTCTCGAACGGGATCCGTGTCCCAGATGCGCCGCGTAATGGTCGGGTTGGTGTTGATCTCCCAAACCTGTGGAACCGAATCTTTGAGGCCATAGTCGATGCGGCCGTAGCCGATCTTGGCAATGGAGAAGGTTTGCCGCAGCCAATCCGCGTGCGGATTGGTTTCAACGTACTCGACTTCCTGCCGCACCAGTTCAGGCTCGGCGGATCGCACTGCCCACTTGGTAACCCAATCGTCGCTATGAACGATCGAGTTCGGCACGACGATGTCGCCGACGATGAAGGCGGAGTACTTCTGAAAAAAGCCCGCCGAATCAGCCGTGTCGCAATATTCGACGATGATCGTGTCGCGCAGGCGATAACCTTTGGCCAATACTTTGGCCAGAGCGCGAAGCAACGCACGCTTGGAGTAAAGCAAACCGGAAAGACTCCCGAGATGTTGGCGTTCCAAGCGAAGAAAAACGGGAAACCTAGTGCAACTGGCGAACTGCGGGGCTCGAAATACCCGGAATGAGTTGCGCTTCAGTTGGAAGCAAGTTTCCAGCAGCTCGTAGCGGCAAAGCACCTGCTGTGGGTGGTTGATGAGAGTGATTTGCGAGCTGGCATTGGAGAGTGCCTGCCAACAAAGGGCGGTGACCTCGCGCTCCGTGGGAGAGAGCTGGTCGATCGCGGTGAAAATGTACGATCCGAGCGGTAACTCCCTTCGGGCCATGATCTCTTCGTAGGTCAATGGCCGGATGCGATCGACAAACGGATGGCCTTGTACCTGTAGAAACTCCCGGATCTCAAATGAGTCGTCCTCGGGGGAGACGACGAATATCATTTGGTTGTTTCCTCGATGGCCCGCCTGTTTTGAGACTTTTGCAGGGAACCAGGCTTCAGGTTGGGGAGCCATGCGCCCCCGACGAGCAATCGTGCGACGACGGTGGCAACGGTCATGTCTGCCGTCACATTGAGGAGAGTTTCGAAGATATCCGGAATGGCTTCCACCGAGTTGAACAATACGATCCCCTGGATCGGAATTCCGAGGGCGAGCAGCAGCGGAATCGTCTGCAGCGATCCGCCGCTCGGAACACCGGGGGAGGCAAAGCTCAAGATGAATACACCGGTGACAAAGGCGACCAGCAAAGCAGGCCGCAACGGGACGCCGAAAATATGAGCGAGAAAAATGAGCTTGAAGAGCGGGTAAATGGACTGGCTCGCCTTGAAAGTAGAGACGGAAAGAGGAAGTACAAATGCAGCAACCGTACGCGGCAGCCCGATTCGGCTCAGGGCCCCGTCTAGGAGCGGCGGGAGGCTGGCCAGGGACGAGCGAGTCGTTACTGCCGTGACTTGCGCGTCCCAGAGGGAGCGAGCAAAGCGGGCGATTGAGATCCCGCCGCCAAGCCACGCGATCAAATACTGCAACGCGGTGAAACCCAGCATCGTCCCGCATACAGTCAGGATGTAGTACCCGATGCCTCTGGCGACCAGCGAACCCGCCCGCGAATAAACGTCGCTTGCTAGGATAAAAACCACGACGGGCAAAGCATAAAAGAGCCAGCAAAGGGCCGCGATCATGGCGTCGCCCACTGTTTTGAAAAATCTAACAAAGCGCGCCCGACGTTCGGCGTCGAGATTTCGGACGGCTACCGCAAGCAGGATCGTCGCAGCCAGGAGAGGAAGAATGTATTCCGAAGCCGCGCGCCTTGAAAGCCCCGACGAAAGAAGACCCCAGAGCCAGTTCCACGGAGATGGCCTGACCGAGGTTGTGGTATTGGCGGCGCTCGCGGCCTGCGGGTTCAGGGAAGCCAGTGCCCGCGGATCAATTCGGAACCCGCCGACCAGGAGCGACGCCGCTGCAAGAGAGAAAAGCGCGCCGAGGCAGAAGATTGAGACAAAGGTGGCCAACGTCAGCGCACCCATGCGGCCGGGTCGTTCAGAATCCTCAGTCGCGGCAATCGAAACCGACAGGACGGATATAATCAGAGGAAAGACGATGACCTGCAACGCTACGAGCCAGATGGAAGCGAACGGCTCGAGTGAGTGCACGAAAACTAAAAGCGGGGAATTGCCTTTGCTGTGAACCAATAATCCGAGGGCGAGGCCTCCGCCCAGGCCGGCCAGGGAGCCGATGGTGATCCATTTCGGAAAGCGACCGCTCTGCAATTCAATTGGTCTCCCGATTTTCGCGGAGTATCTCACTAAAGAGAGTCTTCGGACAGCGGTTTAAGCGCGGCTGTGCCTTTTCGCTGTTACTTTGAGCGCGACGTTGAAAGAGAGCGGGACACGGTCGGGCGGCAGCGTCGGGCAGAACAAGGCGCGCTCGATTCTGGTAGTGACCGAGATGGCCCTTGCGCTGATTCTGCTGGTCGGGGCGGCGCTGCTGCTGCGAACATTTGCAGCATTGCGCGGCGTCAATCCGGGATTCGATTCGCGCAACATTTTGACGATGAATATGTCGCTGGCGGGAGGGCGGTTCACGAAACCTGCGGAAGTGGAACAGCTTGAGCGCGACGGACGGCAGAGAATCGAAACGGTGCCCGGAGTGGAATCGGCCGCGATGACGTGCTGCCGGCCGCTCGAAGGAGGATTTTGGGCTGCCATTTTCGATCGTGGGTCAGCCGCCCAAGAACGTCCTTATACCGGCGGCGGAGGGTGGATGACGATCACGCCGGAATATTTCAAGGTGTTTCGCATACCTCTCGTGAAAGGGCGTGTGTTCGGCGATCAGGATAGCGGCGGCGCAAGCAGGGTGGTGATCATCAACGAAGCGATGGCCAGGGAATATTGGCCGAAGGGCGATGCGCTGGGCTCGCAGATCGTGATCGGAAAAGGCGTAGGCCCGGAGTTCGAGGAGCCGCCGCGGAGATCGTCGGGATTGTGGGGGACACTCGGGCGGGAGGATTGAACCAACCGCCGTTTCCGACGATGTACGTTCCGCTCGCGCAGGTGAACGACGGGATCATTGCGCTGAATAACCGGATCGCTGCGATGAATTGGGTGGTCCGCACGAAAATGCCGCCGTTTTCGCTGAGTGCAGAGATCCAACGGGAGATACGCGATGCGAGCGGTGGATTGCCCGTGGCGCATGTCCGGTCGATGGAGCAAGTGGTGGGGGAGTCGACGGAGCAAAGCGATTTCAATACAACCCTGCTTTCGATTTTCGCGGGAGTCGCGCTGCTGCTTGCCGCCATTGGAATTTACGGGTTGATGGCATACTCCGTTCAGCAGCGGACCCGGGAGATCGGCATCCGCATGGCTTTGGGAGCGAGCCCGCAAAAAGTGCGCGGGATGGTCGTGCGGCAGGGCATGCTGCTTGCCGGAATTGGCGTCGTGATTGGCGTGGGCGCAGCGCTGGGGCTCACGCGTCTGATGGCCGGAATGATCTACGGGGTGAAAACGTGGGACCCGGCGGCGTTTGTCAGCGTGGTGGTCGTGCTGGGCGCGGTCTCGCTGCTAGCAACATATGTGCCGGCGCGCCGAGCGTCGCGAGTGGATCCCATGGTTTCGCTGCGCTACGAATGAGGCATGATTCGTCGATCGGACCCGGGTTCATCCTTAGAGACTGTTAAGAAATAATGTTTACAATTGAGGCTGATGACTACATTCGGCGCGGTTCGAGTGTGTAGTTCCAGTCGCCGTGAAACCGATGAGGCTTCAGCCGTAGCTTGCGCATCTCGTCGTCCGTAATCTTCTGGCCAGGTTCATATTCTCGGGTATCGAGTAAAGCTTTTACCCAAAGCCCGCTCTTGGTGGTCGTCGCCCCAATGAGATTGACCACGGTCTCATAACTGAGCAGCGGCCGACCGCGCCAGTTCATACTAATGAACGAAAACAAGCGATGTTCGACCTTGTTCCACTTGCTCGTGCCCGGCGGGTAGTGGCATACGGTTATGGCTATCCCCCACCGATCGGACAAGCCCTGCAGACGAACTTTCCAAGCGCGCAGCCGCGAGCCATTGCTGCCTCCAGCATCCGCGCAGATCAACAAGCGCCGTGCTTGTGGGTAGGCTTTCCGTCCCATCAACTGCCACCATCGGCGAATACTTTGCACCGCAAATTCCGCCGTGTCATGCGTGATACCCACGTTGACCACCGCTTCGTCTCGGGTCACGTCGTAGGTCCCGTAGGGGATGGCTTTGCCCACACCCTGGGCTGGAAAATCGTGGACGTTAACCGCCTCGGGGCTGCCCGCCGGCCGCCACCGACGACCGCGATTATCAAAAGATCCCACTAATTCCTTCTTTTTTGGGAATTCGGGCTTTATAGTTATAGTGGGCGACAGAACTGGATATTGAACCGCCTTTCCTTCCGGTCGTGATTGTCTCAGAGCGGTCCTCGCCCTCAAGGGTGCGCTGCGCCACGCCTGAAAAGCGGCGCGCCCTTGACCGCTGCGGGCCGCTCTGAGCCCGTTCCACTATGGAAGGAAAGGGAAAGGACCGGAAAGACAATCCCGCCGATTTTGGGAGGTGTATCGTCGCCATGCGAGAATCACGGAATGCAAGATCATGAACTGTATCGACGCATTCTGGGTATCGAAGCTCCTTGGCGAGTGGAGCGAGTGGAATTGAAACTTCAACAGGGGGAGGTGCACGTCTACCTCGCCCATCAAGACAACCACGAGTGGGCTTGTGCCGTATGCGGTGCCCTCGGTCCTCTCTACGACCATCAGCCCGAGCGGGAATGGCGGCACCTGGACACCTGTCAGTATCGAACCATCCTGCATGCCTCCCCGCCACGTACGCAGTGCGCCGAGCACGGCGTGCGGGTGGTGAAGTTGCCCTGGGCCGAGCCGGGCAGCCGCTTTACGGAATTGTTTGAAGCCCTGGCTATCGAGTGGTTAAAACACGCCAGCCAGCAGGCCGTCGGCGATCGGTTGCAGCTCAGTTGGGATGAGATTCACGGGATCATGGAGCGGGCGGTGAAACGGGGCTTAGCACGACGCCAGGCCGAGGAGATTCCTCACCTGGGAGTAGACGAAAAGGCCTTCCGCAAGGGGCACAAATACCTCACGCTGGTCAACGACCTGAAAAGGAATCGCGTGCTGTATGTGGCCGAAGATCGCGAGCAGAAGAGCCTGGATGGATTCTGGTCCACGATCACCGCCGAGCAGCGGGGGAGCATTCAGGCCGTAGCCCTGGATATGTGGGATCCTTATCTCGCCTCGGTAAAAGAACATCTGCCGGAGGCAGAGAACAAGATCGTGTTTGACAAATTTCATATCGCCCAGCATCTGGGAGAGGCGGTGGATAAAGTCCGTCGCCGAGAGCACAAAGTGCTCAAGGCCGAGGGAGACGAACGTCTGACCGGAACCAAGTACGACTGGCTACGAAATCCCGGATCCATGGACGAGCAACAGCGGCGGGAATTTGCTGAACTGCGACGCGGCCAGTTGAAGACGGCACGCGCCTGGGCACTGAAAGAGAACGGGATGGCGCTGTACGAGTATGTCTACGAGAAGCCCGCCCGAAAGCATTTTGACTGGTGGTATAAGTGGGCGGTGCGGAGCCGCTTGCAGCCGATCAAAGAGGTCGCTGCAATGCTGAAGCGTCGATTCGAAAACATCATCACCTATTTACGACATCGGATCACAAACGCGGCCAGCGAATCACTCAACGCCAAGATTCAATGGGTGAAGTACACAGCTCGAGGATTCCGCAACAAACAGAATTTCATCAACGCGATTTACTTCCACTGCGGGGGTCTGAACCTCTCACCCACTAAATAGTCCGATGGGCCTCTTTTTTGTGTCCACACTCACGACCGGGTCATGGGCGCGCACGAAGCGCCGGATTTCCTCATTGAGATAGCGAAACTGCGCATCGCGATCCCGATGTTGCGTGCCCTCGATCATCTTCACGTTGGCCTGCAAGGAGTAGCCCAGCTCGCGCAGGCAGCGCGCCACAGTGACATGGGAGACCGCGTAGCCTTGACGCGCGAGTTCCTCAGCCAAACTGCGCGTGGACTTGTTGGTCCACAGTAGATAGCTCATCGGATCGCCGGCCGTGCTGGCTTCCACCAGCCGCGCCAGTACCCGTTTCACATGGGGATCGGTATCCTCGAGCCTCTTGCGACCACCGCCCACGGCGCGAAGGCGACCGGCGTCCGCCTGTGAAGGCAAACGGCCAGCCTCCAACTCGGCCATGCCTTTTAAAATCGTGGGCCGCGTCATGCTCGTCAGCCGTGCCAAGCGACTCACGCCTCCGCGGCCCTCTTCCACTGCCTTCTGGGCGACAAAGACACGCGCTTGCGCTTCATTCAACGTGCCGAGCACACGAAGCCAGTATCGCTCGGCCTCGGGAACTTTTGCCTTTGTCGCCATCGCCGTATAGTCTCGCACCGGCGACAGGATAGCGAGAAAAAGCTTGGTTTGTAAACTTTATTTTTTAACAGTCCCTTAGCAGAACAAGCTGCGAGTGGTGTTGCCTTCCAAGCTCCTTCCGCTCGAGCGTCCTCCGTGCGTTGGGAGAGTGCGCGGATTCACTTGTCTTTGTCGCGTAGCTGCGATTAGATAGCCAGCTCGTTGCATATATGGCCCACGGATTCAGCGTCGCTCCCCACCCATCCGATTCGCAATGCCCGCGGCTGAGGGGCGCGGCAAGCTGCGTCACAGCGGCGGGGAACGGGAAAAACGAGGAGCGGGGCGGAGCGGTTGCGGCGGGGATGCTGGCGGTTGCGCTGACAGGGCTCGTGGGCGCGGCGGTGTATTTTTTTGTCTGGGGGAAATGGGGTCCGCCGCCGCCGATCACGCCGGTGGGGAAAGAAGTCGACCGGCAGTACCAACTCACGCTCGCGATCACGGGGGCGATTTTCATCCTCGCACAATTGGGGCTGGCGTTTGCGGTTCTTCGTTATCGCGACCGCGGGCGGGGCGCGCACTACTCGCACGGGAACAACAAACTCGAATTTCTTTGGACCTTCGCCACGACCGTCATTTTTCTCGGGCTCGGATTGCTCGGGTACAGGGCCTGGGGAGCCGTGCGGCTGACGCCCGCATCGCCCGGCGCGATCCCTATTGAGGTGACCACGAGCCAGTTCGTCTACAACTTCCGCTATGCGGGGCCGGACGACAGATTTGGCATGACCGATCCGAGGCTGATCAGCCCGTCGACCGGAAATCCGCTGGGCCTCGATCCCAACGATCCGGCGGGGCGCGACGACATCGTCGTGCCAACGCTTACGGTTCCCGTTGGTCGCGAGATCGACTTGCTGATCCGGTCGCAGGACGTGATCCACAGTTTCTTCGTCCGCGAGCTGCGCCTGCAGCAGGACGCCGTGCCGGGACTGACGGTACCACTCCACTTCACCGCGGATGAAATCGGGACCTACGACATCGTGTGCACACAATTGTGCGGGCTCGGGCACTCCCGCATGCACAGTTATCTGAATGTCGTGAGCGAATCGGACTACGAGAGCTTCTTAAGCCGGCAGGAACAATCGCTTCGGCAGGCAGGAGGCCAGTGAATTTCGCTGAGCGAGAAAGAGGCGTTGCGTGAGCGCGGAAGCCGAAGTGTCGGCCCGCAGTCGAGCGGCCAGACAGGACGCCGCCGCGGGAGCGCCGCGCGGGTTTGTGCGCAAATACATTTTCAGCACGGACCACAAAGTGATCGGGATTCAGTATTACGCGCTGGCGCTCGCGGCGGTGCTCGTCGGCGTGGTGCTGTCGATCCTCATGCGGCTGCATCTCGCATGGCCGGCGCTGCACCTTCCGTTCGTTTCGGGCGGAATCATGACGCCGGAGCAGTACGAGGCGCTGCTGACGATGCACGGAACGATCATGGTGTTCTTCGTGCTAACCACGGCGCCGCAGGGCGCATTCGGCAATTATTTTCTGCCAATTCAGATTGGCGCGCCGGACATGGCGTTTCCGCGGCTCAACATGCTTTCGTTCTGGATCACGCTCCTCTCGTTTCTTTGCATGATTTCGGCGTTTTTCGTTCCGGGCGGCGCGCCGCTCAGCGGATGGACGGCGTACGCTCCACTCAGCGCGCTGGGCCAGGTGACCGGACCGGGCGAAGGTCTTGGCCAGACCATCTGGCTCGTCAGCATCGGGGTGTTCTGCATTGCGACGCTGCTGGGCGCGCTGAATTTCATTTCGACGACCATCGACATGCGTGCCCCGGGGATGAGTTTGTTTCGCATGCCGCTGACCGTCTGGGCATGGTTCGTGACGGCGGTTCTGTCGCTGCTGTCATTCGCCGTGCTGCTGGCCGCTGTGGTAATGCTCCTGCTGGATCGGACAGCGGGAACGAGTTTCTTTGTGCCGGCTGCGACCGTGGTCAGCGAGCAATTGCAGCGCCATAGCGGCGGATCACCGCTATTGTGGGAACACCTGTTCTGGTTTTTCGGGCATCCGGAGGTGTACATCGCGATTTTGCCGGGAATGGGAGTGACATCGCATCTGCTCTCGACCTTTTCGCGCAAGCCGGTCTTCGGGTACAAGGCCATGGTGTGGGCCACGTGCGCGATCGGCTTGCTGGGATTTCTCGTGTGGGGCCACCACATGTTCGTGAGCGGCATGAGCCCGTACTCGGCGTTCGCGTTTTCGCTGCTGACGCTGTCGATCGGCGTCCCGTCTGCGATCAAGACCTTCAACTGGCTCGGAACGCTCTGGGGCGGGAAGTTGCAGTTCACGACGTCGATGCTGTTCGCCCTGGGATTCGTGTCAATCTTCGTCACCGGCGGGCTCTCGGGACTCTTTCTCGCGCAACCCGCCGTGGACAGCATGTTGCATGCGACGTATTACGTCGTGGCGCACTTCCACCTCGTCATGGGTGTTGGGGCGCTCTTTGGAATTTTTGCCGCGACGTACTTTTGGTTTCCAAAAATGTTTGGGCGAATGATGAACGAGAGGCTCGGAAAGCTGCACTTCTGGTGCACGTTCGTTGGCGCGTACCTGGTTTTCTTTCCGATGCACTTCGTGGGCCTCGCAGGCGGAATCCGCCGGTATGCGGATTTCACGGCGGTCGATTACTTGTGGCGGCTGCAACCGTTGCAGAGATTCATCACGTGGGCTGCGTTCGCCGCGGCGGCGGCGCAGATTTTCTTTCTTTGGAACTTCTTCTGGAGTCTGCGGCGCGGAGAAAAGGCGCCGGGGAATCCGTGGAGGGCCACGACCCTCGAGTGGATTACGGCTTCGCCGCCGCCACACGATAATTTCGCCGGAGATTATCCGCGCGTCTATCGCGGGCCGTACGAGTTCAGCGTGCCGGGGGCGGCCGAGGATTTTCTCATGCAGGATGCGCCGACAGGACAGGAGAAGCGCGGGCGAGAATAGGGAATGTCAATGGGGACAGACGAGGCACAGATTGTAGTCGGGGCGCTCGCTGGTGGCGCCGGGAACGGCGAAGGTGCGTCCGGCGGAAACGGGCGCGATGGCGGCGACGGAATGCAGTGGCCCGGTGCGAGCGGACGCGTGCCCCCGCGGGCATACGTTACTGGCATGACGATGGGACTCGGCGCCGTCCTGATGTTTTTCATGGCCCTGGTGAGTGCCTACATCGTGCGCAAGGGAATGCCCAACAGCGGATGGATTGCGCTGCCGGAGATGCCGCGAATCTTGTGGCTGAATACGTCGATTCTGATTGCGAGCAGCGTGGCGCTGGCGCGGGCGCGCGGGCGTTTTCGCGCGGGCGACAGCAGGGAATTCCGGCGATGGTGGGGCGCGGCGACGATTTTAGGGTTTTTCTTTTTGGCGGGGCAAGTTATTGCCTGGCGGGAACTGGCGAGCAGCGGCGTTTACCTCGCGACGAACGCGAGCAGCAGCTTTTTCTATCTCTTTACGGCTGCGCATGGATTGCATCTGGCGGGCGGGATAATCGCGTTGGTCTGGGTGCTCGTGCTTCCGACGCGACGGTTGACGCTGGGAACGGCGACCGAAGTCGCGGCGATGTACTGGCATTTTATGGACGCACTTTGGGTATTCTTGTTTTTGCTGTTGATGCTGGTGCGGTGAAGAATAGACGGAGCAAAGAATGCCGCTGAAAACGATGGCAAGCAGCCGCGCTCTAAAACGTACCCTGATTTCGCAGGCGGGCGCCGCGATAGCGCTGATCGTTGGGCTCGTGCGGGGCGCCGCGGCCCAGGGGTGCGCAGCGTGTTACGAGAGCGCCGCAGCATCGGGCGCGCAAGGACGAGCTGCGCTGCGTCACGGAATTTTGATTTTGCTGGTCCCTACGCTGAGTCTTGTTGGATTGATCGTCGGACTGGTGTACAAACGGCGGAACGTGTCGCGGTAGCGCTGGAATCGAAATTCGGCAACACGTTCCGCCTCATAACAAACGATGAGGACGCGGAAATAGTGGCGCGCTCCGCTTAAGAGACGCAGCAAGCAGCGCCCCTACCGAAAATCTGAGGCCCCGGCGCCGCTCCCGCCTAACGCGCAAAGCTCCGCACGATTTACGTCACTGCTTGGGCAGCGGCGGCAGGTGCGGGTGATGATCCGGGTACGGCGGCTTCGGGTAATGCGGGAGCGGATGCTCCTTCAATTCCTGCATCGCCACATCGACGGCCTTTTCGAGTTGCGGGTCGTGCCCTTCGCGCGTCAACTTCGGATCCTGCCAGACCTCGATGTCCGGCGGAATTCCGTTGCCTTCCACTTCCCACTTCCCAGCGATGCCGGAGATTGCGGTTCGCGGCGCAGTTACGAGCCCGCCATCGATTAGCTGCGGATAACCGCCGATGCCAACCAGACCGCCCCAGGTGCGGACGCCGACGAGCTGGCCGATTCCTTCCTTGCGGAAGAGCCAGGGCATCGCGTCGCCGCCAGAGCCGGCGAACTGGTTGATGATCATCACTTTGGGGCCGTAGATGGCCATCGAGGGCTCCATCATCCGTTCACCGTCGCGCGGAAATACCAGGGCCTCCGGTTTGCGATTCAGGTAGTCGATGATGTAGTCGGCGATCTGGCCGCCATGGTTGAAGCGCTCGTCGAGGATCGCGCCTTCCTTACCAACTTGGGCGAAGAAGTAGCGGTTGAAGCTGGTGTAACCGCCGCCACCGGTGTCGGGAAGATAGACGTAGGCGAGTTTGCCGTCGCTTAGCTTGTCGACTTCGCGACGATTCGACTCGATCCAGTCGAGGTGGCGCAGCGCGTGTTCGTCGGGAATGGGTACGACAGTGACTTCGCGCGAGCCTGTGTTGCTGGGATTGGGGCCGACGCGAATCCCGGTTTGCTTCCCGGCCGTTTCCTGGAATGCGCGGTAGATATTTTCGGAGGAGTTCAGTTCGCGGCCGTTCACGGCGAGCAGATACTCACCGGCCTTCACATTGACGCCGGGCTCGGTGAGCGGAGCCTTCAACTCGGGATTCCAGTTTTCGCCGCTGTAAACTTTGGCGATCCGGTAACGCCCGTCCTCGACGCTGTAATCGGCGCCGAGCAAGCCCACGCTGACCTTCGGCGTGTCGGGTTCGTCGCCGCCGCGAACGAACATGTGTCCGACGGACATGTAGCTGAGCATCTCGCGGAACAGGAAATTCAAATCGTCTCGGCTCGCAAGCCCCGGGAGGTAGAGCGGCGAATTCCTTTTCGGCGGCGTTGATATCGTAGCCGTGATAGTGCGGGTCGTAGAAGAAGTCGCGCTCGATGCGCCAGACTTCGTGATACATCTGATTCCATTCTTCACGCGGGACGACGTGTACTTCCATCTCGTCCGTCTTCAGCATTCCTTTGCCGGGTAGGACGGGCTTGGCGGTATCGGCGATGAACCAGTGATGGGCTTGCGCGTAGAGCATCTTTTCGCCGTTGAAGGAGAGCCCAAAACCCTGCACGCCGCTCGCGATTTTCTGCACCTTGCGCGACTTCAGATCAAACTTCGAGACAGTCAGCTGCGGAGGACCGAACGAAGTCTGCACCACGGGAGCTTCCGCGAAGAATATCTCGCCTTCCTTGCCGGCCTGCAAATCGCCGTAGTTGGCCTCGGGGATGGGCAGGGCAAGGATGCGCTGGAGGATGCCGGCAAAATCGATTTCAACTTTCGGAGGCTTCTTCGATTTGTCGGCGGCCTTTTCTTCGGATTTGGCTTCGCTTTTCTGCTCGGACGCTTCCGAAGATTTTTGTCCTTCCGGCGGCTTCGACGGCTCCGTTGACGATGTCGAGGTTTCAGCGGCCTTCTCGTCGTCGCTTTCGGGCGGAATCGGAGAGGGCAAATCCTTGCGCAGCACCGCGACATACACGCTGCTGGTGACGGGATGCTCGTCGCTGGTCATGTCCAGGCCCGCGGCGCTCAAGCCGGTATTCGTACTGGCCAGGAAATAGAGGTATTTGCCGCCCTTGTCGAATTGCGGATCGCCGCAATCGCTCATGCCGTCCGTGATCTGCGTCACTTTCTTTGTGGCGAGCGAATAGACGAAAACGGCGCGCATGTAGTTCGGCAGGCGCTTCGTGTAAGTGATCCACTCGCTGTCAGGCGACCACGACTCGCCCAACTCGTTCCCGAATCCTTCGAACTGCGCGGTGTCGATTTTGACGGGTGTCGGATGGTCGATATCCACGTACCAGAAGTTCAGGAATTTGTCGGCGTACGCAATCTTCTTGCTGTCGGGTGACCAGACCGGGCTGTAGTAAAACGCGGGCTTGCCCAGATTGATGATCTTGGGCGCGTCGAGGCCCTTCTGATCGCGGACATGGAGTTCGTATTCGCCGGACGCATCGGAAAAGTAGGAAATCCACTTGCCGTCGGGCGACCACGAAGGCTCGCGCTCCGCCGCGCCGCTGGTGTCCGTAATGTCGCGAATGTCGCCCTTTTCGGCGGGCACCGTGAAGATGTCGCCATGGGCTTCAAATACGGCGCGCGCTCCGGTCGGAGAAATGTCTCCGCCGAGAATATGTTCGCCCACCTTTTCCCAGTGGGGGAGGAGTTGCGGCATGTCCGCGGATACGGTGACGTGCACCTCGCGGTCGCTATGCGACTTGAGATGGTAAAGATGAAGAACTCCAAATTGCGAATAGACAATCGCGCCCGGACCGGCGGAGGCAGATGTAATGTCGAAGCCCTTATTGTCGATCGCCCGCGCGACTTTCTGTGTTTCGGTGTCGTAGACAAAGAGCGTCCGAGGGCCTTCGCGGTCGGAAAGGAAATAGACGGTCTTGCCCGCCCACATCGGATTGCCGTCATTCGAATTCTCCCGCGGCACCTTGACGACGCTCGAATCCGCGAGATTGGCGATCCATACAGGTGTTGTCTGGCCGCCGCGGTAGCCCTTCCAGTCAGGCTCCCACTGAAAAACGGGAACATAGGCAATGTGGGTGCCGTCGGGCGAATAGGACCCGTCCTCGGCCATGTCGAGTGGCAGTTGCGTGGGCAGGCCGCCGGCGACCGGAACGGTGAAGAGATGGTGCGGATCGTTGTCGCTGGTGCGCGGCGAGCGGAAGAGGACGCTCTTTCCATCTGGCGTCCAGCCGACCGCAACGTCCGCGCCAGGATGGTACGTGAGCCGGCGCGGTTCGCCGCCCGTGGAAGGCACGACGTAAACATCGACGTTGCTGTCGTAATTGCCGCTGAAAGCCACCATCGAGCCATCGGGCGAGAAAATGGGCCCCGTGGCGAGATCCGTGCCGGTAACGAGGCGCTGTGCGTCACCTCCATCGCGGCTGACGATCCAGATGTCACCCCCATACACGAAGGCGATTTGCGTTTTACTCAGCGTGGGCGTTTGGAGCAATAAGAGCTTTGGATCACCCGAAGAAACATGAATCGCGGCAAAAACCAAGAGAGCCAATAGCGACAGCTTCGCCCAAATCGATTTCATGATTCGCATTCCTCCTGATTGAACGCTCATGCCCCAATGAGCGGGGTAGTATATGACTTTTCACGGGATTTGCGGGGTGAAAGTCTCTCGGTCCGGCAAGCTCACTTCAACCTGGGGACTGGCATCGCGCCGGCGGTTCGTTCGCTACACGGCCGGATCGCGATCGATGCTTCCGGCGGGAACAGTTTCCATCTCCTCGCGCTCCGCGCGAGGCAGGCGATCATAGGCGCGCTTCAGCAGAGGGGGTGTCGCGATTGTGGTGACGACGGCCATCAACACGAGCGCGGTAAACAATTGCTGTCCGATGAACGCGTTGGCCAAAGCCACGTTGGCGATGACCAGTTCCATGATCCCGCGCCCGTTCAAGCCCACTCCCAGGGTCCAGCTTTGGTCGTTCGTGAGGCCGGCCAATCGTCCGCCGACGTACCCTCCGGCGAGCTTGCCAAGAAAGGCGACCACCAGGACGGCAACCACAAGGGGCCAGTCGCGCAGGCTCGCCGCGTCAAATTGCAGCCCGATGGCGGCGAAAAAGATAGGACCCAGAAATCCCATCGTGACGTTCGATGCGGTCTTCTGTACCTCCTCGAAATTCTTGCGGCCCAGCACCGCATGGCTCAGCAGCATCGAGCCGAAAAATGCGCCAACGATGAAGTGCAATCCCAGCACCTCGGCGAACGTTGCGAACGCGAAGACAAACAGCAGGACCACCGCAAAAAGTGGCTCCTTGCCTTTCAGTTTTGCCAGGAAGGGATCGATGATGTTTTTCGGCCGGCGAAATCTTCCGACGCCGTAACGCCGGATCAATCGGGAAACCACCAGAACGGCAGCCATGAAAACCAGAGCCTTTACAAGCGCGAGGCTGACCGCAAGCAGCAGACCTCGCGTTGAAGAGCCGCCTTTTACATCGAGAATGATTCCGAGAAGGAGTAGGGAAGCAACGTCGTTCGTGACCGCCGCGGAGATGATCCGCTGCGCGATATCCGTCTGCAGCCTGCCAAGATCCTTCAGGATGCGCACGCTGACGGGCAGCGCCGTGATGGCGATGCACAGCCCGACGAAGATCACTCGAATCCGCGTCATGCCCAGAGCGAGCCCGAGCAGCACCCCGAACCCCAGGGGAATCAGGAAACTCGCCGCTCCCACCCAGGCGCCGCGCCCGCGGAATGCCTTCCACAGCGCGCCAAGGTCCATTTCCATTCCGACCAGAAAAACGAGCAGGAAAACACTCAGGTCGGCCATTGCCGTGATTTCGGGGGTAAGGTGAATCAGTCCAAGCACCGACGGGCCGAGCAGGACGCCCGCCGCGATTTCGCCAACCATGGCTGGCTGGCCCAGTCGCTCAACGATTTCGCCCATGACTCGGGAAAGAACGAGGAGCAACAGCAGGGTTTCGATCAGCGACATAGGAAGGATTCCGCTACTCTCTCAGTGCGAGGCCCCTAATAAGTATGGGCGGCAAACTCTCCGGATGCTAACAGGAGGGAACGCCCGCGTCGAGGCGAATCCGGCGGGCCAGTATTGGCAATGCCGCACTTGAGAAGACTCGGCGCTTTTCTGCCTCCGGCACAGAAGGGCAGTTGCGATTTACGCCGCCAGGCGCCGGCGGGCGACGTCACCTAAAAGCGATTTTGAGCGCGACAGCTTCTTCCGAGAATTTCTCGTCCGGGAATTTCACTCGCAGGCCGTCTGCTTCCTGGTTCCAAGTCAACCTGCCCGCGTGGCCGAGCAGTTCCACACTCCGAATTCTGGCCGGTGACTGCGGGCTTTGAGTCCCCAGCGCGCGCACTACGGCCTCCTTCTCCGGCCAGCCCATGATAAACGCGTACACCGTGTCGCCCTTTGTCGTGAACCGAACATCGTCCGCCGTGAGCGGTTTGCGCTCGCTTTCGTTAAAGCCGCCGCCCGGCTTCTCTGAGCGCATGCTTGGGCCTTCGCCGTAGATCTTCCACGGCCGCGTACCGTGGATTCCCTCGCTGTTGACGGCCATCCACTCGGTGATCGCGGCGAGAATTTTCATTTCATCGGGGTCGAGCTGCCCGTTGTTGGGCAAAGGAAAATTCAGGAGCAGATTTCCATTCTGGCTCACGATATCGACGAGCATGTCGATCACCCGCCTCGGCGTCTTGTATCGATGGTTCTCGTAGATTTCGCGGCTGTAGTGCCAGTCGCCGATGCAGGTATCCGTTTGCCACGCCGAGGGCCGGATCATGTTCGGCAGGCCGCGCTCGAAGTCCAGGACGCAGGTGCCCACCGCACAATCTTCCGGCCTCTTGCTCGTGTAGACCGCCTGCGTCTGCCCACCGTGCAATTTCGCATTCAGGTTGTAGAGATCGGCCACAATGCTGCAGCCGTAATTCTCAAAAGGCAGTGGCCCATCGGTGTAGAGCAGGTCAGGTTGGTAGTGGTTCACGAGATCCTGAATGCGCAGGAACCAGTGATGCTTCCACGCGTCCGGTATGCCGAGATCGTTCCATCCGAATTCGTCCGACGTCTCGTCTTTGGCCCATTGTTCGCACGCGGCGTCGTGATAGAGATCCGCATACGCGGGGTTCTTGCCGTCATAAGCGACCCCAGCCAGCGGCCCGCTCTTGTCGCTTCCGTGACTCACGGCGAACCACTTGTAGCTGATCCACAAATGTTCGCTGACGCCGAACTTGAGCCCGTTCTTCATGGCCGCCGCGCGCCACGAGCCGACAATATCCCGATGGGGCCCCACTTTTACCGCGTTCCAACGCGTGTGCTTCGAATTCCACAGATCGAAATTGTCGTGATGGACTCCCATGCTCATGAAGTATTTCGCGCCGGCGCGCTTGTAGAGTTGCATCAAATGTTCCGGGTCGAAATCGGCGCCTTTCCATCGCGGACAGAGATCCTTGTAGCCGACCTTCGACGGATGCCCGTAGTGCGCGACGTGATAGCCGTACTGACGGCTGCCCTGGATGTACATGTTGCGCGCGTACCAGTCGCCCTGTTCTATTCCAGATTGCGGTCCCCAGTGCGCCCAGATGCCGAACTTGGCGTCGCGGTACCATTCGGGAATCTCGTAATGCTGAAGCGATTCCCGCGTGCCCTGAAACGGGCCTTTGTGAATAGGGAGGTTATCGTCGAGATGGAGATGTCTTCCGAAAGCTAGGGCGGGCGCCGCGCCAGCCATGGTCTTTAGGAGCGTTCTTCTGCTGATCGCCAGCGCGGTTCTCCTGGATGCCGTTTTCAGTGCTTCTACGCGCCCCCCGCTTTTTGCCAGCGAGCGGCGGCCGAACTCCGGTCAGCCCGGCCGCAGAACGGCGGTTGTGTGAGCCGCCCGCGAGACCGCTATGGCGCGGACTTCTTCGGAAGAGTGAGACAGACGGACACGGCCGTATTGGGATTGACCGCGCCCTCGTCGAAGTCGATGTGCTTGATTTTGCCTTCCTCGTCGATCACGAACGTGGTCCGCCGGGCCCAGTCGTACTGGCCCCCCGAGACGTTGTACTGCTTGAGGATTCCATACTCGGTGAGCGCTTTGCGGTTCATGTCGCTCAGCAGCGGGAACGTAACGCCGATTTGCTTGGCGAAGGCGGCGTTGGCGGCGGGGCTATCGATCGAAACTCCCAACACGACGGTATTGCTGGATTCAATCTTGGCCAAATCAGCCTGAATGGCCTGAAGTTCCTTCGTTCAACCGCCGGTGAACGCCAAAACGTAGAAGGCCAGCATCACGTTCTTCTTGCCGCGATAGTCGCTCAGTTTGACAGGCTTCCACTGATCGCTGAGTAGCGTGAAATCGGGGGCGACGTCCCCGACCTTGAGCGTCGTGGTGGCCATCGCTGCGTTCTCCTGCGCGGTTGCAGGTGACGGCGCCGCCAGGGGGGCGAGAAACAGGCCCGTCAGCGCGGCAAGAGCTAATGTCCTTCGCATCGTATCTCCTCCGATTCGTGCAGAGAATCGCCCCGAAACAACTTCGCGATTATAACGCAGGCCGCCACAAACGCCACGGTGAGAAAAGAATGGAGAAAAGAACGCGCCGCGGCGATGGACAGTCTCTCAGTGTTGCGCCTCTCTTAGAAGATCGCGCAGCCGGTCGATAGGAATTGCCGGGGCGACGTGGCCGTTCCATCCTCGCACCGTCGTCGCGCGCAGCAGGGAATTGTCGATCGCCTCCTCTGTCGCGTCGATGACGGCTTCGAATAGCGGCGAAAGAGAATCCTCGTTCAGGCGTTCGAGCGGCGGGAGCGTGCGCGCAGACGCGGAAATGCGGTTCGTCGTTGAAAATGCGATGACGAAGTCGCCGCTGCCGTTGCTGCCTGTAGCGCCGGCTCGCGCCATCCCGAAAATCGCGCGCTTGGCCAGGCGATGAAGCTGCCGGGCGGTGAGTGGCGCGTCCGTTGCCACGACGATCATGCAGGAGCCGTCGGCGCGGTTGCCCATGAAATCGCCGGGTTGAAGAGAGCGCCAGACGGGCACGCCGGCAATCGTCAATCGGCCGCCAAAATTCGTTTGCACGAGAACGCCAACTGTGTAGCCGCCTGCGTCGGCGGGCAGTTGGCGCGAACTCGTTCCGATTCCGCCCTTCCAGCCAAACGCGATCGTCCCTTCTCCCGCGCCTACCGATCCCTCGTCCACCGGGCCGCCTCTCGCGTCAGCAATCGCCCGGCGAACGTTCTCGGCGGTGACGTGTCGCCCGCGAATGTCGTTGAGCCAGCCGTCGTTCGTTTCGCCGACAACGGGATTGATCGAGCGCACGTCCTCGTTGCCGGGGAGCGCAAGTTCCCACGACACGAGCGCAGCCGCCGCATCCCAGACACTTAGCGTGTTCGTCAGGACGATTGGCGTTTCGATCTGGCCAAGCTCGTTCACCTGCGTCGAACCGACCAGCTTTCCAAACGCGTTCGAGACGTAGACGGAGGCGGCCACCTTATCCTGGAACATGTTGCCCGGGTGCGGAAGAATCACCGTGACGCCGGTGCGAACGTCGTCGCCGCGAACGATCGTCACTTGCCCGACCTCGACGCCGGCGACGTCGGTAGTGGCATTGAGCGCGCCGGGCTGATAGATGCCTGGATGGATGCCCAGATCGCGAGAGCGCGGGCGCCGCTGGCTGCCGACGGACGCCGTTTGCGGCAGGGAACACGGCGCATAGAGTGTCACGCACAAGGCGGCGGCTGCGCAGATCCGCGCTGGAGTCATCAGAGCGCATCCTGCGAGTGAAGGTTCATGGTCCCCGGCATTCTACTTTCGAATTCGGAATTCTGAGATGTGAATTCAGCGAGGCACTCTTGAGAGTCGCGCCTGGTAGCGCGGACCATGCGGACGGGACTATTTCAGGCGGCCGGGCGGATCGGCGGGTGCGGGACTCTTCAGATCGAGCGGGGCGCCCTCGGAGTCGGGCAGCTCGGACGGAGGAACCTGGGGTATGCCGACACCGCGGTTCATCTCGAGGTGTTCCTTGCCGCAGCGCGGGCAATATCCTTTGCCGGTTTCTTCGTCGCGCAGACTGGCAAGTTCGTAGCAGCCGCAAATGCAGTCGCAGTAGCCGGTAGTCGAAGCAGTCTTGATAAGGACGAGAGCCATCATTCCTCGGAAGTAGAGATACTATCCATGCGTAACGGTGGGTGCAACCCCGGCCAGCCCCGGTCAACCGACGACCAACCAACGATCAACCACGACCAACCACGCGATCAGCGAGGCAGCCCCTGTGCAAGGTGCTCCAGAATTCAGACGTGTTCGAGCTGCGTGAGGCGGAACGGATCGCCGATTTTTTCGTGTAGATCGAGCCAGACGCGGTCCGGAATTGAAAAGAACACGTCGACGACGCGCGGGTCAAACTGACGGCCGCAGAATTTGCGGATTTCATCGCGGGCCGCCGAAATGGGCAGGGCTTTGCGATAGGGACGGTCCGAAATCATGGCGTCGAGAGTGTCCGCGACAGCGAATATCCTCGCCCCGATCGGAATCTGCTCGCCCTTGAGTCCCCGGGGATAGCCCGAGCCGTCGTAGCACTCCTGGTGCGAGAGAACGATTTCCGCGGCTTCCTTTAGGAACGGAATGCGCTCGAGAACGGAATAGCCGATCTCGCAATGGCGCCGCATGATCTCGCGCTCTTCGTTGGTGAGCGGGCCCGGCTTGCGCAGGATCTGGTCGGGAATCCCCATCTTGCCGATGTCGTGGAGGAAGGCGCCCCGGGCGATGTGGCGCATGAGAGTCTTGTCGACACCCATGTTGCGCGCAATCTCGATGGTGAACGCGGTTACCCGCTGGCAATGGCCTTCAGTCTCGGCATCCTTTGCGTCGAGCGCGCCGCCCAGCGCTTCCAGCGTGTGATCGTAGGACTGTTCGAGATCTCGCAGCGCGACGGAGAGTTGTTCGGTGCGCTCGCTGACCAGATTCTCCAGCTCGGTTTGATAATTGCGGTTCTCGAGAACTAACCGGCGGTGCTCGGAAGCCCGGCGGACGCTCAAGTGAAGCTGGTCCTTTTCGAAGGGCTTCAAAATGTAGTCGTAAGCGCCGGCCCGAATCGCTTCGAGAGCGATCGAGATGTCGTGCATCGCGGTGACCATGATCACAGGCACGTCGGGATCGAGCGACCGCAATTGCGCCAGAAGCTTGAGCCCGTCCATTTCCGGCATCACAATGTCGCTTAAGACGAGATCGAACGAATCTTTTCGGAAAGTGTCGAGCGCAACGCGCCCATTCGGACACGTCGTGCACTGATAGCCCTGAGCCTCGAGGAGTGTGGAGACAACCTCGCGAATCGCCTCTTCGTCATCCACGACTAGCACTCGTTCGTTGTTCATTGGCCCCTTGTCCTCGTCCCGAGATAAGTGAGGGTGAAAGGGCATTATAAGGCCAGACACATATAGGATTGGGTCTTGTTGCCCTAAGGTGCACCCGATGCTACTTTCTGAAGGCAGCCTTTCCCAAGGCGCTTTTCTTCTGTTGTCGCGAACATAGGCAGTAGCAAGAGACAAAATACGGCAAGCTGAGCGGAACTACATGCCCCTCGTGTCCAACCCAGGGTTCCTGGCCGCGGCATTCCTTGATTGCTCCGCCGCACTTGCTCTCCTCGTTCTGTATGTCCTCCTGGCCCCGAGCTTTCCGGCACGCTTTTTCCGGTATTGGCTCGCGGGTTGGATGCTGTACATCCTCGCGGCAGCGCTTGAAGTTTCTTATATTTGGAACGGCGGCTCGGCCTTCCGGTTGTTTCCCGCATGCGTGTCGCTGCTGGCTGCCGCGTTCTTTTTTGCAACGGTTCTGGAGTGTCGCGGCGAAGGAGAGCGGCTCAGATATTTGTGGCCAATGGGTGTCATCGCCGTGCTGGGGCTGCTGCTGGTGTCGCGAGCATCCCTGGCCGCTGCGCTATGGTGTGAATCCCTCGCGGGAAGCGCGCTGCTGATCGGGGGCGGCGCTCTCCTGTGGCGTTCGCCTCTGCAGCGCAAAGGGTTCGGTTGGAGGCTGCTGGCGGGATCGCTCGTCGTGTACGGCCTGCACGGCCTGGACGAAGCGGCCTGGAGTACCCAATCGCTCGCTCTGTTTCGGTTTTCGGCTCAGGGTCTTTTGGGACTCACGGCAGGCGTGGCGATGGCCGTTGTGATTCTCGAAGCAGCCAGGGCTCGAACCGAGGACTTGAGCGAGAAACTGAAAGGGCTCGCTCTGATCACGGCCGAAGCGACTCATTCGCTGCGGTTCCAGGAGACTCTGGACCAGGTCCTGAAAAGCCTGACATCCAGCTTGAACGCGACCCATGGAGCCGTTTTTCTCCGGAGTGGGAAATCAGCGCTTGCTTCGTTCGAACTGCGAGCCTCGATTGGGTTTGGCCCGAGGTTCACTTCGACGAGCGCGCGAGTGTCCGCCGGGGAGGACTGGTTGCGGGAGTCTCTCGAGAAGACTCCGCAGATAATTTCGCGCGGCGCGTTCGAAGCCGCGAAAATCCCCGCGTGGTTGGACAGCGAGAAGCTATCGGCAGCCATCCTCGTCGCCATCGCGAACAAGGACAAGCCGATCGGTCTCCTGTGCATCGGTTCGGCGGCGAAGCGCTCGTTTGAGAGCGACGAAGTCGATTTCCTGGTGAACGTCACCAATCTGTTGGGACTGGCGGTTGGTAACGCGTCGTTGATCGATGAGGCGGCGACCTCGCGGCGTCAATGGCTGGACACCTTCAATTCCATCGACGATTTGATCCTCGTGCACTCGGACGACGGACGCATCTCTCGCGCGAACCGGTCTCTTGCCTGGCACCTCGGCCTCGAGCCGGATTTGGTGGAAGGCCAGTCGTTGAGGGACTTGCTGAAGCAGGGCGAGATTCGATGGACGGTCTGCCCGTATTGCGAGGAAGCTGCGGGAAAGCCCGAGCAGGTTGACCCCACCTTCGGCGGGTACTTCCTCGTCACGAATTCGGGGCTTCATGACTCGGACGGGAACCGGCTGGGCACGGTTCATGTCTTGAAAGACTTCACCGAGCGGCGACAGGCCGAAAGCAAGTACCGGACGCTCTTCGAAAAGGTTCAGGAAGGTGTTTTCATCGCCACGCCGGCCGGTCGTTTCCTCGATTTCAACGACACCTTCATGCACATGCTGGGATATGAGAGTCGGGAGCGGCTGCTCAAGGCGGACATTCCCTCGGAGCTGTACGCCGATCCGTCGGAACGCCAGAAGCTGCAGCGCCTTCTTCAGGAATATGGCGAGGTGACCGATTTCGAATTTCGCTTCCGTCGCGCCGACGGAGAGATACGCATCGCGCACGAGTCGAGCTTCGTCACACGAGACGATTCCGGAGCGATTGTCGCCTACCAGGGCTTTATCCTGGATGTGACCGACCAGAAGCTGGCGGAGAACGAGATACGGCGGCGAAACCGCGAACTGCTCGCGCTCAATGCCATTGCGGACGTTCTTGCGTCGCCCCCCAAGCTTCAAGACGCGTTGACCCATGCGGTGAGCAAGATTGCCGAAATGTTTTCCACCGACGCCGCCGGGATTTATGTCCTCGATGAATCGACGCGCACGTTGAAGCCCGCGGCCGGCGTGGGATACGCGTCCGAGTACGCGCGCCACCTGGGGACTCTGCAGGTGCCGGACTCGCTCCTCCAGCAGGTGCGCCAGACGCATGCCACGCTTCTCTCCGGTTCGGCGCTGGCCCTCTCCGAGGAATTCCGTGAGCTGCAGCGGGAAGAGGGAATCGTCGTCTCGCAAGTAGCCGTCCTGTGGACCAAAGATCGAATCATCGGCGTGCTCGTGATCGCGTCGCGGAAAATGCGGGAGTTTTTCGCGGCAGAATTGAACTTGCTCGCCGCCGTGGCGAATCAGATCGCAATCACCATCGACAAATCGCGTCTTCTCGAAGAAACGCGCGATGCCTACGAGAGCCTGCGCCAGACTCAGGAGCAGTTGCTGCAGAGCGAGAAAATGGCCGCTGTCGGCCAGTTGATTTCCGGCGTTGCTCACGAGCTCAACAATCCGCTGACGGCGATCCTCGGTTACAGCGAACTGCTCAAGTCCGAAGAAAACATCGACGGCCGCAGCGCCGATTATCTGGACAAGCTCTATAAGCAGGCGCAACGCACCCATCATATCATTCAGAACCTGCTGAGCTTCGCCCGCCAGCGGAAACCCGAGCGCGGGCGCGCCCAGGTTAACCGGGTCGTAGAGGAAACGCTTGCCCTGCGTGAATATGATCTCCGGTCGAACCGCATCGAGGTCCACCGGCAGCTCGACCCAGCTCTTCCGGAAATCAGCGCGGACTTCCATCAGCTCCAGCAGGTCGTCCTGAATATCCTCAACAATGCCGTGGATGCCGTCCTCGAAGCAAAGCGAAAAGGGGAGATATGGGTGCGCACTTCCGTCGAGAATGGAAACGTCCGGCTCGCCATCACCGATAACGGTCCCGGAGTGAGCAATCCGCACCGCGTCTTCGATCCCTTCTACACGACAAAGCCGGTCGGGAAAGGCACGGGCCTGGGCCTGAGCATCTGCTATGGGATCGTAAAGGAGCACGGCGGGGAAATTCAGGTGCGGAACGAAGACCCCGAAGGCGCGACGTTTATTGTTTCTCTTCCTTTGGTTCCGCTTGGATCGAACGGCTCTGACGACGTACACGAGCCTGCACCGTCGAAAGCGAAAGTGAGTCAGAAAAGAGTCCTGTGGTAGGACTATTTCGAGGGAATCGCCCGCCGGCAATAACCGTTCCGCCGTTCGCATCATCCAATCCAGGGGAGGCAATGTGAATCGGCGATTGGCCGCCATCAGCGTGCTGACGGTCCTGCTTCTCGCCCTGACCGCGGCGGGCCGGCAGGAAGCGCAATCTCCAAACGTGGCATCGGGAGCAGCCGCTCCGTCCGCGCAGGCCGGACCGCAGGCGAAAGAGGCGTTCATCGAAGCGGCCAACCAGGTGCTGACGCAAATGAGCCACATCCTCGATCTTCCGATCCTCGACCCGCTCAAAAAGAGCCTGCGCTCGAAGGATCAGATTCGCACCTACCTGATCGGCGAAGAGAAAGAAGACAGGACCGATGCTCAGCGTTACGCGGATGAGAAGTCGCTGGAAGCATTCGGGCTGATCCCCAAAGGGTTCCCGCTGGAATCGTTCATGCTCGACGTTCTCACCGATCAGGTTGCCGGTCTCTACGATCCGAAAGCGAAGGAATTCTATATTGCGGACTGGATTGCCGCCGACGACCAGAAGCCCGTAATGGCCCACGAACTGACGCACGCCCTGGAAGACCAGTCGTTTCACCTGGATGCCTGGATCAAGGCGGCGCGTCCCAATGACGACGCCGAACTGGCCCGCGATTCGGTCAGCGAAGGTTCAGCGATGGCGGCTATGGTGGATTACTCGCTGCAGGACGAAAAAATGGGCGTCCGCGACCTGCCGGATGTCGTGGGGCTGATTCGCGCGCGGGCCGTCGGCGAAATGGACAAGGATCCCAAGCTCTCGAAGGCGCCGCACTACATTCGCGACGATTTGCTCTTTCCTTATCTCGCCGGGACCTCGTTCACGCAGCAGTTCCTGAAAGCGCACACGGGCTGGAG
The DNA here is from genome assembly GCA_963753475.1 of uncultured Acidobacteriota bacterium. Classification (GTDB taxonomy): domain Bacteria; phylum Acidobacteriota; class Terriglobia; order Acidiferrales; family UBA7541; genus Palsa-295. The sequence goes on from CAVWCN010000011.1 coordinate 352,638, forward strand.
CGATTTGAAACTCATCTTCAAGAATCCGCCCGTTTCGACGCAGCAGATCATGCATCCGAATCTTTACCTCAAGGGCGTGAAGCCTGTCGGGGTCTCGCTGCCGGACTGGAACGGCGTTGCGCCGCCGGATTGGAAGCTTCTCGAGGAAAACGTGATGGGTGAGTTCGGGCTTGACGAGGTGTTGAGACAATTCCTCGGGGCGGACCGGGCTGATCCGCTGGCGTCCGCGTGGACGGGAGACCGTTACGCCGTTTTCGAAGATGAGAAAACGAAGGCGACGGCGCTCGTGTTCCGGCTTTCGCTCGATAACGCTGAAGATGCGGCCGGATTCTACGCGCAGTACAGCGAAGCCCTCGCGCTGAAGTACAAGGATCGCAAAGACGCGTTCCGCCGGCCAAACTACTTTCAGTTCGACACAGCGGACGGTGGAGTCTTCCTGCGGTGCGTCGACACCACCTGCTTGACGGTCGAAGACGCGACCCGCGAAACCTGCGACAAGATCACCCGCGCGATAGGCTGGGCGCCGGCCCCTTTGCCCGACTCGGTGCGGAGGCAGCCCCGCCGCGATAAAACAAGCACGGCGCAGACAGCGGGGAAGCGGATCCAGACGCCTTCGGCGTGGACCGGAGCGGCGTTGCCGACGGCTTCTCCAAACATCTGAAAATCATCACTCTTGTATCGATTAGAACTTCGACCTTCCCTTTGTTTTCAGCGACTTACGCGAATTTCTGTTTGCAATAAATGCAAAACAGAACCTGTCTGAGTGATGGTCGGTGAAGCGCGGACGGGCGCCATGTGAGTGCCGGCCCGCGCAGCCCTTTAGGGTAGGGCGCTGAGGGATTGCCCCAGCGCCCCGAGGACTACGTTGCGTGGTAGTGCCGGTCCGCCAGGCAGGCCGTCATTCGTCGCTTGGAGGAAGCTCGGCGATTGGCATGGGCTCCACTCCGACGAACTGGCCGGGAGGCTCGCTGTCGGTTGGTTCGACTGGGACCGGCGGCGCGGCGGCGACCGTCTCGTGGGAAATGATCACGCGCCGGGGATGTTCGGCCCAGCGGCCGTTTTCATCGAGGCAACTGTAGGCGCGGATGGCCCGGATGATGCTGTCGGCGGTGGGCCTGACCGTTTCAGCCTCCTCGATGATGAAGTCGAGAGCGGAGCGCATGTTGCGGGCGCGTTCATCGAAAAGGCCGAAGGCATGGGCATGGCGGTAAATTGAGCTTCGATTGGGAAGCTTGAATTCGAGTCTCAGATCGCCGGTGCGGCGCCATTGGAGGAAGGCTTCCTCGATCGTGTCGCGTTCGGGATGCTTGCAGATGATGCAGCGGCGACTGTGCCGGGAGAGATCGACGTCATGGCTGCCGACCGGGGGATTGCGTCTGGGACGGCCGCGCCGCGGGACCGGCTCGGGATCTTCAAATCCGGCTGACTGGACCGCTTGCTCGGGGAGGTTCTTTTGAAGGAAACGGCCGGTGGCTTGCGCGGCTATGCTCAAAAGGGCATCTTCGCGTTGGCTTGCGGTTGTTTCCGGGTCGCTGGACGAGAGGCCGATCTGGCTGACATATTCCTGGGCGGCTTGCCCGGAGGGTGTTTCGCGATCATGTTCCTGAAGCCATTTCATTCCGCGGCGAAGGGCGCCGTTTTTGGTGGCGAATTGGCCAAGTCTGTGTTGGAGTGACATTTAGCATCCTCAAGTTGGATTTGGGCGAGCTTCACGCTCTGGGTCACTTCGTTTCCTTTCGCTGCGCTCGATTTTGACGAGCACAAAAACATCCCTTGATAGAGCGGAATATCTATTGAGTTAGTAGTTAATATTTACATAGTCCTAGGACTATCAGGCGGGTGAACGGATTTGCCAGAGAGGCACAGAGAGACGCGGGGGGAAAGGGAGATATGGAGGGCGTCGCGAGAAGTTCGAGGCCGGGAAGATGGCTAACCGAGCTTCCGCATTCCCAATTTGGGAATTCAAGGAAGGAGCGCCGACGGAGAGGGACCGGCCAGATTGGCGCTGCCCCTCGGTCACTCATGTCGCAGGGCAACCATCGGATCGACGCGCATGGCGCGGCGCGCGGGGATGGCGGATCCGAGCAAAGCGGCCATGACGAGCACGAGAACCGTGCCGGCAAAGGCGACCGGATCGGTAGGCGAAACGCCCTGAAGCGCACCGCGGAATACCTGAGTTGCACCAAGAGCGAGCAATAGGCCAGAAATGACTCCGAAGACCAGCGGCCGAACGCATTGTGCCGCGACCAGACGTACGATATCGCCCCTGGTGGCGCCCAGTGCGATTCGCAGACCGATTTCCTGGGTCCGCCTGTTCACCGCGTGCGCGATTACAGCGTAAAGGCCAATCGCGGCGAGCACGGTCGCGATCGCTGCGAAGACCGAGCACATGGCCCCGAATAAGCTGGTACTCAGGCGCGTCTCCGCGATGCGGCTATCGAGCGTGCGCACGTCGTAAACGGGAAGCCCTGCGTCGATTTTCTGCACCTCGCCCCGGAAGGCGTCCGCCAAACCTGCCGGCGGCACTCCCGTCCGAGCGATCAGGAACGTCTGCCGCTGCGGCAATTCAGAAAACGGCACATAAATCAGGGTGTCGCGTTCGAGGTTCTGCCGAAAATTCTGCAGGACGTCGGGCACAATGCCAACGACCGTGAACCAGGCTCCCGCGGAACGGTCTTCGATGATGCGAACGCGTTTTCCGAGTGCATCATCATTCGGCCAGAACTTCGAGGCAAAGCTCCGGTTCACAACGGCGACGGGAGTTCCGGACTTGCCGTCGATGCCAGAAAATAAACGGCCACGGAACGGCTGAACCTGCATGATCGCGAAATAATTGTTGCTCACGACCAGACCGCCGGCTTCCGGCCGATGCGATGGATCGTTGCTCCGGCCGTCGAACTCGAACGCGAACGAAATCCACCCACCCATCGGCAGATTCGACGACGCGCCCGAAAGCTCGACACCCGGCAGAGCGGCGAGCTGGCCGGCCAACTCGTGGTGAAAGGCAATCCAACTGCCGGCGTTCGCATATTTGGCTTCGGGAAGATTGATGCGCATCGTGAGCACATTTTGCGTATTTACGCCGACGGGCGCCGCATACATGTTCACGGCGCTGCGAATGAGCACGCCCGCATTCGCCAGCAACACGACGCAGAAAGCCATTTGAATCGCCACAAGCACGTTCGAAAGCCGCAAACCTGACTTGCCGCCGACGACTCCCGTGCCGCCACCTTCCTTGAGCGCGGCATGCACGTCTGTTTTTGCCAGGCGCAGGGCGGGTGCGAGCCCGAACAGGATTCCGGTCCCCACAGAAATTACCGCCAGATACAAGAAGGCGTTTCGGTCCAGCGACAAGTGGAGCCAAACGGGCCGGGTCGTTATCGTACTGGTGCCGCGGTCGAACCAGCGAAGCCCTCCCACCGCGACGGGCCAGCCCAAGAGCCCACCGGCACCCGACAGCACGACGCTTTCGATCAAGAGCTGCCGCAAAATCGAAATTTTCCCCGCGCCGATGGCCACGCGAATTGAAATTTCCCGCGAGCGTTCGGCGGCGCGGGCCAAAAGCATGTTGGCGACGTCGGCGCAGGCAATCAGCAGCACGAATCCGACCGCGACGAACAGCGCCAGGATCAAAGGCTCCATGAAGTACAAGCCAGTAAGCTGCATGATCGGCATGACGATGGCAGTGACATCCTTATTTGTGTTGGGATATCGGACGGCAAGCGCGCCGGCAAGTATGCTCATCTCCGCGCGAACCGAAGCCAGCGGCACTCCTTCACGAAGCCTGCCGAATAGCATGAGGGTGCGATTATCGCGTCGCTCGCGCGCGGCGTCGGAGACGAGCGGCGTCCAGAGGTCAGTCTCTTCGGGGAATCGCCGGCCGCGCGCCATCACCCCGATTACCGTCCGCGGAATATCATTGATGGTGATCGTTTTCCCGACGATGTGTGGATCGAGCGCGTAGCGGTCACGCCAGACGTGGTAGCCGAGCATAACCACGGGCGTTGCCCCCGGCTGCTCGTCCGCGGGAATAAAGTCTCGCCCCAGTGAGCGGCTTTTGCGCGACGACCGTAAATCCGTTGGCCGACATCTCAGCGCAGTAGTAGCGCTCGGGCAGGGCGTTCGAATCGCTTACATTTACGGGCTCGATCTGATAAGCGGCAAGTCCGGCGAGTGATTTTGTCTGCGATCGAAAATCGAGAAAGTCAGGATACGAAGTTGACCAGTCCTGGCCGTGCGCAGCATCGGTAGATGTGACGGCCACGATCTCATTCCGATTGTCGAGTCCCATGTCCCAGGAGAGGGCCCCGTTCACGATCGTGTACATCGCGGTGTCAGTGCCGATCCCGAGCGCCAATGCGATCACGGCCACCGCGGTAAATCCGGGGCTTTTGGCCAGCATCCGGAAGGCGTAGCGCAGGTCGCGCGAGAAGTGGTCCAGCCAGCGCAACGGCATCACGTCTTGACATTCCTCTCGCGTCCGTTCAATCCCGCGCAGATCAAGTAGAGCGGCGCGGCGAGCATTCTCGGGCGTCATGCCCTTGGCGAGGTTTTCCTCGGTTTTGCGCTCGATGTGGTAGCGCAATTCCTCGTCGAGTTCCCGGTCAACCTGGCGGCGGCGAAATAGTGAGCGCAACCTTAAAGGCAAGGTGTAGATCCATTTGTCAGGTCGCATCGCTCGTTCTCCCGGGCTCGGAATGAAACCCCTCACCTCTAACGAGGTGAGCTACATTGCCGCCCCTTCTTACGCTTCCTCCTTCACGACGTTGGATATCGCCGCCGAGAGCCGGCTCCAATTCCGCGCCTCGGTCTCAAGCTGCCTGCGGCCCAACCTGGTCAAGGAATAGAACTTTGCGCGGCGATTGTTGTCCGTCGTCTTCCACTCGGCTTTGATCCAGCCTTCTTGCTCGAGCTTGTGGAGAGCGGGGTAGAGAGAGCCGTCGCTCACCTGCAGCACGTCGCTCGAAACTTGCTTCAATCGTTGGCTGATCGCGTACCCGTTCATGGGCTCGAGAGCGAGGATTTTCAGCAGCAGCATATCCAGAGTGCCCTGCACCAGATCGGGAGGTTTGCTCATCGTGTTCGCCTCATATCGGTAACCGAGGAGAATCTAACACTGCTCCCCTCGGTAAGCAAGGGGAATTCTGGAGCGGTCGCAGGGCGCGTTTCTCCAGCTCACCTTTTCCGAGGCGAGGCTGTTCTCCGGCCCGTCGGGCCATCGTTCACCGGCTCCGTGCTTCGCCGGGTTCCGTTGCCGCCTTGCCTCGCCTGCCGCCCGTACGCTACATTGGCGCGCACGTCTCGGTTGGAGGCAGCGTGATACCTGGCGAATATCTGCTCGATGAAGCTGCCGGCGCGATCGAGGCGAATGCCGGCCGGCGGACCGCGCGCGTCCTCGTCCAGAACAAAGGCGACCGGCCGGTCCAGGTAGGCAGCCACTTCCATTTTTTCGAGGCGAATCGCGAGCTGTTGTTTGACCGCGACGTCGCGTACGGCATGAGGCTGAATATTCCGGCGGGCACGGCGGTCCGGTTCGAGCCCGGCGAGGAAAAAGAAGTCGAGCTGACGGATTTTGGCGGGACGCGTGTGGTGCGCGGATTCAGCGGACTGGTCAACGGCGCGCTGGACGATACGACCACGCGCGAGCGGGCGTTCGACAGGAGCGAAAAGCAGAAAGAGTAGCCACGCCCTTCGACTTCGCTTGGGAAGGGAGCCGCAGAGGCGCAGAGAACCAGAGCCGATGAAGATTCCGCGCGCGAACTTACGCTGATTTGTACGGCCCGACGAGGGGCGACCGGATTCGTCTTGCCGACACCGAGCTGATCGTCGAAATCGAAAAGGATTTCACGCACTACGGCGACGAAGTCACGTTCGGCGGCGGCAAGGTGATCCGCGATGGGATGGGCCAGAGCGCCAGCACGAAACGCGAGGCGGAGCAGGCGCGCTCGATCTGGTGATCACGAACGCGGTGATCATCGATTACTGGGGCATCGTCAAAGGCGACATCGGGGTCAAGAACGGCCGCATCGTCAAGGTGGGCAAAGCCGGAAATCCCGACACCATGGAAGGCGTCGATCCGGATCTGGTGGTCGGCGCCGCGACGGAAGTGATCGCGGGCGAGAATCTGATCGTCACCGCCGGCGGAATCGACAGCCACATCCATTTCATTTCGCCGCAGCAAGTTTACGAAGCAATCTCAAACGGCATCACCACGATGATCGGCGGCGGCACCGGCCCGCCACGGGAACCGCTGCCACAACGTGCACGCCGGGCGCATGGAATCTCGCGCGCATGTTGCAGGCCGCGGAAGCCTGGCCGATGAATTTCGGCTTTCTTGGCAAGGGAAACGCGTCCACAGCCGAACCCCTGGTGGAGCAGATGAGCGCCGGAGCGTGCGGGCTGAAGTTGCACGAAGATTGGGGCACCACGCCGGCGGCAATCGACGCGTGCCTGCGCGTCGCGGATGAATACGACGTGCAGGTGGCGATTCACACGGACACGATCAACGAAGCGGGATTCCTCGAAGTTACCGTCGACGGCGATTGCCGGACGCGCGATTCATACCTATCACACCGAAGGCGCCGGCGGCGGCCACGCGCCGGACATCATTCGCATCGCGTCGTTCCCGAATATTCTGCCGTCGTCGACGAATCCCACGCGGCCGTACACGATCAACACGATCGCCGAACATCTGGACATGCTGATGGTCTGCCATCACCTGAATCCGCACGTGCCGGAGGACGTCGCTTTCGCGGAAAGCCGCATCCGCCCGGAGACGATCGCCGCGGAAGACATTCTGCACGATCTTGGGCGTGATCAGCATGCTGTCGAGCGACTCGCAGGCGATGGGGCGCGTCGGCGAAGTGGTGGTCGCGGACCTGGCAGACGGCGCATAAAATGAAAGCGCAGCGCGGGCCGTTGCCGGAGGATTCCGAGCCGCAACGACAATTTCCGCGCGAAGCGATACGTCGCGAAATACACGATCAATCCCGCGATCACGCACGGCGATGTCGGAGGAGATCGGTTCGATCGAGCCCGGCAAGCTGGCGGACCTGGTGCTGTGGAAGCCGGCGTTTTTCGGGGTCAAGCCGGAAATGGTGGTGAAGGGCGGATTCATCGCCTGGAGCGCGATGGGCGATCCGAACGCATCGATTCCGACGCCGCAACCCGTGCTTTACCGTCCGATGTTCGGCAGTTTTGGCGGAGCGACCGCCGCAACCAGCTTGACGTTCATGTCCCAGGAAGCGATTTCGGCGGGAGTCCCCCAGCGGCTTGGAATCAGGAAAGCGGCCGCGCCGGTGCGCAATTGCCGGAAGATCGGGAAGAAGGACTTGCTGCTCAACGACGCGACTCCGAATATCGAGGTCGACCCTGAAACGTATGAAGTGCGCGTCGACGGAGAATTGCTGACGTGCGAGCCGGCGCGCGTGCTTCCGCTGGCGCAACGCTATTTTCTTTTTTAGAGAATCGTGTAGAATATCGATCTTCCGGGCAGGGGATAGGCGGCAAGGGACTCTTAGCGGGGCTTTCGCCGGGCATTCACGCCGCTTTCATCGGACTGTTACATTCCGATGGTAGTTCCTGTGTCCGGCATAGTGTGAAATGATCCCGAATTCACAGCGAGTTACCGAAGCAGTGCAGGGCCTAACGTTCTGCTTTCTCCTGTTCCTTGTGGAGCAGGGCGAAAAGATCGTTCGCAGCGCGAAATTCCTGTTCCAATTCCCTGGTTGAGAGATTGCGGCGCAGGTGATCGATTTCCTGCGCGAGCCGTTCGAGCGCCCGCGCGACGTTCTCGCGATTCGCGAGAAGGACGTCGCGCCACACGCCGTACGGACTTCCCGCCAGCCGCAGCATGTCCTGCAAACCTTTGCCCGCTAGCGTGAGAGGCATGCCGGTTTCGTCCGTCTCATCCGAAACGACGCGCGCGAGAGCGACGGCGACGAGCTGCGGTAAATGCGAGACGATGCCGACAGCCCAGTCGTGGGTGTCCGCGTCGCACCAGACCGGCTTCGCGCCGATTCCGCGCAGAAGTTGGACGAGTTTCTGCACCCGCTGATCCGAGTCGGTTTCCGAACCAATCAAGGCGTAGGGCGCTCCCTGGAAAATTTCGGCGCGGGCGTTTTCAACACCCGAAATCTCTTTTCCCGCCATGGGATGGCCGCCAAGAAAACGCGCGCCGCCTTTGAAGTGGGTCGCAGCGTCCCTGCAGACAACGGCCTTCGCGCTACACGCGTCGGTGACGAGCGCTTGCGGCGCGCCAGCGGCCGCGATGGATGGCAACACTTCGATCGTTGCGCCGATCGGCAGGGCGACGTAGACGAGGTGCGCGCCGCGGACCGCTTCAGCCAGAGTTGCGCATGTTTCTTGCACGGCGCCGCGAGCGCCCGCGCGTTGGAGGGCGTCTTCGCGATCGAAGCCGGCGATGCTGATTTCAGGAAAATGTTTGCGGAGCGCGAGACCGAAAGAGCCGCCGATCAGGCCAGTACCGATGATCACGATGCGCGGGAAGGGAACTGGATTGGGCATGCGCTAGATCATACGGGGAAAGCGCGTGAAGTTCGAGAGCACCGTGGCGCAGGATGAGATCGTTCCATCGCACGCGCGGCAGAAGCGGTGAGCGCAGCAAAACATTCCAAGGTTCGGCGAATTCGAAGCAGCGTCAGGTGAGCGAGGCGGCGGCACGCGCGCCGTTTTCGGCTTCGCCGGACTCGATCACCTCGACGTGCGCGACGTCGACCAGCTTCTCGATCTGGCGCACGAAGGCGGGCGCGGAACGCTCGGCCTGTACCGTCATGCGCACGTCGAAGAAGCTGCCATCCGCCGACGAATCGGCGGTGAGATTGATCAGATCGAATCGGCGGCGGCGCGCCATGCTGAGAACGCGCAGCAGGGCGCCTTCTTCATTCTTGACCCGCAACTGGAGAGTGAGAACGTTCACTGCCTGACCTCGTCCATCATTTCGGAATTGGTTTTGCCGGGGCCGACGATGGGCCACACATTAGCCATCTGGTCGATCACGACGTGAGCCATCACGGGCCCGGACGTGGCGAGCAAATTGTCGATGGCGTCTTCGATGTGCTCCTTGCTTTCCACGCGGAACGCGGGGATGCCCATCGATTCGGCGACGCGCGAGAAGTCCGGATTGTCGGAGAGATCGACTTCGCTGTAGCGCTCGGCATGGAACAATTCCTGCCACTGGCGAACCATGCCCAGCGCGCGATTGTCAAAGAGAACGATCTTCACGGGCAGATCGTAGCGGCGAAGCGTCGCGAGTTCCTGCAGGTTCATCATCATCGAGCCGTCGCCGGAAACGTTGATGACGGTCGCGTTGGGATAAGCGAGCTGGGCGCCAATCGCGGCCGGCAGGCCGAAGCCCATGGTCCCCAGGCCGCCGCTGCTCAGATGCTGTTCCGGACGCGCGAAATCGAAGTGCTGCGCGACCCACATCTGGTGCTGGCCCACGTCGCATGCGACGATGACGTTTTCGGGAGCTCGCTGCGCGAGCCGCTTCAGGAACCACGGCGCATAAATCCCGGGCGCGGGCGCGTCGTAATTCCAGGCGTGCGACTGCTTCCAGGAGAGGCATTGGTGACGCCAGGCATCGCCGTCAACAGCGACCGTGGTGAGCGCGCGGAGAGTTTTCTTCAAATCGCCAACCAGCGGTGCGTCTGCGTGGCGGAGCTTGCCCACTTCGGACGCGTCCGCGTCCATGTGAATCACGCGAGCACCTGTGGCGAAGCCCGCGAGTTTCCCGGTAGCGCGATCGTCGAAGCGCGCGCCGATGCAGATCAGCAAATCGCAAGCCTGCACCGCGTGATTCGAGGCCTTCGTGCCGTGCATGCCCATCATGCCGAGAAACAGCGGATGCTGCGTGGGGATGGCCCCGATGCCCTTCAGCGTGGAAATGACGGGAATTCGCGTGGCGTCGACGAAGGCATTGAATTCCTTGATTGCGCCGGCCATACCAATTCCGCCGCCGGCATAGATCACCGGACGGCGAGCATCCTGGATCAACTGAGCGGCGCGGGCAATGGCCTCGCGATCGGGTTCGGTTGCGGAATGGTCCGCCTCGCTGCCGTAAAACTCGAAATCCGCTTCGGAGTTGGCCACGTCCTTGGGCAAGTCGATCAGGACGGGACCCGGGCGTCCGGACTTCGCGATGTGGAACGCTTCGTGGACGGCGCGAGGCAAGTCCGCGGCGCGATCGACGAGAAAGCTGTGCTTCACCACCGGAAGCGTAATGCCGAAGATGTCGACTTCCTGAAACGCGTCCGTTCCCATCAACGGCGTGGCAACCTGGCCGGTGATGGCAACCATGGGAATCGAATCCATGTAGGCGTTGGCGATTCCGGTGACGAGGTTCGTCGCGCCCGGACCAGAGGTGGCCATGCACACGCCGACCTTGCCCGTCGCGCGCGCGTAGCCGTCGGCGGCGAGCGCCGCAGCCTGCTCGTGGCGGACCAGGATGTGGCGAATGTGCGAATCGAGCAGCGCGTCGTACACGGGCATGATCGCGCCGCCCGGATAACCGAAAATGAATTCGACGCCCTCGCGCTCGAGGGCTTTCACCAGGAATTGAGAGCCCTTCATTTTGCACCTCGGGCCGCGGTGGACGCTTCGGGCTTGAGCCACGACATTTGCGCGCGAAGCTCCTCGCCCACCTTCTCAATGGGGTGGTTGCGGTCGCGCTCCAGCAATTTCGTATACTCCGGACGCCCGGCCTGATTTTCGAGCACCCATTCCTTCGCGAATTTTCCGGACTGAATTTCTTCGAGAATTTTTTGCATGTTCTCGCGGACGTGCGCGTCGATCACGCGCGGGCCGCGCGTCACGTCGCCGTACTTGGCGGTTTCGCTGACGAACTTGTGCATTTTGGCGATTCCACCTTCATAGATCAGGTCAACGATCAGCTTCACTTCGTGCAAGCACTCGAAATACGCCGCTTCGGGCTGATAGCCGGCTTTCACCAGCGTTTCCCATCCGGCTTGAATCAGTTCGCGAATGCCGCCGCAGAGAACAGCCTGCTCGCCGAACAAATCGGTTTCCGTTTCTTCGGCGAAAGTGGTTTGAATCACGCCGGCGCGCGTCCCGCCAATCGCGTGCGCGTAGGCCAGAGTGCGGTCATACGCATGGCCCGACGCGTCCTGATGTACGGCCAGCAAGCAGGGCACGCCGCCACCCGCCTCATACTGACGCCGAACCAGGTTTCCCGGTCCTTTCGGCGCGACCATCGTCACGTCGATGTTTTGCGGCGGCCGAATCTGGCCGTAATGAATATTGAAGCCATGAGAGAAAAGGAGCATGGCGCCGGGCTTGAGACCGGCCGCAACTTCGTTCTGGTAGAGCGGGGGCTGCGCCATGTCGGGTGCGAGCATCACGATCACGTCCGCGCCATCGGCGGCGTCGGCGGGCGCGATGGGCGTCCAGCCATCCTGCTCGGCCTGCGCCCAGGAAGGACCTCCACGGCGCAAGCCGACGGTCACGTTGAGGTGGCTGTCGCGCAGATTGAGTGCGTGCGCGCGCCCCTGGCTGCCGTAACCGAGCACCGCAATGCGCTTGCCTTCCAGGGCTCGCGGATTCGCATCGTCCTGCCAAAACATCTTCGCCATGTTCATCTCCTCATTGCAGAGCTTGATCTGCCGATGTGATTGCGCCTTCCGAAGCCGACGAGACGAGCCGCGCGTACTTGGCCATCACGCCGCTTGAATATTTTGGTGCCGGAGCTTTCCAGAGCTTGCGGCGTTCATCGAGATTCGACTGCTTCGACATCGAGACGCCGCGCGCGAACGTCGAGCGTGATCATGTCGCCTTCGCGCACGAGGGCGATCGGGCCGCCGCGGGCGGCTTCCGGAGCAACGTGGCCGACCATCAAGCCGTGGGTGGCGCCGCTGAAACGGCCGTCTGTGATCAGGGCGATCGAATCGCCCAGACCCTGGCCGACCAGCGCTCCGGTGACGGCGAGCATCTCACGCATGCCGGGACCGCCGCGCGGGCCTTCGTAGCGAATCACGACGACGTCGCCGGGCTGAATTTTCCGTTGTTGTACGGCCTCGAACGAGGCTTCTTCCGAATCGAAAACGCGCGCAGGGCCGCGATGGAGCAGGCGCTCGTGCCCGGCGAGTTTCACCACGCACCCTTCCGGCGCGAGCGAGCCATAGAGAATGGCCAGGCCGCCGTCTTTCTTGAGTGGGTTCGACAGAGGACGCAGAACTTCCTGTCCCTTCGATTCGTTGGCGTTTTCAATTTCCTCGAACAAGCTCTTGCCGGAGGCGGTCGGGCCGTCCTGGAGCAAGCCCGCTTCGCGCAGCCGCTTTGCGAGCAGGCGCATGCCGCCGGCGTTGAACATATCGGGCGCGACAAAGCGGCCGAAAGGCTTCAAGTCGGCGATAAGCGGGGTCTTCGCGGAAATCCGATCGAATTCTTTGATGGTCAAGTCGAACGCCGGCATCGCGGGCGATGGCCAGCAGGTGCAGCACGGCGTTGGTCGAGCCGCCGGTGGCCGCGACGGAGGCGATCGCGTTCCGGAGCGATTTGTGAGTGATGATTTGACGCGGGCGAACATCTGCGGCCAGAAGCTTCATCACCGTCTTGCCGCAATCGAACGCCACTTTCTCTTTGCGCGGATCGGTAGCCGGAATTTCATTCGCGCCCATGGGCGAAATGCCCAGGAAAGTGATCGCCGTGGCCATCGTGTTCGCCGTGAACTGGCCGCCGCAAGCTCCCGCGCCGGGGCAGGCGACATTCTCGAGGTCGGTGACTTCTGCCGCGGTCATGCGGCCTGCGGCGCAGGCGCCCACGGCCTCGAAAACGTCCTGGATGGTCACTTCGCGGCCGTGAAATTGGCCGGCGGCAATTGACCCGCCGTAAAGCGAGAGCCCCGGAATATTCAGGCGCGCGAGCGCCATCACCGTGCCGGGGATGGTCTTGTCGCACCCGCAAATCGCCACGACCGCGTCGAAGGCGTGCGCGCGAACGACGAGCTCGATCGAGTCCGCAACAATTTCTCGCGACACGAGCGAGGCTTTCATCCCTTCGGTGCCCATGGTGATCCCGTCGGAAATGGCAATTGTGTCGAACTCGATGGGCGTGCCGCCGGCGGCGCGAATTCCTTCTTTCACGCGCTCGGCCAGGGCTCGCAGATGAAAATTGCAAGGCGTGACTTCCGTCCAGGTATTGGCGACGGCAACGAGCGGACGCGCAAGATCGGCGTCGGTCAGGCCGGTGGCCTTCAGCATGGCCCGCGCCGGCGCCCGGGAGATTCCCTTTTTGATTTCGTCGCTATGCATCGATCGTGCCGTCTGTCCTCGTTCTCCTGGCGCTCAGGGTGGCAAGGGCGAATCCAGGATCACAAACCCCTCAAACTAAAAAGCCCCGCGTCCTGGGGTCAGGTGCGGGGCAGACCGTCCAAGCTGGGCTTAGACCGGTGGCCCCCATCGAATCGCTACGACTACGACCGTTCTAATCACTCGCGTCATAATCCATATCCACGCCCCGCGCTTCGCGAGAACGCTGCGGGAACCAGTAAACGCGAAGCCGTGCGATAAGTCCAATTTGTAATTATTGAGAAAATCATAACTTTTTCTTATGGACCGGGGCGGGGAATTCACTTGACGCTGCCCGTGCCGCGACCGTATAGTGGCGCTTCGATTCGGTTCAGTGGGAAGGGACGATCAGGGCCGCGCGATGCGCTCGTATTATCACAATTTCGCCTTTACTTACCGCTTCTCCTTTACGGGGGAGCGGGCGGGCGAGACTCGCGCGGTGAACGAACCGATCTAAAAGCCGCAACAAGTTTCGAGATACCGGCCGCGACTCCCAGAGAGTTCGCGGCCTTTTTTGTTTTCTGAGCTGACGGGAGGAGTGAGACGACCATGAAAATTGACGATTGGCGGCGAAAAATCGACGCGATCGATACGGCGATGCTTCACCTGTTAAACCTGCGGACCGAGCTCGCCCTCGAAGTAGGCAGGCTGAAAGGGCAGGCGGGACTCGTGCTGCGGGTTCCCGAACGCGAGCGCGAGATTCTGAACCGCATGAAAGCGTTGAATCCCGGCCCGCTGGACAGCACCGCCATCGAACGGATCTACCAGGTTGTTCTGGACGAGTCGATTCGCACGCAGGTGCTGAACGGATGCGGGACAGCTGCCGAGCCAAAGCCGAGCACGCGACGCACCCGCGGCAAATCGCGAAAGATCCTGGCGCTATGAAGATCGAACCCAACGCGCGAATCGCGTTTCAAGGCGAACGGGGCGCCTTCAGCGAGGAAGCCGCCGTGCAGCTTCTGGGCGAAGGAATCACGCTCGTGCCGCGCGGGAGCTTCGACGCGATGTTCAACGCGATCGACGATGGCGCCGCAGATTATATTCTCGCGCCGATCGAGAACAGCCTCGCCGGGCCGGTTCACCGCTCGTTCGATCTGCTGGTGGAGAGCCGCCTGACCATCATGGGAGAAGTGATCATCCCGATTGTGCACAACCTGATCGGGCCGCCGGGCGCGACGTTCGAACGGATTACGACCGTCCAATCGCATCCCGTGGCGCTGGCGCAGTGCGAGCGCTTTTTTAGGGCGAATCCCGGACTGAAACGCATCGCGGCGGAGGACACAGCGGGGAGCGTGCGGCAAGTGATCCGCGCGGGCGACTTATCGCGCGCGGCGATCGCGGGCAGGCGCGCGGCAACGATCTATGGCGGCGCCATCCTCCGCGAGCACCTCGAAGACGATCGAGAGAATTACACGCGATTTCTTTTGCTCTCGCCGGAAGGCGCAAGTTCGGAAGGCGCGGACAAACTGTCGCTCGTCTTCGAACTGGATCATCGCCCCGGCGCGCTCCACCAGGCGCTGGCGCCGTTCGCCAAACGCGGAATTAATCTCATGAAGATCGAGAGCCGTCCGGTGCACGGATCGCCGTGGCAGTACCGGTTCTATCTGGATTTGCAAACACCGGGCGGACGAGTGGGAGCCGAATCGGCGCTCGAAGAGCTGAGCAAACTGGTCGTCGGGTTGCGAGTTTTGGGTTCATACCCATCCGCAAAGATCGCGGAGGGCGCAAAATCGTCGTCATCAGGGGAGCACAAATGATCGTCAATATGTCGGGAAATGCTACCGAGGAGCAGGTCAATCACGTGGTGGAGCGCATCAAGGAATGCGGCTTTCAGGCGCACTTGATTCGCGGCGAGGAGAGGATCGTGATCGGGGTCGTGGGCAACAGCAACAAGCATCGAAGCGAGCTGGAAGCGCTGCGCGCCGCGGCGGGCGTGGAGGAACTGGTGCCGATTTCTCATCCGTTCAAGCTGGCGTCGCGGACCGTCAGGCCCGAGGGTTCGATGATCGACGTGGGAAAGGGCGTGGCGATCGGCGGACCGGAAGTGATCGTGGCGGCGGGACCGTGCGCGGTCGAATCGGCGGAGCAGATCGACGACGTGGCGAAGCGCGTGGCGCAAGCCGGCGCGAAAATGCTGCGCGGAGGCGCGTTCAAGCCGCGCACTTCTCCGTATAGCTTTCAGGGGCTCGGCGAAGAAGGGCTGAAGCTGATGCGCGCGGCGGCGCGACGAGAATGATCTGCTGGTGGTCAGCGAGGTGATGGACCCGTCGCAGGTAGAACAGATGCTGCCGTACGTCGACGTGCTTCAGGTGGGCGCGCGCAACATGCAGAATTACCATTTGCTGCGGGCGCTGGGCGAAGTCGACAAGCCGGTTCTGCTGAAACGCGGATTGTCCGCAACGATCGAAGAACTGCTGCTGAGCGCCGAATACATCATGGCGGGCGGAAACTATAAGGTGATTCTGTGCGAGCGCGGCATTCGCACGTTTGAGACGTACACGCGCAACACGCTCGACATCGCGGCGATTCCCGTGATCAAGCAGCTTTCGCACCTGCCGATCATTGCCGATCCGTCGCACGGGACAGGCAGGCGCGACAAAGTGGCGGCCATGGCGCGTGCTGCGGTTGCGGCGGGCGCCGATGGGTTGATCATTGAGGTGCATCCCGATCCGGAGCGCGCGCTGTCGGACGGCGCGCAGTCGCTTTATCCGGATCAGTTCGCGCAGCTCATGGCGGAAATTCGCATCATCGCTCCGGCGGTCGGGCGGCGTGTCGCGTAAGAACACGGCTTTCGTCCCGCTTCTGAACACTGTCCTGAAGGACAGGTGATGCCTTTCGCCCGCCAGAATCCCGCGCCGCAACATTTTCCGCGAAGGCGTGTTTCACTGGATAGACACTTCGGTGGCAAAGAGACAATTCGCCGAGGGCGGCTTCGGAAAGGGACACGCCAATGACCACGAAACGGCTTTTGATGTACGGAGCGGCGCTGCTTATTTTGTGCGCGCCAGCCACATTCGCACAATCGGGCACTTCTACTGCCGAAAATAAACCGGCAACGATCCAGCAGAGAAAGGAAAATCAGCAGGACCGCATCGGGCAGGGTGTGAAGAGCGGTCAACTCACTCCCGGCGAAACGGCCAAGCTGGAACGCCAGCAACGGTCGATCAACAAGGAAGAACGGCATATGCGCAAGGCGGACGACGGACACTTGACCGCGGCCGACCGGAGAACGCTGAATCACCGGCAGAACCGCGCGTCGCGGAACATCTACAGGAAGAAGCACAACGCGAGGACAGGCGCCTGATCAAGCCTGGCCGATTATCGCAATCCGGCTATTGACGAACCCCGGCGACTCCTGCCGGGGTTTCCTTTTCCCCCGCTGATTTTCCGTCCGACAACGCGCGCGATGGTGGGTTCACAATCCGCGCAATGCGCACTAAAATGAATCGCGGCACGAATCACAAAATCCACTGGAGCTATCGCCCGAATTCATGCGCTACCTCGCGCTCGCAAGTGACTACGACGGAACACTCGCCGATCACGGAATTGTACGAAGCAGCAGCGTCGCGTCCTTGCGCCGGCTGGCTGAATCGGGACGCAAGCTGATCCTGGTAACCGGCCGTGAACTCGGCGACCTCCGCGCCGTCTTCCCCGAACACGAAATGTTTCAGCGGATCGTCGCCGAGAATGGTGCGCTTCTCTACAATCCGGCGACTCGGGAATCCAGAGCGCTGGGAGAACCCCCTCCGCCCGAGTTCGTCGCCGCGCTGCGCGATGCCGGCGTCGAACCGTTGAGCATCGGCGCATCGATCGTCTCGACGGTGCAGCCGCACGATGCCGCAGTTCTGAAGGCGATTCGCGATCTCGGCCTGGAGATGCAAGTGATTTACAACCGCGAGGCCGTGATGGTGCTTCCTTCCGGCGTCAACAAAGGGACCGGACTGCGCGCCGCACTTGCTGAGCTCGGGCTTTCCGTGCACAACACGGTTGGAGTAGGCGATGCCGAGAACGATCATGCGCTCCTGAACGTCTGCGAATGCCGCGTGGCCGTCGCGAATGCGATTCCAACTCTGAAAGACCGGGCCGATCTCGTCACCAGCGATCCCGACGGAAAGGGCGTCGAGCAGCTCATCGACAAGATGCTCCTCGACGATCTTCGAAGCGTTCAGCCTCGAACGCCCATCGATGAAGGGAGTGATCGCTGTTGGTCCATCGCCCGAGCAGACCATTCAAGAGTTCAGCAGCGCCGTCGGGAGGCCTTCGCCTGTCCACTCGCCCCTGCCGTCAAAGACGGGCGAGGCGTTCGTCTGGTTTTTGGATGATCCGCGCGGCCTGCTTTCGGTTCGCGTCCATCCCTCCGCCCTGGAGATGCGCCGGCACAAAGAGAAAGTACGCGGAGGGCCGCCTGTCCCCTGAAACAAGTTTCTTTTTCAAGGGGCCTCACGACAAATTGAACCTTCGGGCGCACAACCTGATGATGTTCAATCAAATCGCCGAAGGCATCGACGACGAAACGTGGCTGTTTCATCTTCGGCAGCAGGACTATTCGAAATGGATGCGGCGGGCGATCAAAGACGATGCGCTTGCATCCGAAGTGCTGGAAGTCGAAACCGATTCCGGTGCGACACCTCAGGGGAGCCGGAAACGAATCATCGACGCGGTCAACAGGAAATAACAGGTCCCGAGACTGCCCAGCAGTGAAGACCTGGCATAGACAGAATGTGTGACCGCGTGCCTCGCTCTGAAAGTTCGGGAATCCCGTTGGCTTCTCCGGGCGCTACTCAATCGGCACAAGAATCGAGAGTTGAATTGCGCAGGGCGTGGCGAGCGCTTACGATCATCTGGCGATGACGAACAGGGCCCGGCTGGCAGCTTTCGCGTTGGTTTTACTCCTCGTCTCTATGTCTGGATGTTCGCGCTTCAGTTCCGCCGCGCAGGCCCAGGGTCCATCTACGCCGGCGCTCGAGTTTGTCAGCCAGTGGGGGACCAAGGGCCAGGACCCGGGACAGCTCGATGATCCGCAGGGAATCGCGGTCGATTCGATCGCAAATGTTTATATAGCCGACGCCGGGAACGGCTTCATCGACAAATTCGCCGCCGACGGCACTCCACTGCTCTCCTTTCAGGAGAATTCCCTGAAGGAACCGCAGTCCATCGCGGTCGATTCGGGCGGCGCCATTTACGTTACCGACCCCGCGCACAGCACCGTGTTTGTCGTTTTTTCCACCAGCGAACACGATTACCACCGCGTGCTTCGTCTGCGAACCAGACCAAGTTCCGAAAATTCGTTGACGGTCGCCGTCGACGACGACGGCATGATCTATGTCCTCGACGAAAACGCGGGAAAGATATTCACCTTTTCTCCGCGGCTTCGTTTGCTGCGGTCCTGGGTTCCTTTTCCGGGGCATTCTGGCGCGGGAAAGCGGGCTGCGTCGATCGGGCCGCTTCGCCTGGGCGGCGACGGAAACCTCTATGTCGCGGATCTCGATGCCGGCCGGCTTTTGCGCTTCGATCCGGGCGGCCATTTGCTCGCCGAAGTTCCTTCGAATGCGGCGGCGCCCTCGCCGGCGGCTGACCCTCCGGGCCAAGCGCCGGCCAAGGCCAGAATGAGCGCCGAGTTTGCCGTTTCCCGCAACTACATCTTCGTGATGGACGAGAACGGGTCGACGCTGCACGTCTGGAATATGGACGGTTCGCCGAAGCTGGACCTCGATCTTTCCGCCAAGCTTGGCCAGGTCCACCGGCCGCCGATGTTGGCGGTGAGCGCCCGCCACGACCTGTTCGTCCTGGACGCGATCAATTGCCGCGTGCTCCGCTACCGCATCAACTTCTAGCCTTTAATTCCACAGGAGAATCTCCCAGAGTACGGCTCCGATTCGTCCCTTTCGCGGGCCCCGTTCAGTTGATTCACAGAGTTTGGGATGTCTGCTATCGTCGCTGAGATTGGAGGAATTCATGCCGCTGCTGTTGACGGAAGGGGATGTACGGTCGCTGCTGACGATGCCGCTCGCGCTCGAAGCCGTGGAAGAGTCGTTTCGGCGGCTCGCGGATGGGGCGGGGATTGTGCAGCCGAGAAGACGGCTGAACGTTCCGGGGAAAAGCTACCTGCACTACATGGCGGCCGCGGATTCGGCGGCTGGGTACATGGGGATGAAGATCTATACCACCTCGCGCCACGGCCTTCGATTCCTGGTTCCGTTGTTCGACGCGCAGTCGGGAGACTTGCTCGCGCTGATCGAGGCGGATTATCTCGGCCAGATGCGCACGGGCGCGGCGAGCGGCGTCGCGACAAAAGTTCTGGCCCGCGAGGACGCGTCCACCGTAGGAATCATTGGAACGGGATCGCAGTCGAGGACGCAGCTCGAAGCCGTTGCGGCCGTGCGCAAAATTGAAGAGATTCGCGCGTACGGACGGGATCAGGCGAGACGGGAGAATTTCGCGAAGGAAATGACTGCGCGGCTGAAGACTCGCGTTATGCCGGTGGACTCAGCCGAACGCGCTGTTCGCGGCGCTGCTATCGTCATCACGGCGACGACGTCGACGCGGCCGGTGCTTGAAGGCGCGTGGCTTTCTCCCGGCGCTCACATCAACGCGATTGGCGCGAATTTTCCGCAAAAGCGCGAACTGGACGACGAAGCGGTCCGCCGCTGCGATGTGATCGTGGTGGACTCGCGCGAGCAGTCGAAGATGGAGGCGGGCGATTTGATCGACACGTTGCGCGACGACGATGCGGGCTGGGGGCGCGTTCACGAATTGTCGGAAATTGTTGCCGGAAAGGCGAAAGTGCGAACAAGCGCGGACCAGATCACGCTGTTCAAGTCGAGCGGAATCGCGAGCGAGGATTTGGCGGTGGCCGGGCGCATTTATGAATTGGCGCGGACCGCAGCATGGGAAAGCAAATCGATATGTGGGCGCAGGAGGAATTGCGTTCGTCGCAGGGGCGAGATATGTAGAGGTTTCGGGGCAGAGGCAAAAGAGATAAGCAGGGGCGCGAAGGGTATCCCGACGAAGAGGATCTTGTTTTGCAGCCTCCAGTAGCGATTTAAATTTCAACTTGCGAACTGGCGAGGCGCGATCACCTTGTTATCAGAAGCCAGGAGCGACGGCTTTCTCCCGTGCACTTGCGCTGCCCTGGGTAGTTTGCTTTGGGGTAGCGGCTCCCGCGGGCCACGCCAGTTCGCGGATCGGGATATGAAGCGCAGCGGGAGGCTGCAAAAAAAAGGCTGTCTCATGCGGACGGAGCGACACGGATGCCAGGGCTGAAGCTATCCGCCGCAAGCTGGCTCGGCGCTATGTTTAAGCATAAAAAACAAAACCGCCAGCGAAGAACGCCGGCGCTACGGAAACCCAGTTACGGATGGGCTCGGCGGAGGCGCTTGGCGAGCGCATCGTGAAGGCGCGAGCGCGTTTCTTCGGGAAGGGGGGCGGGCTCGGAGTTGCAGTAGATCTCGATCGTCTTCTTCGTGGTGTTCACGATGACGCGGCACTTCTTGCACTTCAGCAGGTGCTCTTCAATCGACGCGCGAATCGAAGCATCCAGCTCCTCGTCAAGATAATGTTCCAACTCAATTACGAGTGTCTTGCAATTCACTGGTTGTCGCTCCGTCGAAAGTATCGGGTGAGTTTTTGCCGCAGCTTCAATCGTGCCCGAAGCAGCCGCGATTTCACCGCGGGCACCGACAGTCCCAGCGCCTCCGCTGTTTCTTCCGTGGACAA